>DEZK01000036.1:0-172500 GCA_002365175.1 Raskinella chloraquaticus (SeqCode)
TCGCCTCGTCCTATGCGCGGTTTGATCCTCTGGCAGCTAACCGCCTGCTGGACGAGATGGGCCTCAAGAAACGGGATTTCGACGGTATCCGTTTTCTCCCCGATGGGCGACGGGCGGAAATCATTGTTGAATCAGCGGGCGAAAGCATGGAGGAGACCGACGCGCTCGAACTCGTGGTGGAAGATGCACGCAAGGTTGGGCTCAGACTTCTGGTTCACTCGTCGCATCGCGATGTTTTCCGCCGCCGCATCAGCGGAGGGTCGACCGTTATGTCAGTGCGGCCGGGAATTGATAACGGGCTCGCCTCGCCCGACATGGACCCCCAGGACCTGTCGCCCACCAATCAGAACCAGTTCAACTGGCTGATGTTCGGTCAATGGGTCGAAACCAACGGCAAAGAGGGGCAGGAGCCCGATATGGAGGGCGTCAAGGAGCTGGTACATCTGCGCAATCAATGGCTCGCGTCAAGTTCGACCGAGGAGCGCCGTGTGGTGTGGAAAAAGATGCTGTCGATCCATGCCGAACAACTCTACAGCATCGGCATCATCAGCGGAACATTGCAGCCGGTCGTGGTGTCGCAGCGTTTGCGCAACGTGCCGGCAACCGCGCTTTATGCTTACGAGCCCGGCGGTTATTTCGGCCTGACGATGCCCGACAGTTACTGGTTCGATCAAAGCGCAGCGGGGCAGTAACATGCTTTTTAAATACATCCTGCGACGGATCCTCATCATGATCCCCACGCTGTTTGTCACCAGCGTGCTGGTCTTTTCCATTGTGGTGCTGCCGCCCGGCGATTATTTCGACACCCTCGTGTCCGAGAGCCTGGCATCGGGCGAAAAGGCCGATCTCACGCGCATTGAATTTCTGCGCAAGGAATATGGCTTCGACAAATCCCCGGTTGAGCGTTACGTCCTGTGGGTCAGCAATCTTCTGCGTGGCGATCTGGGCTACTCCTTCGAGTATCAGCTGCCCGTCAACGATCTGGTGGGTGATCGCATGGTGCTCACCATCATCGTTTCCGGCTTCACCATTCTGTTCACCTGGATCATTGCTTTTCCAATCGGCATCTATTCCGCAACCCATCAGTATAGCTGGGGGGATTACGGGCTGACATTCCTCGGCCTGCTCGGGCTGGCGATCCCGCATTTCCTGCTGGCGCTTGTGATCGTCTATTTCGCCAATGTGTGGTTTGGCGTGTCGATTGGCGGGCTGATGGACGACCGGTTTCTCAATCAGCCGATGAGCTGGTCTAAGTTCTGGTCGATCATGCAGCATCTGTGGATACCGGTCATCGTCATCGGCACGGGCGGCACGGGCAAGATGATCCGGGCGGTGCGCGCCAATCTGCTCGACGAGCTGCAGAAGCAGTATTACACCACGGCGCGCGCCAAGGGTTTGCCACCCGGGCGTGCCTTGATGAAATATCCATTCCGCCTGTCCCTCAATTTCTTCATTTCCGACATCGGTGACGTATTGCCTCATGTCGTGTCTGGCGCGGAAATCACGGCCATCGTTCTGTCGCTGCAAACGACGGGGCCGTTGCTGCTGCGAGCGCTGCAATCGCGCGATACCTTCCTTGCCTCATCGTTTCTCATGTTCCTCGCCTTTCTCACGGTGGTCGGCGTCCTCATCTCCGACATTGCCTTGTCGCTGCTTGACCCGCGAATCCGGCTGCAGGGAGGGCAAACGAAGTGAACGCGCCACTGCCGGCGGCAGGAGCGCCGCTCCCCCACACCTTCCGTGACGAGCCATTTGATCCGTACTCGGTCGAAAAAATGAGCGAGGCGCAGGAGCGCGCCTATCTCGCCTCGCAATGGACGCTCATGTGGTGGAAGTTCCGCCGCCACCGTCTGGCGGTGATCTCAGCCGTTTTGCTGATCCTTCTCTACATCATTGTCGCATTTGCCGAGTTCTTCGCGCCTTACAATTACCAGTCGCGCCACACCGCCTTCATCCGCTCGCCGCCACAGGCGATCCACATCTTCCATGAGGGGAGTTTGAGGGCGCCGTTCGTTTACGGTGAGAGTTTCAAGCTCAATATCGACACGTTGCGCCGCGAATACACCAACGACACATCCAGCATCCAGACGATCCGCTGGTTCTGCCATGGCGACAGCTACAGCTTCTGGGGCTTGTTCGATGGCTCGCTGCACCTCATGTGCCCGGCCGAAGGTGGCAGCCTTTATATTGCGGGCACCGACAGGCTCGGGCGCGATATCCTGTCACGGATGATCTATGGCGCGCGCGTATCGCTCACCATCGGCCTGATCGGCGTCAGCATCTCCTTCCTTCTGGGCATTATCATCGGCGGACTTGCCGGCTATTATGGTGGCACGTTTGATCTGCTGGTTCAGCGTGCCATCGAGATTGTCCAAAGCCTGCCGCAAATTCCGCTCTGGCTGGCGCTCTCGGCGATCCTGCCGGCGACATGGAGCCCGTTGCTCGTCTATTTCGGGATCACCATCATCCTCGGCCTGCTCGACTGGACGGGCCTTGCCCGGGCGGTGCGCTCGAAACTCCTGTCGCTGAGGGAGGAAGATTATGTGCTGGCCGCCCAGCTCGCGGGAGCGCGGCCGGCACGCATCATTGCGCTTCACCTGATTCCAGGCTTCATCTCGCATCTGATCGCGTCAGCAACCGTCACCATCCCGCGCATGATCCTGGGCGAGACAGCGCTGAGCTTCCTTGGTCTGGGACTGCGGCCGCCGGTCACGAGCTGGGGCGTCATGCTGAACGAGGCACAGAACATCAACGTGGTTGCTCTCTACCCTTGGCTGCTGTGGCCGGTGGTGCCGGTGATCATCGTCATCCTTGCCTTCAACTTCATGGGCGATGGCATGCGTGACGCCGCCGACCCCTATCACTGAAGGCCGGCGGGAGCGCAATGCGCATTGCCTTCTATTGTCCGACGGTTGATCTGTCTGACGATACACCCTCAGGCGACCGCCGCATGGCCGATTTGCTGATGGCGGCGCTGCGGCTTGCCGGGCATGAGGTGGTGATCGCGTCGAGATTGCGCAGCTATGGCAAGGACCCCGACGCGTCTCGTCTGGCGAGGCTTGAGGAAGAGGCCAGCCGCGACCGCAACCACCTCACCCGGCGGTTTGACGATGGCGAGCGGGCGCCCGATCTGTGGTTCACCTACCACCCCTATTACAAAGCGCCCGATCTCATCGGGCCGATGCTGTCACAGACCCTCGCCATCCCCTACGTAACAGCGGAAGCATCCTTTGCCGGCAAACGGGCGGCTGGGCCGTGGGCCGCCTGGCACAAGGCATCCCTGCCGGCGCTGGCGAGGGCTGCGTGTCATTTCACCTTCACCGCGCGCGACCGCGAAGGGTTACTGGCGGGCGGCGTCGAGCAATCAGCGATGGTCGATCTGCCGCCGTTTATTGAGACCGCGCCATTCGTCACAATGGCCGGGCCGAGACTACGCGATCGCCCGCCACACATGGTCTGCGTGGCGATGATGCGTGGCGGGCGCAAGCTGCAAAGCTTCCGTGATCTTGCAAGTGCTCTGGCCAGGCTAGGCGATATCGACTGGCAGCTGACGCTTTATGGAGATGGGCCCCACCGCGCGGCAGTCGAAGCGGCATTCGCGGTGCTCCCAGCGGGACGTATCCATTTTGCCGGGCGCATCGGCGCGCAAGACCTGCCGGCAGCGCTGGCGCGTGCTGACCTCTATGTGTGGCCGGGCCTTGGTGAGGCTTACGGCCTTGCCTATCTCGAAGCGCAGGCAGCCGGTCTGCCGGTCATTGCCTATAACAGCGGCGGGGTTTCGGCCTGTGTCGATGACGGGCAGACGGGGTTGCTGGTTGGCGAAAGTGATGACGCAGGTTTTGCTGCGGCAATCCGCAGCCTGTTACAAAACAGCGAGCTTAGAGATCATCTCGGCTCGCAGGCCCGCACCATGGCCCTCACAAAGCGATCATTGTCAGTTGCTGCTGAACGGGTTGAGGCGGCGTTAAGCGTTATTGTTCCCGCAACGCCCGCCTGCCGCCAGGTAATGCCATGACGTTCAGCAAGCTCGCCGATGAATTCGCGCGCTGGGTCGATGCAGGCCTGTCGCCTCGGCTGTGGCTGCGCGATGATGACGCTATCGCGCCCACACCCGCGCTTGAGCGGCTGATAGTCCTCAGCGCTCATTGCCAGGCGCCGATCCTTCTTGCGATCATCGCGCAGCCGGCGCAGGCAGCCCTTGCCGAGCGCCTTGCAGATGTTGCGTTGCTCACGCCGTGCCAGCACGGTTATGCGCATCGCAATCACGCCGGCGCAGGCGAGCGTGCGGTCGAGCTTGGTGGTGCGCGCAGCCTCGAGGTGATCGGACACGAACTCGCTGCTGGCCGGCAACGCCTCATCGCCCTGTTTGGCGATCGGCTGTCGAGGATCCTTGTGCCACCATGGAACCGTATCGATGCAAACCTTGTCGGCCGGTTGCCGGCGCTGGGTTTCGGCACGCTGTCAACGTTTGGTCCGCCGCGCGTTGACGGCATCGTCGGCCTCGGGGAACTCAATTGCCACGTCGACCTGATCGACTGGCGCGGCGGGCGTGTCGGCAAGTCGCCGGAGCGCCTGGAAGGGGAGCTGGTGTCAGCGTTCGCCCTGGCGCGCGAGGAGGGCGGGAGGGCCGTCGGCTTCCTCACTCATCATCTGGCCCATGATGCCCAGGCTTGGGCGTCGTTTGATACCTTGTGTCACTGGCTTGCCGGGCGCGGCATATCGTTTGCCGACGCGGTGACACTCACAGGTGATCACGCCTTGTCGAGATCATAGAGCGTGTGCAGTGCGCGGACCGCCAGCTCGGTATAGGCAGCCTCGATCAGGATCGAAATCTTGATCTCGGAGGTGGTGATCGCCTGAATGTTGATGCCGCGCTCGGCGAGTGCGCGGAACATCTTGACGGCAACCCCAGCATGGGTGCGCATGCCAACGCCAATGCACGACACCTTGACGACATCCTTGTCGCCGCGCAATTCGCCGTAGCCGATCTCGCCCTTCGCTTTGGTCAGCACATCCATGGCGCGGGCAAATTCAGCCGCAGGCACGGTAAAGGTCATGTCGGTCGTCTTCCCGTCAGAGGAGACGTTCTGGACGATCATGTCGACGTTGATGGATGCGTCAGCCAGCGGACCGAAGACCTTGGCGGCGACGCCCGGCTTGTCGGCCACCTGCACGAGTGTGATCTTGGCCTCGTCCTTCGAAAAGGCGATGCCGGTGACAACCTGACTTTCCATGATCTCTTCCTCGTCGCAGACAAGCGTCCCATTCCAGTTGCTGGCATCAGGCGCATCGAAAGACGAGCGCACATAGACCGGCACGCGGTGAACCATCGCCATCTCGACCGAGCGCACCTGCAAAACCTTGGCGCCCAGCGATGCCATTTCCAGCATTTCCTCGTAGGCGATGCGCTCGATGCGCTGCGCCTTGGTGACCACACGCGGATCGGTGGTGTAGACCCCGTCAACGTCGGTGTAGATATCGCAACGGTCGGCCTTGACGGCAGCGGCGATCGCCACCGCAGAGGTGTCCGAGCCGCCGCGCCCGAGGGTGGCGATGCGCTCGTTTGAGGCGACGCCCTGGAAGCCGGCGATCACCGCTACCTCGCCGCTTTCCATGCCGGCGATCAGACGCTCGCCGTTGAAATCGGCGATGCTGGCCGCGCCATGGCTGTCATCGGTGTTGAGGGGGATCTGCCAGCCCTGCCAGGAGCGTGCCTTGATGCCGATTGAGTGCAACACAATCGCCAGAAGCCCGCTGGTGACCTGTTCACCGGAAGCGACCACCGCGTCATATTCACGCGGATCGTAGAATTCGCTCGCTTCCTTGACCCAGGTGACCAGCTGGTTGGTGGTGCCGGACATGGCTGACACGACGACCGCCACCTGATGCCCGGCCTTCACCTCGCGTTCGACATGGCGGGCGACGTTACGGATACGTTCAACGGTGGCGACGGATGTGCCGCCGAATTTGAGAACCAATCTAGCCATGAGCCCTGCCGGCCTGAAACGATGTGCGCCGGTTCGATAGCCGCTGGCGGGCGCATTCGCAATCCCGTTATCTTGACAATCACGCCCGGGGCGCCGACGAGGAGGGGCGCGGATAAATGGACGCAAGCGATATGGATCAGGCCGACCGGCAGAGTACGACCAGCGTTGATCCGGCGGAAGTCGAGCGCTTCGCCAGGCTTGCCCGCGAATGGTGGAACCCGCACGGCAAGTTCAAGCCACTGCACAAATTCAACCCGGTGCGACTGGCCTATATCCGCGAGATGGCGCTCAGGCATTTCGCACTTGATCCGGCAGCCGCCCGGCCGCTTGCCGGTCTGCGTCTTGTTGATATTGGCTGCGGTGGCGGCCTGCTGTGCGAGCCGATGAGCCGGCTGGGCGCCGAGGTGGTTGGCATCGATCCGGCTGATCGCAACATCGAGATTGCGCGCCTCCATGCCGATGACAGCCGGCTTGCGATTGATTACCGCGCGACAAGTGCCGAGGCGCTGCTGGCTGAGGGCGAGCGCTTCGACATTGTGCTTGCCATGGAAGTGGTTGAACATGTCGCCGATGTGCCGGGATTTGTTGGCACGGTGGGTGGGCTGGTGAAGCCTGGCGGTGTGGCGCTCATTGCCACCATCAACCGGACGATGAAGGCCCTGGGTCTTGCCATCATCGGGGCAGAATATGTCTTGGGATGGCTGCCGCGCGGTACCCACCACTACGACAAGCTGGTGCGGCCTGAGGAAATAGCAGCGCCGCTCGGTGCGGCCGGTCTGCAGGTGATCGAGAGTATCGGCGTTGCCTACCATCCGCTGCGTGATGAATGGCAACGCAGCCGTGATCTCTCGGTCAATTACATGATGCTGGCGGCGCGTCCCGCCTGAGGGCTATATCAGATCGTCGGGCAGGACGGGGAGCGGGGCAATGTCGATCCCTTCCTCAAGGAGAGCCTTGGCCTCGACCGGGCTTGCCTGCCCGCGGATCGAGCGATGGGCTGCTTCATCATAGTGAATGCGCCGCGCCTCTTCGGCAAATCGCGGACCGACATCCTCGCTGCTGGCGACAATGTGGTCGCGCATTTCCCGCATGAGGCGGCGCAGCCGGACATCGCGCTCATCGGGCTTTACCATTGCCGCGGGCGGGCTGTCGTTGCGGTCGGTATTGCTGACGCCGGGCGTCATCAACTGTTTCACGACGTTGCCCGAGCCGCACATTGGACAGCAAAGCTTGCTGCCGCGCGCCTGGCGATCGAAATCAGCCGACGAGCGAAACCAGCCTTCGAAACTGTGGCCGGCCTCGCAATGGAGCGCGTAGCGGATCATCGGGCCGTCAATCCGCCAACAGGGGTGTGAGCTTGCCAGCTGATTCGAGAGCGTAGAGATCGTCGCACCCGCCAACGTGAACACCATCGATGAAAATCTGCGGAACCGAGGTCCGGCCGCTGGCGCGTTTTACCATTTCGTCGCGCCGGTCCGGGGTCTTCACCAGATCGATTTCGGTGAAGGATGCGCCCTTCTTGTCGAGCAATTCCTTGGCATCAGCGCAGTAGGGGCAATAATCCTTGGTGTAGATGGTGACGGATTTCGTCATGGCAGAGGTCCTTTGAACGCGGCGAAACACCCAATTACCAAGCGCGGAGGAAGGTCCGGACCTGCTTTTATATGGTAGTGGAGGCGTCGGACGCAACGGTCGTGCCGGCGCGGGCAAAAACCAGGATATCCACGTTTGCCGCGCCCGCCGCGCCGAGGATTCGGGCAGCGGCGTTGAGTGTCGCGCCCGTCGTCAGCACATCATCAATGACAACCACCCTGCGACCGGTGAGCAGAGCGCGATGTTGGGCGGCAATGGCAAAAGCGCCCACCATGTTGCGGGCACGGGCCTCGCGGCTGAGGCCCACCTGGGGTGGCGTTGCCTTGCGGCGTATCAAGATATCGGTGCGGCACAGGCGGCCGCTTGCCCTGGCGATATGTGAGGCAAGCAGAGCCGCCTGATTGAAACGCCGGCGCCACAGGCGGGAGCGGTGCAGCGGGACGGGGATGACAAGATCGGCGTCCTCAAGAATATCGGCACCGGCGCGGTGCATGGCGCGCGCCATCAGGGGTGCGACCTCGTGACGGTCGGAATATTTGAGCGCGTGCACGAGATCGGTCGCTACCCCCTCATAGGCGACAGCGGCGCGGGCGCGCTGCCATTGCGGTGGAAACTGGTAGGCGGATGCCGCGTAGATGCCAGGTCCCGGATCGATGACGAAGGGGGTGGCGGTGCGCTCGCAGAAAGGGCGGGAAATATAGCTCAACTTCGCCCAGCAGCCCGTGCACAGCGTTTCCGGGTCCTGCAGGCCAACGCCGCAGGTCGGGCAGCGTGGCGGCAATATGATATCGACAACAAGGCGCGCGGCGTGCCGAAAGCTGAACTTGCGGCGCGGCGCGGCCTCCTCGGCGAGCGGATCGTCGATGAATGTCATCGGCACAGACTAGTCGAGACTTGCGCGCCTGTGCAGGGGTTGGAAGCAGAAATGTCACCTGGGCGTGGCTATTGCTGTCGCGCTGCTGCCGGTCTCTCGACGACGATCCGTGCTTGAGCGATAAGGAGACATGACACCGCGCATTTTTGACCGCTCCCTGCTGCGTCTGCGACGGCAACGCGCCATGCAGCGCCCTCTTGCTGGCAGCGATTTTCTGCTGCGCCATGTCGCTGCGGATATTTCGCTACGCCTCCAGCCGGTGCAGAGGGAATTCGCACTGGCTCTCGATGTTCTGAGCCCGACCAGCCAGATCGCCGACGCGCTGCGCCAGAGCGGCAAGGTCAGCGAGGTGGTGCGCATGGATATGGCATCAGCCGCGTTCCATGCCGATCAGCGCCTGGCGGTCATCGGTGATGACGAGACGCCGCCCTTTGCGCCGCAGACGGTCAACCTCATCGTCTCGGCGCTGTCGCTGCAGGCGGTCAATGACGTTCCCGGAACGCTTGCCCAGTTTCGCCGCATGCTCAAAGAGGACGGGTTGTTCATTGCTGTCACCCTTGGTGCGGCGACACTGGGCGAATTACGCCACGCGCTGGCGCAGGCTGAAAGCGAGATGCTGGGGGGCGTGTCGCCGCGCGTTGCGCCCTTTGTCGATGTCCGCGACATGGGGTCGCTTCTGCAACGCGCCGGTTTTGCACTGCCGGTCTGCGACAGCGATACTCTCACGGTCCGCTACCCCCATGTGCTCGCGCTGATGGCCGATCTCAGGGCAATGGCAGCCACCAATATCCTTGAGGAAAGGCGTCGAACGTCCCCTGGCAGGAGGTTTTTTCTGCGGGTGGCGGAGATCTATGCTGCGCGCTTTGCTGATCCGGACGGGCGTATCCGCGCAAGCTTCGAGCTGGTCTGGGCGCTCGGCTGGGCGCCTCACGACAGTCAGCAAAAGCCGCTGAAGCCCGGATCGGCACAGATGCGGCTTGCCGAGGCGCTGAAGCATTCACGGTGAACGCGCGTCAGGTCAGTTCCTGCAAAAACGGAATGAGCGGTTCATCGGCAGGCGGCATGGGATAATGGCGCAGGCGCATCGGCTGCACCCAGGCCAGTTCCTGTCCCTCGCGCCCGCTCACCTGACCGTCCCAGCGCCGGCATACCCATAGCGGCATCAGCAGATGAAAATCCGCGTAGGCGTGACTGGCGAAGGTGAGCGGCGCGAGGCAGGCTTCCTTAACGGTAATGCCAAGCTCCTCGTCAAGCTCGCGGATGAGGCACAGTTCGGGGCGCTCGCCGGGTTCGACCTTGCCACCGGGAAATTCCCATAAGCCGGCCAGCGCCTTGCCGGGTGGGCGACGGGTGAGGAGGATGCGCCGGTCAGGATCAATGAGGGCGCAGGCCGCAACCAGCAGGATGCGCGAGGAGCCTGCGCTCACGAGCGGTAATCGCCATTGATGGCGACATATTCCTTGGTGAGATCGCAGGTCCACATATGTGCCCTGCCGCGCCCAAGCCCAAGATCAACGCCGATGACAATCTCATCATTCTTCATATAGGCGGAGACGGCGGCTTCATCGTATGCGGGGTCCCGCTCGCCCAGATGGGCGACCCGGATGTCACCAAAGCGGATCGACAGGCGATCACGCTCAGCCGGCTCACCGGCCTTGCCGACGGCCATCACCACGCGGCCCCAATTGGCATCCTCGCCGGCAATGGCCGTTTTCACCAGCGGCGAATTGGCGATCGCGCGTGCAATATGCTTGGCTGATCTGGCGGATTTTGCGCCGCTGACTTCCACGGTTATGAATTTACGCGCACCTTCGCCATCTCTGGCAATCATCTGCGCCAGTTCGCCCAGAACTGCGGTCAAGGCGCGCCTCATCTGTCCGGCACGGCGATCCATGCGGGTGATCGGCGCGACAGCGCTCGCCTTGCCGGTTGCAAAGGCAATCAGCGTGTCGGAGGTCGATGTGTCGCTGTCCACTGTCACGCAGTTGAGGGTCTTGTCAGCGGCAGGCTTGAGGATCATCTGCAGAATGTCCGCTGCAATCGGCGCGTCAGTGAACACGAAAGACAGCATGGTTGCCATGTCGGGCTGGATCATACCGGCACCCTTGGCGATGCCGGCGATGATGACCGGCTTGCCATCAAGCATCACGCGTTTCCAGGCGAGTTTGGGGAAGGTGTCCGTTGTCATGATGGCGCGCGCCGCATCGATCCAGTCCCCAGGCTTCGCACTGGCAACGAGACCTTTCATGACGGCGCCGAATTTGTCGGCCGAGAGCGGTTCGCCGATGACGCCGGTCGAGGCCAGAAAAATCTCTTCAGGCGTGCAGCCGATGTCGCGGGCGGCAAAATCGGCTGTGAGCTTTACCGCTTCGCGCCCTTTGAGCCCGGTGAAAGCATTGGCATTGCCGGAATTGACTACCAGGGCTCGCGCCTTGCCACCTTGAAGTACGGCGCGGCACCATTCGACCGGCGCGGAGGGGCAGCGGGAGCGGGTAAAAACGCCGGCGACCGTAGTGCCCGGATCAAGGAGCGCCAGAAAGACATCGCGCCGCCCGTGATAGCGGATGCCCGCCTCGGCGGTGGCAAAGCGTACCCCCGCGATATCAGGCACACGGGGGAAGCTCTTGGGTGCGAGCGGGGAGATGGGAGCAGACTTAGCCATCGTCAGGCGCCTCTGGACAGGAAAACATGTTTTCTCTGCCCGATCCGTCTGACGACGACAAGTCGTCCTGTCTGCCTATTTCTTTTCGATCTGCGCGCCTTCGCGCAGCTTCTGCACCAGTTCAGCTTGCGTTTTGCGCGCCAGATAGGTGCGAATCTGCCCGTCGACTTCGGCAAGCGGCGGGGTCGGCGTCTGGCGGCGCTCCTCGACCTTGATCACGTGATAGCCGAATTGCGTCTTGACCGGTGTTTCGGTCCATTTGCCGGGATCAAGAGCAAAGGCGACCTCAGCAAATTCCGGCACCATGCGATCCTTGGGAAAGAAGCCGAGATCGCCGCCCTCGCCCTTTGAGCCCGGATCCTGTGATTTCTCCTTGGCAAGCTCAGCGAAATCCTTGCCGGCCTTGAGCTCGGCTACAACCGCCTTGGCATCCTCTTCCGTCGACAGCAGGATATGACGTGCGTGCACTTCCACTTCGGAGGGAGAGGCTGCGACCTGGTCCTTGTAGAAGGCAGCGACCGCTTCATCGGTCACGGATTTGGCAACGGCTGATCGCAAATAGGATTCCGTCAGCATCTTGTCGATGATGAAGCGTGAGCGCGCCTCGAAATCCGGGCCTTCGCCCTGCTTTTCCTTGCGCGCTTGCGCTGCCACGACCTTGAGCGTCACCAGATAATCGATCAACTGGGTGCGGCGCGTGGCCTCGGGTACACCTTCAATCGCCTCGCTGAGTTCGGCGAGCGCCGCGCTGACATCACGTTCCGTGATGGCGACGCCGTTGACGGTCGGCAGCGCTGCGGCTGGCGCCGGCGGGATCGCGATGCCTGCGGGGGGGGCCGGCGGCGTTTGTGCCAGGCAAGCAGCGGCACCGGTCAGCAGCAGGGCAAATGTGCTTGAGGCAAGCAGGCGGGGCGAGGTGAGCATTCAAATCTCCGATTTCTGCGGGCCGGTCATGCCAGCGCCGGCGGTTTACGCGTCCCGGCTTCCATTGACAATGGCCGAGTGGGCACCCTATCTGACGCCAATTGAACGATGTGGTAAAAAACGCGCGATGTCATGTCCTGGCTCTCGCCAAAAATGCCGCGCGTACCTATCTGCCGTTTTGTCATGGCCAATGTGGCATTTTGGCGGTTGGTGGTGCCGTTAGGGCAGCAACGACGATGAAGTGACGTGCAGGGTCGCGCGCAATTGAAGGTAAATCACGCATGCTAGGGCTTGGTTCGCTGGCGAAAGTTGTTTTTGGCTCGTCAAATGAGCGCAAATTGCGCGCCTACCAATCGCGCGTGCGCGAGATCAATGCGCTGGAAAGCGGCCTCCAGGGGTTGAGCGATGAGGCGTTGCGGGCGAAGACAGCAGAGTTCAAGGCCCAGCTTGCGGCAGGCGCGACACTCGATGACATTCTGGTGCCGGCCTTCGCGGTTGTCCGTGAAGCCGCCAAGAGGACCCTTGGCCAGCGCCATTTCGATGTGCAGCTCGTCGGCGGCATGGTTCTGCACGAAGGCCGGATCGCTGAAATGAAAACCGGCGAAGGAAAAACGCTGGTCTCGACGCTTCCGGTCTACCTCAACGCCCTGTCGGGGCGCGGCGTCCACGTGGTGACGGTCAATGATTATCTTGCCAGGCGTGATGCGGCATGGATGGGCGAGGTCTACAATTTCCTCGGAATGAGCGTTGGCACCATCGTTCATGGTCTTGATGATCTTGAGCGCCAGCGCGAATACGCCTGCGACATCACCTACGGCACCAATAACGAGTTCGGCTTCGACTTCCTGCGCGACAACATGAAGTATGAAGTCGCCCAGATGGCGCAGCGCGGGCATGCGTTTGCCATCGTCGATGAAGTCGATTCGATTCTGGTCGATGAGGCGCGCACGCCCCTCATCATTTCAGGGCCCCTCGATGATCGCTCCGATCTCTATATGGCGATTGATGCCTTCATCCCCCAGCTCGGTGCGAGCGATATCGAGGTCGACGAAAAACAGCGAACGGTCATCTTCACCGAGACCGGCACAGAGAAAATGGAGCAGATCCTGCGGGATGCCGGCCATGTGCGGGGCGAGGATCTCTACGATGTGGAGAACACCACGGTCGTCCATCACATGAATCAGGCGCTGCGCGCCCACAAGCTCTTCCAGCGCGACCGCGACTATATCGTGCGCAATAATGAGGTGGTCATTATTGACGAATTCACCGGGCGCATGATGCCGGGGCGGCGCTATTCCGAAGGGCTGCATCAGGCGCTTGAAGCCAAGGAGAAAGTGCAGATCCAGCCGGAGAACCAGACGCTCGCCTCGATCACCTTCCAGAATTATTTTCGCATGTACGAGAAGCTTGCCGGCATGACCGGCACGGCGGCAACGGAGGCGGACGAATTTCTCGATATTTACGGCCTCGAAGTGCTGGAAATCCCCACCAACGTCACCGTCCAGCGCAAGGACGAAGATGATGAGGTCTACCGCACGGTTGAGGAAAAATACCGGGCGATCGTGCGCGAGATCAGGGAGGCACGGGGGCGCGGCCAGCCGGTGCTGGTGGGTACGACATCAATTGAAAAATCGGAGACGCTGGCGGCTGAATTAAAAAAGGCCGGCTTCACTCAGGTCGATTTCAATGATCCCGATCCCTATCGCGCGCTTTATGAGACGAGCGGTCCGGCGGGTGGGCCGATGCTGTTTGCGGTCCTCAATGCCCGCTTCCATGAGCAGGAAGCCAATATCGTGTCGCAGGCGGGCGTTCCCGGCGCCATCACGATTGCCACCAACATGGCGGGACGCGGTACCGACATCAAGCTTGGCGGTTCGGTCGAGCTGCGCACCAAGATCGAACTTGCCGATATGCCCGATGGTCCGCAGCGCGATCAGGCGGCAAAAACGATCGAGAATGAAGTCGCACGGCTGAAGGAAAAGGCGCTGGCGGGCGGTGGTCTTTACGTCATCGGCACCGAGCGCCATGAGAGCCGGCGCATCGACAATCAGCTGCGCGGGCGCTCAGGCCGCCAGGGCGATCCGGGCCGCTCGAAATTCTTCCTGTCGCTGCAGGATGATCTGATGCGTATTTTCGGGTCCGACCGCATGGAGGGCATGCTGGTCAAGCTTGGCCTCAAGGAAGACGAGGCGATCATCCATCCGTGGATCAACAAGGCGCTGGAAAAGGCCCAGCAAAAGGTCGAGGCGCGCAATTTCGACCAGCGCAAGAACGTGCTGAAATACGACAACGTCATGAACGACCAGCGCAAGGTCGTCTTCGAGCAGCGTCGCGAATTGATGGGCGAGCCGGACGTGTCGGACATGGTCAACGATATGCGCCACCGGGTGATCGAGGAGGTGGTGAGCCGTCATATTCCCGCCGACGCCTACCCCGAGCAATGGGATATTGCCGGGCTGGAGAAGGAGGTTGATGAGACGTTCGGCATCAACGCGCCGGTCGCTGACTGGGCGAAGGAAGAGGGTATTGCCGAGGAAGAGGTGGCTGAGCGCACGAAGCGGCTCGTCGATGAGGCGCAGGCGGCGCGTGCCGTCCGCATCGGCCCGGAGACCTTCCGCCAGGTCGAGAAGGCGGTGCTGATGCAGACGCTTGATCATCTGTGGCGCGAGCATCTGGTCAGCCTCGACCATTTGCGCCAGGTGATCGGCTGGCGCGGCTATGCGCAGCGCGATCCGCTGAACGAGTATAAATCGGAAGCCTTCGAGATGTTCCAGGCGATGATGGATCGCCTGCGCACCAATGTCACCTCAACCCTGATGCGCATCGAACTGGCGCCGCCCGCACCGGTGGCGCCGCAATTCGATTCTCTGCAGATGCAGCACCTCGATCCGGCGACGGGTGAGAACGCAGCCGAGCTGGCGCAAGCCTTGCCGGCAGGGCGCATCGGTAAAGCGACGGCTGGCGCGGTTGATGCCAATGATCCGGCAAGCTGGGGCAAGGTCGGGCGCAATGAACCCTGCCCGTGCGGATCAGGCAAGAAATTCAAGCAATGCCACGGGCGGGTGTAGGCGGCGCGCGGCCTTCCAGTTCAATCATATGAAAACGCGCGCCAGGTGGGGCGCGCGTTTTGTATGCCGGTGATGTAGCGGTCTCAGACGTCTGATTTGATGCCCGTCTGGGTGCGGAACATCACCTCGTCGAAGCGCTTTTCATTCTCCATGTCGCGCGTGCCGAGGAGGCTGCCGAGGATCGCCCCGAGAATGCCAAGCGGCAGGGAGACGATGGTTGGATTGGCGATCTGCCACCATCCCTCCGGGCCAGCATAAAACTTGCCGGCCGGGCCGATCAGCACCAGATAAAGGGCTGATACCAGACCAAGCGCCACACCGCCGATGACGCCTGCCGTGGTGAAGCGGCGCCAGAAGATCGACAACGCCACCACCGGGAAATTGGTGCTGGCGGCGATGCCGATGGCGAGAAAGACGAGGATGGCGACATTGACGCCTTCGGCAAGAATGCCAAGGACGATGGCAAAGATGCCGATGCCGATTGAACTCAGCCGGGCGACCATGACCTGGCTTTTTTCCTCCACCTTCCCCTTCATGATGAGATTGACATAAATGTCATTGGCAATCGTGCCCGAGGTTGCCAGTGTCAGACCGGCAACCACCGCAAGGATGGTGGCCACGGCCACGGCCGAGACAAAGCCCACCATGATCTGACCGCCCAAGGTTCCCTTGCCGCCGCCGAGGAATTCGGCGAGCAGTGGCAGCGTCAGATTACCGCCGGGATTGCCGACGCGCAGCGCCTGAGGGCCGAGATAATGGACGGCCGCCATGCCAAAGATGGTTGTGCAGAAGAAGAAGGAACCGGCAAGGAACATCACCCAGATGACCGATTTACGCGCCGTCTTGGCGTCAGGCACCGTGTAAAAGCGCGTCATGACATGGGGCAGACCGGCAAGCCCCAGCATGATGGCCAATCCGAGAGACAATTCATCCCACGGGTTCTTCAGGAGATTGCCGGGCAGCATGAAGGCGGCGCCGGCCTTGGCTTCGGCTGATTCGAACAGGGTGAGCGGGTTGAAATTCACACCGGCCAGAGCCAGCACGAGGATGATCAAACCGGCACCCAGCATGAGGACGGCCTTGATGATCTGCACCCAGCTGGTGGCAAGCATGCCACCGATGGCGACATAAAGGATCATGCCGATACCAACGAGGACGACTGACACATCGTAGCGAAGCCCGAACAGAAGCTTGATGAGGACGCCGCCACCGGCCATCTGCGGGATCATATAGGCCAGGTTGATGATAATCGCGCCGACGGCTGAGGCCCACAACGCCGAGGGTTGACGCATACGGTACAAGATCACATCACCCATCGTATAGGTGCCGGTGTTGCGCAACGGTTCGGCGATCAGCAGCAGCACGGTGCAAAACGCCAGGAGCGGGCCCACCGCGTAGAAGGCGCCATCCATGCCGAACAGAGCGGTGAGGCCGGTGAAGCCGAGGAAGGCGGCAGCTGAACACCAGTCACCCGCCAGGGCAAAGCCGTTTTGCGCGGCAGTCAGTCCCTTGCCGCCGGTGTAGAATTCGCTGGCGGTGCGGGTGCGCCCGGAGGACCAGGCGGTCACCCACAAGGTCAGGGCCATAATGACGGCAAAAATACCAATGGAAATCCAGTTCATGATTTGCCTCCAGCCTTGCGTGCCTGGGCAATGACAGCGGCGATCAAGGGGTCGTGGTCGCGTTCCGAGACACGTGCATAGATAATGGCGATAGCCCACGCCATAATATAATTAGCGATGATGAGGACAAAACCGAGATTAAGAGGACCGAATACTTTCAGTCCCATCAACGATCTCTGGAAACTTAAAAGGAGTGATAGTCCGACAAACCCTACACAGAAGATAAACAACATAAAGTAGATAAATTTTGTTCTGGTCGCTATGAGAGTTTTGAATTCCATGCTCTCCACGCCCTTTATCCAGGCGCCAGGTATATTGCTGTCAGCACTCATTTTAACTGGTTCGGCCATTTTTTCTTTCTCCATTTATTTGACGTCCACGGACGACATTAGGCATTTTCAGCAAAAAACAGCAGTTATTGTTGAGAAGATCAAAGCCTGGTCACCGACAGAATCATCGGACACATTATGAACTCAATTGGCAATGTGCGTACAGAGCCCCGGGCGCGCAATCAAAATCGCGTGCAGGAGCTATGCACCCTCCTGATTACTGGAGATCAAGCGATCAAAGCGCGGGAGAGAAAACACAACTGATGGTCAGAAACTGTCGGTCGTGCGCCAGCCGCTGCCGGAGGCGGGAGGCGATGATGATTGGCCACCCCAGGGGCTCTGCCCGCCCGACGCGCCGGAACCGCCCCCCCAGTTGCCGCCGAAGCCCGGGTCGCGCCGACGATATTCGCCAGCCATGGCCCGGCCAAGATCGCTTGACGAGAGGGCGCCGGCGACGATGCCGCGGATAATATCGGAGATGAGAACGTGGTTGGCGAAATTTCCCCATGGACTGTCATAGCCCTGGGCGCGGGCGCCATCCCTTGCTGATTCCAGCTCGGCACGCTTGCGCGCCATATCCTGGATCTGCGACCGAATTTTGGCTGTGTCCTGATCGGCCCTGGCGATGGCTTGGCGGGCCCGCGTGATGGCGTTCAGCGCGTTCTCATCGTCCGGTGTCGGTGTTTTGAAGGCGTCGGCATAGAGCTGGCGCATGTCAGCCCGTGACAGACGATCAGCCAGCAGGGCGATGGCGGATTTTCGCCCACCATCCTCGCTTTGCACCAGAGCGGTTCGCTCGCCCTCCACCGCCTGAACGGCTGCAGCGGCAGCGGCTGCGGCTGCCTGGGCCGCCTGGTCTTTTGCCTGTGCGGCCTGCAGAGCCTCTTCCAGCGGGCCGATGCCAGCGGCTACAAGGGCTTGTCGTTCGATCGTGCCTTGCACGGCCTTGGCGTCGGTGATCGACTGCAGCTTGGCGGCTGCGTGCTCGCTGAGACGGGCGGGGATGGACAACAGCATCGCATAGTTGGCGCGGGCATCGCCATAGCCGATGAGGCGGGCGACGCGCCGGTCAAAAAACCGCACGAAAAAGCCGGTGCGATCCTCGTTTGTGCCATGCTTGCGCTGCCACAGATACATGAACAGCGGATCGTTTTCGTAGGGCTTTCGCTTCTGGGTCAGGTCGTCGCTGGCGCGTTGTGATTTTTCGGCGGCAGCCTGTGCCGTCAGGCGTGCCGCTTCAACGCCCTGCCTGGCCTTTTGCCAGTCAGGTGTCGTGGTGACGGTTTGTGCGACGGCACGGTGCTTGGCCTCGAGTGTTTCAATCGCTGCAGCAAGAACCCGCCCGCTGTCGCGCTTGTTATCCTCTGCCTTGTGCTGGACGTCGAGCGCATCGCTGCGTTTTCTGTCCAGGGCAGCAAGCACGGCACGTTCGCCGGCGATCATGTCAAGCGCGCGGCGTTCAATGCTATCGAGATCGTTGAGAAGCTCGGTCTGTGCCAGAAGATCGAGCTTGATGCGTGCCAGCGCCCGGAAACCATCAGCTTCAGCCTGCCTGGCACGGGCTGCCTCCTCATTGGCTGAGGCCAGCGCCGCATCGAGCCGGCTTTCATCCCCTTTGAGACCAAGAATGGTCTGTTCGAGGCCGTGCAGAGCTTCTCGCCCGGAAATCATCCATTCACCATTTGGTCAGACGGCCCGATTCAACCGCCATCAGATAGTCGGGCTCAAGAAAGCCGCGCCGCTTTTCGGCCAGGCGGACGCGCTGCAGGATACCGTTTGCCTGCTTGTCGGCGCGGATCGCCTGATAGGTGGCCTGAGGCACACGCACGGCGAAGCGCGAGACGGTGTCGGTATCGCCTGTTTCTTCATTGCGCACCCGTAACCGCACCGGTTTTTCATCAAGATCAATGGCATTGACCACAACATAAAGACCGCGGCCGCCGGGTGCCGCGTTATTTTCGCGGGCAAAGCCTGTCTGCTCCTCCGGCCGGGCGGGTATGCGCAGGGTGAATTCGAGACGCAATTGCTGGGTAAGCTGATCAAGGGCCGCAACGGCGCCGCGGGCTTCGTCCGCATTGCCGCGCTCAAGCGCCAGCTTTCCGGCAGCCGAAAGAGCCGTTGCCCGCTGGCGGGCCGTATCGATCTGGGCTTCGCCAAGAGCTGCTTTCGTGGCGATATCCAGCGCTTTGGGCAGATCGATGGTGAGTTCGTCGCGCGCTGACCGGGCCGCCTGCTCGGCTGGAGCAACAACCGCGACCTGATAACCGGTCACCGCAATGATCAGGGCGGCAAGCGCGCCCAACACAAAGCGGCTGATCACGCCACGCTTGACCCAGATCCAGGCGAGATTGCGGGCAAGGCCAGGCGGTGCCGGGTGATAGGCAAAGCGGTTTTCATCCAGCGCCTTCACGCCTTCATGCAACACGCTTTCGGACACCTCGATGCCCTGACTCTTGTACAAACCGCGCAGACGGTCGACGAGCGATTTCTCGCGCTCCTCCTCGTTGAGTTCGCGCTCAACGAGGATATCGCGATGGCGCAGCGTATCAACGACATCCATCGCCAGCATCAGCTCGTCGAGCTTGTCGGGTTTGGGGGATGCGGGCGCCGAGTTGCTGGCAGAAGTATCGCTCATGACAGCGGCAGGGCCTTGCCGTCAGCGATGAGCTTGGCGATGCGCTTCTTGCCGTCCTCGACCGCATCGCGGATTTCGGCAGAATTGGCGCTCGAGGCTTTTCGCATCTCCTCGATGATGATCTGGGAACGCTCCTGAAAGTTGACAACCGAATCGACAAGTTTCTTCACCGCGTCAGCGCGGATGGTTGGCCCGTAGCCGGCGCGCACGGCTGCTTCCTGCACCTTGTCGCCGATCTCGGAGAGAACCTCGAGCGATTTCGAGACACCTTCTTTCATCGCCTCCAGCGTGGCTGTCGATTCATGGAGGCCGAACATGCCGGTGAATGACGCTTTGAGCGCGGTCAGCACCGAATCATTGGTGGAGAAGAAGCTCACGGCCTGGGCATAGACGCGCTCCTTGGCGCTCGTTGTCTGCATGAGGCGGGCCATGACGACTTCGGAGGTATTGTAGGAAATCGTCAGATTGTCGGAGAGGTCCTTGGCGATCTGGTAGCGCTTTTCCTCGTCCTGGGTGATGCGCAGCTGTTCATCGCGGGTCAGTTCGAGCCTGGCCCGCTCCGCCGGCTCGCTGCCGGCGTAGGAGCCGACAACATCGGATGCCTGCTTCAGCGCGGCGCGTTCAGCGTCAAGCTTGCCGTTGGCCGCCTTCAGCACTTCGAGCGCCAGCACTTCGGCCTGTTTCACCGCGCCGCGAAAATCGCGGTAAGCATCGAGAATGATCTGCTCGCGCTTGATCTGGTTGCTGGTCTCCTTGGTCACTTCAAGGTAAGTGGAGCGGATCTTGTCGAAACGGTCGGCGACGTCGCCGCGGGCGATCTTCATCCAGGTGTTGGTGGCGCGCTCCAGCATATCGAGCTTGCCGTCGCTCATCTGATCGACCATGCGCTTGCAATCATCACGGATCGAGTTGAAGCCGCTGGTGATGATCTTGTAGCGCTCGCCGACTTCCATATTGGAGACTTGCTCGCGCACCACCTCGTTGAAGACAGAGGTCTGGTTGAGGGTGCGGGCGATAATGGCGATCTTGTCGGGCTCGAGGCTCGATATCTGCTCCAGCAGCGCGTTGACCGGCGCCTCTTCGGTTCGCGTCGGCAAAAGGCCGAGATCGCGCAGCGCGCCTGTCGCCTTGTCGAGATATTGCATCGGTGTCTTGATGACGATATCGGCCATAATGCTCCCTCACGCAGTGTCGCGGACTGTTCCGCTTGTCGCGGTCTGCCCCTAAGGTGCGATATTGGCAGGAATTACGCAACGCGCGTATGTCAGTCCGGTCGAATTTGTGACAACAACGGAACATCGAGCCTCATGATCACTCTTGCTGATATTCGCTCTGCCCGCCAGCGCGTCACATCTCACATCCGCACCACGCCGGTCCTCGCTGACACATCCACCGGAGCGCTCCTCAAACTGGAATTTCTGCAGCATTCAGGCTCGTTCAAGGCGCGCGGGGCGTTCAATAATCTCCTGTCGCAGACGATTCCTGAGGCAGGCGTTGCGGCAGCTTCAGGGGGTAATCACGGGGCTGCGGTGGCGCTTGCCGCCCAGCGCCTCGGGCTCAAGGCAAAGATTTTCGTTCCTGAAATTTCGTCACCAGCCAAAATTGCCCGCATCCGCGCCTGCGGGGCGGCGATCGTCATCGGCGGTGCGAGCTACGCTGACGCGGCGGCGGCGTGTGATCTCCATGTGAAGGAAAGCGGCGCGCTCCCGGTTCATGCCTACGACAGCTGGGCAACCATCGCCGGTCAGGGGACGCTTGGCGCTGAATGGGAAGAGCAATCGCCGCAGCTCGATACGGTTCTGGTGGCGGCAGGCGGTGGCGGCCTCATCGCTGGTATCGCCCGCTGGTTTGAGCGGCGTGTCAAGGTGGTGGGTGTGGAGCCGCAAGGCTCCTGCGCCCTGCATGCTTCCCTCAAGGCTGGCAGACCGGTGGACGTTGCGGTGAGCAGCATTGCCGCCGACAGTTTGGGCGCGCGCAATTGCGGGCAGCGTGTGCTGGCGGTGGCCGAGCGCTATGTGGATCATGTGGTGCTGGTGGACGATGAGGCGATCAGGCAGACGCAGAATTGGCTGTGGCGCGAGATGCGGATCGTTGCCGAGCCGGGCGGGGCGGCAGCGCTCGCCGCGTTGCAATCGGGTGGTTACCGCCCGGCACAGGGCGAGCGGGTCGGCGTTCTTCTGTGCGGGGCCAATACCGATCCGTCATCGGTGGTGTGACGTCACGGCTCGGGCCAGGAACGTCCGAACCCCGGCAGGCTGAGCGCGCCGAAGGTTTTTTCAAGGAAACCGGCGTCGGATTGCGTCTTTGCAGGCTCCGTTCCTGCAGCAGCCGGCGCCAGCGTCGCTGTACCGGCCAGTTTCGAGCGCAGCGGTGAGGGCAGGGGGCGTGGAGCGTCCGGCGCGGGCGCGCCGTCGATGGCCTCTACGCGTTGCTCTGCCGGTGCGAAAGCAGAAATGACATTGCCAAAGAGGCTGCTGATCGCGTTTGGCGGCGGGGCAGCGTTCAGAGTTGCAGATTGTGTCGCGAGAGCGGGCGGCGCTGCGGCAGGCTGCTGTGCGGGTACTAAAGGCGCATTGGCGATTTGTGTTGTCGCGATGGCGGCAACCGGGGTGGTGGCGGGCGTAATACCGGCGGGCGGCGGCGGCGTGGCAAGCGCTACGGCTGCCGGTGCGATCGCGCCCGCATTCGTCGTATTTTCGGTTGCTGCCTGACTGTCGGGCACAGCGGCTGGCTGAATTTCACCACGCGCAATCTGTTTCAGTTCGGTGGTCGGGCCGGCCTCAGCGCCGGGCAACAGCGTCAGAGCCTCGGGGCCGGCGGAAGGCAGGCTGGCGCGAATGACCTGGCGTGATTTGTAAATGGCATGAACGGGCAGCGGCGTATGGCCGGCCTGCGCGGTCACGTGAGGCTTGGTTGCGTGCTCGTGTTCAAGGATTTCGGCGAGCTTCACGGCCTCCGCCTTGCGCTTTTCGGCAACCGCGCTGGCTATGCTCTGGGGTATCTGCGAGGCCGGGCAGGCTTCGGAGGCTGAGAATCTAGCTGACGGGTCAAGCGGCTGGTGATCGAATACGTAGCGCTTGCCGCACACCTGGACGTTTGGTTCACGCAATGTCGCCTCGAAATGATCCGAGCCTTCCTTGATCATGCGCCAGAAGGCGATGTTCTCGTTATTGCGGAAGCGATGCATGTTGGCAGGCGTCATGCGGAAGGGCATAATCTGCATCTGGAAGGCCTGCTGGCCGCCATCGAAGGCGTCGCGGGCAAGCGCGAAGATTTCCTGCATCTGCTTGTCGGTCATCGCAAAGCAGCCGCGCGAGGAACAATCGCCGTGGACCATGAGATTGGAGCCGGTGCGATCAAGTGCGCGATCGAAACTGTTTGGATAGCCGGTGTCGAAGGCCAGGAAATAGCTCGACCGCGGGTTCAACTGCGGCGGCGTGATGGGATAGAAGCCTTCCGGTGCCTGGCGGTCGCCCTCCTTGCGCTTGGGACCCAGATCGCCCGACCAGCGGCAGATCTCATAGGTTTTGAGCAAAGCGAAGCGTTCATCCTTGCGGGTGCGCTTCCACACCTCCAATTTGCCTTCAGCCTTGAAGACACGCATGAGGATGGGCGCATATTTGTCGATGCCAAGCGTATCCATCAGTTCGCGGGTCTCGGCCGATACCGCGCGCAACTGCTTGGGCGTATAAAGCGGCGAGCGCTCGGAGCAGGCGCCAAGCGCCAGCATCAGCGTTGCTGTCAGAAGAATGCGGATACGGCTCAACGTCATGCCAACCCTTATACAACGAAAAACGGCAAAAATGCTGCCATATCTCAGGCGCACCGGTATCTTTTCATTATGCCTAACACAAGACCAAAGCGTAAAGAACAGGCCGTTTTCTCTACAATTCGCGGTGAAGTGGCGCTGCATCACCTGTCATGACGACAGCGCGGCGCGGCCGATGGCGAGAAATTTCTCGCGCCGGAGGCGGCGGATATCCTCAACATTCAGGGATTCGAGCGCGGCAAGATGGCGGGATATTTCATCGCCCACTGCATCCATCGCCTTTTGCGGCTCGCGATGGGCGCCGCCCAGCGGTTCGGCGATGATCGCGTCGATGACGCCAAGGCGCTTCAAATCCTGCGCCGTGATCTTCATGGCGGTTGCCGCGTCCTGGGCACGCGCCGAATCGCGCCACAGGATGGAGGCCGCGCCCTCCGGCGAGATGACGCTGTAGATGGAATGCTCCAGCATCAGGACGCGATTGGCGGCGGCGATGGCGATGGCGCCGCCTGAACCGCCTTCACCAATGATGATGGCAATGTTGGGGACGCCAAGCCCAAGGCAGGCATCGGTCGAGCGGGCAATCGCCTCCGCCTGGCCGCGCTCTTCAGCGTCAATGCCTGGAAACGCGCCGGGCGTGTCGACAAGCGCAATCACCGGCAGAGAAAAGCGCTCGGCCATGTCCATCAGGCGCACCGCCTTGCGATAGCCTTCCGGGCGCGCCATGCCGAAATTATGCTTCAGTCGTGCTTCGGTGTCCGCGCCCTTTTCATGGCCGAGAAAGGCGATGCTTCGCCCGCGAAAACGCCCCAGACCGGCAATGATGGCGGCATCCTCGCTGAATTTACGGTCACCCGCCAGCGGTACGAAATCACTGATGAGGCGGGCGATATAGTCGCTGCAATGCGGACGCTCGGGGTGGCGCGCCACCTGCGTTTTCTGCCACGGTGTCAGCTTTGCGTAGATGTCTTTCAGCGATGAGCGGGCGCGGGCTTCCAGCCTGGCGATTTCATCGCTGCTGCCGGCAACGCCGCTCTGGGCGGCGGCAAGCGCCTGCAACTCGGCGAGCTTGGCCTCGAAATCAGCGACGGGTTTCTCGAAATCCAGAAAAAAACGCATGGGATCGATGGATCAGTCCTGTTTTCAAGCCAGCCTGCGGACAGCGCCGGGGACACTGGCGAGAGGGGGGAGACCTGTCAAGGGACGGGGTCGGGCTGTTTCAGTCATCCATCAACGGATGATGGTCGCGTACCAGCCCGTGCAGACGGGCATCGGGGAGATGCGTGTAAATCTGGGTCGTGGCGATATCGGCATGGCCCAGCAGATGCTGAACCACCCGCAGATCAGCGCCACCCTGCAGCAGATGGCTGGCGAAGGCATGGCGCAGCACGTGCGGCGACAGGCGGGACGGGTCGATGCCGCTTGCTGCGGCGATCGCTTTGAGATCACGG
Source organism: Raskinella chloraquaticus (SeqCode) (assembly GCA_002365175.1). Classification (GTDB taxonomy): domain Bacteria; phylum Pseudomonadota; class Alphaproteobacteria; order Rhizobiales; family UBA4765; genus Raskinella; species Raskinella chloraquaticus. The sequence goes on from DEZK01000036.1 coordinate 24,912, forward strand.
GCAAAATGCTGACGCGTGAGATGGCCGCTGGCGCCGCGCGAGGGAAACAGCCATGGGCTGTCGGTTGCGCCCGCCAGCGCCAGATAAGCGGCCATTGCCTCGCGCGCGACGTCGCCCAGAGGGACGAGGCGTTCCTTGTGTCCCTTGCCCATGACGGCGATCATCTGCAAGCCGGGCTTTGCTGCCAAACGGGGAAGGCTTATCAATTCGCTGACGCGCAGGCCGCTCGCATAGGCAATCTCGATGAGGCAGATCAGGCGTGTCGCGCGCAGACGCTGTGCTGGCGGCAGGTCGGTGTTGCCGGCAATTTTCTGCGCGGTGACGATCAGGCGGTCGATATCCTCGCTCGACAGCACTTTGGGCAGGGGCTGGTGGCGCCTTGGCGCGTCGATGAGGAGGGTCGGATTATCCTTGCGCCAGCCTTCATCCAGCATAAACCGGTAAAACTGGCGCATCGCCGACAGTTTTCGGGCGCTTGAGGCTGCCGACAGTCCGTCGTTTGCCAGATGTTCCAGATAAAGGCGCAATTCGTCTGTCGTGGCTTCACCCAGAGCCGAGGCGCCGGCGCGAAGAAAAGTTGCGAGGCCCTCAAGATCACGTCGATATGCCGCAAGCGTGTTCGCCGCAGCGTTACGCTCAACGCTCAACATCTCCAGAAACGTGTCGATGGCCCCAAGGCTGTTCATCGGCTCATGAAGGAGCTAATCAGACAAAAAGCGGTTAACGCTGGTCGTCCTTGCGCAATTTATCCGCAGGGACGGTGAAGCTCAGATCAGCCGGATGGGGCTCGACAAAGGTCGCAAGCGCGTACATGCCGAGGAAAATTGTCCCGGCGACGACGGCGCAAAAAGTGATGAACTTGAAGAGTGTGGGCATCGCACGGGCCAACATGCCTGTACGAGGAACAATTCACAAGAGGCCGCAGCGCTGATAGATGAACGCTGGCTGTGGCAACATCGCGTCAACGCGGGACGATGCCATGGTGTTCGTCTCCTGCGCGGTTACCATCGGGTCGTCTGTTGTCGCTGCTGATGCTCATATTCGATTGTTCTGCTCGTGGTGCTGGCCATGAGTGAGCGTGCAATCGTCCTATCGTCTGCTCCCCAGGTGGAGCGGCTTCTGGCGCGGCTCAAGGATCGCTCGATCGTGCTGGTGGGTATGATGGGGGCCGGCAAGACGTCGGTTGGCCGGCGCCTTGCCGAGCGCCTCGCCCTGCCCTTCGTCGATGCCGATCACGAAATTGAAGTCGCGGCGGGCATGAGCGTATCGGAAATTTTCGAAACGCGGGGTGAAAGTGATTTTCGCATTGGCGAGGCGAAGGTCATCGCCCGATTGCTGGGCGGCGGGCGCAAGGTGATTGCGACCGGCGGCGGCGCCTTCATGAATGGCACAACGCGCGCCAACATCGCCCGCGAGGCGATATCCGTCTGGCTCAAAGCTGATCCCGACGTGCTGATGCGGCGCGTGCGCAAACGAGCCAATCGTCCGCTTCTGCGCACCGCGGATCCCGATGCGACGCTGCGGGCGCTTCTTGTCCAGCGCGAACCGGTCTACCAGCTGGCCGATGTGACCGTCGAAAGCCGCGACATCCCGCAGGAGCAGGTCGTCGACGCGCTTTTTGCGGCGTTGGCAGACAGGCTTGATCAGGAGAACAGACCCACATGAGCGCAGCACCGTCCGTCGTGCGCGTCGATCTTGGCAAGCGCGGCTACGACATCGTTGTTGGTGGCGGCGTGATTGCCGAGGCTGGCGCGCGGATCGCCCATCTGCGTCCCGGTGCCAATGTGGCCATCGTCAGCGATACGACCGTCTTCAGCCATCACGGCGCGGCTCTGCGATCGAGTTTGAGCAAGGCCGGCATCACCGCGCACGAGGTGCTGGTGGCGCCGGGCGAGGCGTCGAAGAGCTGGCGCATGCTGGAGCAAGTGAGCGAAGGGCTGATTAGCGCACGCATCGAGCGACGCGATCTGGTGATTGCGCTTGGCGGAGGTGTGGTCGGTGATCTTGCCGGTTGCGCGGCGGCGCTGACGCGGCGCGGCATTGACGTGGTGCAGATTCCAACCAGCCTGCTGGCACAGGTCGATTCGTCGGTTGGCGGCAAGACGGGCATCAATTCACCAGCCGGCAAGAATCTCATCGGCGCCTTCCATCAGCCCTGCCTGGTGCTGGCCGACAGTGATGCTCTTGATACGCTCAGCGCGCGCCATATGCGTGCGGGTTATGCCGAGATTGTCAAATACGGATTGCTGGGCGATGGTGTCTTTTACGACTGGCTGGAAGCGCATTGGCAGGGGATATTCGCAGGCGGGGATGAACGCATTCACGCCATTTCAAAAAGCTGCGCCATGAAGGCTGCCATTGTCGCGCGCGATGAGACCGAGCAGGGGGAGCGGGCGCTCCTCAATCTGGGTCATACGTTTGCCCATGCCCTTGAGGCGCTGAGCGGATATTCTGACCGGCTGCTTCATGGCGAAGCGGTTGCCATCGGTGTGGCGCTCGCCTTCCGTTATTCGGCCCGCTCAGGGCTGGCGGCGGCGGTGGTGGCGCAGCGCGTTGAGCGGCATTTGCGAGCAGTTGGGTTGCCCACGCGCATCAGCGATATCGCTGGCGGTGTGGGCGCCAGTGCCGATATCATGGCGGCGATGGCCCAGGACAAGAAAGTCTCGCGTGGCAAGCTTACTTTCATTCTGGTCAAGGGTATCGGCAGCGCGTTCATCGCCAGGGATGTCGATGGTGCTGGTATGATGCGATTTCTTGATGATGAGATGTGCGGGCGGTGAAGGCCGGCCTGCCATGAGGGTATCATGTTCGATGATCTGACGACTGGCGGGCTGCTGTTTCTGAGCCTGATAGTGGCCGCTCTCCTTGCGAGTTCGTTTTTCTTTTCCGGCTCGGAAACCGCGCTCACGGCGGCCTCGCGAGCGCGAATCCTGCAATTGCAGAACAGTGGCGATGAACGTGCCGCGCGTGTCATGCGGCTGCTTGACATCCGCGAGCACCTCATCGGCACGCTTCTCATCTGCAACAACCTCGTCAACACGGCTGCGGCATCGCTGACGACGGGTATCCTGCTCGCGCTCTTTGGCGAGGTCGGTATCGTCTACGCTACCGTCGTGGTGAGCGTTCTCGTCATCGTTTTCTCCGAAGTCTTGCCGAAGACAGTGGCGATCGCCGATCCTGAGCGTGGTGCCTTGCTGGTTGCTCCGGCGGTCGAGTTGATCGTCGTCCTGATCGGCCCGGTGGCGCGGGCGGTCGATCTTCTGGTGCGTGGCGTTCTCAAACTGGTTGGCGTGCGACCGGGCGATCAGCAGGATGCGATGACGGGCGCGGAGGAAATCCGCGGTACGGTTGATCTTCTTGCCAAGGATGGATCGGTCGAGCGCGAGGACCGCCACATGCTGGGCGGGCTGCTCGACCTCAGCGATCTGACGGTGTCTGACATCATGGTCCACCGCACCAAGGTGTTGGCGCTGGATGCCGACAGGCCGGTGAGCGAGATCATCACGGCAGCGCTGGAGAGCCCTTATACGCGGCTGCCGCTCTGGCGCGGTGAAGCGCAGAATATTGTTGGTATCCTGCATGCCAAATCGCTGGTGCGCGCCATCCATGCGGCCGGCGACAACGCCAGCAAGGTCAGCATCGACGACATTATCTCTCCGGCCTGGTTCGTGCCGGACACGACGCCGCTGCGTGACCAGTTGAAAGCCTTCCTCAAGCGGCGCGCCCATATGGCGCTGGTGGTTGACGAATATGGCGAGGTCATGGGGCTGATCTCGCTGGAGGATATCATCGAGGAGATTGTCGGTGAAATTTCCGACGAGACGGACGAGGAACTTCCCGGCGTTCGCGTGCAGGCCGACGGCGCGGTAAGTGCGGATGGCCAGGTGCCCATTCGCGACCTCAACCGCAAGATGGACTGGGCGCTGCCGGATGAAGAGGCAACGACGATTGCCGGCCTCGTCATCCATGAGGCGCGGATGATCCCCGATCCCGGCCAGACGTTCACCTTCCACGGCTATACTTTTCAGGTTCTGCGCAAGGAGCGCAACCGGCTGACGCGGCTTCGTATCACCCCAACCCCGCAGGCAAAACGCCCGGCAGCGCCGCTGGGCCAGGCGGTGGCGGCGGGTGGATGAGGGTGCTTACTGCCCCGGCTCCAGCACAATCTGGACCGGATTTGGCACGAGCTCGCGGCGAAAATTGGCACCCGGGTCGGACAGGGAGTTGCGCTCCGTCAGCCCGAAGCGGATGCCCGGCGCGATCGTCACGCCATCGCTGCGCCCAGGTGAAAAGATGCTGGCAACCAGAACTTTCCCGCTCGCATAGCCCGCTTTGGTGAAAACCGCCTCGAAACCGTCAAAGCGTGACAGGTCAAGGGTGCAAGGCGTGACGCAGCTTGGGCCAAGCGACGTCGTCACCAGCGCTCCTTCCGGCTGCGAAAGGAAGCGCACGGGCTGGCGCCCGCCCGAGGGCAGGTTGGCGCAGCCAGCAAGCACTGCCATGATCAGTCCCGCCAGACACCAGCGTCCACGCTGATCGATCGGATTGTCTTGCCCGGTCATTTATTCACCTGGTGCTTTCAGCGACAGGGCAAGAGCATGAAGCCCTTGCGCGAATTCCCCGGCAAGTGCGGCATTGACGCGACGATGACGCTCAACGCGGCTCAATCCGCCGAAAACCGGCGTGACGAGGGTCACGCGATAATGCGTCTCGCCGCCCGATCCGGCGCCTGCATGCCCGGCATGCAGGGCCGATTCGTCGATGATTTCCAGAAAGGCCGGCTGGAATCCGCCGGTCAGAATGTCGTGAAGTCGTTCGGCGCGTGTCATCAGCGGACCATTGCCGAGGCTGTCAGCGACGTCAATCACTGGTGAACGCCCCTTCGTATATTGTCCGCCGCTGCGATGCCCGGTCTTGCCTTTCGCCGCTACCCCGGCCATGTCTTGCAGGTATGAAAGTCTTGCAGGCATGAAACAGGCATCGAAGCTATTTGACGGGATCAGGGTGAAGCCGGAGCGTGATCGCACGCGCCGTCTTGGCGAGCCGGCCTGCGAGCATCCCGGCTGCGCCCTCAAGGGTGAGTTCAAGGCGCCGAAGGGTCGCGACCATGAAGGCCAGTACTGGCGCTTCTGTCTCATCCACGTGAAGGAATACAACGCGCGCTACAATTATTTCAACGGCATGAGCGATGATGCAGTCGCCAGCTTCCAGAAGTCGGCCATCGTTGGCCATCGCCCGACCTGGACGATGGGCGTCAAGGGTTTTACCCGGGGCGACGACGCGCACGCCGAAAAAGTCGACGATAATGGCGATCCGTTCGAACTTTTTGCCCGCTCCGGCGTCAAGCGTCCGGCGGGTCCCAAGATCGCCGTCAAGGAGGGTCCGCGCGTCAGTGAAGCGGAGCGGCGGGCCTTCGAAAAACTCAATCTGGAGCCTGGCGCCAAGGCGGCCGAAATCAAGGCGCGCTACAAGGGGCTGGTGAAACGTTTCCACCCGGACGCCAATGGCGGCGACAGGACGACGGAAGACCGTTTCCGTGACATCGTACAGGCTTATGCCTTGCTGAAATCGGCCGGATATTGCTCATGACGGAGATCCGTTTGACCGGCTTCCCCGGCGGGCAAAACCTCTGCTAAGGACAGGAGATGGGCCGGGCCGGCAGTGCGCGCGCGTTGCCGGTGCGGTTTGAATGGAGCTGACATGAAAAATCTTGCCAAGGGAGCGACCGGTCTTCCGGACGCGACAGTCAATGTGCGCCAATTGTTCGGGATTGATTCCGATCTCGTCGTGCCGGCTTTCGCCACGAAAGAGGAGCATGTTCCCGATCTTGATCCCGATTACGTCTTTGACCGCGACACCACGCTCGCCATCCTCGCCGGCTTTGCCCATAACCGCCGCGTCATCGTCACCGGCTATCACGGCACCGGCAAGTCGACGCATATCGAGCAGGTGGCGGCGCGTCTCAACTGGCCGTGCGTGCGGATCAACCTCGACAGCCACGTCTCGCGTATCGATCTTGTCGGCAAGGATGCCATTGTTGTCCGCGACGGCAAGCAGATCACCGAATTCCGCGATGGCATGCTGCCCTGGGCGCTGCAGAACAATATCGCTCTCGTCTTCGATGAGTATGACGCAGGCCGCCCGGATGTGATGTTCGTCATCCAGCGCGTGCTGGAAGTCTCAGGGAAACTGACATTGCTCGACCAGAGCCGGGTCATCCGCCCGCATCCAAGCTTCCGCCTGTTTGCCACCGCCAACACCATCGGTCTTGGCGATACCACCGGGCTTTATCACGGCACGCAGCAGATCAATCAGGGCCAGATGGACCGCTGGTCGATTGTGACCACGCTCAACTACCTGCCGCATGATCAGGAAGTCGACATCATCTTCAAGAAGGCCAAGCACTACCAGAAGACCAAGGAAGGCCGCGACACCGTCTCGAAGATGGTGCGGGTGGCGGATCTGACGCGCAACGCCTTCATGAATGGCGACATCTCAACCGTCATGAGCCCGCGCACGGTGCTCACCTGGGCGGAAAATGCGGAGATTTTCGGCAGTGATATCGGTTTTGCCTTCCGCGTCACCTTCCTCAACAAATGCGACGAGCTGGAGCGCCAGCTCATCGCCGAATTCTACCAGCGCGCCTTTGGCAAGGAATTGCCGGAAAGCGCCACCAATGTGGCGTTGAGCTGACGGGGCACGATGGCGACGGTCAAAGCCCTCTTCTTCGACGTTTTCGGCACGCTGGCGGACTGGCGCGGGTCGATTGCGCGCGAGGTGAAGGTGGTGCTGGGCGCGAGGGCTGACGGGCTTGACGGCATCGCCTTTGCCGAGGCCTGGCGGGCCGAGTATCAGCCGTCCATGGAGCGGGTGCGACAGGGTGGTCGCGGCTATGTACTGCTCGATATCCTGCACCGCGAAAATCTCGAGCGCATCCTGCCGCGCTTCGGGCTGAGCGATCTCTCTGAAGAAACGAAAGCAGACCTCAACCACATCTGGCATCGCCTTGATGGCTGGGCAGATGTGCGCGCAGGGCTTGCGCGGTTGAGCGAACGCTTCTGGCTTGCGCCCTGCTCAAATGGGCATATCGCGCTGATGGCTGGCCTTGCCCGCCATAATGGCTGGCACTGGGATGCGATCCTCGGCGCCGAAATCGCCCGCGATTACAAGCCCAAGCCCGGTGTCTATCTGGCGGCCGTCGCAGCCTTCGGCCTGAAGCCCGGGGAATGCATGATGGTGGCCGCCCACAGCTATGATCTGTCCTCGGCGGCGGCGCTTGGCCTCAGAACGGCCCATATCGCGCGGCCGCTTGAATTCGGCGAGGGCGGCAAGGGCGAGCACGCGCCATCCGTGCCGGTTGATCATGCGGCAAGCGATCTTGTTGATCTGGCGCGGAGGCTTCACGCCTGATGGCCTTCACCCCCACCCAGAAAGGCACAGCGAAATCCGCCCCGACTGAGCCGCTGAAGCGGGCGGTGGCGGTCGCCATGCGGGCGATTGCGCGGGCGCCTGACCTTGAGGTCACCTTTGCGACTGACCGCCCGAGCCTGACGGCGGAGCGGGCGCGCCTCCCCGAGCCGCCGCGCAAGATGACGAAGGAGGATGCCGCCATCCTGCGCGGGCAGGCGGATGCGATGGCGCTCAGGATCGCCTGCCATGACGAGAAGGTGCATCGCGCTTTGTCGCCGGTCGGCCCCAATGCGCGGGCTATTTTCGATGCCGTCGAACAGGCGCGCGTCGAGGCTATCGGCTCGCAGCGCATGGCGGGCACGGCGCGCAACCTGTCGTCGATGTTGCAGGACCGCTACCATCGCAGCTCCTATCAGGATGCCAGCGAGCGCGGGGATGTGCCATTGGAAGAAGCGCTGTCGCTGCTGGTGCGTGAGCGGTTAAGCGGCCAGAAGGTACCGCCGGCGGCGCGCAAGATGCTCGATCTGTGGCGCCCGTGGATCGAGGACAAGGCGCAGGCAAGCCTGGCGCGGCTCGATGAGGTCATCGGCAACCAGCGGGCATTCGGTGAAGTCGTGCGCGAGGTGCTGAGCGATCTCGACATGGGCGATGAGCTTGGCGGCGATGCGGACGACAACGATAATCCCGAACAGGCGGATGATCCCAACGCCGATGATGAGCCGCAGGTGCAGGCGGGCGATGAAGCCGAGGACAGCGAGGCGCAGACGAGCGAACAGGCTGAAAGCGCGTCCGACGACGAGATGGCAGGGGATGCGGAAGCCAGCGAAGCGCGCCCTGACAGTGATGACGACGCGGAGCCTGGAGAGTCAGAGGAGCCGGGCGAGCCGCGCCGGCCGCCCAACTGGCCAGGGAACGAGCCGCGCGGGCCTGACTACAAGGTCTTCTCCACACGCTTTGACGAGATGATCGAGGCCGACAAGCTGTGCGACGCGGAAGAGCTGACGCGGCTTCGTGCCTATCTGGACAAGCAGCTGAACAATCTTCAGGGCGTGGTGGCGCGCCTTGCCAATCGTCTGCAGCGCCGCCTGCTGGCCCAACAGAACCGAGCCTGGGATTTCGACCTTGAGGAGGGCGCGCTTGATCCGGCCCGCCTGTCGCGCGTCATCACCGACCCCACCTCGCCGCTTTCCTTCATGATGGAGCGCGATACCAATTTCCGCGATACGGTGGTGACGCTGCTCATCGACAATTCAGGCTCGATGCGGGGGCGCCCGATCACGGTGGCGGCTACCTGCGCCGATATTCTGGCGCGCACGCTGGAGCGGTGCGGCGTCAAGGTGGAGATTTTGGGCTTCACCACGAAAGCGTGGAAGGGCGGACAGGCGCGAGAAATCTGGTTGCAGGGCGGCAAATCTGCCAATCCCGGCCGCCTCAATGATCTGCGCCACATCATCTACAAATCGGCGGATGCGCCGTGGCGTCGGGCAAGGCGCAATCTTGGTTTGATGATGCGCGAAGGGCTGTTGAAAGAGAATATCGACGGCGAGGCGCTGTCCTGGGCGCATCAGCGCCTGCTGGCGCGGCCCGAGGCGCGTAAAATCCTCATGATGATCTCCGACGGGGCGCCGGTCGATGATTCAACACTGTCCGTCAACCCCGGCAATTATCTCGAAAAACATCTGCGCTGGGTGATCGAGGAGATCGAAACGCGCTCGCCGGTCGAACTCATCGCGATTGGTATCGGCCATGACGTCACACGCTATTACCGGCGGGCGGTGACGATTGTGGACGCCGAGGAACTTGGTGGCGCCATGACCGACAAGCTGGCTGAGCTGTTTGAAGAAACGGCGGGACCCGAGAGAGCGCCCAGACGGGGCGTGCGGCGGCGCGCGGGGTGACGCGGTGCGGCGATTACCTGCGCGCGAACCGCAGATAACTTGGTATGCGCCCTTCGCGCAGCGCCTTTTGTTCATAGCGGGTCGGCTGCCAGCCGGGCCAGGGGTCGAGCCAGTCGCTGGCGCGCCGGGCGGTCCATTCGAAATGCGGTGACCGGGTAAGGAAGGCTAGACCTGAGGCGGCATAATCGGCCCAGTCGGTGGCAAAGCGCAACTCGCCGCCAGGCTTCAGCACACGGGCGAGGCGGGAGATATTGTCAGGCACCAGAAAGCGGCGCTTCCAGTGGCGACGCTTGCGCCACGGATCGGGATAATAGAGGTGGATGCGCGTGAGGCTTTCTGCCGGCAGGGCGTCCAGCAGGGCACGCACATCATCCGGCCAAAGGCGGATATTGGGCAGGGCCGGCGTGTCAGCCGTGCCGGCCTCGTCAAGGCGGCGCAACAGCTTGGCGATACCGTTGAGAAAGGCTTCGGCGCCGAGGAAGCCGGTTACAGGCGCGCCTTCGGCTGCGTGCAGCAGGTGTTCGCCGCCGCCAAAGCCGATTTCAAGTTCCACGTGATCGACAGGGCATGAAAAAAGCTGCCGCAGATCATCCGGCAGCTTTTCAAGCGTGAGCGCGCGTGCGGGCAGAACCCGCGTCAGCACGTCCGATTGCAGGTCGCGCAGCGATTTACCCTTGCGCCGCCCGAAGAAGGCACCATGGGCGGGCCCACGATGAGGAGCCTCGCCCATGGTTTTGCGTTCAGCGCACCGCTTCCTTGAGCGCGCCGGCGAGATCGGTGCGCTCCCAGGAAAAGCCGCCATCGCGCGTCGGCTTGCGGCCAAAATGACCGTAAGCCGAGGTGCGCGCATAGATCGGGCGATTGAGGTTGAGGTGGGTGCGGATGCCGCGCGGCGTCAGATCCATGACCTCGCCCAGAACCTTCTCCAGTTTCGCCTCGTCAACCTTGCCGGTGCCATGCAGATCGACATAGATCGACAACGGCTTGGCAACGCCGATGGCGTAGGAGAGCTGAATGGTGCAGCGATCGGCCAATTTGGCGGCCACGACATTCTTTGCCAGATAGCGCGCCGCATAGGCAGCCGAGCGGTCGACCTTGGTCGGGTCTTTGCCCGAGAAGGCGCCGCCGCCATGGGGAGCCGCCCCGCCATAGGTATCAACGATGATCTTGCGTCCGGTGAGGCCGGCGTCTCCATCCGGGCCGCCGATCACGAATTTGCCGGTCGGGTTGACGTGCCATTCCGTCTTTTTGGTCACCCATGATTCCGGCAGCGTCTCACGGATGATCGGCTCGACAATGGCGCGCACCTGCTTGGACGTCAGCGAGGCGTCGACATGCTGGGTGGAAAGCACGATCTGCGTCACTTCCACCGGCTTGCCGTCTTCATAGCGGATCGTCACCTGGCTCTTCGCATCAGGGCCGAGCTTGCCGCAATTGCCCGTGCCCGCCTTGCGCGCCTGGGTGAGGTTTTCAAGGATTTTGTGAGCATAATAGATCGGCGCCGGCATCAGCTCCGGGGTCTCACGGCAGGCATAGCCGAACATGATGCCCTGATCGCCCGCGCCCTCATCCTTGTTGCCGGCAGCATCGACACCAACGGCGATATCGGCGGACTGCGCATGCAGGCGCACATCGATCTTGGCCTTCTTCCAGTGGAAGCCATCCTGCTCGTAGCCGATCTTCCTGATCGCCTTGCGGGCAGCCGAGCGAGCCTTCGATTTCAGTTTCTTTTCATCCAGCGAGGTGCGGACTTCGCCGGCGATGCACACATAATTGGTGGTCGCGAGCGTTTCGCAGGCAACCCGCACATGGGCGGTGTCCATGCCGGCTTTTTGTGCTTCTTTGAAAAACAGATCAACGATTTCATCAGAAATGCGGTCACAGACCTTGTCAGGATGGCCTTCAGAAACCGATTCAGACGTGAACAGATAGTCTTGGCGCGCCACGAAACCCTCTCCAATGTTGGGGAACCTGCCGGATGGGAGCGGATCGGCATCTCGCCAAAGCGCTCACGGTGGCGCGCGTCATGGCAGGCATAGGCTAAGGCGTCAAGGGGACGTTGTCGCCGTCCCGGGCAAAAAAGCCCGGTGAGCAGCCAAAAATCGTCAGTTAACCGTCATCACCCTCTCCGGCAAGCGATCGCACCAACTCGACTATTTTGCGGCGCACCCGTGGATCACGTACGCGCATGAAGGATTTGTTGAGACGCAAACCTTCGCTGGTCGAGAGAAAATCGACCACGAAGCTTGCCGCTTTTTCTTCCTTCATGCCGTCTGCCGGGTCGCGTATCTGGTCTGTCGCCACGGGGACGGGCAAACCCTCGTAGAAATAGGTGATGGGCGTTTCGAGGATGCGGGCGATTTCCCACAGGCGGCTCGCCCCGATGCGATTACTGCCTTTTTCGTATTTCTGTACCTGCTGGAACGTCAAGCCAAGGCTTTCGCCGAGCTTTTCCTGGCTCATACCGGCAATCATGCGGCGCATTTTGAGGCGCGCACCGACGTGAATGTCGATGGGGTTTGTTTCCTTGCGGGCCACGAAATTCTACTCCTCAGCCGTTTCACCCGTCGTGGGGCGTTGCGCTTCTGCGAGCGCTGACAATAAAGCCCCGGCGGAAATTACCGATTCCGACAGTGGCGCACCGTTGTTATGATGCAAACGTCCTAAAAGTTGTTTTGCCTGAAAACTAAACTTATACGTGTAATTGACGCAAAAGCCGCGAGTGAGATCCACATCGCCCAGAAGGCGCCATCGCCCCACAGGGCGAAGGGCGGGGCCGCCAGCGCCTGCGGCAGGCTCGCGTCAATGACACCTTCGGCGCCGATTTCGAGTTCCTTGATAATCGCGCCATAAGGGTCGATCAGTGCGCTTTTGCCGGTCGTCGTGACCCGCGCCACCGCCAGGCCCTGTTCAACAGCGCGCAGGCGCGCCTGATGAAGGTGCTGGCGGGGGCCCGGCGTGTCGCCAAACCAGCTGTCGTCGGACATGTTGACGATCCATCCGCTGTGTGGCTCGCGGACAATTTCACTGCTGAAGATTGCTTCATAGCAGATGAGAGCAATGAAGGGCGGGGCCTTGCCGGCGGACACCGGACCGCGCTTCTGGCCCGGTACAAAGGCAAAGATCCGCGTCAGCGGTTCAAGGCCGACGGCAGACAGGAGGCCCGACCACGGCAGATATTCGCCGAAAGGAACAAGGTGCACCTTGTCATAGCGATCGAGAATGTCGGCCTTGTCGTCCAATACATAGAGCGAATTCAACACTTTGCGCTGGTCGAGATCATCGCCGCGCAGCATGCCGATCATCAGCACGGATCCCGGCGCCAAGATGCCGGTGATGCGGGTCAGCGCCTGAGGCGTGTCACCCAGCCGGAACGGCAGAGCTGATTCGGGCCAGATGATATGGGTGGGCTCGGCTGCGCCGGGCGCGCTGCGGCTGAGGCGCAGATAGCGCTCAAGAATGTCGGCGTGACGCGTGCGATCAAGGCGTTCGGCCTGGGTGAGGTTAGGTTGCACGAGGCGCAGACGCACACCCGGTACATTGGCGCTGTCGGCTGTGAGCAGGCGCAGCTCCCCATAGGCGAATTGAGCAAACAGCAGGAACACGGCGGCGCCGACAACGACGCCGCGCCATTTCCAGCCGACGCGGTCACGCGCAAGCCAGATGGCCGGTGCGGACGCCAGGAAGACCGCCAGAACCGTGAGACCGTTGATGCCGATGAGGCTTGCAGCCTGCATCTGCGCCTGCGTCGCTGTCAGAGCATAGCCAAAGGCGTTCCACGGGAAGCCGGTGAGGATCGTGCCGCGGAGATACTCAGACAGTCCGATGCCGGCTGCCAGTGCCGCTGCCCGTGCCGGCGTTGCCGACCACATCAGGCGGGCAAGGGCCACGCCGGCGCCGGTAAAGAGTGCCAGAAGCGCCGGCAGTCCCGCCACCGCCACCGGCAGCAACCAGCCGAAGACGTCGCTTTCAACCAGAAAGGCAGCACCTATCCACCACAGCCCGGCCAGAAAATATCCAAAGCCAAAGAGCCAGCCCACAGCAAAGGCACTGCGATAGCCGCGCCAACCCTGATGATCCGACAGACTGTCGATCAGCCACACCAGCACGGTGAAGGTGAGGCCCAGAAGCGGAAAGAAGAGGAAGGGCGGTATGGCAAGGACGCTGAGGACACCAGCCATCACGGCAATCAGGCCGCGCCGCCAGCCGAAACTGAGGAGAACGGTGTCGCGCAGCCATTCAATCCCGCGATACATTACCGCCACCGGTCATTCATTTCTCGCCAGCCGGTTCTTTGGTGATCGCGGCCGGCATCGAAGATGCCATCATTGCCATCGAGGTGGCGTTATCTGCCGCGTCGTTGCCAATCGATGCAGGAGCGGAGCTGGCGCCAACCTCACCGGCCGGCGATGGCAAGATCTTGTCGGCGCGCTCGCGACGGGGGCGAATCGGGGGCTCATTAGCGCGGCGGCTTGCCTTGCGGATACGCACCCGCTTGATGCGTCTGGGGTCGGCGTCGAGCACCTCGAACTCGATGTCGCGGGGTCCCTGGATCAATTCGCCACGCGCCGGCACCCGGCCCACAAGGGCTGTGAGCAGCCCGCCCAGCGTATCGATATCCTCCTCCATGTCAGGCGGCGTTTCGAGCACGAGATCGGGCGCGAGCGCCTTCACGACATCCTCCAGCGGGGCGCGGGCGCTCGCCACCCAGCCATCCTTGTCGACAGCAATGACATCGATGTCCTCGTCATGCTCGTCGGCGATGTCGCCAACAACCTGCTCGATCAGATCCTCAATCGATACCAGGCCGTCGGTTCCACCATATTCGTCAACGACCAGCGCCAGATGAACGCGCGTCGCCTGCATGCGCACGAGCAGGTCGAGGGCGGGCATGGAGGGTGGTACGAAGAGCAGGCGGCGCATCAGCTTGGCGGTCGCAAGCTTGCCGCCGAGGTCGATCTTGCCAAGGTCAAGTTCGCTCGCGGCCTTGCGACGGCGGGTCGACGATTTCGGTGGAGCTCCGGCGATCAGATAGGACAGGACGTCGCGGATATGGATGAAGCCGATGGGGTCATCGAGCGTCTGGCGGTACACGGGCAGGCGCGAATGAGCGGCTTCGCGAAAAAGCTTCAGGAGATCGCCCAGCGTGATGTCCTGTTCGATAGAGATGATATCGGCACGCGGTATCATCACATCGGCCACGCGCACCTCGCGCAGGCCAAGGATATTGCGCAGCATGGCGCGCTCTTCGGGAGAGAATGTCTGATCGGGCGTCTCGGTCTGCAGGTCCTCGGCAAGCGCCCCTTCGAGGTCAGCGCGCAGAGAGACTTCCTTTTTCATGCGCAGTGCGGATTTCAGCCGGTCGAGAAGGCGGCGCCTGGCGGCGGGCGGCGGGGGTTGGTCGGGATCGTCGTCGCTTATGCTCATGGTCGCTCTAGGCTTCGCTTTCGCTGTGAGAAACAAGGTAGGGGTTGGCAATGCCGAGGCTTGCCAGGGCGGTGATTTCGATGGCTTCCATCGCATCCGCGTCCGCAGCATTTTCGTGATCATAGCCGGCAAGATGCAGCGTTCCGTGGATGACCAGATGGCGCAGATGGTCGGCGATCGCCTTGTCTTCGCCGGCGGCCTCGCTGGCGATCGTCCCAAAGGCTAACGCGATGTCGCCGCACACGCCTTGCGAAGCGGTCTGCGCCGCCGGCAATGTAGCGGCAGCAAACGACAGGACGTTGGTTGAGGCGTCCTTGTTGCGGTAGCGAAGGTTGAGTGCGCGCAGACGCTGATCATCTGTCAGGAGAACCGATATCTCGCCCGTGTCGGGCCTGCCGCAGGCGTGCAGGGCAGCCCTTGCTGCGCCTTCAACCAGACCCTCAATGTCATCCAGCCCGCCCCAGCCGCTGGCGTCAATCATGATCTCCACCTGGAGGCCGGCCGGGCGTCGTCGCGGTCGCGGTTTCATGATGCAGGGTCACCTGGCGCCGGTGCGCCGGAGCGTCCTGCCGCTCGGGCACGCCCGTCCGCGTCATAGGCACGCACGATGCGTGCAACCAGCTCATGGCGAACGATGTCAGTATCCTTGAAGGCGATATGACCGACGTCCTTTTCGCCGGCGATGAGACGCACGGCTTGCGACAGGCCAGATATCTGTCCAGGCGGCAGGTCGACCTGGGAGGGGTCGCCGGTGACGATCATCTTGGAGTTCTCGCCAAGCCGGGTGAGGAACATCTTCATCTGCATCGACGTCGTGTTCTGCGCCTCGTCAAGAATGATGGCGGCATTGGTGAGTGTGCGCCCGCGCATGAACGCCAGAGGCGCCACCTCGATCTGCTGGGTCGCCAGCCCGCGTTCGACTTTCTCGGCGCCCACCATATCATAGAGCGCGTCATAGAGCGGTCGCAGATAGGGGTCCACCTTGTCGCGCATGTCGCCGGGAAGAAAGCCAAGGCGCTCGCCCGCCTCGACCGCGGGGCGGGTAAGGATGATGCGGTCCACCACGCCGCGCTCCAGCAGGGTGGCGGCATAGGCGACCGCCAGATAGGTCTTGCCGGTGCCGGCGGGGCCGGTGGCGAAGATCAGGGTCGAGCTTTCCAGCAGGCGCAAATAGGTGTCTTGCGCCTTGGTGCGCGCCTGGATGGTCTTGCGGCGGGTGCCTATGCTGGCAAAGCCGTGACGCTCGGGCCCCTCGGTCGGCAGATCGCTGAAGAGAATGCCCTGCTGCTCGGCCTGGTGGAGCGCGCCCTCGACGTCGCCTGTCGTGACGTCTCGTCCCTGCCGCAACCGCGCATACAGGCTATCGAAGACACGGCGCGCTCTATCGAGGGTTTCCGGCGCGCCCGTCAGGCTCACATGATTGCCGGAAACATGGGCGCGAACGCCCAGGCGTTGTTCGATGAGGGCTACGTTCTGGTCGAACTGTCCGAAGAGGCGGCCAAGCAGGCGATTATCGTCGAAGGACAGCACCAGCTGATCGCCCGCGAGTGCCGGGCTGTGGGATGTCCGCATGTTGCCTGAGACCATTTTCACTGAGCCATGGCGTGCGACGCCGGTGAGAGGATGTCGGTGGCGTTGGCGGCGACATCACCGCTCAGATGGTAGGGAGCGGCCTTGCGGATATGCACCGCGACGATGTGGCCAAGCAGATCAGAAGGAGCGTCGACATTGACCGGAATAAGGAATGGCGAGCGACCGATGAGCCGGTTGGTGCGCTGGTCCTGGCGCTCCAGAAGCACCGGTAAAATCATGCCGACCAGGCTCGCGGTGAAGGCGCTGGCATGGGCATCGAGCCGCTCCTGGAGGCGGGCGAGGCGCTCGCTCTTGATCGCCTCGGTGATCTGATCGTCATGAGCGGCGGCGGGCGTTCCCGGGCGCCCGGAATATTTGAACGAGTAGCAGGCGGCGTAGCCCACCTCTTCGACAAGCGACAAGGTGTCATCAAAGTCCGCTTCGCTCTCTCCGGGATGACCGACGATGATGTCGGATGAAAAGGCGATATCCGGTCGCACCTGGCGCATACGCTCGATGAGGCGCAGATAATCGCCGCGTGTATGGCCGCGGTTCATGGCATGAAGCATGCGGTCGCTTCCCGACTGCACCGGCAGATGCAGATAGGGCATGAGCTGCGGCAGGTCGCGGTGCGCGGCGTAAAGCTCGTCATGCATGTCGCAGGGGTGCGAGGTGGTGTAGCGCAGCCGGGCGATCTGCGGCACCTGGCGGGCCAATGCGAAGAGAAGGCGCCCCAGGCTTGCCGGGCGGCCGTCAGCGCCTGCACCATGATAGGCGTTGACGTTCTGGCCGAGCAGGGTGATCTCCCTGACGCCGGCCGATGCCAGCCGTTGCGCCTCGGCGATGATGCGGGCGAGCGGGCGCGACATTTCGGCGCCACGCGTGTAGGGCACGACACAGAAGCTGCAGAATTTGTCGCAGCCTTCCTGAACGGTAAGGAACGCCGCCGGACCACGGGCGGCAATCGCCTTGGGCAAGGGTGACGGCAGGGCGGAAAACTTGTCGTCAACGGCAAAATCGACATCGACTGGACGTTTCCCGGCCTTCGCCTGCGCCAGCAATTGCGGCAAATGGTGATAATTCTGCGGACCGACGAGAAAATCAATGGCTGGCGCCCGGCGCATCATTTCCGCGCCTTCGGCCTGGGCAACGCAGCCGGCAACCCCGATGAGCAGGGGATTGCCGACAGAGGCGCGTTCGTTTTTCAGGCGGCGCAGGCGACCGATGTCGGAGTAGACCTTGTCGGCAGCTTTTTCGCGGATGTGACAGGTGTTGAGGAGAACCAGATCAGCCAGATCGGCGTTTTCGGTCGTCTCAAAGCCTTCGCCCGCCAGCGTATCGGCCATGCGGGCTGAATCATAGGCGTTCATCTGGCAGCCATAGGTCTTGATGAAGACCTTTCTCAATGTGTCGGTCATATCTCTCCGGCGGGATGTCCCTCACCCAGTCATAGCCGGATTCATCGGGGTTGAGAATATCGCTGTGATGACGGCGTCAAGCGATGCGGCCGTGCTGGGCGGAGTGAAGCATGGAGCGCGTCGCTGCCTCGAGGCGGCGCGCGATGTCCTTGCGGTCGTCATCCAGCGTCAGCGCGTGCGGCTCTCCAAACGAGATCGTGACGTCGATCATCCCATCATCCAGCACATTGAGGAGGTGGGGTGCAAGCTCCATGTCACCGTACCAGGCGTAGGCCGGCAGGCGACGGCGCGCCATCGGCAGGCCGCGATAGCCGCTATAGGCGATGGCCACCGGCTGCACCGTGATTGCCTCCCGGCTGCTGCCGGTCATCAGGGCGGCGCGCACACCCCCCAGCAGAGCGGAGCGGAACGGCAGGACGCGACGGCCATCAGAGGACGTGCCCTCGGCAAACAGAAGCAGGCAATCGCCTGCGCTGAGACGCTGTCCCATCTCGTCGCTGACAGACCCGGTTGCCTGCCGCCTGTGCCGATCAATGAAAATGGTGCGCTGAAGGCGGGCAAAAAGGCCGACGACCGGCCAGGCCTTGACCTCCGATTTGGCGATGAAGGAGAGCGGCAGGCGGCTGCCAAGCAGCGAAATATCGAGCCAGGATACATGGTTGGCTGTCAAAAGCAGGGGACGCTGCGGCGCTGGCGTTCCTGCAAGCGTGATGCGCACACCAAGGCAGGCGAGGATGAGGCGGTGGAAATATACGGGCAGACGGCCTGCCCAGGACGAGCCGCGCCACAGAGCCAAACGCTGGGCCGGGTAGAGGAGGCAGAACGCACCGCCCACGACACCGAGCTTGGCAGCGATTTTGACAAGGCGGATGACACGCTGACCCATGGCTGGCTGATTCGTCTCAGCTTTTGGCTTTATCGTTGAGCGGGATACCGAACAGCTCCAGACGGTGCGCGACCAGCTTCAGCCCGTGCTTTCGGGCGATTTCGGTCTGCAGTTTCTCGATGGCTTCGGAATGAAATTCGATGACGGTGCCGGTCGACATATCGATCAGATGGTCATGATGTTCGCCCTTCGCAAGTTCGTAGCGGGCGCGTTTGGTGCCGAAATCGTGACGGGCAAGAATGCCGGCATCTTCCAGCAGCTTGACGGTGCGATAGACGGTTGAGAGCGAAATCTGATCATCGATGTCAACAGCGCGACGATGCAGTTCCTCGACATTCGGGTGATCGGCCGCACTGGCGATGACGCGCGCTATCAGCCGGCGCTGCGCCGTGAGGCGCATGCCACGGCGGGCGCATTCCCGCTCGATATAGGTCTCGCCAGTCTTCACGCCGCTCCCGCCTCTGCTGTGTCCAATCAAAGAATAGCGCGTGACTCATTCACTTTCCACCGCATCGGGCGGTGGCGCCAGCCACCAGCGATCGGTGAGCGAGCAGGCGAGGATGAGCGCATCGCCGCCCCCTTCATCCCCGTAATACCCTTTACGGCGGCCGATTTCATGAAATCCCTCGCGGCGATAGAGCGCCAGAGCCGCCTGATTGTGCTCCTCCACCTCGAGGAAACAGGTGCGTGTCCGCCGGCGCGCCAGGGCGCCCAACGCCTCACCCAGCAGGCGCCCCGCCAGGCCCATGCCGCGCCAGTCAGGCGCCACGGCGATCGTCAGGACTTCACCCTCGTCGGCGGCGCAGCGCACCATGGCCATGCCCAGCATCTGCGAGCCGAGCTTGGCGCCGATGACATCAACTGCCGGGCCCGCCATCAGCTCGGCAATCTCCTGGCTCGTCCAGCCGCGCGCAAAAGACGTTGCATGGAGGCGTGCGAGTGCAGCGCTGCTGTTGGCAGCCAAAGGCAGGATGCGGGCACCCGCGGCCCGCCAGCGGCGCATGAACATCATGATGTGGCAAGAACCGGTGTCTGCGGTTTGGCGTCAGGTGCGCGCAGATAGAGCGGGCGGGGGGGATGATCGGGCAGGTCGGCGATAGCGGCAAGGCGGGCGATGACGGCAATCGCCGGGATCGGCGAGCGCTCGCCTGCCGTGATTGCCGATGACAGGGCACAGACGAGATCGGTGCCCGAGCCGATGGCCAGAATGTCGTGGTGGGGCAAGCCGTCGATGACCGCCTGAGGGGTGAGCAGGCCCGGTTCGATCAGGATCGTGCCATCGGTCGCTGTCAGCTGCACATAGAGTTCGCCACGCCTGGCGTCATTGACCGCCAGAACCGAGGCTTTCTGGCCCAGATGCGGTCTGGTCAAGGCGTCCAGCGTGGAGATGCCGATGACCGGCACCGCCAGCGCCAGCGCCATGGCGCGGGCGGCCGAGAGGGCGATCCTCACGCCGGTAAAGCTGCCGGGTCCGGTGGTGACGCCGATGCGTGCGAGATGAGCATAGCTGACGCCTGCCTGTCGCAAGCATTCCTCAACCGCCGGCAGCAATGCTTCGGCATGACCGGTCATCATCGGCAGCGAAATTGATGCGATGATCGTATCGCTGGCGCTGTCGTGAAGCGCCGCCTGGGTTGCCGGCAGGGCGGTATCGAGGGCAAGCGTCAGCATGGGCAGCGATTACGCAGCGCTGGCGGCAAAGGCAATGGAGGCGCGAACCGCATGATTATTCGGCTGCCTGCGACAGGGCGCGCGCTTCATCCTCGCTTTGCCAGCGCACGGCCAATTGATTGATACCATCGAGGACGTCCTTCAATTCAGCCCCGCGGGCGGCCATGGCATAGGTGACGGCGGGCGGAATGGTGGGCGCATAGGTGCGGGTGATCAATTGCGCGGCCTCGAGATGGCGCAAACGATCCGTGAGCACTTTGGAGGAGATGCGACCCATTCTGGCTTTCAACTGGCCAAATCGTAACGGGCCTTCGGTCTGCAAAAGCCACAGGACATAGGTCGTCCACGGTCCCATCAGCAGCCGCAGCACCGTATCAAGCGGGCATTGTCCGGGAGTGTGAGAGGTCGGGCATGTATCGGTTTTCGAAGTGTCTTTCATAACCCTTAGTTACCATAAAGTGCTTACTTCACAAAAGTAACAATTGGTACTAGGTACCAACCGACCGGGGCTCTCCCGCTCGTTTTTCTCACATCATCGGAGATCGCATGACCAGGATCAACATCGTCTATTTCAGCGGTTATGGGCACACGCGCAAGCAGGCGCAAGCCGTGCACGATGGCGCAGCCGGCGTCGCGGGCGCCATGGTCGAACTCATTGAGATCACGCCGGAGGGCAGTCTGCCAGAGGGCGGGTGGGACAAGCTCGCCAGCGCCGACGCCATCATCTATGGCAGCCCGACTTATATGGGCGGACCGGCCTGGCAGTTCAAAAAATTCGCCGATGACAGCTCGAAGCCCTGGTATACCCAGGCTTGGAAAGACAAGATTGCCGGCGGCTTCACCAATTCGGCCTCCGTCAATGGCGACAAGTTTTCTACCCTCGCCTACTTCTTCACCTTCTCGCAGCAGCACGGCCAGATCTGGGTCGGCACCGGCCTCATGCCATCGAACAAGAAGGAGCATGGGCCCGATGACGTGAACTGGACGGCGGGCTTTGCTGGCGCGCTGGCCATCTCGCCATCAGATGCGTCGGCGGATGAGGCGCCGCGCAAGGGTGATCTCGAAACGGCAAGGCTTTACGGCAAGCGCATCGCTGAAATGGCCGCCAGATTGCGCGGCTGAGCCCGACATCATCGGGGCGGAGCCATCCCGCCTCGATGTGTCTCACGCCCGCGTCACCCGGCGCAATGTCAGGTTGATGCGGCCGGACCGGCCCAGCAGGGTCGAGGTGGCGGGGTAGATGCGCTCCACACCGTGAAAGGCCATGCGGTTGGCGCCGGCCAGCATCATCACTTCGCCCGATTCGAGCAGGAACGAGTGGGTCGGGCCCTTACGTTCCCTCGTTCCCAGGCGGAATCGGCAGCGATCGCCGAGCGAGACCGAGAGAACGGGGGCGTCCGTGTCCTCTTCGTCGCGGTCCTGATGCAGGCCCATGCGTGCCTGGGGCTCATACCAATTGATGAGACAGGCCTGCGGCGGGAGGGGATAGGCGGTGTGCTCGCGCCACAGCTCCAGCAGCATGCCTGGCATCGCCGGCCACGGCTCGCCGGTTCGTGGATGCGTTGGCTGATAACGATAGCCGTCGATATCCGACACCCAGCCAAGCGGTCCGCAATTGCTCATCTTGACCGAGAAGGGCTTGCCGGTGCGCGGCATCACCGGCTGGAACAGCGGCGCGGCGTGGATAATGGCGCGGATTTCGGCCAGTAATTCCTGCTGGCGCGCCATATCAAGACGTCCGCAGAGCAAAGAAGCGCCATCCGTTTGGCCAAAGAGATCGCCGGACATGGCTTCGACGTGCCGCAGACAGGAGCAAAAGTCAAAGCCGGCCAAAATGAATGTGGCTTGTCGTCATCTCCGCACCGGCGGCAATTGGTCCGCCTTCTTATGTCCGGCGCGGGCTTTGAGCACAGCGCGCGGCGCGTGGCACGACATGCGTCGGTGGCGCGACATAGGCGGGGGCTGGAGAATAAGAAAACGGCCTTAAAAAAATTCCCATGAAGGCGGCAACACAAACACAGGCGGCAAGGAACAAGCCTGCGCCAAGCGCGAGCAAGCGCGCGAAATCGCGAGGCCGGCGAGGAGCGGGCATTGCTGTTGGCATTGCTGCGGGCGATCTGGATCGAGCGCTTCTGCGTCAACCCATCGGCTCGGTCCGGTGTACCGCACAACCCCGGCGATAGGACGTAATCTCGGTATCAAGAAGCTCGCCATTGCCCATCAGGAGCCTTGGCTTCACACGTCCCGACATCAGCCTCGCTAACTTCGAGGACAATTTGTTGAGGCGCGAGAGCGCAAGCGGATGTCAGAGCAAACATGCCTTCGCCCGCCGTGGGTCAGACGGCGGACGAAGCGTGGAAAAAGAGCTAAATCAGCAACTGGGGATCAACGGGCGATTTCGGTAAGGGTACGGACTTTCGCCCAGTTGGCCTCAGCCTTGGCGGTATTGTTCTTGAGATCTTCATGGAATTTATCCCGGAAGAAGCTCGAGAAATTAACGTAGAGCTTGCCATCGTTAACGACAAAAGCATGTGGATCAATGTCCGCCTTATAGCCTTGCGATGTCGCCCACGCGCAAAAGCCGCCGAATTGAGGAACATATTTTTCCGGGTTGGCGAGGAAGGTCGCCTTGTTGGCGTCGCTGGCGAATTCATAGATCGCGCCTTTGTAGGTGGTCGTGATGGTCGGAAGCCCCTTCACGGCGCGGTTTTCGGTAAAATAGCCGACCGGATCGAAGCCTCGAAGGGCCAGGCCGTACGTAGTGTTGAACGAAACATCTTCGGCGGCTTGGCTGGGAAGGGCTGCTGCTGCGAGGCCCATGGCAAGGCCGGCCAGTACGAAGCGGCGTGACTGCTTTACAAGCGACATGTGATCATCTCCCTTAAAGTACCACTGCAAAAAGTGGCCTAGGCCGCTTGACTAAAACTTGGATTACGCCGCGTCAATAAAAAAATGCGTGACGTATTCATTTACGTAGGCGAAACGAAATAATCCCCTGCTGGCAATCCTTGCAGGCGGGGGCGGCGTAATGCCGGCGGTCTGCCTGGGGTGGCGCTGCAGACCTGCATGTAGCGGGGCTGGCATATGGGCGGGCTGGCGCAGGTGAGGCGAAAAAGGACAATTGCCCGCGCGGGCGGGAGAGAAGAATACGCGGCTTGTCGTCATCTCCGCACTTGCGGCAATTGGTCCGCCTTCTTATATCCGGCGCGGGTTAGGACGCAGATCATGCGTCGCAGATTTCGACTGGGGATGGGACGGGGGGCTTCAGCGAAGTCCCGTTTTGTCCGCCGCAACCGTGAGGATAAGATTATGGGTAAGGTCATCGGTATCGACCTCGGCACCACCAATTCCTGCGTCGCAGTGATGGAAGGTTCGAGCTGGAAAGTGGTTGAGAACTCGGAAGGTGCGCGAACGACACCCTCCATCGTCGCCTTCACCGATGATGATGAACGCCTTGTCGGTCAGCCGGCGAAGCGCCAGGCGGTGACCAATCCGGAGAACACCTTCTTTGCCATCAAGCGCCTCATCGGCCGCACCTACAGCGATCCGATGACGCAGAAAGACAAAAGCCTCGTTCCCTACAAGATCGTCAAGGGTGGCAATGGCGATGCCTGGGTCGAAAGCCATGGCAAGCAGTATTCACCCTCGCAGATTTCAGCCTATACGCTGATGAAGATGAAGGAGACGGCGGAAGCCCATCTCGGCCAGCCGGTGACGCAGGCCGTGATCACGGTGCCGGCCTATTTCAACGATGCCCAGCGTCAGGCAACCAAGGATGCCGGCAAGATCGCCGGCCTTGAGGTGATGCGTATCATCAATGAGCCGACGGCGGCGGCGCTCGCCTACGGCCTTGACAAGAAAAAGACCGGCATCATCGCCGTTTACGATCTCGGCGGTGGCACGTTCGACGTGTCGGTGCTGGAAATCGGCGACGGCGTGTTCGAGGTCAAATCCACCAATGGCGACACCTTCCTTGGTGGCGAGGATTTCGACATGCGTCTGGTCGAATATCTCGCCGACGAGTTCAAGAAGGAGCAGGGCATCGACCTGAAGAAGGACAAGCTGGCCCTGCAGCGTCTCAAGGAGGCGGCGGAAAAGGCGAAGATCGAGCTTTCCTCCACCGCCCAGACCGAGATCAACCTGCCCTACATCACGGCGGACGCCTCGGGGCCAAAACATATGGCGCTGAAGCTCACGCGCTCGAAATTTGAAGCGCTGGTCGACGATCTGGTGCAAAAGACGATCGCGCCGTGCAAGGCAGCCCTCAAGGATGCCGGGCTCACCGCCGGTCAGATCGACGAAGTGGTGCTGGTTGGCGGCATGACGCGCATGCCGAAAATCCAGGAAGTGGTGAAGGCCTTCTTCGGCAAGGAGCCGCACAAGGGCGTCAACCCGGACGAGGTGGTGGCGATCGGCGCTGCCATTCAGGCCGGCGTGCTGCAGGGCGACGTCAAGGACGTGTTGCTGCTTGATGTGACGCCGCTGTCGCTGGGCATCGAGACGCTGGGGGGTGTGTTCACCCGTCTCATCGAGCGCAACACGACGATCCCGACCAAGAAGAGCCAGGTGTTCTCTACCGCCGAGGACAGCCAGAGCGCGGTGACGATCCGCGTCTTCCAGGGCGAGCGCGAGATGGCGGCTGACAACAAGATCCTCGGTCAGTTCGATCTGGTGGGCATCCCGCCGGCGCCCCGCGGCGTGCCGCAGGTCGAGGTGACGTTCGATATTGATGCCAACGGAATCGTCAACGTCTCGGCCAAGGACAAGGGCACCGGCAAGGAGCAGCAGATCCGCATCCAGGCATCCGGCGGGCTGTCGGAAGCTGATATCGAGCGGATGGTCAAGGAGGCCGAAGCCAACGCCAGCGACGACAAGAAGCGCCGGGCACTGGTGGAGGCGCGCAATCAGGCCGATTCGCTGATTCATGCCACCGAGAAATCGGTAAAGGACTATGGCGACAAGGTGCCGGAAGCCGACAAGCAGGCCATCGAAGCAGCGATTGCAGAGCTGAAGGCGGTGCGCGAGAGCGAGGATGCCGACGACATCACCGCCAAGGCAACCGCGCTTGCGCAGGTATCGATGAAGCTTGGCGAGGCGATGTATTCCGCCCAGCAGGGCGAGGGGAACAGCGAGGCTGCTGCCCAGACCAAGAAGGATGATGGCGTCGTCGATGCCGATTTCGAGGAGGTCAAGGACGACAAGGGCAAGAAGAAGAGTGCCTGATGTCGACGCCCAGCCTGCAGTCGCATATCCATTGCGACTTCGAAACGGACGGACCTGATATCGTTTCGATCATATTGATCAACAGGGGGGCAGAGACACTGCCTCCCTTCTGCGTTGTTGCAGTCCAGACGAATGCGGCAGGGCAAATCTTTCCACGGCGCCTCGACACGATTATCGACATGCAACCTAACGTGCCATTTCGCTTTGATTTTTCGCGGGCCGTGGGTGGTCATATCGAGGTACGTTTTGCCGATGCCGGCCTTGTCAATGTGAGCGGTGCCTTGTCTGATAACATCCTTCAGTTTCCATCGAGACATTAATGGCCAAACGTGACTATTACGAAGTTCTGGGCGTGGCCCGGTCGGCTGGCGAGGGCGAGCTGAAATCCGCCTTCCGCAAGGCGGCGATGAAACATCATCCGGACAAGAACCCGGGCGATGCCTCGGCGGAAGCAAAATTCAAGGAATTGAACGAAGCCTATCAGATCCTCTCGGATCCGGAGCGGCGGGCGGCCTATGACCGTATGGGCCACGCCGCCTTCGAGCAGGGCGGCGGCAGCCCGTTTGGCAATGATTTCGGCTCGTCGATGTCGGATATCTTCGAGGATTTCTTCGGCGATATTCTTGGCGGACGGCGCGGTGGCGGCCGGGCTGATCGTGGCGCTGATCTGCGCTACAATATGGAAATCACGCTGGATGATGCGTTCAAGGGCAAGGTGGCGGAAATCCGCGTGCCAACCTCGATCGTGTGTGAGCCCTGTCGCGGCACGGGCGCCAAAGCCGGCACCTCGGCGCGGACGTGCCCGACCTGCAAGGGTGCCGGCCGGGTGAGGGCAACGCAGGGCTTCTTTACGCTCGAGCGTGGCTGCCCGTCATGCGGCGGGCGCGGTGAAGTCATCGAACAGGCTTGTCCCAATTGCGGCGGCGCCGGGCGCACCTCGCGGGAGAAGGCGCTGTCGGTCAACATTCCCGCCGGTGTCGAGGATGGAACGCGGATACGGCTCACTGGCGAGGGCGAAGCGGGCGGACGTGGCGGGCCTGCAGGCGATCTTTATATTTTCCTCTCGGTGAAGCCACATGACTTTTTCCGCCGCGAGGGCGCGGACATCTTCAGCCGCATACCCATCCCGTTCACAGTGGCAGCGCTGGGCGGCAATTTCGAGGTGCCGACGGTCGATGGCGGCAAGACGCGTGTCAAAGTGCCGGAGGGCACCCAGTCGGGCAAGCAGTTCCGCATTCGCGGCAAGGGCATGCCCATCCTGCGCAGCAAGGATATGGGCGATATGTATGTGCAGGCAGTGGTCGAAACACCGACCGGGCTCAGCAAGAAACAACGGGATATTCTGGAAGAATTCGCCAAGACGGAACGGCACGACATCGACGTCATGTCGGAAGGTTTTTTTGCCAAGGCAAAGGCCTTCTGGGACGGGCTTGGCAAGGATAATTCCTGAATCTCACGTTAGATCATTTCCGGGTCAGTGGCTCGCAGTGCTTGACGGCACGGCGCCCGGGGTCTAGGCAGCCAGACGTTGATCGCGACCGGAGAGAGTGTTGTCGTTCCAAGGTTTGCCGATAGCGCCGAAACGCGCGAGCAAGAAACCCGCTCAGCTGCGTGCACTGGATGATCAGGTACGCTTTCTGCGTTCATGGTTTGGCAACCCGCTGAAAACGGGAGCGGTCGCGCCCTCATCAAAACATCTGGCGCGGGCGATGGCGGCGGCGGTCGACATTGAGATACCCGGTCCGGTGATCGAGCTTGGTCCCGGCACAGGGGCGATGACAGAGGCGCTCATTGCCCGCGGGATTGCACCTGAGCGCATCATCGCCATTGAATTTTCCCGGGATTTCGTACCGCTTCTGGCCAAACGCTTTCCTGGCGCTACCATTCTGCAGGGTGATGCCTATGCGCTGAAAGAGCGTATCCGCGCCATTACCGGCGACAAGGCCTGTGCGGTTATTTCCAGCCTGCCGCTGTTCACCGAACCGGCGCCGCGCCGCGTGCGCATGGTCAGTGACGCTTTTGATCTCATGCATGCCGGTGCGCCGTTCATCCAGTTCTCCTATGCGCTGGTATCCCCTGTGCCGCGAACGATTGCCGGCATGACGGTTGAAATTTCAGACTGGATTTTGAAGAATGTTCCGCCCGCGCGGGTGTGGACCTATCGCCGGCCTTGAGGTCGGCTGATGATGGACATTGCGCGCCAGCGCCTCATTGTTGCACTTGATATGCCGGATACGGGCGGGGCTCTGGCGCTGGTGGCGCGGCTGGGTGAAGAGGTCGTGTTCTACAAGGTCGGACTGGAACTTGCCTGTGCCGGCGGGTTTGAGCTGGCGCGCGAGCTGAAGGCGCTTGGCAAATCGGTTTTTCTCGACCTCAAACTGCATGACATCCCCAACACGGTTGAACGGGCAACGGCCAATATCGTGCGCCTGGGTGTCGACATCCTGACGGTTCACGGCTACCCGCAGACCATGGCAGCGGCCGCCCGAGGTCGTGGAACGGGCCGGCTCAAGGTGATAGCGGTCAGCGTCCTCACCTCGATGAGCGAAGAGGACGCGCGCTCCGCCGGCTACACTGCGCCGATTGGCGATATGGTGGCGCGCCGCGCCGCGCAGGCGATGACGGCGGGGCTCGACGGACTGGTCTGCTCGCCGGCGGAAGCCGGCGCCGTGCGCGGGATTATCGGTGGTGATCGGCTGATCGTCACGCCCGGCATTCGGCCAGCCGGCAGCGCTAGCGGCGATCAGACGCGCGTTGCGACGCCAGGCGCTGCGATCAGGGCGGGCGCGAGCCACCTTGTGGTCGGGCGGCCGATCACGCAAGCTGATGATCCGGTCGCAGCGGCGCGCGCGATCATCGATGATATTGCCGCTGCAATCTGATCCAAGCGAGGATGACATGCCCAAGGGTTACTGGATTGCCCATATCGATGTGCGCGAGGCGGGCGGATATGAGGAATATCGCAAGCGCAACGCCGTGCCGTTTGCAAAATTCGGCGCGCGCTTTCTGGTGCGCAATGGCGAGAGCGTGGTGGCCGAAGGCAGTCTCAAATCGCGTCATGTGGTGATTGAATTTGACAGCTATGAAAAGGCGCTCGCCTGCTATCATTCGCCGGAATATCAGGAGGCGATTACCTTCAGGGCGCCGGTATCGAGCGGCGATCTGGTGATTATCGCCGGTTATGACGGGCCGCAGCCGGGCTGAGAGCGATCAAGGGCAGGCAAGATGACAGCGACGAAACTGGCAGTGGCGGGAGCGGGCGGGCGCATGGGGCGGACGCTCATTCGCCTGATCAGCGAATCGCAGGGCGCAGCCGTGCTCGGCGCGGCGATCGAAGGGACGGGCTCGCCGTTCCTCCAGCAGGATGCAGGTACGCTTGCCGGCGTCGGTGCGCTTGGTATCAAGGTGAGCGGTATGGAAGGGCTCGGGGCGGATATCGACGGCCTCCTCGATTTCACGACACCTGCGGCGAGCGTGGCGTTTGCCGAAGCGGCGGCGGCCTACGGATTTGTCCATGTCATCGGCTCAACGGGGTTTGAGGATGCCCATAACAGCGCCATTGTCCGCTCGGCGATGCGTGCCACCATTATCAAATCGGGCAATATGAGCCTTGGCGTTAATCTGCTCGCGGTTTTGGTGCAACAGGCGGCGGCTGCACTTGATGAGGCCTTCGATATCGAAATCATCGACATGCACCATCGTGCCAAGGTCGACGCGCCGTCAGGAACCGCTTTGCTGCTGGGCGAGGCTGCTGCCGCCGGTCGTGGCATCGACCTTGCCGGCCATTGCCTGCGCGGGCGCGACGGGCAGACCGGCGCGCGACCTGCCGGTGATATCGGCTTTGCGGCGCTGCGCGGCGGCACGGTGGTTGGCGAACATACCGTTATTTTCGCTGGCGCAAGCGAGCGCATCGAGCTGACGCACAAGGCGGAAGACCGGGCGATCTTTGCCCATGGGGCGCTCAAGGCGGCGTTGTGGGGGCGCGGCAAGCCGCCGGGCCTCTATTCCATGGTCGATGTGCTTGGCCTTGGCCCTAAACGATAGAAACCAAATTCAAACGCGGGAAAGACCATGGAGCGATTGCTGGTGCTGTGCCGTCACGGGCAGAGCGAATGGAACCTCGAAAATCTCTTCACCGGATGGAAGGATCCCGGCCTCACCGCGCTGGGGGTAAGCGAAGCGCGCGCTGGCGGAAAACGCCTGGCGGCCATGGGGCTGTCGTTTGACATCGCCTTCACATCGGCGCTGTCACGCGCGCAGATCACGTGCGAGCTGCTGCTGGAGGAAATGGGCCTCGCCGGTCTGCCGACCATCCGCGACTGGCACCTCAATGAGCGTGACTATGGTGATCTCACCGGCCTCAACAAAGCGGAAGCCGCCAAACAATGGGGCGATGAGCAGGTCCACGTCTGGCGCCGCTCATTCGACGTGCCGCCGCCGGGTGGTGAAAGCCTCAAGATGACGGCTGAACGTGTGCTGCCCTATTACCATCAGCACATCGCGCCACGCGTCATGAAGGGGCAAGGCGTACTGGTGGCCGCCCATGGCAATTCGCTCAGAGCACTCGTCATGGCGCTTGAGGGGCTGTCAGGCGATGAGATTGTCAAGCGCGAGCTGGAAACCGGCGTACCGCTCGTCTACCGCCTTGATGACCAGGGCAGGGTTTTGTCACTGACGCTCGCCAAGGGCTGATTTTATCAGCCGGCAGATGTTCAGGTCGCGGAGACCGCTTCGCCGCGCTTCTTGATGATCTGGCGCTTCGCGTCCAGTGCGCCTTGCGACAGATCGCTGTCGGAGGCCTTGATGAGGAAGGCGTCGAGCCCGCCGCGATGCTCGACGGAGCGCAGGCCGGCAGCCGAGACGCGCAGCCGGATGGCACGCTCTAGCGTCTCGCTCAGCAACGTCACCGTGTTGAGGTTGGGCAGGAAGCGGCGCTTGGTCTTGTGGTTGGAATGGCTGACCTTGTGACCGGTCTGGACGCCTTTTCCGGTAAGTTCGCAACGCCGCGACATGACATGATCCTCAAATAGCAGCAGCGGCAGGAACAGGCGACAGCTCGTCGCGGCAATTCCAGCGCGCGGGAATGGAAGAGGGCGGTCTATAGGCGCGACAGACCCTTTTCGTCAAGCTGCAAGCGCGTTCACCGTTGATTGACCATATGCGGCTAGTGTTCCGCCCAGACGGTGCCGTCGGGGCGGCCGCGCCGCATCGCGGGCGGGTCGCCAGCTGCAAGGAGCGAAGTGATGTTGCGTTACTGTATTGGTCTGGCGGTGTTTACCACATCGTTCCTGCAGCCGGATCTGTCCTGTCCCACCGCCCAGGCCGGGCCGGCGGTTGTGCGCGCGACGTTTGATGTACGGCTGGGGCCATTGCAGGTCGGGCGCGGCAATTTTGAAGCGCAGATCACCGAGCGCTACTATGCTGTAGGCGTCAGCGCGAAGGTGACAGGCGTCGCGCGGCTTCTGGCGGGTGGCGAAGGCAGCGCCACCTCGCGCGGTGCGTTTTTGCGCGATAAATTGACGCCAACCCTTTATCATATCTCGAATTCGGCTGGTTCCGGCTCGAACGAAGTGCGCCTGCTGATGAAGGCCAATCACGTCGTCAACGAGACGGTGGTGCCGCCAAGCCCGCCGGCAAGCGACCGGGTGCCGCTCAATGAGGCGGCGCGGCGCAACGTGGTTGATCCGCTGTCGGCCTTTGTCTTTCCGGTCGCCGGCGATGGACCGCTGGTTGCGCCCTCGTCATGCGATCGGACGCTCAACGTCTTCGATGGCCGCCAGCGCTATGACATCACGCTCTCCTACAGCCGCATCCTGTCATCGGTGCATGTGGGCGATTATGAAGGGCCGATGCTGGTCTGCAAGGCGCGCTACACGCCGATTGCCGGGCACCGAAAGATTGTCGCGGCAAAAGAGGATTCGTCAGAGGTCTACAGTGACATGGAGGCCTGGATGATGCCCATCAACGGCACGCGGGCAATGGTGCTCTATCGCATGCAGATCGGCACGGCCGCCGGCACGCTGTCGATCCAGGCTGCCAAGGTGTCGATCCAGCCGGGCGATGCGAGCCCGAGCGACGCGACGGCCTCGACCGAATAGGCTTCGTCGTCAGAAAACGAATCGCAACGCGCCTCAGGGCGCGTTTTTTGGCCGTTCCCCGCGCGCTGATCGCCTGCGTCAGCCAAATCGGCGAGCGTTACGCCGCCACTGTGCCAGGGTGGGACGCTAAATGTTAATTTCAATCAAATTTGGTCAGGAACTCCCTTTTTCTTGACAGCCCATCTCGTGGGTCGCCTGCGGCCGCCCCCCACATATTCACTGAGGGTGAAGGCGGAACGCCCTCATCTCGCTGATTCGTGCAGGCTTCGTTCCGGCTTCGCGCCAAAGGTTAACGCAAGCGCATCTTTTCAGGCTTAGTCCTTGACGTTTTGTTAAGGCGGAGTCGAATGCAAAGATTAACAAGAATTTCGTCAAAACAGATGAGTCTTCATGGAGATTGGATAAAATTTTCGAAGAATAGTGTCCGATTTCTGTACGCCTACTACATCTGCGAAAGAACGGACAACGAATGATGCCGAGTCCGCGATTCGGGCGTGATTCGTTCTTCTCCCGTTCGATGTGTAAATTCCTGATCTGTTGCCTGTGTCATCATGGGACGTGCGCCGGCGAATTCCTGTGCTAGACATCGCGGATGAACGAGTTGCCGCGCCATCTCCTGCCGCCGCATGCGCGCAGCCGCACCGTAACCGCCGTGCTCGGCCCCACCAATACCGGCAAGACGCATCATGCCATCGAGCGCACGCTGGCTTACCCGAGCGGTATCATCGGGTTGCCGCTGCGGCTTCTGGCGCGCGAGGTTTTTCACAAGCTGGTGGCGCGAGTGGGTCCGGGCGCGGTGGCGCTGATTACGGGTGAGGAGAAGATCAAGCCGGTCGGGGCGCGCTACTGGGTGTGCACGGTTGAAGCGATGCCGCAGGATATCGAGGCTGATTTTCTGGCGGTCGATGAAGTGCAGCTTGCCGGCGATTTCGAGCGCGGCCACGTGTTCACCGACCGCCTGCTTTATCATCGCGGGCGTCATGAAACGCTGCTGTTAGGCGCCGACACGATTCGCCCGCTCATTGCAGCCCTGCTGCCGGGTGCGCATATCACGGCGCGGCCCCGGCTCTCGACGCTGACCTATAAGGGTGCCAAGAAGCTGACGCGCCTGCCCGAGCGCAGCGCCATCGTCGCTTTCTCGGCGGCTGAAGTTTATGCGATCGCCGAGCTTATCCGCCGCCAGAGGGGCGGCGCGGCTGTGGTGCTGGGGGCGCTGTCGCCGCGCACCCGTAACGCCCAGGTCGAGTTGTTCCAGTCAGGGGCGGTCGATTTCCTGGTGGCAACGGATGCCATCGGCATGGGCCTCAACCTTGATGTCGACCACATCGCTTTTGCCGGCACCCGCAAATTCGACGGCTTCCAGTTTCGAAATCTCAACCCGGCGGAGCTTGCACAGGTGGCCGGGCGGGCCGGGCGCTTCATGCGCGATGGTACGTTTGGCACCAGCGGACGGGCCGATGATTTCGACGCCGAGGTGGTGAAGTCCATCGAGGCGCATGATTTCGCGCCGCTGCGACTGTTGCAATGGCGCAACCCTGCGCTTGAATTCTCCTCGTTCGAGGCACTGCGCCATTCCCTTTCCGTGCGCCCGCGCGAAGCTGGTTTGACCAGGGCTCCCGACGGTGATGATGTGGTGACGCTTGAGGCGGCCGGACGAGAGCCTGAGGTGCGCGCGCGGGCGCACGGCGAAGCAGCCGTCCGCCTCCTCTGGCAAACCTGCCAAGTACCGGATTATCGAAAGGTTTCGTCGGCGGCGCATGCCGAGCTGTGCCTCGACATGTTCCGCTTCCTGAGCGATGGTGGACGTCTGCCGGCGGAGTGGTTTGGGCGGCAGGTGGAGCGCTGCGACGCGCTTGATGGCGATATCGATACTTTGTCGATGCGGATTGCCCATATCCGCACCTGGAGTTTTATCGCTAATCAATCAAACTGGCTTGACGATCCACGCTATTGGCGGGAAACCACGTCAAGAGTTGAAGATCGTTTGTCTGATGCCCTGCATGACCGGCTTGCTCAGCGCTTTGTCGACAAAACAACCAGCGTTCTGATGCGGCGCCTGAAAGAGACCATGATGCTCGAAGCCCAAGTGAACCAAGCCGGTGAGGTGACGATTGCCGAGCAGATTGTCGGCAGGTTGCAGGGCTTTCGCTTCGTGCCGGAAGGGGGGGCGGAAATCCAGTACGGCAAGGAGCTGCGGGCGGCCGCAGCCAAGGCTCTCGAAGTGGCGATCGCCGGGCGCGCGGAGCGGGTGGCGGAGGCTGGCAATGAGAGTTTCCTTCTGGCCGCCAACGGCTCGATCCGCTGGATGGGCGAGGAAATTGCCAGGCTGATTGCCGGCGACAGCGAACTTGAGCCACGTGCGAAATTGCTTGCTGATGAAGATCTGTCAGGCTCGCACCGCGAATGGGTGCAGGGGCGTGTCGATGCCTGGTTGCGCCATCATATCGGCACGCTCCTGAAACCGCTCATCGATCTGCGCAATGGCGAAGGTCTTGAAGGGCTGGCGCGTGGCATCGCTTTCCGTCTGGTCGAGGAACTTGGCGTGGTCGAGCGCGCGAAGGTGAGCGAGGACCTGAAGACGCTCGAGCAGTCAGCGCGCGTGGCGTTGCGCCGGCTCGGGGTGCGATTTGGAGCCTATCATCTGTTTTTGCCAGCGGCGATGAAGCCAAAGCCACGCGAGCTTGCCGCCCAGCTATGGGCGTTGCGGCATGGCGGCATGGCGCCTGAGGCGTTGCAGGAATTGCCGCATCTGGCGCAGGCGGGGCGTACATCGATTCCGGTCAGTGCCGAGGTGCCGAAGGCTATCTATCGCGTGCTCGGCTATCGGGTTCTCGGCTCGCGTGCGGTGCGTGTCGACATCCTCGAGCGTCTGGCTGATCTCATCCGCCCGCTCATCGCCTATCGGCCGGGGCTGACCTCCGGCCCGCCGCCCAAGGGAACAGCGGCTGGCGACGGCTTCGTGGTAACGGTTGACATGACCTCGCTTGCCGGTTGTTCGGGGGAGGATTTTGCCTCGATATTGAAGGGGCTTGGGTATCGAAGCGACGTGAAGCCGCTTGCCGATCATGAGCGTGTGATTGCCGAGGCGGTGGCAAAGGCGGCAGAGGAAGCGGCCCAACGCGCTCAGGCGGCGGCAGAAAAGCAGGTGGAAGCAGCACCTGACGCTGACCCTGTTGCAAGCGAGCCGCCAGCCGGCGAACCTGTGACCGAGCCAGTCGGCACGGCAACCGACGAGGGCGTCGATACGGCGCCAATCGAGGTCGAGGCATCTGTCGGCGAACCGGTTGTGGAACGGGCGGATATCCTTGCTGATCCGGTGATTGCGCCAGCGCTTCCAGAGCCGCCCATCGACATGGTCGCGCCAGCGGCGGCTGATATGGTGGTGGAAGCGCATGCTGCTGCGGCAATTGAACCGGTTCAGGATAGCGCATCTGCTGCTCATGCGGCTGACGAGAGCGCGCCCGATACAGCCATCGCTGCACCGGCGCCTGCCGCACCCGCCACCGTGACGATCTGGCGGCCATCGCGTTTCGAGCGCCGTCCCCAGCCCAACGCCCAGAAATCGCGCCGTGAGGGACGAGGACGCCGTCCGGGGGCAAATGAAGCGGCACCGGCAGCTGCTGTCTCCGGCGCCCCTGCCGCAGGTGACGGCGTCTCGACAGAGCGCCCCCGGCAGAGGCCGCGCCCCGAGCGGCGCGAGCGAAAGCCGCACGGCGGCCCGCCTCCCGAGACAGCCGCAGCGCCCGTCGCGCGCCCCGCTGACGGCCCCCGTCCACCGCGCCATGACCAGCGGCCGCGCCGTGACAAGGATGGCGGCCCCGACCGGCGCCCCGGATCCGATCGTGGCGGCCCGCGCAATTTCGACAAGCGCCCGCCGCGTGAGCAGGCGCCGCGCATCTATTCAAGCGATAGCGGGTCTCGTAACACGGCGGGCGACCCCGATTCGCCGTTTGCCAAACTCGCCCTTCTCAAAGAGCGTCTGGAGGCAGACAAGAAAAGTTGAGACAGGAGGCCGACGAGCACCAGCGGCTTGATCGCTGGTTGTGGTTTGCCCGTCTCGTGCGCAGCCGCACACGAGCCAGCGCTGTCGTCTCGGCCGGCCAGGTGCGCGTCAACCGGTTGCGGGTGGAAGCGCCGGGCCATACCATCAAGCGCGGCGATGTGCTGACAATCGCTCTTGGACACCGCATCAAGGTTTGGCGGGTGCTTGGCGTGGCGGCGCGACGGGGTAGTGCCAGTGAGGCGCGGCAGCTTTATGCTGATCTGAGCGAGGAAGTGACGGCGCCTTTCGACGATCCATCTCGGCATCGGGATGCTGGATCGCTTCGGGGATGACACCGCCCACTTGTGCCGGGGCGGTAGCTGGGCTAGCACCCCACGATGGGATGTGATTGAGGATTGAGATGACCTACGTCGTTACCGAAAACTGCATCAAGTGCAAATATATGGACTGCATTGAAGTATGCCCGGTGGATTGCTTCTACGAGGGTGACAACATGCTGGTTATCCATCCCGACGAATGCATCGATTGTGGCGTGTGCGAACCGGAATGCCCGGCGGAAGCCATCAAGCCTGATACTGAAAGCGGGCTTGAGCAATGGTTGAAGGTCAACAAGGATTACGCCCAGACCTGGCCCAATATCACCGCCAAGAAGGACCCGCCGGCGGATGCCAAGGCGTTTGACGGGGTGCCGGACAAGTTCGCCAACTTCTTTTCCGCAGAACCAGGAACGGGCGATTAAAACCGCTGTTTGTCTTTGACATTAAGCTTAGGCATTAATGTTACAGGAAAAAACAGATGCTGCACCGCACCAAGGCTGATCGTGCATCTTCCCTTTTTGACAAAAGCGTGATAGAGCATCCTTTCTGTCGCGGCAGAAAGCCGTCGGAGTTCAACCCGAACGGGAATTCGATCGCCTCCTGCCTGTCAGGGAGTGAATGAGTTTTTGCCTGTTCTTCTCGTTGGCTGATTGTTGTGATCAGCCCGTGTGAAGAAAAGGCGGCTTGTTGTGAGCAGTGGAGGCCCGGCTAAGCGGCTGACACGTTCCCTGACATGCCCGCGTGGTTGCACCCGGTGTGCCGGCGGCAGAGTGGCTGGAGGTTTCGTCATGATCCGTATCCAAGACGTTCGTTGCCCCAGCCTCGGCCTGTATCCTCACCTAGATCAGTAACGGCACAACGCCCAGCGCCACCGGTAGCCGGATTTTTCCGGCTGTCTGAAGGAGATGACACCGTATGTCCAGTGCCAAGAAGGCTTCGCAACAACGCCTCGGTTTCAAAACAGGAGAGTTCGTCGTTTACCCCTCGCATGGTGTCGGCCAGATCGTCGCCATCGAAGAACAGGAAATCGCCGGGCTCAAGCTTGAGCTGTTTGTCATTTCCTTTCAAAAAGACAAAATGACGCTGCGGGTTCCAACCGCCAAGGCGACAAGTGTCGGCATGCGCAAGCTGTCGGAAAGCGGCATCGTCACCCGCGCGCTCGACACTCTGAAAGGTCGTGCCCGCATCAAGCGCACGATGTGGTCGCGTCGCGCCCAGGAATATGAAGCGAAGATCAATTCCGGCGACCTGATCGCCATAGCCGAGGTGGTGCGCGACCTTTACCGCGCCGACACCCAGCCTGAGCAGTCCTATTCCGAGCGCCAGCTTTTCGAGGCGGCGCTGGACCGCATGGCGCGTGAATTGTCGGCTGCCAACGACATCACCGAAAGCGAAGCCAAGACCGAGATCGAGAACATGCTGCAGAAAGGTCCGCGTCGCGGCAAGGCAGCGGAATCGGTCGAGGGCGAGAGCGAGGCGGCTGCCTGATTTTTTTGGCACGTATTGCGTCAAAGGCCCGGTGACAAGACCGGGCCTTTTTCGTCTGCCGGTCTTTTTCGTCTGTACCGAGCCAAGCTATTCGGCGATGATCTTCACCGGCATGCCGAGCCGCAGCTTTTGGCCACGATCAAGGCCGTTAAGAGCCAGGAACTGGTCCACGGGCTTTGGCGAATCAACCATACGCTCGGCAAGAGACTCGACTGAATCGAGCGGTCCAACGGTCACGATACGTACCCGCAGCGGTCGGATGGTTGATTTTTCCAAAGGTGAGAGGCGGCGGAAACTGGCAGCCGAAGCAGTGAATTCGGCGTCGATCTGCGGCGTCATCTGGCGTGTCGCGAAAATAAAGCGATAGACGTCATTGCCAAGACGCACCAGCACGAAGCGGAAAATCCAGCCCGGAGACGCACCAAGTGCGGTGGCTGCCTCGTTGCCGTTGATGGTCAGCCGCTCGATATTGTCGATCGTCAGCTCGGGCGTCGCGCTTGCCTGCAGGCTCTCGGTGAGCGAGGTGAGCGGCTGGACGCGGATCGTGTCAAAGCGCAGCGCCCGCCCATCCGTGCTGACGCCGATCACCGCGCGCGGTGAATTTTCCAGCACAAATCCGCTGGGAGCCTCAAAGGCAAAGCCGAAGGCCGGATGCAGGAAACGGCGCCCGCGGACCAGCCCCGAATTCGGATCATCGCCGTAGAGCACACCCTCAAGGGCGCGCACATAGCTGTCATTCTCGCGATTGGCGATGTCCGGCCCGCCGATCTGCCGGGCGGCGGCGACGGCAAGCGACAGGCGCTCCGGGGTTGAAGGGTGGGTCGACAGAAAGCCGTTCTCATTGTCCTCGTCGCCCTGCTGGCCGGGCAAGGAGGCGCGGAAGGCCGCAAAACGATCCATGTCCTGCAGCAGACGCGAGGCTCCGTAGGGGTCAAATCCGGCGCGGTAGATGTTGCGGATCCCGATCTGGTCGGCCTCGATTTCCTGCTGGCGCGAGAAGCTGGCAAGCGAGAGCGCGCCTGATACGAGCGCCTGCTGACCAAGCGCCCGGTCGCCGGTGACGATTGACAGAACGCGGGAACCAAGAAGGGTCTTCTGCGCCGCCTCGACCCGCTGCGTCGCGTGGCGGGCGATGACGTGCGACATTTCGTGGGCAAGCACGGCGGCAATCTCCGCCTCATCATTGGCGAGCGCCACGAGGCCACGGGTCACGAAAAGCTGACCATCGGGCAAGGCGAAGGCATTGATGGTCGGTGCGTTGAGAATGGTGACGCTGTAGCGCAGATCAGGCCGCTCGGAGACGGGGACGAGGCGCTGGACGATGGTGGCCAGGCGCCGCTCGATATCGGGAGAATCATAGGCGCCGCCGAAATTGCGCTCGACCTGGGCGGGTACCCGCTTCTTCGCCGTCTCGGCGCGCGGTGCTGGCGTCGGCAGAGGCACGGCTGTAACTTCGGCAGGTGAATTCTGCGCCGGTCCAAAGGCAACGCATGAGGACAGGAGACCGGCCGCAAGTGCCAGTCCACACCATCTGATCCTTCCTGCCATTACCTTGTTCAGAACGATGCCTTCCTCAGTCTTTGATAACACGTATCTGGGTGGGGTGCGTCAGTCGCAAGCGCAAAGCAGTCCCGCGCTCGACGATACCCCTGGCCTGCACTGTCTTGCCGGTCAACTCCTGCATCGGGCCCAGCACTCCCTCCACCTCCTGCCGCTGGCGACGGGGCAGTATGATCGAGAGAGCGCGTCGCCAATCTTCTCCGAAATCTAAAAAGATGGCGTAATCACGGACGGCGACGCGTAAAATTTTTCCCTCATAGACGGCAAAGCGCCCGGCAGCGGCAGCGACATCGTCAAACCGGGATGGCGCAATCGTCATGGCTCCGTCAACAGCCCAGTAACCGGACCGCCTGCGGCGCGCTTCGGTTTCAGACGCCAAAAGCGTCGAAAAACAACCATTTTCGCCCGGTGTAAGCGTTGCAAGCGCCAGGCCGGCTCCGATCAAAGCCTGCTCGATCCAGATGTCTTGTCCGTTTTCGCTGGCGCTGAGGCGCGCCAGCACACGGCCATAACGGTCCGATGACGAGCCCTGCGGGTGGAGGCGGATCGCGGCATTTTTTGCGATGCGGAGCAAAAACAGCCGCGCGTCGGGCGCTGCGGCTGGCGGAACGGCTATGCCGGCGAGGCGGATGATGCGCCCGTCGGCAAGACGCATGTTATCGCTGCTGGCGATGCTGTCGACCATGACCGGCAGACCGCCGGCGGGAGGACATTCATCGCCAGCGCTGACGGCGGCTGTCGGCCCCAGCAGCGTCATCAGCACCGGCCCCAGCGGGCAAAACCACCGGCACGCCCTTTGTCTCTTTTTGAATATGATCATCATGGGTGATTTGGCTGGTGATTTGGCTGACGACCTGGCTGGCATCCTGCGTCAAAAAAGGCTAACGCTCGGTTCGGGCGCCGGCAAGGAACGAACATCACGATCCTGAGCGGCGCGTGGCCCTCGTAGCTCAGCTGGATAGAGCAATCGCATCCTAAGCGACAGGTCGGGAGTTCGAATCTCTCCGAGGGCGCCACATTTTTCGATTTGTTCCCATCCGTCCTTTTCCTGCCCGTAGCCATGCGCGCTTTGCAATTGGCGCGTCTGCGTTTAAGGAAGACCGATGAATCATGGCTGACGGGTCGCGTATGCTGGTGTGCCGTTGCGTGATGCCACACAGTCTGGATGGCTGGTGTTGATAATATCGAGATAGCCGATGCGGAATTCCTTGGGCGGGCCGCGTGTGCTGCTCCGCCGCCTCCGCGAGGTCATGCTGGAGCGGGTCAGCGCACAGGAGCGGCTTGATAAGATCGTTGTGATCATCGCTGCCAATATGGTGGCGGAAGTCTGTTCGGTGTACGTGCTGCGCGCTGACGGGCATCTTGAGCTGTATGCGACCGAGGGTCTGAACCGCAGCCAGATCCATCTGGTGCAGATGCGTATCGGCGAAGGCCTGGTGGGCACGGTGGCCAAGGAAGCCCAGCCGCTGGCGCTGTCGGACGCGCAGCGCCACCCCTCCTTCCTGTTCTTTCCTGAACTGGGCGAGGAGATGTTTCACGGCTTTGTCGGCGTGCCGATCCTGCGGGCTGGCAATACGCTGGGCGTGCTGGTGGTGCAGAACAAGGCGCAGCGTGCCTATTCGGAAGAAGAGATCGAGGCGCTCGAGACGATCTCGCTGGTGATCGCCGAGATGATCGCCTCGGGCGAATTGCAGGCGATCGCGCGCGCCGGCGTCATACTGGCCTCACGCCGGGCGCATCATCTGAAGGGCATGGGGCTGAGCGATGCGGTGGGGCTTGGCCATGTAGTGCTGCATGAGCCGCGTATCGTCATCAAGGCGCTGGTTGCAGAAAATGTCGGCGAGGAGCTGGCGCGCCTTGAAGAAGCGATTACCTCGTTGCGCAAGCATGTTGATGATATGCTGGAGCAGGCCGAGCTGGCGCGCGCCGGTGATCATCGCGACGTGCTGGAAGCCTTTCGCATGTTTGCCAATGACCGCAGCTGGGCCCGCAAGATGCAGGAGGCTGTGCGCTCCGGCCTGACGGCGGAAGGGGCGGTCGAGAAGGTGCGCTCGGACACGCGCGCACGCATGATGCGCATCTCCGACCCCTATCTGCGCGAGCGGCTGCACGATCTCGACGATCTGGCCAACCGGCTGCTGCGTCAGCTTTCCGGCGAACCGGCAACGGCTGCGCGCATCGACCTGCCGAAGGATGCCATCATTATTGCCCGCAACATGGGCCCTGCCGAACTCCTTGACTATGATCGCGAGAAATTGCGGGGCGTCGTGCTGGAAGAGGGCTCGCATACCTCACATGTGACGATCGTCGCCCGCGCGCTTGGCATTGCCGCCGTCGGCCAGGCCAAAGACGTTATCGGTCTGGTCGAGCCGGGTGATGCGATCATCGTTGACGGGTCATCGGGCGAGGTTCACATCCGCCCGCCTGCCGATATCGAAAGCGCCTATGTCGCCAAGGTCCGCCTCAGGGCGCGCCGGCAGAAGACCTACCGTGATCTGCGCGACAAGCCGGCGATCAGCCTTGATGGCACGCTGATAACGCTGCAAATCAATGCGGGATTGCTCGTCGATCTGCCCCATGTCAGGGAAACGGGGGCGCGCGGCATCGGCCTCTTCCGCACCGAGCTGCAATTCATGGTGGCGTCAACCTTCCCGCGTATTTCCGAGCAGCTTGAGCTCTACAAGAGCGTGCTGGATGCTGCCGGAGACGATCCGGTGACGTTCCGCTCGCTTGATATCGGCGGCGACAAGATACTGCCCTATATGAAAGTGGAGCCAGAGGAGAATCCGGCTCTGGGCTGGCGCGCCATCCGCCTCACGCTTGACCGGCCGGGACTGATGCGCAGCCAGATCAGAGCCTTGCTGATGGCGGCGCGCGGGCGCGAGTTGCGCCTCATGTTCCCGATGATCACCGATGTCAGGGAATTTGATCAGGCAAAAGCCGTCGTCGAGCGCGAGTTGCGGTTTCTCGAAAAGCACAGCCATCCGCGCCCCGGCAGCCTCAAGCTTGGCGCCATGATCGAGGTGCCCGCGATTCTGTGGCAATTGCCGGCACTGGTGGAGCGGGTCGATTTCCTCTCGGTCGGATCCAACGATCTTCTGCAATTCCTGTTCGCGGTTGATCGCGGTAACAGCAGGCTTGCCGAGCGGTTCGATTCATTGTCGGCACCCATCCTCAAAGTGCTGAAGCACATCCACAGTGAAGCGCAGAAAGGTGGCGTGCCGGTCACGGTTTGCGGTGAGCTTGCGGGCAAACCGATTGAAGCGATCGTTCTGCTGGCCCTTGGCTATCGCTCGATCTCGATGGCTCCCACCTCCATCGGTCCGGTGAAGGCAGCGATACGGGCACTCAATCTCGGTGAATTGCGCAAGCTGGTTGATCCGCTGGTCGAGGGCGACGAAGTGCAGGGCGATATCCGCGCGGCCATCAAGGCTTTTGCCGCGACGCACGGTATTCCGGTCTGAACCATGCTGGGAGAAGAAAAACTCGCGGGGCTGATTGCCCGGCTCGATGAGTTGACGGCGCGTCTGGCCGAAGGGCCGGGGGGCGATGTTTTCACGCAATTGTCCAAGGAATACGCCGAGCTTGAGCCGGTGGCGGCAACAGCGCGCGCGCTGATGGCAAGCCGGCGTGAGCTGGCCGAGGCGAGGTCTCTTGCCGAGGACGCCGCAAGCGAAGCCGACATGCGCGCCATCGCCCGCGAAGAGCAGGAGGCGCTCGCTCAGCGTATTGCGGCGCTTGACCATGAGCTTGCGGTGCGATTGCTGCCAAAGGACGCGGCTGATGAGCGGGGCGCCATCCTCGAAGTGCGCGCTGGAACGGGTGGCGATGAAGCCTCGCTGTTTGCGGGCGATCTTGTGCGTATGTATGAGCGCTATGCAGCGCTCAAAAACTGG
The DNA here is from genome assembly GCA_002365175.1 of Raskinella chloraquaticus (SeqCode). Taxonomy (GTDB): domain Bacteria; phylum Pseudomonadota; class Alphaproteobacteria; order Rhizobiales; family UBA4765; genus Raskinella; species Raskinella chloraquaticus. The sequence goes on from DEZK01000036.1 coordinate 67,779, forward strand.
AAATTCGAGGTGCTGTCGGTATCGGAGGGGACGGTGGGCGGTTACAAGGAAGCGATTGTCTCGATCGTCGGCAAGGGCGTCTTTGCCCGCCTCAAATTCGAATCGGGCGTCCACCGGGTCCAGCGTGTGCCGCAGACCGAAACGTCGGGGCGCATCCACACCTCGGCGGCAACTGTTGCCGTGCTCCCTGAAGTCGAGGATGTCGACATCAACCTGGACGAAAAGGACCTCAAGATCGAGACCATGCGCGCTGGCGGGGCCGGTGGTCAGCATGTCAACAAGACCGAGAGCGCGGTGCGCATCGTTCATCTCCCGACAGGCATCACCGTGGTGCAGATGGATGAGCGTTCGCAGCATCGCAACCGCGCCACAGCAATGAAAATTCTGAGCGCCCGCGTTTATGAGCTTGAGCGCGGCAAGCTTGATGCGGCGCGGGCGGCCGAGCGGCGCGGGCAGATCGGCAGCGGGGATCGCTCGGAGCGGGTGCGCACCTATAATTTCCCGCAGGGGCGTGTCAGCGATCATCGTATCGAACTGACGCTCTACAAGATCGACAAGATCATGATCGGCGAGGCGCTGGACGAGATCATAGACCCGCTGATCAGCGAGCATCAGGCGCAATTGCTGGCGGTCAGCAGCAATTGACATGGCGTCCCTTGCGCAGGCACGCCGCGACGGCGCCGATCAACTGCGCGCCGGCGGCATCGACACACCTGATCTCGATGCCCGGGTGCTGCTTGCGGCGGTGGCGGGCGTGGAGCCGGGCGAAATCCTGCTGCGTGGCGACGTCGAGATAAGTTCGGCCCAGCAGGATGCTTTCGCCGCGCTGGTCAAGCGGCGCCTCGCGGGTGAGCCGGTGGCGCGCCTGTGCGGATGCAAGGAATTTTGGGGGCTTTCCTTTGCGCTGGCGCCATCTAGCCTGGTGCCACGCGCTGATTCAGAAACGCTGGTGGCGGCGGGGATCGATTATTTGCGCCGCTGCGGCCTTCAACACCCGCGCCTGCTCGATCTGGGAACCGGCCCTGGCACGCTTTTATTGTCGCTCCTTCATGACTGCCCGGCGGCTGTGGGCGTCGGGATTGATTGCAATGAAGAGACGCTGCGGACGGCGCGGGGCAACGCGCACGCTTTCGGCGTCGGCGCGCGGGCCCATTTCATGTGCGGCGATTGGACAAAGGCGCTTGCGGCAAGCAAATTTGATCTCATCGTCTCCAATCCTCCCTATATCCGCAGCGCTGACATTGCGGGGCTTGCCCCTGAGGTGCGGATCTACGACCCTCATCTGGCACTCGATGGCGGTATCGACGGTCTTGCGGCTTATCGCCAGATCCTGGGGCAGGTGCGCCCCTTCATGAATCCGGCAAGCCTGCTTTTGCTCGAAATTGGCGATGATCAGGATGTAACGGTCGGGACGCTTGCCTGCGCACATGGTCTCGATGTTGCGCCCGATGTCCTGCGCGACCTCAGTGGCCGGGCGCGCGTCATCCCTGCCCGCCTGGCAGATGGTGCGGGGGCGCAAAAATATGTTTGAAAAAATGCCCGGAGGGATTAGTGTCTGTGTAGAATCGGCTTCTATAAACGCGGTGGCGTGCTTTGCTTCCGCATTCCGGGACTTGCTTGAGGCGCGCAGATGAGGCAGAAGCCTGGTGCCGCGCGCTCGCACTGACCCGGCCCATCCGCGAAACCGACTATCCGCGAGACCTTGATCGAACCGACAACCCATCGACGTGATCGAACACCACTCTGACCGGTAACCGGTAGGTCGTATGGCAGGACACGGGGTGTCGTGCCGCAACGGCCTTGCAGCTTGCTGTTGACGTCGAAGCCACGAGTTTTAGGGCGGTCTGAACTTCTCTAAGCATTTTTCTGAATTCTTGCCGTTTTCTAACCGAGGAGCGACTACGCTCATGAGACCTGGCCAGCACAATAACAATAAGCGCATGCGTGGGCGCAATAACAACAATAACAGCAGCAATCACAACCAGAACAATAATCGTGGCAAAAGCCCGAATCCGTTATCTCGTGTCTATGAATCGAATGGTCCGGATGTCAAAATCCGGGGAACTGTTCATCACGTCATCGAAAAATACATGCAATTGGGGCGCGATGCCCAGGTATCAGGCGATCGGGTGACTGCCGAAAGCTATTATCAGCATGCGGAGCATTATTTCAGGGTTCTGGTCGCCGCCCAGCAGGCGATTTCGCCGCATCTCGTGCCCTCGATCCGTGTCGATGACCAGCCTTACGATGAAGAGGCCGAGGACCGCGAGGGCGGACAGCGCCCGATGGAGGGTGAGGCAAGCCAGGCGGGCGGCTATCAGGCGCAGGGCGGCAATCAGGGTGATGAGCGCCGTGAGCGTCAGGACTATCAGCATCCGGACCAGCAACGTGCCGATCAACGCCCCGACCAGCAGCGCTATGAGGGCCGGGGTCGCCCCTACCAGGACCGCAACTATCAGAACCGGCAGCCGCAGGCGGGGGGCGACAATGCCGACCAGCCTGCCGGCGAGTTCCCGCTGCGCGAAGAAGGCCAGACGTCCGGCGAGCGCCGCGAACGGGCGCCGCGCCCCGAGCGCTTCCGCCGTGAGGAGCCGCGTCGTGACGAGGTTCGGCGCGACGAGCGCAGCGACGTCATTGCCTCGCCCGAGATTGCCGGGACAGTAGTTCCCGCACCGCCGCATGAACATGAACCGGTGGGAGAAGGGCGTGAGCCCGGCCTGCCGTCATTCCTCACGCGGGGACGTCGGCGCGGACGGCCTGCCTATCGTCGCGCGGACACGGAGGAGGGCGGAGAGGCCGCCGAAGCGCCTGCCAAATTGCCCGATACCGAGCCCGACCTGCCGCCTGCCAAATGAGAGTGCTTCAAGGGGTTTTACGCTGGCGCATCACCGCCTTCCCTGGTGATCATGGTCAGCCTGTCGCCGGCAGCAAGCCTGCCTGATCGCGTGACGCGCAGATAGATGCCACAATCATGATGGGCGAAGTGCTGCTCCAGCAGGCGCAGCATATCGACGTCGCGCTCGCCGGACAGAGGGTTAACCTGGGTGGCGGCACAACGGTCGGTGCGCTTGATGCCGACGAGTTCGGCCTCGCCAATGCGCAGGCGACAGTCGACGAGATCAAATTCCTGCCATGGCTTCAGACCATCCACGTAAATATTGGCGCGAAAGCGTAGCGGATCGACGGTTTGGCCAGCGATTCGCTCAATCTCGCGCAATGACGCGGCATTGATCAGCGAGACGAACCCTTTCGTGGAATCCATGAAATGATAGCCTGGCGACGACAGCAGGCGTAAATTTCCACGGGCCTCGGCGCCAAGGGTGCTGGTCAGGAACGCCTCAATCACCGCCCGGCCATCCGCGCTTGCCAAGTCTGCTTCGACATGGCGGCCATCGGGCGCACGCAAGGACAAGACCTGCCTCACGTCGTCGTAACGGGATTGGAAGCGGGCAAGGATGCCATTGCGCGCGAGCATCAGATATCTGGTCTTCGGCTGATGGGCAGGGGCCGTTTCGTCGAAACCGGAAGGTCCGTTTTCAATTGCAAACAGACGATCGCCGGGAAAACATCTATCGGCCGCAAGCGTGACATCGGTCAAAGGCTGCGGTGAAAATCCTTTGAGCGGATAGCGATAGAGACCGGTGACGGTCGCGCTAATCGTCGATATGTCCATGGCAGCGGCCCCCCTGTCGCTTGACCTATCGATCATGGCAGACATTGCCTTGTCCAGCGCAACGTCCGCTGCCACCAGAAGGAAGCGACCATTAGCGACCAGCCGCTCCATCTCGTTTCCGTGTTGCTGCCTTTGGCGCTCGAGCGTCCTTACACCTACGGCGCCCATCAGGCTCTTGCTGCTGGAACACTCGTCGAGGTGCCGCTTGGTCCGCGCCACGTCGTCGGCTGTGTGTGGGACAGCGCGGTGGACGAGATCGAGGCGGGCAGGCTGCGTTTCGTGCGCGGTGTCATTGATGCGCCACCGCTGCCATCCGGCCTGAGGCAGCTCATCAGCTGGGTCGCCCGCTGGACGATGGCACCGCTTGGCATGGTGCTGCGCCTTGCGCTGCGGGCGCATGAGGCCGGAGAAAAGACCGCATCGCCGCCGAAATTGCTGCGCTGGACAGGCGTTGAGCCGGCCAAGACGACGGCAGCACGTCAGCGGGTTATCTCCCTCCTCAGTGATCGTCTTGCCCGCCGCAAGGCTGATATTGCCGGCGAGACAGGGGTTTCAGGCGCGGTGATCGAGGCGCTGGTGAAGGCCGGCGTGCTGGAGAGCATCATCGCGCCGCGCGTGCCACTGCCGCTGCCGCAGGCTGATTTCATGACGCCGCACTTCAATGAAGCCCAGAGCCTCGCAGCTTCTGCCCTGCGCGATATGGTCGCGGCCCGCCGGTTTTCCACCACGCTTTTGCATGGGGTGACGGGGTCAGGCAAAACAGAAGTCTATTTCGAGGCGATTGCCGCGACGCTACGCCAGGGACGCCAAGCGTTGGTGCTTGTTCCCGAAATTGCCCTGACAGGGCAGTTTCTTGATCGCTTCGCCGGCCGTTTCGGCGCACGGCCGGTTGAATGGCACTCGGAGGTGCCGGCAGCGCAACGCCCGCGCCTGTGGCGCGCTGCTGCCTCCGGGGAAGCGCAGGTGGTGGTTGGCGCGCGCTCGGCACTCTTCCTGCCATTTTGCGCTCTGGGTCTCATCGTCGTTGATGAGGAGCATGATCCCGCCTTCAAGCAGGAAGACGGCGTTGCCTATCATGCGCGTGACATGGCGGTGGTGCGTGGGCGCATCGAGCACATTCCGGTTGTTCTGGCATCTGCGACACCATCGCTTGAGACCTATGTCAACGCCGATAGGGGACGCTATCATCGCATCGCGCTGGCGCAGCGCTACGGCGCTCGGGCGCTGCCCCACCTCAAAGCGATTGACCTCAGGCGTGATCCGCCCGCCAAGGGCCGCTGGCTGTCGCCGGTGCTGGTGGAGGCGCTGGCGGGGCGGCTGGCCCGCGGTGAACAGGCGCTGCTCTTTCTCAATCGTCGCGGCTATGCGCCGCTCACCCTGTGCCGGGCCTGCGGCTATCGCTTCGGCTGCCCGTCATGCAGCGCGTGGCTGGTCGATCATCGCTTTCGCCGCGAGCTGCAATGTCATCATTGTGGCTATGCACAACCCGTCCCGTCCGCCTGTCCGTCATGCGGCGTTGCTGACAAGCTGGTGGGTGTGGGGCCCGGTGTGGAGCGGGTGGCGGAAGAGTTGGCGGAGCGATTTCCGGCAGCCCGGCTGTCGGTCCTGTCCAGCGATATGGCGGGCGGTCTGGCGCGACTGAAAAGCGAGATTGGCGCGATTGAGCGCGGCGAGGTTGATCTCATCATCGGCACCCAGCTGGTTGCCAAGGGGCATCATTTCCCCGGGCTGACGCTGGTTGGCATCATCGATGCTGACATCGGCCTTGCCTCGGGCGATCCACGGGCGGCCGAGCGCACGTTCCAGCTTCTGCATCAGGTGGTGGGCCGGGCGGGGCGGGGCGAAATTGCCGGGGAAGCGCTGGTGCAGACGCACGCACCCGAGCACCCGGTGATGGCAGCGCTCCTTACGGGAGACGCTGATCTCTTCCTGCAGCGCGAGGCCGAGCAACGGCAATTGGCTGGTCTGCCGCCCTTTGGCCGCCTCGCCTCGCTGCTGATTTCGGGGCCCGACAGCGCGGCCGCACGCGCCCATGCGCGCGCGCTTGCGCGCGCGGCACCGCCTGACGGCGCGGTCAGAGTGCTGGGCCCGGCCGAAGCGCCGCTGGCCCTGCTGCGCGGGCGCCATCGTTTCCGCCTCCTTGTCAAAGCCCCGCGGGCTTATGATCTCCAGAACTATATTCAAAGCTGGCTTGCGGCGGCACCCAAACCGTCCGGCCGTCTCAGGGTCAGTGTCGACATCGACCCGCAGAGCTTTCTGTGAGTTGCGAGACCTGGGGGAGGATGCTTGGGAGGAGACCTGGCGGAATTGTTGGCGCGCCGGGGCTTTTAGCCCGGTTGCACCGCCCAAACATGCATGCTAGAGCACGCGCGCTTTGACAGGCGGACGGGGTCTTCTCCGGCTGTTGTTAAATGACATTCTTTCAAGCCCTCCGAGGATGAAAGCACGCGCTTGACGCGGGTCGTCTACCTTGGAGCCGGGCGATTTTTCAGTGGGTTGGCCGTCTGATGGATTCCGTAGCTGGCGATCAAAATCCGGGTTCTGGGGTAGCTGGCCGCTATGCGCGCGCCCTGTTTGAACTGGCGGAATCAGCCCAGGCGAGCGAAGCAACGCTCGGCGAGCTTGAGATATTCGCGCGCGCCCTGCATGAGAGCAGCGATCTGCAGAGGCTGGTGACGTCCCCGCTCTTTTCCAGCGAGGCACAGCTTGCCGCCCTGCAGGCGCTTCTGCCCAAATTCGGCATTGGCGCGCTTGCGGGGAATTTTCTCAAGCTTCTTGCCCGCAACCGCCGTCTTTTTATTGTAGAGAGTGCCATTGCGTCGTTTCGCGCCCTGCTGGCGCAAAAGCGCGGGACAACGGTCGCCGATGTCGTCTTGGCCGAACCGTTGAATGACGCGCGCGCGAGCGCTCTCAAGGTCGCCATCAGCCAGGCGCTGGGCAAGGATGTCACCCTCAACACCAGGATCGATCCGTCCCTGATCGGCGGGCTCACCGTCAAGGTCGGCAGCCGCATGATCGATACTTCCCTTAAAACCAAATTGTCGCAGCTCAAGATTGCATTGAAAGAGGTCCGCTGATGGACATTCGCGCCGCTGAAATCACTTCCATCCTCAAAGAACAGATCCGCAATTTCGGCGAGGCCGCCGAGGTTGCCGAGGTCGGTCGCGTGCTGTCGGTTGGCGATGGCATCGCGCGCGTCTATGGCCTGGATAACGTCCAGGCCGGCGAGATGGTGGAATTTCCCGGCGGCATCAAGGGCATGGCGCTCAATCTTGAAAGCGACAATGTCGGCTGCGTGATCTTCGGGGCTGACCGCGAGATCAGCGAAGGCGATACGGTGAAGCGCACCGGTGCCATCGTTGACGTGCCGGTCGGCAAGGGGCTGCTTGGCCGCGTGGTTGACGCGCTCGGCAATCCGATCGATGGCAAGGGACCGATTGTCGCCAGCGAGCGCAAGCGCGTTGACGTCAAGGCGCCCGGGATCATTCCCCGCCGCTCCGTTCATGAGCCGATGCAGACCGGCCTCAAGGCCATTGACGCGCTCATCCCGATCGGGCGCGGACAGCGCGAGCTGATCATCGGCGACCGCCAGACGGGCAAGACGGCGGTGGCGCTTGACGCCATCCTCAACCAGAAGCCGATCAATCAGGGGACGGATGAGCAGGCCAAGCTCTATTGCGTCTATATCGCCATCGGCCAGAAGCGCTCCACCGTTGCCCAGCTTGTCAAGGTGCTGGAAGAAAACGGGGCGCTGGAATATTCGGTGATCGTTGCGGCAACCGCCTCCGACGCCGCACCCATGCAGTTCCTGGCACCCTTCACGGGTTGTACGATCGGCGAATATTTCCGTGACAACGGCATGCACGCGCTGTGCGTTTACGATGATTTGTCGAAGCAGGCGGTTGCCTACCGCCAGATGTCGCTGCTGCTGCGCCGCCCGCCGGGCCGCGAGGCCTATCCGGGCGACGTGTTCTATCTCCATTCGCGTCTGCTGGAGCGGGCCGCCAAGCTCAATGCCGATCACGGCTCTGGCTCGCTCACCGCGCTGCCGATCATCGAGACGCAGGCCAATGACGTCTCGGCCTATATTCCGACCAATGTGATTTCGATCACCGACGGTCAGATCTTCCTTGAAACGAACCTCTTCTTCCAGGGCATCCGCCCGGCGGTCAACGTTGGTCTTTCAGTGTCACGTGTCGGCTCGGCAGCGCAGATCAAGGCGATGAAGCAGGTCGCTGGCGCCATCAAGGGTGAGTTGGCGCAATATCGCGAAATGGCAGCGTTCGCCCAGTTCGGCTCCGATCTTGATGCGGTGACGCAGCGCCTGCTGGCGCGCGGCGCGCGCCTCACCGAACTGCTGAAGCAGGCGCAGTTCTCGCCGCTTAAAGTGGAGGAGCAGGTGGTGGTGATCTTCGCCGGCACCCAGGGCTTCCTTGATCCGCTGCCGGTCAACAAGGTCGGCGCCTTTGAAACGGGTCTGCTGCGCGCCATCCGTGGTTCGAACCCGGAAATCCTCGACGAGATCCGCACCAAGAAGGAAATTTCCGACGATCTGCGCGGTCGCCTTAAAACAGCGATCGACAGTTTCGCCAAGAGTTTTGCCTGAGCCAGCTTCGAGCATCACAAAAACCTTCACCTCGACATGGGTCGGGGGTTACCACGGGAGAGACCAATGTCACGTTTGATCGTCGGTATTGCTGTAGCCCTGCTCGCCATGACCAGCCTGTCGGTTGCCCAGACCCCGGCCGCGCCACCGCCGCCCTACGGCCTGTCGATTTCCTTTGATATGGCGAAAAAGATGGTCGATGCGGCGGAAGCGGAAGCCCGGAAAAACAATTGGAATGTGGTGATCAGCGTTGTGGATACGGGCGGACATGCGGTCTATCTGCGCCGCCTTGACGGCACGCAGACGGCCAGTGTCGCGATCGCCCAGGGCAAGGCATCGTCAGCTGTTGCCTATCGGCGGCCCACGAAGGCGCTGGAAGACGCGTTGCAGCAATCGCCGCGTCTGCTCGCAGTTCCTGGCATCATGCCGCTTGAAGGCGGGCTGCCGATCGTCGTTGATGGCAAGATTATCGGTGGCATCGGCGTGTCAGGTGTTCTCTCGTCGCAAGATGCCATGATCGCGTTGGCTGGGATTGCCGCCCTCAAGTAAATCGGGAACCAGGACCTCTTCATGGCCTCGTTAAAGGACCTCCGCCTGCGTATCGCCTCGGTTAAGGCAACGCAGAAAATCACCAAGGCGATGCAATTGGTCGCCGCTGCCAAGCTGCGCAAGGCGCAGCTTGCGGCGGAGGCCGCGCGCCCCTATGCCGAGCGCATGGAGAAGGTGCTCTACGGCCTGTCTTCGACGCTCAAATCATCGCCTGGCGCGCCGCGCCTGCTGGCGGGCACGGGCGCCAGCAAGGTCCACCTTCTGATTGTCTGCACGGCTGAGCGCGGCCTGTGTGGCGGGTTCAACAATTCCATCGTCAGGATCGCCCGCGAGCGGGCGTTCGCCCTGTCATCTGAAGGCAAGGACGTCAAGATCCTGTGCGTCGGCAAGAAGGGCAATGATGCGCTGCGGCGCAATTTTGCCAGCTGGATCGTCGGACTGGTTGAACTGCGTGGCGTCAAGCAGATCGGTTATGTCAATGCCGATGAGGTTGGCAAGCGCGTGCTTGCCATGTTCGAGGCTGGCGAATTCGATATCGCCACGCTCTTTTACGCACGCTTCAAATCGGTGATTTCGCAAATACCGACAGCAACGCAGATCATCCCGGTTGAAGTCCCGGCGGATGCGGCGGTCAAGAGCGACGGGGCTGCCTATGAATATGAACCGGATGAAACGGCGATCCTGAGCGATCTTCTGCCGCGTAACATATCGGTGCAGATCTTCCGGGCGATGCTTGAAAATGCCGCCTCCGAACAGGGCGCTCGCATGAGCGCCATGGATAACGCCACGCGCAATGCCGGCGACATGATCCGCAAGCTGACGCTCACCTATAACAAGACGCGTCAGGCGCAGATTACCAAGGAACTCATCGAAATCGTCTCGGGCGCTGAAGCGCTCTGATTAAGCCTTATGTGAGGATTGAACCATGGCTACAGCCACCGCCGCCCACGGCAAGATCGCCCAAGTCATCGGCGCCGTCGTCGACGTGCAGTTTGACGGCGATTTGCCGCAGATTCTGAACGCGCTCGAAACCAGCAATCTCGGCAACCGCCTGGTTCTGGAAGTCGCCCAGCATCTGGGCGAGAACACGGTGCGCTGCATTGCGATGGACTCGACCGAAGGTCTGGTGCGCGGCCAGCCGGTGACCAACACCGGATCGCCGATCGAGGTGCCGGTGGGCGAGGGGATGCTCGGGCGTATCGTCAACGTCATCGGCGAGCCGGTCGACGAAGCAGGCCCGGTGACGCACACGGTCAAGCGCGCCATCCATCAGCCGGCGCCGGAATTCGTCGACCAGTCGACCGAAGCGCAGATTCTTGAAACCGGCATCAAGGTCGTCGATCTGCTGGCGCCTTATGCGAAGGGTGGCAAGATCGGGCTCTTCGGCGGCGCGGGCGTCGGCAAGACGGTGCTCATCCAGGAGCTGATCAACAACATCGCCAAAGCGCATGGCGGCTTCTCGGTGTTTGCCGGCGTTGGCGAGCGCACGCGCGAGGGTAACGACCTTTACCACGAGTTCATCGAATCGGGTGTCAACAAGAAGGGCGGCGGCGAGGGCTCGAAATGCGCGCTCGTCTACGGCCAGATGAACGAGCCGCCGGGCGCACGCGCGCGCGTCGGCCTCACCGGCCTCACGGTTGCCGAATATTTCCGCGACCAGGGCCAGGACGTGCTGTTCTTCGTCGATAATATCTTCCGTTTCACCCAGGCTGGTTCCGAAGTCTCGGCCCTGCTCGGCCGCATCCCCTCGGCGGTGGGCTATCAGCCGACACTTGCCACTGACATGGGCGCGCTGCAGGAACGTATCACCACCACGACCAAGGGTTCGATCACCTCGGTGCAGGCGATCTACGTGCCAGCCGACGATCTGACCGATCCGGCGCCTGCGACCTCGTTTGCGCATCTTGATGCCACCACGGTTCTCAACCGGGCGATTGCCGAAAAGGGTATTTACCCTGCGGTCGATCCTCTCGATTCAACTTCGCGCATGCTGGAGCCGCGGGTCATCGGTGAGCGTCATTACGGCGTCGCGCGCCGGGTGCAGGAAATTCTCCAGCGCTACAAGGCGCTGCAGGATATCATCGCCATTCTCGGCATGGACGAGCTGTCGGAAGAGGACAAGATCGCGGTTGCGCGTGCCCGCAAGATCGAGCGCTTCCTGTCGCAGCCCTTCTTCGTCGCCGAAGTGTTTACCGGCTCGCCCGGCAAATATGTGAAGGTCGAGGATACCATCAAGGGCTTTGAAGGCCTGTGTGATGGCAAGTATGACCATCTGCCGGAAGCGGCCTTCTACATGGTCGGCACCATCGAGGAAGCCGTCGAGAAGGCGCAGAAGCTCGCCGCTGCGGCGTAAGGACGGAAACGACCAATGGCGGATGCCTTCAAATTTGAACTCGTCTCGCCGGAACGTCTCGTTCTGGCTGTTGATGCGCGCTCCGTCGTCGTGCCGGGCAGCGAAGGCGAAATGACCGTACTCGCCCGTCATGCGCCGCTGATGTCGACGCTGCGTCCAGGCGTTCTTGTGGTTGAGGGTGATGGCGGCACGCGGCGCATCTTCGTTGGCGGCGGGTTTGCAGAAATTGGCGCGCAGGGTCTGACGATCCTGGCCGAGGACGCGCAGGCGGTAGAGGATATCGACCGCTCGAAGCTCGAACAGGACATGCGTAACGGCGAAGAGGATGTCCGCGACGCCAAGAATGATGAGGCGCGACGACTGGCCGCCGTCAAACTTGAGCGGCTGAAGGCGATGGCGGCTGTCATATAGGCGCTGCGTTATATGCTCTTAAATTATGCTTTTCGCGGGCTGTCAGCGAAAACCGGCGTCCACTTTTTGCCGCATAGCCTAGCCGGCAAGCCCGGCAGCAAGATTTATGGCCAGCGCCAGCACGGTTGCATTGAAGAATAATGATACAATCGCGTGGATTGTTACCAGGCGGCGAATGATCCGGCTCAGGATGGCGACATCGGAAGTTTGCGATGTGGCGCCAATCGACGTGGAAAAATAGAAGAAATCCCAGTAATCGGGGAGTTCGTTGCCGGGAAACTCAAGCGCGCCCTTGCTGCCGGATCTGACCGCCGCCGCGTAGTGCTCATGAGCGTAATGGATGGCAAAAAGCAGCTGGGTGATGGTCCATGAGATGGTGATCGTTATGGCCGCCACCGCAAAAACGATGAGCCTGGTGGCACCTACCGCATCCCTCGCCTCGCCCAGCATACCGATGATGGCAGCGTGGTGGGGAGAACGAGCAACGACAGAATACCGACCGCACCGGCAGCGATGATACGCGGGTGCAGGATGAGCGAGCGGTAGAGCGCAATCGGGCGGTACCATGCCAGCCGGCGTTGCTGTTGTCTTACTGGCGCTGATCCTCCAGCACCATGGCGGCGCCTCTGGCAGCGATCATGATGGTTGGCGTGTTGGTGTTACCTGATGTGATGGTTGGCATGATGGAGGCGTCGATCACCCGCAGGCCGCTCAAGCCGATGACACGCAGACGCTCATCGACGACTGCCAGCGGATCGCTCGCCAATCCCATCTTGGCGGTACCCACCGGATGGAAGATCGTGGTGCCGATATCGCCGGCAGCCCGCGCCAGGCTCGCCGCGTCATCACCCACATCCGCGCCGGGGAGCCGTTCTTTCGGCTGAAAGCGCGCCAGCGCCTTTTGCTGCATGAGGCGACGGGTGAGGCGGATGGCATCTGCCGCCACCTGCCGATCCTCGTCGGTCGACAGGTAGCGGGGAGCGATCAGCGGTTTGTCGAGCGGATTAGCCGAGCGCACACGGATGGTGCCGCGCGAGGTCGGGCGCAGATTGCAGGCCGAGACGGTGATCGCTGGAAAGCGATGCAGCGGATCGCCGAATTTGTCGAGCGACAGCGGCTGGACATGAAACTGGATGTTGGGGCGCTCATGGGTGGTGGAGGAGCGGGTGAAGATGCCAAGCTGCGACGGCGCCATGGTGAGCGGGCCGCGCTGGAAGAGCGCATAGTCAAGCCCCATGCGCGCCCGCCCGATCAGCGAATGATAGGTCTCGTTCAACGTCCTGACATTGGCTACTTCATAAATGGCGCGCTGCTGAAGATGGTCCTGGAGATTGCGCCCGACGCCTTGACGATCAAGCGTGACGTCGATGCCAAGTGCGCGCAACCACTCCCCCGGTCCGATCCCGGAGAGGTGCAGAAGCTGGGTCGAGCCGACCGAGCCGGCGCACAAAATCACTTCACGGCGCGCCAGCGCCTCACTCACCTGACCGTTATGGCGATAGCGCACGCCGACCGCCCTGCCGCGATCGATGATGATCTGTTCAGCCAGCACGTTTGTCTGCACCAGCAGATTTTGCCGGGCAAGGACCGGCTTCAGAAAGCCGCGGGCGGCCGACCATCTGACACCGCGCTTCTGATTGACATGAAAGGTGCCGACGCCCTCATTGTCACCTGTGTTGAAATCGCTCGTGCGCGGCACGCCCATTTCAGTGGCAGCGTCGGCCACCGCGTCGAGAATATCCCAGCGCAGGCGGGCCTGCTCCACCCGCCATTCTCCTCCTTTGCCATGATAGGCGGTGTCGCCCAGAAAATGATCGTCAAGCCGGCGAAACTCGGGCAGAACATCGTCCCAGCCCCAGCCGGCAAGGCCAAGCTGGCGCCAGTGATCGTAATCGGCCGCCTGGCCGCGCATCGAGATCATGGCGTTGATGGCAGATGAGCCGCCGATGACCTTGCCGCGCGGGTAGGCGAGAGAGCGGCCATTGAGGCCGGGTTCGGCCTCGGTCCTGAACATCCAGTCAGCGCGGGGATTGCCGATGGCAAAAAGATAGCCGACGGGAATGTGGAACCATATCCAGTTGTCGCTGCCACCAGCTTCCAACAGAAGGACGCGATTACGCGGATCAGCCGAAAGCCGGTTCGCGACCACGCAGCCGGCAGAACCCGCGCCGATGATGATGTAGTCAAAAGCCGGCGCGGCCGGCGCGGCCATTGCCTCAGCCCATCGTCGGGATGACGAAGCTTGCGCCGTCCTTGATGCCCGATGGCCAGCGCGAGGTGACGGTCTTGGTCTTGGTATAGAAGCGGATTGAATCGGGTCCGTGCTGATTGAGATCGCCAAAGCCCGAGCGCTTCCAGCCGCCAAACGTGTAATAGGCAAGCGGCACTGGAATCGGCACGTTGATGCCGACCATCCCGACATTGACCTTGGCGGCAAAATCGCGCGCCGCATCGCCGTCGCGGGTGAAGATGGCAACGCCATTGCCCAGTTCATGGTCGTTGGCCAGTTGCAGACCTTCGTTGTAATCCCTGGCGCGCACCACGGAGAGAACGGGCCCGAAAATCTCCTCTTTGTAGATGCGCATGTCCGACGTTACGTCGTCAAACAGGCAACCACCCATGTAGAAGCCGTTCTCGTAGCCCTGCATCTTGAAATCACGGCCATCGACGGCGAGGCGCGCACCCTCTTTCACTCCCAGATCGACATAGGCCTTCACCTTGTCGAGATGGGCCTTGGTGACGAGTGGTCCAAGATCGGCGGAGGGGTCGGTCGATGGGCCGATTTTCAGACTTTCGACGCGCGGCACCAGGCGGCGCATCAATTCGTCGGCCGCCTTCTGGCCGACCGGCACGGCGACCGAGATGGCCATGCAACGCTCGCCGGCAGACCCGTAGCCGGCGCCAATCAGCGCATCGGCCGCCTGATCCATATCCGCATCCGGCATGACGATCATGTGGTTCTTGGCGCCGCCGAAGCACTGTACGCGCTTACCCGTGGCGCTGGCGCGGGAGTAGATATATTCGGCGATCATGGTTGAACCGACGAAACCGACCGCCCTGATCTCGGGATGATCGAGGATGGCGTCGACCGCTTCCTTGTCGCCGTTCACGACGTTCAGCACACCTGGCGGCAGGCCGGCATCGATCAACAGCTCGGCAAGGCGCATCGGCACGCCGGGATCGCGCTCGGACGGCTTCAGGATGAAGGCATTGCCACAGGCCAGCGCCGGGGCGAATTTCCACATCGGGATCATGGCCGGAAAGTTGAAGGGTGTAATACCGGCCACCACGCCCAGGGGCTGGCGCATGGAATAAATATCAATGCCGGGACCGGCCCCTTCCGTATATTCCCCCTTCATCAGATGCGGAATGCCGATGGCAAATTCCACCACTTCGACGCCTCGCTGGATATCGCCTCTGGCATCAGGAATGGTCTTGCCATGTTCGCGCGCGAGCAACTCGGCCAGTTCCTCATTGTTGCGGGCGACGAGATCGAGGAATTTCATCAGCACACGGGCACGACGCTGCGGGTTGGTGGCAGCCCATCCCTTCTGTGCCTCAGCGGCGTTCGTTACTGCAGCGGCAAGTTCGGCCGTTGATGCCAGCGCGACCTTGCCGATGACGTCGCCTGTCATCGGCTGGAAAATATCAGCGTAGCGGTTCGAGGTGCCGGCAACATGTTTGCCGCCAATGAAATGGCCGACGGTGCGCATGGGTGTTTCCTGTTTCGGGTTTCTTATGATTCAATTGTCGATGGTTCAGGCCCAAGTTTCAACCTCGCTTTTGGCGCCAGGGCAAGAAGGATCGCGATGCCGCCATAGCGTTGGGGCACTTGTGTTAGGGGCGTCTCCATCAGGAGGCCGTGCGCGCAAGCAGCGGATGGTCGAGACCACCAGCGCCCGGTCGGTTCATGATGATGGGGTGGCCGGGGATGCCGGCGCTGCGGCCTGACCCATTTGCTGGTGGCAATGTTTTGGAATGAACGGGACGGCACAATTGGCCGCAATCGAGCTCAAATGAACGAAAATGATCATTTTCTACCGTCTAGGCTGCGGAAATGTGCGTATTTGCCGGCATGATCTTGCTCATACGATTAATGTCATTTCTATGTTGCACTGCACAAATATTTCACTTGCCGTTCAGGCAGTGAAGCACCATATGACGTCAGGGGAATCGCCACGGGTTCAGATCGACACGAGGATATCGTGAGGAGTTTGCAATGCCGGGTAGTTTTATTGGACGTGGTGCCATCAGGCGCCTGTGGCCTGCTGATCGTGAGGCGTTCGCCGCTCATTTACTCAGACTAGATAGCGACAGCCGCAGGAAACGTTTCCAGGGTTTCGTTTCAGACAGTTTTCTCCAAGGTTACGCAGAGCGCTCGATCAAGACACTGACCGTCTTTTACGGGTATTTCGACGCTGGCACATTGCGGGCGGTGGCGGAGCTGCATCTCATCCACCCGTCATGGCCAGCGCAGGCGGAGGCCGCCTTCAGTGTCGAGGCTTCTTATCAGGAGCATGGGATCGGCTCTGAGCTTTTCAAGCGGATTATCGATGCCGCGCGCAATCGCTCGGTGAGCGATGTCACCTTTCATTGCCTGACCAGCAATTCGGCGATGCGTGGCCTGTGCAAGAAATTCGGCGGCAAAATCGTCTTCGATCAGGACGAGGCGGTCGGCACCATCCCCTCATCCATGCCAACGCCGATGTCCCTCATGCGCGAGGCGATCAGCGGCGGTGTGGGCATTGCCAAGGCGATGCTTGACGAGGAATTGCGGCTCATCAAGGCGGCGGGCTAGACCCGCCGCTCCACCATCATCTTCTTGATCTCGGCAATCGCCTTGGCCGGATTGAGCCCCTTGGGGCAGGCCTGGGCGCAATTCATGATGGTGTGGCAGCGATAGAGGCGGAAGGGGTCCTCGAGATTGTCCAGGCGCTCACCGGTCGCTTCATCGCGCGAATCGATCAGCCAGCGATAGGCCTGCAGCAGGACGGCAGGGCCGAGATAGCGGTCGCCATTCCACCAATAGCTCGGGCAGGAGGTGGAACAGCAGGCACACAGGATGCACTCATAAAGCCCGTCAAGCTTCTCGCGCTCCTCGCGCGATTGCAGCCATTCCTTTTCAGGTTCCGGCGAAACAGTATGAAGCCAGGGTTCGATGGAGGCGTGCTGGGCATAGAAATTGGAGAGATCCGGCACCAGATCCTTGATCACCGGCATGTGGGGCAGCGGGTAGATGGTGATGACCGGGCCGACCTCATCCATGCCGCGCGTACAGGCGAGGGTGTTAGCGCCGCCGATATTCATGGCGCAGGAGCCGCAGATACCTTCGCGGCACGAGCGGCGGAAGGTCAGACCGGGGTCAACCTTGTTCTTGATCCAGATGAGCGCATCGAGAACCATCGGCCCGCAATCATCGCGATCGACCAAATAGGTGTCGAGGCGCGGGTTCGATTCACCGTCCGGATCGTAGCGGTAGATGCGGAATTCAGTGGTGCGTGTGGCGTTGGCCGGCTTTGGCCATGTCTTGCCGGTAACGACACGGGAATTGCGGGGGAGTGTGAATTCAGCCATGGGCCTGCTGTTCCGTTCGGTTGAAGTCTTTCGTAAGAAGGCGTTACTCACGCATCGGCAAGTTCGAGCCGCTTTTCGATGCGATCAAGGCGGCGCTCCATGTGATCGAGCCGGACATCAATACGCACGATATCGTCGCGAATATTGGCCGTTTGCCGTTCAACCGAGCCGACACGCTGGGTCAGATCGTCAAGGCGGTTCTCGATCCGGTCAAGCCGGGTGTCCATGCGGCGCAGGAGTTGCAAGACGAGGTTGTCCGGTTCGCTCATGTTGCGCCTTACGCTTTCTCAATACACCCGCGCCTTCGGTGCGATGTACACGATGTCGTTTGACATCGTGTAGGTGTGCACAGGCCGGTAATCGATCACGATTTTTTTTGTCCTGTCGTCAGCCCAGCACAAAGTGTGTTTCATCCAGTTCTTGTCATCGCGCTCGGCATAATCCTCACGCGCATGCGCGCCACGGCTCTCGGTACGGTTGACGGCTGATTCGAGCGTCACCACCGCCTGGGCGATGAGATTGTCGAATTCGAGCGTCTCGATGAGATCGGAATTCCAGATGAGCGAGCGGTCAGTGGTGCGAATGTCATCAGCGCCCGACCAGACCTTGTGGATCTTGCTGTTGCCGGCCGCCAGCGTTTCGCCGGTGCGGTAGACAGCGCAATCAGCCTGCATGATCGCCTGCATCTCGGCGCGCAATTCGGCGGTGGGTGTGGCGCCCGAGGCATGGCGGAAGCGGTCGAGGCGCTCGATGGCGAGCTGCCCGTCCTTTGCGGACAATTCCGGCTGCTTCTCGCCGGGCTTGATGGCTTCAGCGCAGCGCAGGCCGGCGGCGCGGCCAAAGACCACGAGATCGATCAGCGAGTTCGATCCCAGCCGATTGGCGCCATGGACCGAGACGCAGGCCGCCTCGCCAATCGCCATCAGGCCGGGGACGACGGCGTCCGGATCTCCGTCCTTTTTCGTCAGCACCTCGCCATGATAATTGGTGGGAATGCCGCCCATATTATAGTGGACGGTAGGAATGACCGGGATCGGTTCGCGTGTGACATCGACACCGGCGAAAATCTTGGCGCTTTCGGAGATGCCCGGCAGGCGCTCATGCAGGATTTTCGGATCGAGGTGGTCAAGATGCAGGAAGATGTGATCCTGTTTCTTGCCGACGCCCCGCCCTTCGCGGATTTCCATGGTCATGGCGCGCGAGACGACGTCACGCGAGGCGAGGTCCTTGGCCGATGGCGCGTAGCGTTCCATGAAGCGCTCGCCAGCCGAATTGGTGAGATAGCCGCCTTCGCCGCGCGAGCCTTCGGTGATGAGGCAGCCGGCGCCGTAAATGCCGGTCGGGTGGAACTGCACGAATTCCATGTCTTCCAGCGGCAGGCCGGCGCGCAGCACCATGGCGTTGCCATCGCCGGTGCAGGTATGGGCGGACGTTGCCGAGAAATAGGCACGGCCATAACCGCCGGTCGCCAGGATGGTGCGGGCGGCTCGGAAGCGATGCAGCGTGCCATCATCCATTTTCAGGGCGACGACACCGCGACAGGCGCCTTCGTCATCCATGATGAGGTCGATGGCGAAATACTCGATGAAGAAATCGCACTGATTGCGCAGCGATTGACCGTAAAGCGTGTGGAGGATTGCATGGCCGGTGCGGTCGGCGGCAGCGCAGGTGCGTTGTGCTGTTCCCTTGCCGTAATTGATGGTCATGCCGCCAAAGGGGCGCTGGTAGATCTTGCCTTCCTCGGTGCGCGAGAACGGCACGCCCCAATGGTCAAGCTCGTAGACGGCGGCAGGCGCGTTGCGCACAAGGTATTCAATCGAATCCTGATCGCCCAGCCAGTCCGCGCCTTTCACCGTATCGTACATGTGAAAGCGCCAGTCATCCTCGCCCATATTGCCAAGCGCCGCCGAGATGCCGCCCTGCGCTGCCACAGTATGCGAGCGGGTGGGAAAGACCTTGGTGATGCAGGCCGTTTTGAGGCCGGCTTCGGAGCAGCCGACCGCTGCCCGCAAGCCCGCACCGCCCGCGCCCACCACCACCACGTCGAAGGTGTGATCGATAAAGCGGTAGGCCTTGCCATTGGTCATGGGGGTCGCCTTGCCGTTTGCATGTCCGTCGGCCATGAGAGTTCTCCGAGCTGCTTCAGACGCCGAAGCTGAGCTTTAATATGGCAAAAACAGCCGCCAGCCCGACGATGATGGCAAAAAAGGTATTGGCCACGATGGCCAAGATCCTGGCGCCTTCGCCATGAATGTAGTCCTCGATGATGACCTGCATGCCAAGACGCATGTGGATGACACCCGATAGAACCACCAGCAATAGCACGATGGCGATGAGAGGATGAGCGACAAGAGCGCGCGCCTCGTCATGGGATTTGCCAACGCCGATGATCAGAATGGCGATGAAGGCAAGCAAGAGCGGGATGTTGGCGATCGCCGTCAGGCGCTGCTGCCAGAAATGATCGGAGCCGGTCCTGGCAGAACCAAGTCCGCGAACCTTGCCGAGCGGGGTGCGCATGGGTGCGGTCATGATGGCGATCTCCTCAGCGGACGATGAAGACAATTGCCCAGACGGCAAGTGTCAGCAGGAGAGCAATAAGCCAGCCGGCTGCAGCCAGACGCCGGGCGGCAGCGACCGACAGGCTGGCGCCGGTATCCCAGATGAGGTGGCGCAAGCCGCCCATCATGTGCTGCATCAGGGCCCAGGTGTAGGCAAACAGAATCAGCAGGCCGAGAGGGCTGCCAGCCAGTTTGGCGAAGGTGGCGTAGGCTTGAGGCCCGCTGGCTAATGCCAACAGCCAAAAAACCACCAGGCAGGTGCCAAAATAAAGGCCCGCGCCGGTGATGCGGTGGACGATGGATGAGGCCATCAGCAGGCTGAAGCGATAGATCTGCAGATGCGGAGACAGGGGGCGTGAGGCTGGCAGAACCGATCTGGACATAGCAAGGGTAACCCTTCGAGGACAACAAACCCATGTCGCGCCGCCCGGTTCGCGTCAATGCGACAAAGGCTGCATAGGTCAAGGCGTCAGCCGAGCGGCGATGGTACCAGAGCCGCGTATTGTACAAAACCGGCCATATACTGATCGTGATTCCAACAAAAGCACCGTCACCACTAGCGCTAACGCCGTTAGGGACGGCTGGCAACGCAGTAATGCTGCTTAAAGCATAATGAAGGATAGGGGTGCGTCTGTTTATCTGCCGTTCATGCAGTCTCATCGTAAATATACGCATCTCTGGGCTGGAGAGCGAGTGATGTTGATGGCTGCGAGGGGCTGGCATAAATTTGTGAGGCTGAGAATAGCCCTGCTGATG
This sequence comes from Raskinella chloraquaticus (SeqCode), assembly GCA_002365175.1. GTDB lineage: Bacteria > Pseudomonadota > Alphaproteobacteria > Rhizobiales > UBA4765 > Raskinella > Raskinella chloraquaticus. Next base: position 88,259 of record DEZK01000036.1, read on the forward strand.
GCTCTGGGTTTGCTGTCGGGCGTGCATGGAGTGGCCCATGCCAGCGAAACATGGATGTTTCCATCGGGCGGCTTTCAACGCCGTGTCCTGATTGATCGCCCGCAAGGGGAGCAGGCACGCCCGCTCGTCATCGTTCTCCATGGCAACGCACAGCGCCCCGAGGATGTACGCGGGCGAATGACCTGGCAGGATCTGGTCGCCAAGGGCGAGATTGTCGCCGCCTTTCCCGAAGGCATCAATCTGGCGTGGATGGACGGGCGGGCGCCGGAGGCCTTCCTTGGCCGGCGCCCCGTAGCCGGTGTGGATGATGTCGCGTTTCTTGTTTCGCTGGTCGATCATCTGGCGGGAGAAGGGATCGTTGATCGCAAACGCGTCTTCGTCACCGGCCTGTCGAATGGCGGTCTCATGACGTACAGGCTGCTTTGCGAGCGGGCGGATGTATTTGCCGGCGGGGCGGCGATTGCCGCCAGTCTGTGGCCGGGTCTGGCACAGGCATGCCATCCGCAGCAGCCGCGGCCAATTCTGGTCATGAACGGGACGAATGATGGGGTCATCCCTTATGACGCGACCGACCCGGCGTCGATCACGCGCGGCAAGGTCTATACCGTTGGCACGCAGGAAACCGTGGTGCACTGGCGCCGGGCCAATGGCTGTCTGGATGACATGGCTGCCCGGGCGATGGCGGATACCGATCCGAGCGACCAGTCAACAGTGACGCATATCGTGTGGAAATGCCCGCCGGGCAAGGCTGTCGAACTTTACCGCATCAATGGTGGCGGTCACCGCATACCAGCGCTCGCCGCCACGTTGCAGCGCGCAGGCATCGATATCCATTCCGGGGGGCAGAATCTCGATATCGATTCGGCGCATGAAATCTGGCGGTTCTTTTCCAGGGCGACGCCGGATGTGGTGGCTCAGCGTCGGGGCATCAACACCCAATAGTCGAGATCAAGGACGATGGCGGGATCATACTGATCTTTATCGTCGCGTTTGGGGAAATCAGCGCAGGGACGATTTTTTGTGGCGATCAGGCGCAGGCGCAGCGCGCCGACATCGCGGCGATCCGGCACCTCGGCCTTGTCGAGAATGCGCGTCCACGCAAACACCGTATCACCGGCAAAGATCGGCGCTACATGACGCCCGCCATTGATGGCGGCGATGCAAAAGGCATTCGCCAGCCCGTTGAACGAGAGCGCCCGGGCAATGGCGATGATATGGCCGCCATAGACCAGTCGGCGGCCGAAGCGATTTTGTGATTCGCTGTGCTGGTTGAAGTGAACCCGCGCCGTGTTCTGGTAGAGGCGGGTGGCGAGCTGGTGCTCGGCCTCCTCCACGGTCATGCCATCGACATGGTCGATCTTTTCACCGACGGTGTAATCATCCCAGGTGTAGGGCTGGCCGGCGCGTACATAGTCATAATTCTCCATCGCCAGCCGGGGCAGCACCTCGGCGAAATGGTCGGGCCTGACGACCGATGGCAGGGTGGGGATCAGCGGCTGGGGAGCGGGTGATGCCTTGTCGCGCTTGCGCACCATCACCCAGCGCACATAGTCAAGCACTGGCGTGCCATCCTCCTTGAACCCCTGGCTCCTGACATAGACGACGCCGGTTTCGCGGTTGGAATTTTCCTTCAGACCGATGATTTCAGAGCGCGCGTGGAGCGTCTCGCCGGCATAGACCGGGCCAAGGAAACGGCAGGCGGCATAGCCGAGGTTAGCAACGGCGTTGAGGGAGATGTCAGGAACGGTCTTGCCGAAGACGACGTTGAAGACAAGCATGTCATCGAGCGGGCTTTGCGCGTAGCCGATGGCGCGTGCGAAGGCTTGCGAGGACGTCACGGCAAAGCGGCTGCCATAAAGGGCAGTCGCCAGTGTCGCGTCTGCTTCTCCCAGCGTGCGCGGAGTGGCATGATGGATGATGTCGCCGTGGTGAAACTCCTCGAAGAAGCGGCCATACTCCGTCTTGTCGCTGCGGCTTGGTTGCATGACAGTGCTCTCCCTTCACGCCGCCCGGGCGGCAATGGCATCGGCAATGGCGACGATGCGCGTGGCGATCTCGGCATGGAGCCGCTCAACCATCCTGCCCTCGACCGTCAGCACGCCTTTGCCTTTCGCCTCGGGCGCGGCGAAGGCGGCGATGATCTGCCGGGCCAACGCCACTTCGTCGGCAGCGGGTGCGAACGCCTCATTGGCGATGGCGATCTGGTCGGGATGGATCAGCGTCTTGCCATCCATGCCAAGGTCACGCCCCTCGATGCATTCGCGGCGCAGGCCCTCATGGTCTTTGATGGCGGTGAAGACACCATCGAGGATGTCGAGGCCGTGGCTGCGGGCTGCCAGCACGCACAAAGACAGGGCGGTGAGCATGGGCGCCCTGCCTGGCACGAGGCGGGCGCGGGTTTCCTTGGCCAGATCGTTGGTGCCCATAACGAGAGCTGCAAAGCGGCTGCCATGAGGCTCTCGCCGGGCGCGTGCGATGCTCTCGGCGTTGAATATGGCGGCAGGCGTTTCCATCATCGCCCACAGGGCGATCGATCGTGTCGTATCCAGCGCCTCAAGGCGATGGCCTGCGGCCAGAATGTCGCCGCCCGTCTCGACCTTGGGGATGAGGATGGCATCGGGGCCCGCGGCAGCGATTGCGGCAAGATCAGCCTCGCCCCAGGGGGTTGCAAGCCCGTTGATGCGCACAACCACTTCGCGGCGGCCGAATGATTTTGCGCCCACCGCGTCAGCGATCTGCTGGCGCGCCGTGTCCTTGGCATCGGGCGCCACGGCGTCCTCAAGATCGAGGATGAGTGCATCGGCGGCAACGGTTCTTGCCTTCTCGAGGGCGCGCGCGTTAGAGCCTGGCAGGTACAGCACGCTGCGGCGCGGACGCAGGTTTTGTGCAGGAGCAGTGGACATCGTTGAACTTTCCAACTTTAAGGGAATCGCTGCGATTGTTGATCGAGGGCACCATAGAGATCAACAAGCGTGGCCGCCACGCGACTTGCGATGGAGGGCTGGATGATGCCTGGTGAGCGCTACGACATTGTTATCATTGGCGGCGCAGCGCTGGGATCGGGTGTAGCCTACGCGCTCACCCATGATTGCGGCTTCACCGGCAGTGTTTGTGTCATCGAACGTGATCCGAGCTATCAATTCGCCTCGACCAGCCTGTCGGCCGCCAGCATCCGCCAGCAATTCTCGACACCTGCCAATGTGCGTCTGTCGCGCTATGGGCTGAAATTGATGAGGGAGCAGTTCAGCGACCGTTTTGGCGCGGGCGCCTCCGCCTCCTTCCACGAGCGTGGCTATCTGCTGCTGGCGGGCGAGGAGGGGCGTGCGATTGCGCAGGCCAATCTGGCGGTGCAGCGGGCGGAGGGGGCGGCAACGATACTTCTTGAGCCCGACGACATGGCGATACGCTTTCCATGGTTGTCGATCGAGGGGCTGGCGCTTGGCAGTTTCGGGCCAGAAGGCGAAGGGTGGTTTGATGCCTACGGGGTGATGCAGGTGATGCGGCGCGAGGCGCGCGCCAAAGGCGTCGCTTATATCCATGACGAGGTGATGGCAATCGACCATGATCATCAGCAGGTTCAGGCGCTGCGGTTGAAGAGCGGGCGGCGGATTGCCGCCGGTGCAATCGTCAATGCGGCCGGGCCGCAGGGTGGTGATGTGGCGGCGATGGCGGGTGTCAATTTACCGGTAGAACCGCGCAAGCGCTCGGTCTTCGTCCTGTCCTGCCGCACGCCCCTGCCTGGATTGCCGCTGCTCATTGAGCCGGGTGGGGCGTGGGTGCGCCCGGAGGGCGAGGTTTACCTGTGCGGCATTTCACCCGATGAAGCACGTGATCCGCGCGCAGATGGTGATTTCGAGGTCGATTACGCGCAATTCGACGAGGTCGTCTGGCCGGCGCTGGCGGCGCGAATTCCAGCCCTTGAATCAGTCAAGATGGTGCGCGCCTGGGCGGGCCATTACGATTACAACACCTTTGATCAGAACGCTGTTCTGGGCCCGCATCCGCAGGTTGGGAATTTTTATTTTGCCAATGGATTTTCCGGCCATGGCGTACAACAGGCAGCAGGCGCCGGCCTGTCGGTCGCTGAATGGATCATCCATGGCGGCCCGGTCACGCTTGATGTCGGAATTTTTGGCTATGAGCGTATCGCTGCGGGGACCCCGGTGCGGGAAGTCAATGTCATCTGAGATGGCAGGCGTCGGGCCTCGATCCATCGAGGCTGGCCGGTGATGTGGCGCCGCGCAGCCATCGCCGTCATTGTGCTGTTGGCTCTGCCTTATGGTCTGGCGCTGGTCTATCGTTTTGTTCCTCCGCCCTCGACACTGATGCTGTGGCGCTATGTTCAGGGATTGCCGGTCGAGCGCGTCTATGTGCCGCTTGAGCAGATATCGCCCGCTCTGGTTGCAGCCGTTGTCACGTCGGAAGATGGCGGCTTCTGCCGCCATTACGGTATCGATCCTGGTGCGATACGGGATGCGTTGCGCCGCGCCGAAGAGCGCGATGATGATGTGCGAGGCACGTCGACGATTACCCAGCAGACGGCAAAGAACCTGTTTCTCTGGCAGGGCCGCTCATGGATCCGCAAAGGTCTCGAAGCGCCGCTGGCTCTATGGCTGACACTGGTGTGGCCGAAAGATCGCGTGATCGAGGTTTATCTCAATATGGTGGAATGGGGTGACGGCATTTTCGGCGTTGAAGCCGCCGCCCGTCACGCGTTCGGCGTCAGCGCAACCGCACTCAACACCGCTCAAGGAGCGCTGCTGGCGGTTGCCCTGCCCAATCCGCGCCAACGCGATGCGCGCCGCCCCGGCGTGCTTCATCGCCGCCTGGCGGCGCGGCTGATTGCAAGGCTGCAAAATGGCGGCGCCAATGTACAATGTGTGCGCCGCGCCCGATGATGCATGACAGGACAAGCCATCTCATGATCCCTCCCCGTCTTGATGAAAACGCCCGCCTTGAAGCGCTTGCCAGCCTGCCGGGATGGAGCCTTGTCGAGGGGCGCGAGGCCATTGAGCGCGACTTTCGCTTCGCCTGCTTCGCTGACGCCTTCGCCTTCATGACAAGGGTGGCCTTCATCGCCGAGGCGATGAACCATCATCCCGAATGGCGCAATGTCTACCGCGACGTCGAGGTAACGTTGTCAACGCACGATGCCGGCGGTCTGACCGCGCTTGATATCGAGTTGGCGCGGGCGATGGATCAGGCGGCACGAAAGCTTATCGTGGCGCCATCCTGAGTGCCCCGTCGAGGCGGATGGTGGTGCCGTTCAACATCGGGTTCTCGCAGATCGACTGGACAAGAGCGGCATATTCGGCGGGCTTGCCGAGCCGGGAGGGGAAGGGAACGCTGGCGCCGAGCGCCACCTGCACCTCAGGTGGCAGGGTGTCGAACATGGGCGTGTGGAAGAGGCCGGGCAGGATGGTCATCACCCGCACGCCATCGCGTGACAGGTCGCGGGCCATCGGCAAAGTAAGCGAGGCAACGCCACCCTTCGAGGCGGCGTAGGCGGCCTGGCCGATCTGGCCATCCTCGGCGGCGACCGAGGCCGTCATGACGATGACGCCGCGCTCGCCATCCTCGCCGCGCGGGGGCAATGCCACCATGCGGGCGGCGGCTTTGGAGGCGACATTGAAGGTGCCGATCAGGTTGATCGCGACGGTCCGGGTGAAGCTTGCCAGATCATGCGGCACGATGGCGCCGCTTTCCTTCCTGCGGTTGACGGTCTTCTGTCCGGTGGCGATACCGGCGCAATTGATGGCGATCCGCGCCTCGCCATGAGCCGCAGCGGCGGCGGCAAGGGCTGCCTCGACAGAGGCCTCGTCCGTCACATCACAACGGCAGAAGAGCCCGCCGATATCGCTGGCGACCATGCGCCCGCGCTCCTCGGCAAGATCGAACAGGGCAACGCGCGCGCCCGCCGCCGCCAGCCTTCTGGCGCTTGCCTCGCCCAATCCCGACGCGCCACCGGTGATGATGGCGGCTGTGTCCTGAAGCTCCATGTCGTCTTCTCCTGTTGTTCGCGCGACCCTAGCTTGCCCTGTGATCTCCCGGAAGGGGTGTCAGACAAGCGGCTCTGTCGCTGCCGCCGGCATGGCACGCAGGCGTCCGAGATCGGAGAGGGTGGCGGCCAGCGCCGACAGCGCAAACAGGGCGATCACCAGGACAAGGGCGGCGCCGGGGCCCAGGCGATCAGCAAGTGCTCCGCCCAGCAGGGCGCCAAGCGGGCGGACGCCATAAATCGCCAGCTGGATGGTGGCGTTGACGCGGCCAAGCAGGGGCGCAGGCGTCACCGACTGGCGCAGGCTCGTCTGGCATACCAGCCACAGCATGGGACAAAAGCCGACGAGGAAGTAACCCGCAGCGGCGGTATAAATGGCGGAATGCCCGGCCGAGATGAAGATCAACGTGGCGCCGGCCACCGAGGACAGCGGCCCGAGGATGAGAATGAAGCGGGGTTGAAAGCGGGTGACGATGGTGCCGGCGGTGAGCGCGCCCAGCAGAAGGCCGACGCCCTGCCCCGACAATGCCAGACCGATATCCTGCACGCTGAGTTGAGCGATATTCAAGGCAAAAGGCACAAAGACGGCGACGAGCGCGAAAAAGGCGGCGTTCCAGGCCAGAGCACAGCTGAGAATGCCGCGCAGTATCGGCTGATGCCACACGAACAAGAGCCCCTCGCGAATATCCTGAAGGGGGTGGCGGGGCGGTTGTGCGGATGGTGGCGGGTCTGGCATGGAGCTGAGCGCGATGATTGCCATGGCGGCGGCGGCAAGGGCGGCGATAAAGGCGGCGTTGGTGGACACATGCGCGATCAGCCAGGCTATGATGGTTGGCGCTGGCAGTGTGACAAGGGCACGAGCGAGCTCAAGCCGGCCATTGGCCTTTGCAAACGCGGTTGGCGGCAGCAGACGCGGCGTCAGGGTGGCAAGAGCAAGGACAAACAAAACGGTGCCGGTTGCCGAAATAAAAACGGCCAAACCGAGCAGATAGGGGCTTGCAAGCGTGAGAGCTAACAGCGCCAGGGTCAGCCCGGCAAGCGACAACCAGGGCGCCAACCGCGCCAGGCGGGACGGGCCGAGGCGGTCAACAACAATCCCGCCCGGCAATGAGACGATGAGCCAGGCCATGCCTTGCGCCGCCACGAGGGCGCCGATGAGGGCGGGCGAGGCGGAAAACAGGGTGACGGCTGCCAGCGGCAGAGCCACCAGCGCGATCTGATCGGCTGCGTGCATGCCGGCATTGGCGATCACCAGACGATTGAGCAGGGGAGGAAGCATGGCAAGACATCTCCGAATTCCCCGGAGAAATGCCACCAAGAGAACTCTATTGCGACCCGTTTCTTGCGCTGAAGCCGTCTTGGCTGCCTCACGCGTCGCGGTCGATCCCCCGGCTCGCGAGCTTGTGGCGCAGGCGCGCGAACGCCAGCCTGATGCGTGATTTAACCGTGCCAAGCGGCAGGCCGGTCGCGTCAGCGATCTGGCTGTGCGAGAGCCCGTCAAAGAAGGCCAGACGCAGCAGGTTGATCTGGTCGGGCGGCAAATCAGCCATCACCATGCGGACATGATCGGCGCGAGCAGCTTCGGCCAGAATGTCATCTGGCATGGGGGTGGCTGCGGGGTGCAGCATGAGATCGTTTTCATCGATCCGTCCCCGCCGTTCGCGGCGTGCGGCGTCGATGCGGCGATTGCGGGCGATACGGAAGAGCCAGGTTGACAACGAGGATTTCGAGGGATCGAAAAGACCCGGTTTCAACCACAGTGTCAGCATCACCTCCTGCGTGATTTCCTCCGCCGCCATCCGCTCAAGGCCAAGACGCAGAAGATAGCTGTTCAGGCGCGGGGCAAAGTAATCAAACAGTGACGCGAATGCGCTGCGGTCGCCATTGCGTGTCAGAGACATCATCCATCGGGAGATGTTGCGCGCCTGCGTCTGTTTGTCGTCATCAGCGATGGCCACATCCTATCCTGTTGGCTGGCAGACCTCACGAGGCCTCCTCCTAACACAGCCCGGCTGGTGGTTCGACATAACGACATTTACCAGCGCCTGGGAGAGAGGATGCCTCAAAATTGCCGCACGGGCTGGCCTGTAACCGGCGGCGTGCATCGACATCGCTTTACATCATATTAAGTGTTCATTCATCCTATTGCCGCTTAAAGCCTGTCGCATGCCTCGCTTCAACATGATCATCGCCATGAAAAATCCCGCAGCCCTGTTGTTCCTAGCCCTTGTCGTCCTGCCGCTTTCAGGCCGTGAGGCCTATGCGCAGGGCGCTGCGGCGCGCCCGGCGACAGGCACACCGACGCCGGTCGAGCTTGGCAAATTTTCCGCCTGGGCCGCCTATGCCGTTCAGGCGCCGCAGGGCCGCGAGTGCTATCTGGTCGGTTCGCCGCAAGCAAGCCTGCCCAAGGATATCCAGCCGGGGACGGCGCGGCGCAACGCCACCATGCTGTTCATCGCCCATCGCCCGGCACAGAATGTACGCAATGAACTGTTTGTGACGCTTGGCTATGCGATCAAGGACAAATCCAACACTGTCGTCGAGGTGATCGGCGCCGCCGGGACCAGACGCTTCATGATGTTCACCAAGGAACAGGGCGCGTGGCTACTCAATGCCGCCGAGGAGACCCAGTTTGTCGATCTGGTGCGTAAATCGCGGGAGCTCAAGGTGCATGGCATCTCGCAGCGCGGCACCATGACCGTTGATACCTACGCTCTTGCCGGTATTTCGGGTGCGCTTGATCGCATCTCCAAGGAATGCAAATAGCCGCAAGCAGCGTTGCAGCCGGCATGTCCGGCAATCGACGCGCGTCGATTTTTTGCTTATAGACAGCGGCGATGCGAGGGCCTCTCGGCGCCTCGCCCGCTTTCAGGCGTTGGCAGGATGCATGAGGATATGATCGTCAGCGTTGACATGGATGCATCGCCGGCCCGCCTGTCGGGCGCCGCGATCAAACCGTCGCTTGCCGGATGCGACCGCGACGGGCTGGCGGCGGCCTTGACATCGGTTGGCGTGCCGGCGCGCGCGCTGAAGATGCGGATCGAGCAGCTGTGGCACTGGATCTATCATCGCGGGGTCAGTGATTTTCTGGCCATGAGCAATGTCGCCAAGGATCTGCGTGTGGCGCTGGCAAATGCCTTTTCGCTGGCCCGCCCGCCGGTCGCGGTGCGCCAGGTGTCGGTCGATGGCACGCGCAAATGGCTGCTGCGCCTGCCGGGCCGTTTTGCCGGCGAGGTCGGCCATGACATCGAATGCGTCTATATTCCCGAAGAGGGGCGAGGCACGCTGTGCGTTTCCTCGCAGGTGGGTTGCACGCTCACCTGCTCGTTTTGCCATACCGGCACGCAGAAGCTGGTGCGCAATCTGACGGCGGCTGAAATCGTTACCCAGGTGATGGTCGCGCGCGATGATCTTCTCGACTGGCCCGGTCTTGTCGCTGGCGATGAGGCGATCGTACCGCGTGATGGCGGGCGCTATATCACCAATATCGTGTTCATGGGGATGGGCGAGCCGCTCTATAATCTCGACGCGGTCAGCGAGGCGATGGCGACCATCAGCGACGGAGAAGGTCTGTCGATCGGGCGGCGCCGGATCACGGTTTCAACCTCGGGCGTGGTGCCGATGATCCCGCGGCTTGGTGCGGACACCGGCGCCATGCTGGCAATCTCTCTGCACGCAACCACCGACGAGGTGCGCGACCGGCTGGTCCCGCTCAACCGCAAATATCCGATCGCAGAGCTGCTGGCGGCCTGCGCTGCCTATCCCGGCGCCAGCAATGCCCGGCGCATCACGTATGAGTATGTGATGCTCAAGGATGTCAATGACAGCCCTGAGGATGCGCGGCGCTTGCTGCGGCTTCTTGACGGCATGCCGGCAAAAATCAACCTCATCCCCTTCAATCCATGGCCCGGCACGCTGCATCAGTGTTCCGATTGGCCAACCATCGAGCGCTTCTCGGAAATCATATTCGCCGGCGGCTATGCCTCCCCCGTCCGCACGCCGCGCGGGCGCGATATTCTTGCGGCTTGTGGCCAATTGCGCTCAGAAACAGCGAAACTCAAGATTGCCGATCGGCATCAGCCGGTCAGCGCCACCAGCCTGTCGTGAGGGATTTGCCGTGATCCGCCACATCATCGCCATCCTGCTTGCCGGACTGATCGGACATGGTTTGTTGATAGGTGGCGTCCTGGGAGCGGGCGTGGGTGGAGCCTATGCGGCGTTCGCTGCAACCGCGATCCAGTTTGCGCTCGTCACGGCGGCTCTGGTGCAGGTCACCCCGGATGGGCTCACGCAAGCAGCACTTCTGGCGCTTGGACCGTTTTTTGCGCCGGTTCTGGCCGCAATCACCCTGTTGGCTGTCCTGGCGATCATCGCGCGCCGGCGTGACATCCTGTTCCACATATTCGTTGCAGCATTTTTGACCGGCCTGCCGCTTGCGTTGCGGTTTGGACAGGCCAATCCCGGCGGGCCGGCGGTTGACCGCGATGATCTTGTACTGGTCGGCGCGGCAGGCGCGGTGGCGGGCCTCGTTTACTGGCTGATTGCCGGCCGGCGGATTGCCCGTCAGGCAGCGATCAGGGGATAGGTTTCCTCAACGAGATAAGGTCCGCCGCCTACCGAGGCGCGCGAGGAAAACAGAACAAAGCGACCGATATCGAATGCTGGTAATGCCAAGGGGGAGTGCATGGCGATCCACTCGCTCACCTGCCATGGCCTGGTGTCACGCAGGCGGGCAAGCGTCACATGCGGGTTAAATTTGCGCGGTTCCGGCGCGAGGCCCAGGCGGCGCATCAGGCGTTCCTGTTCCGCCTGCAGTTCGCTCAGCTCGCTTGAGGGCGCAACCGCCGCATAAAGCGAATGCGGTTTCTCCTTACCGAACCAGTCAAGGCCGGTCAGGCGCAGAGAAAAGGCCCGGCGATGGATCGAGGTCAGGAGATCGGCGATATCATCGGCAAGATGCGGGTCGATGTCGCCGATGAAGCGCAGCGTGACATGGAAATCGCTGGGCTCGATCCAGCGCGCACCTGGCAGGCCGCCACGCATGATCGCCAGGCGCTGGGCGACAATTGAAGGGAATTCGAGCCCGGTGAACAGACGTGGCAAGATACCCTCCTGCAAACGAATCGCACAATTTTCTTTTAATCCACGCTTGCCGCCGGTGGAAGATGGCGGCGCGGCATCAGTTGCGTGTGAGCCTCAGGGCGGCAGCGCTCACAAAGGGTGCAAAAGCAAGGATAACGAGCGCCACCGCCGCAAGGAGCAATAAAGGCGCCCGCGCGCTGTTGCCTGTGCCGTCGGCCGAGGCTGCGGCGACGGCAAAGATCAGCAGTGGCAGGGCAAGCGGCAGGATGATGACGGCAAGCACAAGGCCGCCCCGGCGCAGCGACAAGGTCAGGGCGGCGCCGATGGAGCCAAGGCAGGTGAGAGCCGGCGTGCCGATGCACAGCGTCAGCAGAAGGCGCGGCAGATATTGCCAGTCGAGCCCGAGCAGGATGGCGAGCAGGGGGGTGATGAGGATGAGCGGCAGGCCGGTTGTGAGCCAATGCGCCAGGCATTTGACCATGACGACCGCCGTCAGAGGGGCTGGAGATGCCATCAGCAGGTCGAGCGTGCCGTCCTCCTCATCGGCGTGGAACAGGCGATCGAGGCCAAGCAGCGAGGCAAGAAGAACGCCGATCCACAGGATGGCTGGCGCCAGGCGCGACAGGAGTTTCTGATCAGGCCCGATAGCAAAGGGAATGATGCCGCACAAAACGAGAAAGAACAGGGCGCCCGTCAGCGATACGCCGCCGGAGCGGGCGGCGAGCAGAAGATCGCGACGAAACAGGGCAAGGAGGGCCGCAGTCATGGTGCGGCCAATGTGAGAGAAAGCGCGCCGGGGATGGCGAGCGCTTCGTGAGTGGTGGCAATCACCATGCCGCCTTCAGCGCGATGAGCGGCAATGATCGTCTCGAAACGGTGCAGGGACGATGAATCAAGCGTTGCGGTTGGCTCATCGAGAAGCCAGAGGGTGCGCCGGGCAAGCAGCAGGCGGGTCAGCGCCAGGCGGCGCTTCTGTCCAGCGGAAAGATAGCGCGCCGGGGTGTCATGCAGGGCGGCAAGGTCGAGGGCTGCCAGAGCCGCGGCGAGGCGCTCCTCGCTGTTGTCCGGGGCGCCGAGGAGTTGCGAGAAGAAGCGCAGGTGCTCGGCCACCGTCATCGCCGGCTTCACCGCATCGCTGTGGGCGACGTAATGGCTGGCGCGCGCCGACAGGCGTTCCTCGCCGATCAACGCCTTGCCGGATTGCGCTTCATCAAGGCCGGCAAGGATGCGCAGCAAAGATGATTTGCCAGCACCATTGGCGCCGCGCACCAGTAGCCCCTCGCCCTTGTCGAGGGCGAAGGAGAGGCCGGCGAAGACAGGGCGGCCGGCACGCACGCAGGCAAGTTCACTGACCTCAAGGCGCATGACGCACTCATGCGCGAGGCTGGCTGCGATGGCAATCCTTGGAAATCTTTTATACGTGCGTGCACCATCTTCCGCGTGTGTGTTTTCTGGAGTAATGCAGACGAGTTGATCAACGAGTTCGATCGGATTCTCTGGTGTCATTGGCGCAGTGCCAACCAACATGAAATCAGATCATTCGTCTGAACGTATCGTCTGCCTTACAGGGGGCAACCGGCGGCGCACCGCTCGGCCGAACGTCAGACCAGCCGGGGACGGATAAGATGAGCCAATCCATTGATTCCTATGAATGCCGCAAGACACTCAAGGTGGGCGGTAAAAGCTATGATTATTTCTCGCTGAAGGCTGCCGAAGCCAACGGCCTCAAGGGGATTTCCAAACTACCCTTCTCGATGAAGGTGATCCTGGAAAACCTGCTGCGCTGTGAAGACGGACGCAGTGTCACCAAGGCCGATATCGCCGGCGTGGCGCAATGGCTGAAGAATCGCGGCAAGGACGAAAAGGAAATCGCCTTCCGTCCGGCACGCGTGCTGATGCAGGATTTCACCGGTGTGCCGGCGGTCGTCGATCTTGCCGCCATGCGAGACGCGATGAAGGTCCTTGGCGGCTCGCCTGACAAGATCAATCCGCTGGTGCCGGTCGACCTGGTCATCGACCATTCGGTGGTGGTGGATCATTTCGGCACGCCGAAATCGCTTGGCCAGAATGTCGAGCGCGAATACGAGCAGAATGGCGAGCGCTACCGCTTTTTGAAGTGGGGCCAGTCTGCCTTCGACAATTTCCGCGTGGTGCCGCCGGGCACCGGCATCTGCCATCAGGTCAATCTTGAATATCTGGCGCAGACGGTATGGACGGCAAAGGCCAAAAAGACCGACAAGAAGGGCAAGACTTCGACCGTCGAGGTCGCTTATCCCGACACGCTGGTGGGTACTGACAGCCATACCACGATGATCAATGGCCTGGGGGTCCTTGGCTGGGGCGTTGGCGGCATCGAGGCGGAAGCGGCCATGCTTGGCCAGCCGCTCACCATGCTGCTGCCGGAAGTCATCGGTTTTCGCATGACCGGCAAACTGAAGGAAGGCGTGACCGCGACCGATCTTGTCCTCACCGTCACCCAGTCTCTGCGCAAGCATGGGGTTGTTGGCAAGTTTGTGGAATTCTTCGGTCCCGGCCTTGATGCCTTGTCACTGGCTGATCGTGCGACCATCGGTAATATGGCGCCGGAATATGGTGCGACCTGCGGTTTCTTCCCCGTGGATGGCGAGACGCTTGCCTATCTCGACGAGACGGGGCGCAAGACGGCGCGCATCGCGCTGGTTGAAAAATACTGCAAGGCGCAGGGCCTGTTCCGCACCAAGGGGATGGCGGACCCGGTCTTCACTGATACGCTGGAGCTTGATCTGTCGACGGTATTGCCCTCGCTTGCCGGGCCAAAGCGCCCGCAGGACCGCGTATTGTTGTCAGACACGAAAAAGGGCTTTCTCGCAGCGCTCGAAGGTGAATTCAAGAAAGCGGGCGAAGCCGCCACACGGTATCCGGTTCCCGGCACGACCTATGACCTCGGGCAGGGCGATGTGGTGATTGCCGCCATCACGTCTTGCACCAACACGTCGAACCCCTCGGTGCTGATGGCGGCAGGCCTGCTCGCCCGCAACGCCGTTGCCGCCGGTCTGAAGACCAAACCATGGGTCAAGACCTCGCTCGCGCCCGGTTCGCAGGTGGTTGCCGAATATCTGAAGAATTCCGGCCTGCAGAAGGATCTGAACAAGCTTGGGTTCAATCTGGTGGGCTTTGGCTGCACGACCTGCATTGGCAATTCGGGCCCCCTTGCCGAGCCGATCTCGAAGACCATCAGCGGCAAGGATCTGGTGGCTGCCGCCGTTCTCTCGGGCAATCGCAATTTCGAGGGACGTGTCAATCCGGATGTGCGGGCGAATTATCTCGCCTCGCCCCCGCTGGTCGTTGCCTATGCGCTGGCCGGCTCGCTCCAGGTTGATTTGACGACCGAGCCGCTTGGCACGGGCAAGGGCGGAAAGCCGGTCTATCTCAAGGATATCTGGCCCTCGAACAAGGAGATCACCGCGTTCATTCGCGCCAATGTCACCAAGAAGATCTTCAAGGCGAAATATGCCGATGTCTTCAAGGGCGATGCCAATTGGCGCAAGATCAAGACGCCGGCGGGCTCGACCTATGCCTGGGATGCGACATCGACCTATGTGGCCAAGCCACCTTACTTCACCGGCATGAGCGCCAAGCCGGTGCAGGTGACGGATGTGCTGGGCGCGCGCACACTCGGCATCTTCAAGGATTCGATCACGACCGATCACATCTCGCCGGCCGGGTCGATCAAGGCTGATTCGCCGGCGGGCAAATATCTGCAGTCGCGCCACGTCAAGCCGCTCGACTTCAACCAGTACGGGACGCGGCGCGGCAATCACGAGGTGATGATGCGCGGCACCTTCGCCAATATCCGCATCCGCAACCAGATGCTGGGGCCAAACGGGCGTGAGGGTGGCTTCACCATCCATTACCCGTCCAAGGAAGAGCTGCCGATTTACGATGCGGCGATGAAATACCGCACGGAAAAGACACCACTTGTTCTGTTTGCCGGCAAGGAATACGGCACCGGCTCGTCGCGTGACTGGGCGGCCAAGGGCACTAATCTGCTGGGTGTGCGCGCGGTCATCGCTGAATCCTTCGAGCGTATCCATCGCTCGAACCTCGTCGGCATGGGCGTGGTGCCGTTCACCTTCGAGCCCGGCACGTCTTGGCAGAGCCTCGGCTTGAAAGGCGATGAGCGCGTTACCATCCTTGGGCTGGCTGACATCAAGCCACGCCAGAAGATGATGGCCGAGATCACCATGGCCGATGGCGCGGTGAAGAAAGTATCGCTGTTATGTCGAATCGACACGCTGGATGAGCTGGATTACTTCAAGAATGCGGGGATTTTGCACTATGTCCTGCGTTCTCTCGCGGCTTAGGATCAGGGGCAGACATACGGCTCTCACCGTCAGTTGAATTCCTAGTGACGACAATTGCGCGTAGGGTCATGGCATCGCTTGCTGGAAACGATCCATGACCCTACGACGCTTTTTGCCGAACATGTTTGCTGCCCTTGCATTGGCCACGCCGGTTGCAGCGGCTGATCAGCCGCGCGCCGTGATTGAAATGTTCACCTCGCAAGGTTGCAATTCCTGTCCGCCGGCCGACCGCCTGGTGGGCGAGATGGTGAATGATCCGAGCATCATCGTGCTGTCCTACTCGGTCACTTACTGGGATTATCTGGGCTGGCGCGATACGCTGGCGCTGCCTGAAAACACGCAACGCCAGCGTGCCTATGCGCTGGGCCGGGGAGATCGGCAGGTCTATACTCCGCAGGCAGTGGTCGATGGCGTCTTCCACGCCGTTGGTTCCGACCGTCGCGATATCGAGGCGAAGGCCGTGCGTGCGCGCAATGGTCGTGGTGACGGCGCGCCTCTCAGCGTGCCTGTGACGGTGTCCAAGGATGGTTCGACGATGACAGTCAGCATCGGAACCGGCAGCGAGAAAGCGCCAGGCGATTGCCGGGTGAGTCTTGTCGAATTCGACAAAGAGCAGACGGTCGCCATCGGGCGCGGCGAAAATCGTGGCGAGACGATCACTTATCATAATGTCGTGCGCACCAGTCGTGAGATCGGGCGGTGGAACGGCGGCGCGTTGAAACTGCCAGTTGATGCAAAAACCGACGATCCCAACAAGGGTGTCGTGATTCTGGTTCAGCAGATGTCCAGCGGGTCGAACCCCGGCGTCATCATCGGGGCAACCCAGATCCGCTGATCAGCTGTCCGCGCGCTGCATTGAGCGCGCTTCCCAGCGCTCTGTTGCTTGCCTCAGGCTGACAAGCCCTTGTCGAACGGCAGCATGCGCACGCGCTTGCCGATGGCCGCTGCCACGGCGTTGGCAAGCGCCGGGCCGACAGGCGGCACGCCGGGCTCGCCGATGCCGCTGGGTGAGCGGGTCGAGGGCAGGATGTGCACCTCCACAATGGGCATTTCGTCGAAACGCAACACCTGATAGCTGTCGAAATTACCCTGGTCGACGATACCCTTGGTGAGGGTGATCTGCGAATGCAGGATGGCGCCAAGGCCAAAACCGACGCCGCCTTCGATCTGGGCACGGATGACGTCGGGATTGATTGCAATACCGCAATCGACGGCCGCAACCACGCGTTCAACCTTGATGTTGGCAGGGCCCGTGGCGGTGATTTCGATGACCATCCCCACCACCGTGCCGAACGATTTATGGACGGCAACACCGCGAAAGCGCCCCAGCGGCAGGGGTTCATCCCACTTCGCCTTGGCTGCGACCGCTTCAAGGACAGAGCGTTCGCGGGAATTGTTCGCCAGGTGCTTGAGGCGGAAGGCAACCGGGTCCTGGCCAGCGAGTACAGCCAGTTCGTCCATCGCGGTTTCAACCGCATAGGCGGTGTGCGTATGTCCGACCGAGCGCCACCACAAGACGGGAACACCGGCGCGCATATTGGTGACCTCGACCTGCAGATCGGGTACGGCGTAGGGCATGTCGGCGGCACCCTCAACCGAGGTCGGATCGATACCACCACTGACAAGGCTCGTCTCGAACGCCGTGCCGATGGCGATTGACTGGCCAACGATGTGGTGATGCCAGGCGGAAATACGCCCGTCGGGACCAAGGCTGGCGCGAAGCTTGTGGACATAGAGCGGGCGGTAGCGACCGCCGCGCATATCGTCTTCTCTCGTCCACAGCAGCTTGACCGGCGCCGTCCAGCCGATTGCCTTGGCAATCTCGGTTGCCTCCGCGATCACATCGCCATCGGCAACGGCGCGCCGACCAAAGCCACCGCCCGTCGGCATGACGTTCATTTTGACACGATCAGGCGTCAGCCCGGCGATCTGGGCGGCGATCGCCTGATAGAAATCGGGCAGCTGATGGCCGCCCCAGATCTCAAGCGAATCGCCCTTGCGCTCAACGACCGCATCGAGCGGTTCCAGTGCCGCATGGGCGAGGTAGGGAAACTCGAATGATACATCAATGGCCTTGCTGGCACGCGCCAGTGCTCCTGCAACGTCACCGCGCTTGGCGGCGATTGTCCCCGGCACAGCCAGTGCCCGGCGATACGCCTCAACGAGTTCGTCACTGCCGCGCTGCTCCGCCCGGGTTTCGTCCCAGTCGATTTTCAGCGCTTCGCGCCCCTTGATGGCGGCATAGGTGTTGCGGGCAACAATGGCAACGCCGCGGGCGATGGTGATGACATCGACGACGCCCGCCACCTTGCGCGCGGCGGTGGCGTCAACGCTTTTCACCTTGCCGCCAAAACGCGGCGGGTGAGCGACCACCGCGTACAGCATGCCGGGACGGCGGATATCGATGGTGAAATTGAACGCGCCTGTGACCTTGTCGCGCCCGGCCACGCGCTGCGTGTTGTCAGCGCCGATCTGCGTCCACTCTGCGGGTGCCTTCAACGTCACCTCGGTGGGGACGGTGAGATTCGAGGCTGCTTCAGCCATCTCGCCAAAGGTCGCGCGCTTGCCGGAGGCGTGAACGAGGCTGCCGGCCTCCGTCGTCACCTCGGTTGCGGCAACCCCCCAGCTTTTGGCGGCAGCGGCGATCAGCATGGTGCGCGCAGTGGCACCGGCACGGCGGTAGCGCTCCCATGATGACGGCGTCGCGGATGAGCCGCCGGTCAGCTGAAAGGCGCCGCCGACCGTGACATTGCCGTAAAGGCGTGGATTGCCGGCGGCTCCCTCGACCTTGATGTCGGCCACTGGAACGCCGAGTTCCTCGGCCACGAGCGTGGCAATGCCGTGATAGATCCCCTGCCCCATATCCATATGAGCGCTGAGAACGGTGACGGTGTTGTTGCGATCAATGAACAGGTAGCCGGCGAAGGGCGATGGGGTGCGCTGCGGCTCGGCGTGGGCGCGCCCGCCAGCAAGCGATTCTGGCAAGGCAAAGCCCAGCGCCAGCCCGCTGCTGCCGCCGAGCGTTGCCATAAGGAAGCCGCGGCGGCTCGGAGGCGCGGCTCGCGAGGTGAGGAGGTGGAGCATCGTCAAATCTCCCTCAGGCGAGTGCCCTGGCGGCGTCGTGGATGGCGGTGCGGATACGGGCATAAGTGGCGCAGCGGCAGAGATTGCCAGCCATGGCGGCATCAATGTCAGCGTCGCTGGGTGTCTTGTTCTCGCTCAGCAAAGCCATTGCCGCCATCACCTGACCCGACTGGCAATAACCGCATTGCGGCACGGCAAGCTTGGTCCATGCCTCCTGGACGGCTGCTGCGACCGGGCCGGTGATGGCCTCGATGGTCGTCACCTCGGCGCTGCCGAGGCTCGACAGTGGCGTCTGGCAGGAGCGGGTAGGCACGCCGTCGACATGGACGGTGCAGGCGCCACACTGGGCGATGCCGCAGCCAAACTTCGTCCCCGTCAGGCCGATGAGATCGCGGATCGCCCATAGCAGCGGCATGCCAGGATCAGCATCGAGGGTTTGTTGCCGGCCGTTGAGCTTGATGGTGATCATGGGCAGCTCCGGTGATGCGCGGTGACAGGCTCGGGTGAAGTATTGATACGCCCACACTCCACCCGCTTCATGACATTTTTTCGACGCCGCGTCCTATGCCTGATTGAGATGACAGGCAGAGAGGCGACCGGGCGCGATCTCGCTCAGACGTGGGGCTTCCTCACGACAGCGTGCCATGACGTGCGGGCAGCGCGGATGGAAATGACAGCCGCGAGGCGGATTGAGCGGCGAGGGAATTTCACCCTCGATGGCGGCAAAGGCACGCTTGCGGTCCTCAAGGCGCGGCGCGCCGGCCAGAAGAGCAATCGTGTAGGGGTGATTGGGAGCGGCGAACAGAGCGCTGGTCGGCGCGCTTTCAACGACACGCCCGAGATACATCACCACCACGCGGTCAGCGATGAAGCGAACGATACCAAGATCATGGCTGATGAAGAGATAGGTCAGATCGCGCTTCTGGCGCAATTCATCGAAGAGATTGATGATCTGCGCACGGATCGACACATCGAGTGCTGCAACCGCCTCATCGGCGATGATGCATTGCGGGCGGACCGCAAGTGCCCGGGCGATACCGATACGCTGGCGCTGGCCACCGGAGAACTGGTGCGGATAGCGCTGCTTCATCGCCGGATCAAGCCCGACATCGCGCAGGATCGTGTCGATATAATCGCCGAGTTCGGCGCGCGTCACCTGGCCGTGGACAAGCGGGGCTTCGCCGATGATATCGGCGACCCGCATGCGCGGATTGAGGGATGATGCCGGGTCCTGAAAGACCATCTGCACGGCAAGCTTGACAGAGCGGCGCTCGGTCCCGGTCAGGCGATCGCGGTCCGCGCCCTGCCACAGGATACGGCCGCCGGAGGCTGGCATGATACCCGCCAGGATGCGGCCGAGCGTTGATTTGCCGCAGCCCGATTCACCCACAACGCCCAGAACCTCGCCGCGCATGACGGCGAGGCTGACGCCATCAAGCGCATGGACGGTTTCATTGCCAAGCGCAGCGCCGAGCCTGGCTGCCAGGCGTCCGGCGAAATCAAGCCGGCGCTCAAATCGCTTGTCGATGCGCTCAGCGGCAAGAAGCGGCGTTGCCTCCATCACATCACCTGCCGGGCTGGATCAGCCAGAGGATGCAGGCAGGCGAAGCGGCGATCACCTTCCTGCCTGTCGGCGATCATTGCGTTGCCACACTCCGGGCGCGCGAGCCCGCAGCGGGAGCGAAAGGCGCAGCCTTGCGGGCGATGGAGCAGGGAAGGTGCCATGCCTGGAATGCTGGCAAGCCTTCCGCCATGCGCGGCCCGCTCGGGAAGCGAGGCAAGCAATCCGGCGGTATAAGGATGGCGCGGGCGGGTGAGGAGGTCATCGACGGCGGCCTGCTCGACGATGCGACCGGCATACATGACGGCGATGCGGTCAGCGAGGCCGGCGACGACGCTGAGGTCGTGGGTGATCCACAGCAGCGCGGTATGGCTGCGCGCGACCAGACGCTGGACGACGGAGAGGATCTGCCCCTGAATGGTGACGTCGAGCGCGGTCGTCGGCTCGTCAGCAATGAGAAGATCAGGGGCGTTGATCAGAGCGATGGCGATGGCCACGCGCTGGCGCATCCCGCCCGACAGATGGTGGGGATAGGCGGCGAGCCTTTCCTCGGGCGAAGCGATGCCGACAGCGCCCAGCGCGTCGCGCGCGCGCGCCTCGGTTTCGCTTTTCGTCGCTTTGCTGTGGGCAGCGATCGCCTCGGTCATCTGCTCACCGATCCGCAGCACCGGATTGAGTGTCATCATCGGATCCTGGAAGACCATGGCGATGCGGTTGCCGCGCAGGCTGCGCAGGCGCTGCGCGTCGGCGCCAACCATATCCTCGCCCTTGAAGCGGATGGCGCCGGCGACAATGCGTCCCGGCTGGTCGACCAGCCCCATGATGGAGAAGCCGGTGACGCTTTTGCCCGACCCCGATTCGCCCACGAGCCCCAGCACCTCGCCCGGCGCGATGGAAAACGACACGCCGTCGACGGCTTTGGCGATCCCGTCGCGCGTGAAGAAGTGGGTCGATAGACCGGCGATGTCGAGTGTTGGCGTCATCGCTTCAATCTCGGGTTCAAGACGTCGCGCAGGCGGTCGCCCACAAGGTTGATGGAGACAATGGTGACGAGAAGGGCAATGCCGGGAAAGAACGAAATCCAGTAACGACCCGAGAGCATGTACTGGAAGCCGTTTGCAATCAGCACGCCAAGGGATGGTTCGGTCTGCGGCAGGCCGACGCCAAGGAAAGAGAGGGTGGCTTCGAGCGCAATCGCATGCGCTGTCTGCACGGTGCCAACGACGATCAGCGGGGCGAGGCAATTGGGCAAAATGTGGCGAAAGAGAATGCGGCCAGGCGACAGGTCGAGGCAAAGCGCCGCGTCAACATATTCCTTGCGCCGCTCCACCAGGGCGCTGGCGCGGACGGTTCGCGCATAATAGGCCCATTGCACAATGACGAGCGCCAGAATGATCTTGTCGACCCCCTTGCCAAGCACGGCGACGAGGATGAGTGCGACGAGCACGGCGGGCAGCGATAACTGCAGATCAACTATCCGCATGATCGTTGCTTCGACCCAGCCACCGACATAGGCCGCGACAAGGCCGAGCGAGGCGCCGGTGATCATCGCGATCACGCCGGAGAGGGCGCCGACGCTCAGCGAAATGCGCAGGCCGTAAAGGATGGCTGAGTAGAGATCGCGGCCTGTGCCGTCTGAACCCAGCACCAGGGTGAATCCTGCGGAAGCAAGGGTGCCTGGCGGCAGACGAGCATCGAGCACGTCAACCTGGGCCAGATCATAGGGGTTTTGCGGCGTGATGAAGGGTGCCAGCACCGCAACTCCCACGAGCGCTGCAAACACCATGAGGGCGCCGACGGCGATACGGTCTTCCAGCATTTCGGCGAGGAAGCGTTGCAAGGGCGTTTCAACGACAGGCGCGCTCATCACCGGGTTCCCGCTCATGACGCCTGGTCCTGCAGGCGCACGCGCGGATCGAGCAGGCAATAAAGAAGGTCGACGATGAGGTTGATGACGACAAAGAGGACAACGATCAGCATCACATAGGCAACGATGACCGGGCGGTCGACGCGCTGGATTGAATCAAGGAGCAATTTGCCCATGCCGGGCCAGGCGAAAATGCTCTCGGTGACGACGGAGAAGGCGACCAGTGAGCCAAATTCAAGTCCAATGACGGTGACAACCGGAATGAGAATATTGCGCAGCAGATGAACAAGGACGATGCGCGTCTCGCTCAATCCCTTGGCGCGGGCGAATTTGATGAAATCGAGCGGCAAAACCTCGCGCACGCCGGCGCGCGTAAGTCGAATGACCAGTGATACTTTCAGAAGCGCCAGATTGATGGCAGGCAAGAGGGCATGGCTCAACCCCTTCAGCGACAGAAGCGAGGTTTCGATCCCGAGGAAGGCGATGGTGGGCCCGCGCCCGGTCGAGGGGAGCCAGCCGAGAATGACGGCAAAGACCATGATCAGCATCAGCCCAACCCAGAAGGTGGGCAGGGAAAAGCCAAGGATGGAGGCAGCCATAATCGCCCGCGAACTGGCACGCTCGGGCCGCAATCCGGCATAAAGCCCCAGCGGCAGGCCGATGACCAGGGCCAGGAAGAGGGCAAAAAGTGCGAGTTCCATCGTGGCTGGCAGGCGCTCAAGAATGAGTTTCATCGCCGGCTGGCCATGAACAAAGGATCTACCGAGATCGCCTTGCAGCGCATTGCCCAGAAAGACCAAGAATTGTTCCCAGATGGGGCGGTCGAGGCCAAGCTGGCGGGCTACCTCGGCGATCTGGTCCTGGGTGAGGTCGGGGCTGACGAGAAGCCAGATGGGGTCTCCTACGACATGCACGCCGAAGAAGACGATGACGATCATCGCCAGCAGGACGATGAGCGACTGCAGCAGTCGGCGCAGGATGAACGCTGTCATGCCGGTCGTACCCCGACGCGCAGCTTGCTCACGGCGCCGGTTTTACCG
This sequence comes from Raskinella chloraquaticus (SeqCode), assembly GCA_002365175.1. GTDB lineage: Bacteria > Pseudomonadota > Alphaproteobacteria > Rhizobiales > UBA4765 > Raskinella > Raskinella chloraquaticus. Next base: position 111,234 of record DEZK01000036.1, read on the forward strand.
ATGTCGCGAGTGTATATTCGTCCGACCGGGCGACCAGCGTATAGCCCTTGCGGGCGGCCCAGGTGTTGAGCTGGTAATGAATAGGGATGAGGCCGACATCGTTCATCACCATATCGGTTGCCTCAGCCAGCAGGGCGGCGCGTTTCTTGTCGTCCACCGTGCGCAGAGCGCTGGCGAGGATCGCGTCGAATTCGGGGTTGGAATAACGCCCGCGATTGGCAGCGCCAGTGCCTTTCTCCCGATCAAAAGTGCCAAGCAGGGTGCGCAGCGAATCAGACGGCTCGCCCGTGCCGGCAGACCAGCCGACGAGGATGAAGGAAAATTCCGGGTTGCCATTATTGCCCGACGAGGCGCGGGAGAAGAAGGGCGCTGGCGGCAGGGTTTCAACGCTTGCCTCGATGCCGATGCGGGCAAACATCTGGGCCGCCGCCTCGATGATCTTGGTATCGTTGGTATAGCGCCCATTGGGGCCGTGCATCACCATTTTGAAACCGTTGGGGTAACCGGCCTCGCTCAACAGTTTTCGCGCTCCGGCAACATCGAGCGCCACCGGTTTCAGGTTTTTCGAGGTGCCGTGATAGCTGTCCGGCAGGAGCTGGCTGGCGGGAACAGCTTCGCCTTCCATCACCCGCTCGACCATGGCCGGACGGTTGATGGCTTTCGATAAAGCCTGGCGCACGCGCACATCGCGCAAGGGGTTCTTGATCTCGCTGCCGTCCTTGGCGCGGATAAACGGCGTCACATCGCGATACTGGTCGAGATGGAAATAGATGACGCGGTTCGACAGAGCGGAGGCGACGACCAGATTCTTGTCCGCCTTCAGGCGCTGCGCGTCGGTGGTGGGCACGGCCTCGATGACATCGGTATCGCCGGCCAGGAGAGCCGCGACGCGGGCTGGATTGGAGGAGATGGGTTTCAAGGTTACCCGTGCCCATTGCGGCTTGCCGCCCCAATAGCCGTCGAAGCGGTCAAGGACGACACGGTCGCCGGGAACGAAGGCATTGAAACGATAGGGTCCGGTGCCGATGGCTGCCTTGCCGGAATTGAAATCCTCGGTCGGCGCCCTGGCGGCTGCCTTCGAGATGATCATCACCTGCGCGATATTGTTGAGCATCAGCGGATCGGGTGTGGCGGTCTTGATGCGCAGCGTCAGATCGTCGATTTTCTCCAGCACCCGGCCTTTCACATAGGAGGTGAAAGGCGAAGGTGAGCGCGGCACGTTGGGCGCACGCTCGAACGAGGCGATCACGTCATCGGCGGAGAACGCACTGCCGTCATGGAATATGACACCGGGACGCAGCTTGAATTCCCAGGTGAGATCGTCGATGAGGCGCCAGCTCGCGGCAAGGCCGGGCGACAGGGCCTGGCGCTCATCCGAGAGGATCAGCGGCTCGAAAGCATGACGCATGATCTGATTATTGGGCGTCAGATTATGAAAATGCGGATCAAAGGATGACGGCTCCGATGATACAGCGATGCGCAATTCCTGCGCGGCCAAACGGTCGATGCCAAATCCGCTGGCCATCATCACCAGCATGACTGCGATGCCACGCCACCACGGCCTGCGGCCAAAATCAGAAAATGCGGTCATTCTCACGCTTTGCTCCTTGATGTCCGCGGCGCCATCCCTGAGCGGCGCCTGGCCGTCCTTTGACAGGTTATCTTCAAATGGACGAATTGCAATGTGCTGCCCAACGAGCGTGGTGAGGGCTATTTGTGATCGTATTTTAACTAAAGTATTTTTTTAATATTCATGAATGTATCAAATTTTACTGATTTAATTATTATATTATATACTTACAGTCATTAATGTTAATTTCCAGATTAAATTGTAATTATTATGGGTTATATTTAGATTTTGAGAATTGCAGCGTCCTCATCACAGGGTAATGGAGCAAATCATGACCCCGTCAGCGAATTCCGATATGGTTTTCCCTCACTGGAATGACAAGCATGGAGCGGTGTGGGGACATCAGCCCGTCAAGCTCGACCATGCGCTTCATCGCTTGCCCCTGTTTACGTTTGAGGCGCTGGCCGATCTCATCGACCATTATCCACGCGAGCATTACAGCCTCATCCACATGGGCGGGCGCGGCGGTCGCCGCTTCTGGCGCGAGGGCGATATTGCCGGCATGAAAGGCGCCGAGGTCATTGACTGGATCAGGAACGGGCGCATGTGGCTTAACCTGCGCAACGTCAATGCCGTTGATCGCCGCTATGGGGCTTTGCTCGATGCTGCCTATCAGGAAGTGGCGCTGAGGGCGCCCGGCGCGCCGATGTTTGACACCAAGATGGGCATTCTCATCTCCTCGCCGCTGGCGCAGGTCTATTATCACGCCGATCTTCCCGGCCAGGCGCTGTGGCAAATCCACGGCAAGAAGCGGCTTTATGTCTACCCGCGTTCAGCGCCATTCCTGCGTCCCGAAGACCTTGAAAACATCGCTCTCTTCGGCGTCGAGGTCGATATGCCCTATCACGACTGGTATGATGAATTTGCGCAGGTCTTCGATCTTGATGCCGGCGATATGGCCCATTGGCCGCTTAATGCGCCGCACCGGGTGGAAAACCTCGATTGCCTCAACGTCTCGGTGACGACAGAACACTGGACGCGCGACATTGTGCGCCGTCACAAGGTCAATGTCGCCAACGGGCTGCTGCGCACGGCAATCGGGCATACGCCAAGAAGCCGGGCGATCACCGGCCCGGGCTACTGGACCAAGGCTGCGATGCAGGCCGTGATGCGCCGCACCCGCTGGATCAGCCGGCAGAGGGCGCAACGTCGCGAGATTGCCTTCAGGCTCGATCCTCAGACGCGCGGTGGCATTATCGAGCTCGGCACACCGGCTGAATGAGCGACAGCGTGGCGGGCAAGGCATCAGGGGAGGGCAGAGGCGCTTTTACAGCCGCGCTGTATCATCGCTGGAGCGATGTCCCTGCCGCCTGGACAGCGCTGGCGCATGAAACCTCGGCAACGCCGTTCCAGAACCCTGTCTTTCTCGCCGCGTGGTATCAAAGTTTCTGCCACAACGATCCATGTCAGCCTGTCATCGTCGCGCTGGCGGGGGCCGATGGTACGCCGGCTCTGCTTTTTCCGCTGGTATCGTTGCGCGATCGCGGCCTCAGGGTCGTCTGCTTTGCCGATGCGGGCGTCAGTGACAACAATGCGCCTCTGCTTGGGCCGGCAGCACCGACATCGCCTGGCACGGCGCGGCGGGCAATCGAGGTTTTGCGCAAGGCCTTGCCGGGGCATGATCTGCTGCGCTTTGACAAGATACCGCAAAAGATCGGTTCGCGACCCAATCCGCTCGCCCTCCTTGCCGGTGTCACCGAAGGGCCTCTCAACGCCCATCCGCTGCACTTCGCCGACGATTTTAGCGACTATGTGCGCAGCCGTGCCAAGAAGTTTCGCAAGGAACAGGCGCGGGTGTGGCGCGTCTTTCAGCGCCTCGAGGGCGCGCGCTTCGACATCATCGCTGACCCGGTTGAAGCGCAGGAGCTGTTTGCAACGTTCGAACGGTTGCAAAGCGAGCGCATCCGCGGACTTGGGCAGGAGTACAGCCTCGATGAGCCGGAATATCGCGATTTCTATCGCCGCCTGCTGGCGGAGGGTATTCGTGCCGGAACGGTGGTTTTTGGTGCGCTGCGGTTAGGCAGTGAACTGATCGGCGGGCTCATTGGCATTGCCAACAAGCGATCACTTGTGTTCGTGCGGCTTGGTCATGCCGGTGATAAATGGGGTTTCTGTTCCCCCGGCCGGCTGGTGATCGAACGCGTGCTCGAATGGGCGCATGGTGCGGGGTACCGCGATATCGATTTTTCGGTGGGTGATTACGATTACAAGCGGGACTTCTGTATCGGCAGTGAGCGATTGCTGGAGTATGCCCGCGCTGGCTCGCTGAAAGGTGTCGCTGCGGCGGGCCTTCACTATGCCAAAGGCGTGGCGCGTGGCTCGCCACAGCTGCGAGCCCTGGTGGCGCGGTTGCGCGGTTCTGGCCGTAGCGCTGCCCCCCAAGCCCGCAGCCTTAAATCAGCGGCGCAGGGATAGCGGATTGTCGGTCAGCGCCGCGCGGTCCGGCTGATCGATGGCGGGAATATCATGGAAGGCGTTGAACAGGCCTTGCAGATCGCTTTTCACCAGATCCCTGACGATGAAGACGAGGCGCGTGCGGTGGTCATCATCAGGCCAGGCGGCGAGGCGCACCGGCGGGTGAAACACATGCTGCACGCCTTGCAGCAGGAAGGGTGCATCCGGATCATCGCTGGTGCTGATGATCCCTTTGACGCGCAGCAATTTCGGGCCATGGGCAGCGCGCAGCAGATCAAGGAACATGTCAAGCGCCGGCAGCGACATCGGCTTGTCGCTGGTGAGCGCGAAGGCGCGGATCGATATGTCATGGCGGTTGACGTCGAGAACGGCCCCGCTGCCATGGTCGTGGGGTGATGACAAGGCGTCATCGGCGAGCCAGGCGGCAACGTCCGGCAGCCGGCCGTCCGCACGCCACAGCCCCAGATCGAGGAGATTATCAGGGGTGGCCTCGCCGCCCGCCTGGTCGAGCAGGCGGGCTGTCGGCGCCAGGCCCTGCAGGCGTGTGCGCAGCGCCGCCATGTATTCGCTCTGAGCGCCGGCAAGATCGCTCTTGGTGATCACGATGCGGTCGGCGACCGCCACCTGCTTGACGCTTTCGGGATGAGCGTCAAGCGTTGCCATGCCGTTGACCGCGTCGACCACGGTGATGACGCCATCCAGCCGGTAGCGCAGGCGCAGATAGGGGTGCTGGAGGATGGTCTGCATCACCGGTGCCGGATCGGCAAGGCCGGTCGTTTCGATGATGAGGCGGGTGAAGGGGAAGGCAAGACGGCCATTGTCGAGCCGGCGCAGCAGATCTTCCATGGTTGCCATCAGATCGCCGCGCACCGTGCAGCACAGGCAGCCGGCGGACAGCTCGATCAATCCTTCGTCGGCGCGCTCGACCAGCAGGTGATCGATGCCGATCTCACCGAACTCATTGATGATGACGGCTGTATCACGCAGGTGCTCGGCCAGGAGCAGCCGGTTCAGCAACGTGGTTTTTCCAGCACCCAGAAAGCCGGTCAGAATGACAGCCGAGATAGGAGGCTTTGGCCCGCGCTTTTTTACCTGCTCGCTCATCATGACACCGTCGTCTGGCGCCAGCTTTCCAGCAAGGTGGCAGCAACAAGGGCCGTAAAAACGATGATACAGCCAAAGCCTTGCGTCAGGGTGAGGCGCTCATCGAGAACGACGGCAGCGGTGAGGATCGCTACCGCCGGCTCGGCGAGAAATATCAGGCCGGCGACTGCGGGAGATATATGGCTCAAAGCCAGCAGCTGCAGGACGTAGCCTGATATGTAGGAGCCGCAGATCACCGCAAAGATACCGGCAAAGGCCGGTGTTGCCGGCAGTGCGACCGGACCGCCGGTCAGCAGGACCACGAGCAGCGCCGCAGGCAAGATGATGACATGCACCCAGAACGCAGCGGATGCCGGCGTCAGGCTCGTCATCGCGCGGGCGCTGAAATAGAACATGGCGGTGGCACCAAGGCTCGCCAGGAGCGCCAGACCAAGGCCGCGAATGTCGAGTGCTGAAAATCCCGGCCCGACGACGAGCACGATGCCGAGGAAGGCAAAAGCGAAGATCGCAAGCCGCGAGACGTCAGGTGGCGTGCCCTCGATCAGCGGATTGAGAAGAAGGATCACCAGCGGATAGGTGTAGAACAGGATGGCGGCGACCGAGACGGGTATGAACGCCACTGATGACAGATAAGCAATCGAGGTGACGCCGGTTGCAAGCCCAAGGCCAAGCACCGGAGCGATGTCGGAGGAGCGAAGCTTGAGGCGTTGGCGCGCCAGCAGCGCGAACCCGCCTGTCAGCGCCAGCATGAGAAGCGCCCGCCACAGCACGGCATCACTGCCCGGGACGCCAAGCCGGCTCGCCAGCGTCGCGAAGGGTGCGTTCGAACCATAGGCAATGCCGGCAGCCAGCGCTGCGGCAAGCCCGACACCGGTTCGCTTCACCATGTCAGTTGGCAGCAGGTGCTGGTGTGGTGGTGGATGGTTTCTGCGCGGGCGACGATTTTTTTGTGTTGAGCGCACCCGGCGCCGCGTCATTCGTTGTGCTGGCGGCTCTGCCTCCGGCGACCAGCGAGGAACGTGCCGCAGGATTTGCAACCGTGCTGGCTGCCCGCTGCTTCGGCGCGCTGGAAATGGCGCCCGGGCGTGCCGGCTGCACCGGTACGAGGGCCACAGGCGCGCTGGGCGGTGGCGGCAGAACGGCGGGAGCAAGCGAGGCGGTGGAGGATTGTGCCCCCTCGCCTGTCGCGCGCCCGGCAGCATCAGGATCGGCAGGCGATGGGTTGCGCACATAAACGGCGGTTGTTGCCGTCGGCTGGCGGATATCGGCCGGCAGCAGCGCTGCTTGTGGCAAGGCAAGCCCGGCGCCAACAAGCGCGGTTCCGGCAACCGCAACCATCAGCGGGCGCTTGTCGTTTTTATCGACAACGGAGCGCGCCAGCACCACCGCTGTGACTTGCGGCGGCGGCGGGTTGACGAGAGGCGCTGTTTCACCGCTCGCACTCGACGCGGCAATCGCTGCCCCAACAGCGGCGGAATTCGCCTGAACGAGCGACAGAACCTGAGAGGGCGGGCCGGATTCGTCGGCCTCGGACGGGGCGCCGTGCTTGCCGCATACTTCATAGCGCATGTTGGGGGCGGAGGCGCGCGTGTCGGCTGGCCGCGAGAGCGCGTCGATTTTCAGGCGCTGTTCGTCATTGCCGGCGGGAGCAACCGTAAAAGAGCGCTCCAGCAGCAGGGCGGCCTTCTCGCCGCGCGCGCGTCCCGAATTCTCACCCAGAACGACAGCGATATGACGCCGCCCGCCCCGCGTCGCACTGCCGACGAGGTTGAAGCCGGAAGGGCAGGTGAAGCCGGTCTTGATGCCGTCGGCACCGGGGAAACGGCCGATCAGCACGTTGTAATTACGCATCGTCCATTCGCCATATTGCAGGGCTTGTGCCCGGAAGAGATGGCTGTACTCGGGAAAATCGCGGTAAAGCGCGCGCGCCAGCAGCGCCATATCGCGGGCCGAGGTGATCTGGCTGTCGTCATGCCAGCCATTGGGATTTCGCCAATGGCTGCCGGTCATGCCAATCCGCTGGCTCCATGCGTTCATTTCATCGGCGAATGCCGGCACCGAACCACTGATCCCCTCGGCAATGGTGACGGCGACGTCATTGGCAGATTTCACAAACAGGATGTAGAGCGCTGATTCAAGGGTGATGCGGGTGCCGGGAGCAAAGGCCATCTTCGAGGGCGGCTGCTTGGCCGCGAAGGGAGTGACCGCCAGCAGCGAATCCTTGGTGACGCGCCCGGTTTTAACGGCCTGGAGGGCGACATAGGTCGTCATCATCTTGGTGAGTGAGGCCGGATGCCAGGGTGTGAACGGGTTTACCGCCTCGATGACATTGCCGCTGGCATAATCAATGACGATGAAGGGACGGGCATTGCGCGCCGGGACCGGCGGCCCGACGGGCGCCTTGACCACGTGATGCGCGGCAGCCTTGGCGCGCTTCTTCGGTGCTTTTTTTCCTTTGGCGTCGGCTGGGACCACGAGGGCACCGATCATCAGCCCGGCGAGCAAAAGACTGAGGCTGATGCGAGCGATCGAAAAGGGCATTGATTGTTCCATCACTTGCAGATGACGCGTTGGCATATAAAAGGCAAGATCGGCGCGCAGGAAAAAAAGGGCAGGACCATGACGCTTCCTTGGCAAAGATCACCAGGGCGGGCCATTTTGGCGATTGCCATTTTGGCGATTGCGAGCTTGGATATGGCGAGGCGGGATGGCGTTTAAAGCTACACTCTTTTCCCCTTCTGTTGGCAATTGGACCAAAACAAGGCGTTCCGGGCAATTCATGGCAGAAGATGGTGTCGGCGCGGCTTTGGCGCGCGGTTTGCTCTCCATCGCCAGGACCGGCGTTGTGGCGGCGCTCTTTTCATGCTTTTCCGTCAATCCCGCCCTGTCGCAAGCTGATTTTCCCGGTAGCGGCGCCCTCAGTGGTCATGGCGGCGCGGTACGCTCCATGGCCGTTCTTGCCGATGGCCGGCGCCTGATCAGCGGCGGCTTCGACAGTGCCGTGATTGTGTGGAACCTCCATACCAACGTGGCACAGCGCGTTTTTCGCCATCACGACAGCACGGTCAATGCGCTTGCCGCGCTCGATGCAGAGTGTTTTGCCTCGGGCGGCGAAGACGGGCGCATCGCGCTGTGGTGTGGTGATGATGAGCAACCGTATCGTGTGCTGAGCGGGCACAGCGCCCCGATCTCCTCGCTCCTCTACCTGCGCGAGCGCCAATTGCTCGCCAGCGCCTCGTGGGACCGCAGCATCCGCTTGTGGCGCCTGAGCGATGGAACATCAGCCGGCGTCATCGCCGGGCATGATGGTCCGGTGACGGGGTTGGCGCATCTGGCAGACGGGGCGCTGGTCAGCACGAGTTATGACGGGCAGCTGCGCGTGACGCCAGCGCAAGGGTCGGGCCGGACGGTGCGTCTTGAGTCGCCTCTCAACGCCGTTGCGGTTGCCGGTGATGGCGTGATCGTCACCGCCGGGGCCGATGGCAAAGTGCGTTTGTTTGCTGCCGATCTGCAAGCGCTGGGCGAGCGTGATCTTGGCAATGGACCGCTCAACGCGTTGGCGGTGTCGCCCGATGGGACGGTGATCGCCGTTGCCGGTATCCGCACCCAGGTGACGCTGATAAGACGCCAGACATTGGAGGTCACGGGCGACATTCTCGGGCCGGGATTGCCGGTTTGGTCGCTTGCCTTTTCGCCTGATGGCAGCGAGCTTTTCTCAGGCGGCGTTGACCGGGCGGTGCGACGGTGGAACCCGCTGACCGCCAAACCCGCCGGCCGTGAGATTGCAAGCGCCGCGCCGCCGGAGCGCATTGCCGAAAACGAGGAAGGTGCCCGCGTTTTTCGCGCCTGCCGCGCCTGTCACGGGCTGATTGCGGGCGATAACAGCCGCGCCGGACCAAGCCTGCACGGCATCATGGGGCGTAAAATCGCCAGCGCGCCGGGGTATTCCTATTCGCAGGCGCTGAAACAGCGCGATATCGTGTGGAGCAAGGAGACGATCGCCAAGCTCTTTGAGGTTGGCCCTAACGCCTATCTGCCGGGGACCAAAATGCCCGAGCAGACGATCCCGGACCCGCAGGCGCGCCAGGCGCTCGTTGACTGGCTTGACAGGATCACCCGTTAGACGCGCCCATCTACACCTCGCCACGCCTGATACGCTCAAGCATATCGGCTTCGCGCTGGGCTGCCATCGCTGCCTCCTCGCGCTCGCGGATGTAATCTTCCGTCGTGCGCAGCTTCGGGCGCGCGGGCGCGCCGTAAGGGTCGATGGTTTCATTCATCGACGCCTCGATGCGGCAATCCTCGCACATGCGGATGAGGTCGAGGCGTTTGGCGTTGGCGCCCGCAAACATCCAGTGCTTGCCCTCCAGCTTGGCCAAGACGCGGTCAATCGAGCTCTTGGTACCGAAAGGTTTGCTGCAGGTGATGCAGCAGAAGGGCTCTTCTTCCTTCATGGTCAGGGGGCCGGCTTCAAAAGCGGTAAAATCCAGACGAGGCTGCAGGGTGATGACCTTTTCCGGGCAGGTCGCCTGACACAGGCCGCACTGCACACACAGGCTCTCGTCAAACCGCAATGCCGGGCGGTGCTCCAGGCTCGACAGGGCGCCCGTCGGGCAGGCGCTGACGCAGGAATGACACAATGTGCAGCCGGCCGCATCGACGTTGACGGCGCCAAAGACGCTGCCTGCGGGTAACGTCACGCGATCAACCGGGGCGGGGGCGGCGCGATGGAGCTCGCGCAAGGCGAGCTTGAGAATGTCGCGCTTGCCGCCCGAGGCAAGAAACTGCGCCGGCTTCAGGGCGGTGATTGCCTGCGGCGCCTTGGCGAGAGCGGCGAGCATGTAGTCGGGATCGTCAGCCTCAATCAGGCTGGCCGCATCAGGCCCGAAGCCAAGGGCAGCGAGCAGCATATTGGCTGTTAACAGCGTCTGTTCGAGCCCGGTCGTCGGATGCAGCGGACGCGCCTTGTCCAGCACATGGACACCGGCGGCACCATAGGCAAAGGCGGCAGCTATCGCCTCCAGGCCGATCTGGCCGATTTCATTGACCTGAAGCGGGATAACGGCAGCCGGCAGGCCATCGCCAAGACGTGCAGCGGCCTCGATCAGCTCCGCGCCATGTGCGCCATGGAGGAGGAGAACGGGTGCGCGGCCGCCAGCCTGATGATAGGCGATGAGGGCAGCCCGCAGGCGGGTGAGCAGAACATCGACGCCGGGCAGGGCATAGCCGGCCGCCCCTGTGGGGCAGGCGGCTGCACAGGCACCACACCCCCCGCACAGGAACGGATCGATCGCCACATGATTGCCGGCGGGCGCGATGGCGCCGGCCGGGCACAGATCAAGGCAGCGCGTGCAGCCGGTCACGCGCGAGCGGGAATGGGCGCACAGCTCGCTTTTGAACGTGACGTAGCGCGGCTTGTCGAAGGTGCCGATGAGATCGCTCGCCGCGAAGGCCAGACGCTCGATGGCCAGAGCGTCGCCGGGATCAGCGCGCAGATAACCCTCACGCAGATCAGCGGCCGGAAAGAGCGGGGTAGCGCCTGAGATGTCGATGATGATGTCGGCCCGCGAGATGGCTGCCTTGCTGCGGGACGAACCAAATTCGAGGCGCGCGCGCGACGATGCCTTGGGTTCGGCAAAGCCGTCGATGGTAAGTTCGAAAGCGCCGAAATGCCCGCTCACGCGGCTGATTTTTCCCTTGCGGATCGGAAACTCGTTCACCGTCGGCACCGGGATGTCGGCATTGCCGCTCATCAGGACTGTAATGTCGAGGCGGTCCTTCAGCCGGTCGGCAAGCGCAATCGCGGTCCCGTCGCGCCCGTAAATCAGCGCGATACCCTCGCTCTCGAAGCTCACATGGGGAAGTGGTGGATTAGCCACCGTGGCAGCGGCAATCAGGGCGGCTATCTTTGGCCCGGTGCCGGCAGCCTCCTTCGCCCAGCCAGCGGTCTCGCGCACGTTGACAAAGGAGAGCGTGGCGCCAAGACCCTCCTCGCTGGCGATGGCGCTGAAATGGGCGGCTTCCTGGGTGCACGCAATCGTCACGGAGCCGTTATTGGCAAAGGCCCGAAAACGATCGATTTCGCTGCGACAGAGATGATCGGCGGTCAGGATATCGCTCTTGCCGCAGCCAGCCGCAACCGCCTTGCCATCAAGCGGCATGGTCCGCTCGCAGGAGCAGAGGGCTATTTTTCGAGTTTTTTCTGTCACGGTTACGTCCCTACCCAAAGTGCTGCGACCAGACTGGCCGGCTTTTCCAGGCACTATAAGCGTTGGCTTGACAAAAGAGGCAAGCCTGTTGCGCAGCAAGGGTTGATTTGCCTTGCGACAGCGGGGCGGATTAGGGTCGATGCTAGCGGGAAAATCGTCCTGCCGAACATCGATCTGCCAGCGGAGGCCCATGACTGATACGCGCACCAAACGGTCAACCTCTCTGGCGCAGCCCGAACTGGCGCTGCCGCCGGGCTTCCATGCCAAGGGGTTGCGCGAGTTGAAAGACGCGTTTGCCGAGGCACAGCGTCTGGCGGCGAGCGAGGGCGGCGGGCTTGTGACGTATGTCCACCGCTTCGATACGGTCGAATTCGCCCTGGTCATTGAACCCGATGAGCCGCTGGCACAGGCGCGACGCGCCGTTTATGCGGCCATGAACGCGCTGGCTGATGCCATTGCGACACATTGTCCGCCCGAGCGTCCGCTGACCTTTGACTGGCCAGACACCATCCGTCTTGATGGCGGCATCATCGGCGGCGTTCGTCTGGGTGTACCGGATGGGACAAGCGAGGACGAGGTGCCAGCCTGGCTGACGCTGGGTGTGATGGTGCGGCTTTTCGTGCCGCTCTTTGCCGGGCAGGGTCATGAGCTTGACCAGCCGTTCACGGCAGGAACGAGCCTTGCAACCGAAGGGTTCGAGATGCTGGATGGCGGGACATTGATCGAGAGTTTTTGTCGCCATCTGCTCGTCTATGTCGATCAATGGCAGGAACAGGGATTTGCGCCGGTCGGGCGCCATTTTCTGGCACGCCTCAAGACGGCGACAGGCGCAGATCGCCTGGTGCGGCGCGGCATCGCCGCGAACGGCGATCTGGTGAGCGAGGCGGGAAAGCGTGGCAACGCGCCGCCACCGCGCTCGCTCGCAGACGCCTTGCGTGCTCCCGCCTGGCGTGATGAGACGAGCGGCGATCCGCTTTTGTGACAAAGGTCATGACATGACAATCAGGCTTCTCAGAACCTTGCGGCTCGACGTCTCCGACAGCTTCGTCTTCGAGGCGGCAGCAGCGCCGGGCGAGTGGGCGGTGCCGGGCGGTTTCATGTTCTGGAGCGAGGACATAGCCGCGCTGGCGGGAAAACGTCGGCAGGCGTTCCGTTCAGGCTTTCTCGGCCTCACCAGCTTCGGCTGGTCGACGCTGGCGATGGTGTGTGAAGCCAGCGATGAGGAACGCGAGGAGGCGGTGCGTTTGCTGGCGGGCTATTTGCGCCAGCATCATGGCGCCCCTGATGATCAGGCTGCGGAAGCGGCTGCGCGCGAGGAAGTAGCCTTCATGGAGAGCCTTGCCGATCATCCGCCCCAGACGGTCATCGCGCTGACCCGGCGGCTTGACGACAAGGGTGAGATTGGCGAGCAGTTTCGCACCCTCCACCGGGTGGATGCGGCCAAAGGGGATGGTCTGCCATGCAGCGCCGGCGCCTTCTTTGCCGTTGAGGCGCATGACGCGGTACCGGCTGGCGAGGATGCCGATTTTTCACGATTGATGACGTTAAGCACAGACGGGTCGTCCAGCCGATGAGCGATGATTTCTGGATGTCGAGCGGGCATCACCTGCTCGATCATGACGCGCATGGCTATCTCACGGTCAGCGATGAGTTTCTCAAAGCCTATCTGGCGCGCCCCGAGATCAAGCCGCCGGAGGATGCCTGCGCGGCGGAGCGTGACCTCTACGCCCGGCTGCTCGCCCATCCCCGACAAGACATCGTGGACGCCGACATAGCGGCGATCAGCGACCGCGACGGGCGTGAAAACTGGGCGGTCTTTCGCCGTTTTCGCAATCTTCTGCTGGCGCATTCCTCTCTTGAGGCCGCCTATCTCGCCCAGTTCCGCAGTAAAGATCCGCCGCTGCCCTGGCTCTTTGCCAATCAGCTGACGCACCTCATCCTGCGCAATGCCCTCGACGGCGTCGAGGATCCGCTCATTCTCAAGACAGCCGAGCTTTTTTTCCGCCGGCAGAAATTGTCGCGCCGCAACGACATGTTATTGCTGGCTGACGCTGATCTGGTCGAGGACCGGCAGGCGGCGCTGCACGCCTCGCCGCTTCTTGCCATGTTTCAGGATGGCGGGACGGGCGATCTTGATATCTTTGATGAAACCACGGCAGGCGACTACCGGCGGCGCAGCGATGCTTTCGATCTGGTGCTCGATTTTCGTGCCAAAGGGGCGGGGCGGGCGGCCTTTGCCCGTGTGATGGAAATCTGGGTCCGGCATCTTCTGGGCATTTCGGTCAAGGTTGAGCCCCTGGAGAGTGTCGCCAATGTGCGCTTCGCGTGGTTTGTCGGCCTTGACCAGGAAGCAACCCGCATCGGCAACGCGCTGTGGGACGGACAAGAGCCCGCCCATCACGGTCGCGAGCGCATTCTGGCGCTTTACCGGATGATTTTTGTCGAGCCGCATGTCATGCTGGAGCGCGTTGCCGGCGAGGCGGTCTATCTGATCCTGGCGGTTGATGGCGACCAGATCGTGCATATGAAACCGCAGAATCTGATCACCGGTCTGCCGCTCAAGGCAGATTGAGCGGCACTAGCGGTTTGACCGGGGAACAGCGATTGATGATCGAGATGGAAATGACGCTGGGGCTGGTGGTTGAGCGGCGACGCTCCAGCCATCCCTGGAGCGTGGCGGCGGGGCAGGAATTCTCGTGGTTGCCGGTGCAGGTGCTCGGCGAACCGCCGGCAACTGCGTCTTGGACGGCGCTTGATGGCAATGACGAGCTGATGCGGTTTTATGCCGGACAAGTGATGTTGTCTGTCTACTCGACCGATACTGCCAATTATCGCGACAATCTCGCCAGTGGCCTGCCCAAGCTGTGGGTGGCGATGCTGAGAAGCGATGGCGATCCTGCGCTCGACATTGTGGCGATCAGCGCCGATCCGGCCGAGGGCGAGGCGTGGACCGAAGCAGGACGCTATCTCGTCGAGACCCTTGATATGAGCGATGAGATTGCCGCTGAGCTGGCGCGCTTCATCGCCGACCATCACGTCGAGCGCCCGATCATCAAGCGCAAGCGCGACCGCGCCCCGCCGGATGTGCGCTGGCGTGCCGAGCCGACGGTGGCGGAGCGGGCCGCGGTTGATGATCCAGGCGCGGGAGGATCATGATGGCGGGCGGCGGCGATGATCACGACAAGGAAGGCGGCGAAGGGTTTCTGAGCCGCTGGTCACGCGTCAAGGCGCGCCCTGAACGCGATGCCGATATCGCGGTGGCGCCGTTGCCGATCAACGCCATGGATGCGGCCGCCATTCCACCGCAAGCGTTCGAGGACGGCGCTGCGGACCTGCCGCGGCTGGAGGATATTCTGCCGGAAGGATCGATTGCCCAGTTCCTGCGCAAGGGCATTCCCCAGGCGTTGACGACGGCTGCCCTGCGCCAGGCGTGGACGCAGGACCCGCGCATCCGCGATTTCATCGAAGTGGCGGAGAACCAGTATGATTTCAATAATCCGACGAGCATTTACGGGTTTGGCGAATTGCCGGCGGATACCGATATTGCCGCGCTTGTGAGGCAGGCAACCGGGTTCGGTTACCATGAGCCCGACAAAAGCCCAGACGAGGGTGAGGCTATCGCCGGGAACGAGCGGCTCGCCCAGGACAGCACGCGGCTGTCGCAGCCATTGAGCGTCGCCGATGATGGGGGGCAGACGGCGCCTGACAGTGTTGCTGCAGCGCCCCTTCCGGCGAGCGAAATGGTTATGGAACAGGCGGTCGCAGGCGCGGTTCAGCCAGACGCGCCATCCCCGCCGGTTCGCCCGCGCCGCCATGGCGGGGCGCTCCCTGTCTAGACGCAAAACAGATGCGCGGGATGCGGTCAGTCGTCGCAGTCATAAGCACTTGTTATGACCAGAAACCGTGCTATGTTGGCGCAACTTAGAACAATTAAAAAGCAAACAAAACCGGACACAAATGAGCGCTGAAAAGACGCAAGTCCGCCTGGGTGAGGAACGTGATCAAGGCTTGCTTCTGGCGATTGAAGGCGCTGGAAGCATTGGCAAATTGGCGCGTGGCCTTGGCATATCCCAACCGGCGGTTTCGGCGTGGACGCGTATTCCCGCCGACCGGGTTGTGGCGGTAGAAACCTTCACCGGAATCTCCCGTCATCTCCTGCGGCCCGATCTTTATGGCGAGGCTGCCTTAACGTCAGCTGTTGACCCCATCGATGCCGTGCGGGCGCAGGCCTATCTGCTGTTGGCTCGCCTGCTGCTGCAGGCGCCTGATCAGAGGCTCTTGAACGAGCTTGCGCGCCTCAAGGGTGATGCGACGCCTCTCGGCCTGGCGATGATCGGCCTGGCGCGTTCTGCCGCCTCTGGCGCCGTCGAGGCGATCGAGCGTGAGTTTTTCACGGTTTTCATCGGCGTTGGCCGGGGTGAGGCGGTGCCGTACGGCTCCTATTATCAAACCGGCTTCCTCAATGAGCGGCCGCTGGCACGGGTGCGCGAAGATCTGACGCGGTTTGGTGTCGAGAGACGGGCGGATGCGTTCGAGCCGGAAGATCATCTCGGCTCGTTGTTTGAGGTGATGGCGGGGTTGATCGTTGGCGAATTCACCGCTGACGCGACGGCGGCCGACCGCTTCTTCAAGCGCCATATCGAGCGCTGGGCCCTGCGCTTTTTTGACGATCTCGCGGCGACGCCGGGTGCTGACTTCTATCGGGCGGTCGCGGCTGTGGGACAGGTGTTTCTTTCGATTGAGAGTGAAGCCATGACATTGCCGGCAGCGATGCCGGAGCGCGTGGCTGTCTAGGGACAACGGGTTTGGCGCGAGCCGGATCGGGCAAGGGAGGAATATGATGAGCATGACCAAGGAAGAGACGAGGCCTGACCGCCGCAGTTTTCTGAAAGCGCTCAGCGTTGGTGCCGCCGGGGCAAGCGCCGTTGCCGGCCTTGCCACGCCGGTCGAGGCGGTGGCTGCGGAGAGCGCCAGCGACAAGCGCAAGAAGCGCTATCGCGAGACGGATCATGTCAAGGCCTTCTATCGTACCAATCGCTACTGAGCAGAATTCGGGAGAAGAACATGTTGATCAAAAGGCTTTCCGGATCATCGCGCGGCAGCAGGGGGCGGGGCGCTCCTGTGGTTGCAACCCAGGCCAGCGCGGTCCTTGACCGACGTTCATTCCTCGCGCGCTCCGGCCTGGCTGCGGGCGGGCTTGCCGGGTTGTCGGCGCTGGGCTTCACCTCCATGCGCAAGGCGCAGGCGGCGGCCGGCTTTGACGCCAAGGCGCCTGTCAAGCTCGTCAAGAATATCTGCACCCATTGCTCTGTCGGCTGCACGGTCACGGCGGAAGTGCAAAACGGCGTCTGGGTTGGCCAGGAGCCGGCATGGGATTCGCCGATCAACCGCGGCACGCATTGCGCCAAGGGCGCCGCCATCCGCGAGATCGTTCATGGTGACCGGCGTCTCAAATATCCGCTGAAACTCGTCAATGGCGAATATCAGCGCATCAGCTGGGAGCAGGCACTGAGCGAAATTTCCGCCAAGATGATGGAAATCCGCGCAAAGTCCGGCCCTGAATCGGTGTGGTGGCTGGGATCGGCGAAGTTCTCGAATGAGGGCGCCTATCTCTTCCGCAAGATGGGGGCGTTCTGGGGAACCAATTCGGTCGACCATCAGGCGCGCATCTGTCACTCGACCACGGTCGCGGGAGTGGCGAACACCTGGGGCTACGGAGCGCAGACCAATTCCTACAATGATATCCGCAACGCCAAGACCGCCATCATCATGGGCGGCAATCCGGCGGAAGCGCATCCGGTGTCGCTGCAGCACGTGCTGACCGGCAAGGAGCTCAACCGCGCCAATCTGATCGTCATCGATCCGCGGCTGACGCGCACCGCCGCGCATGCGACCGAATATGTCCGCATCCGGTCGGGTACCGATATTCCGGTCATCTACGGCATGCTGTGGCACATCTTCGAGAATGGCTGGGAAGACAAAAAGTTCATCGAACAGCGCGTTTACGCGATGGATGATGTGCGTGCCGAGGTAAAGAAATGGGACCCCAAGACGGTTGAGGATGTCACCGGCGTGCCCGGCGAGCAGCTCAAGCGGGTTGCTGAATTGTTTGCCAAGGAGCGCCCCTCGACCCTCATCTGGTGCATGGGCGCCACCCAGCACACGGTTGGCACCGCCAATGTGCGCGCCTACTGCATCCTGCTGCTGGCCACCGGCAATGTCGGCGCGCCGGGGACAGGCGCCAATATTTTCCGCGGCCACACCAATGTGCAGGGTGCCACCGATCTTGGCGTCGATGTCGTCACCCTGCCGCTTTATTACGGCCTCGATGATAATGCGTGGAAGCATTGGGCGCGGGTGTGGGACGTCGACTTCAACTGGCTCGACAGCCGCTTCGACAAGAAGCCTGGTCCCAACAACACGACCATCAATTTCCGTACCGTGCCCGGCATCCCGTCGACGCGCTGGTTTGATGCCGTGTCGCTGCCGAAGGATCAGGTCGATCAGAACGACAATCTGAAGGCGGCGATCGTCTTCGGCCATGGCGGCAACACGGTGCCGCGCATCCCGGAAATGACCAAGGGGCTGGCAGCGCTCGACCTGCTGGTGGTGGCCGATCCGCATCCTACCAATTTCGTCTCGCTTGGCGGGCGCAAGAACGGCACCTATCTCCTGCCCATCTCGACCCAGCTTGAGTGTTCGGGATCGCGCACTGCCTCCAATCGCTCAATCCAGTGGGGCGAGAAGATCGTTGAGCCGATCTTCGAGAGCGCCAATGATTACTGGGTGATCTACAAGCTTGCCGAAAAGCTCGGCTTTGCCGACAAGATGTTCAAGAACATCAAGATGGTCAAAGGCAAGTTCGGCGATGAGCCGGAGGCCGAATCCATTCTTCGCGAAATCAATCGCGGTGGCTGGTCGACGGGCTATTGCGGCCAGTCGCCCGAACGTATCAAGGCGCATATGGCCAATCAGGGCAAGTTCGATGTCCGGACCTTGCGCTCGCCAAGCGATGGATCGGAAATCAGCGGTGATTATTACGGCCTGCCCTGGCCGTGCTGGGGAACGCCGGAGATGAAACATCCCGGAACGCCGATCCTCTACAACACCAATCTTCATGTGAAGGATGGCGGCGGTGCCTTCCGTGCCCGTTTCGGCGTCGAGCGCGTCGTCAAGGTCAAGGTCCAGGAGAACGGCGCCGAGGTGGAGAAGGAGCGCAAGGACAATCTGCTGGCCGAGGGCTCGTATTCGCTGGGGTCGGATTTGAAGGATGGCTATCCCGAGTTCACGCTGGCGGTCCTGCAAAAGCTTGGCTGGGACAGCGAGCTCACGGCTGAAGAGCGGGCGATCATCGAGAAAAGCGGCCCGTCATGGTCGACCGACCTGTCAGGTGGCATCCAGCGTGTGGCGATCGCCCATGGCTGCGTGCCCTTCGGCAATGCCAAGGCGCGCGCCAATGCGTGGAACCTGCCTGACCCGGTGCCTGTCCATCGCGAGCCGATCTACACGCCTCGCGTCGATCTCGTCGCCAAATATCCGACACGGCCTGACTTCAAGAGCTTCCGTGTGCCCAATATCGGCTTCAGCGTCCAGAAGGCTGCCGTCGACAAGGGGATTGCCAAGGAGTTCCCGATGATCCTGTCATCCGGCCGTCTCGTTGAATATGAAGGTGGTGGCGAGGAGACGCGGTCGAACAAATGGCTGGCCGAGTTGCAGCAGGACATGTTCGTCGAGATCAACCCGCGGGACGCCGCCGAACGCGGTATTGCCGAGGGTCAGTTCGTCTGGGTCTACGGGCCTGAGAGCAGCTCGAAAATCAGGGTCAAGGCCCTGGTGACCGAGCGGGTCGGCAAGGGTGTGGCGTGGATGCCGTTCCATTTCGGTGGCTGGTATCAGGGCGCCGACCAGCGCGGCAATTATCCGAAAGGAACCGACCCGATCGTTCTTGGCGAATCGGTCAATACCGTCACCACCTATGGCTTTGATCCGGTGACGGCGATGCATGAAGGCAAGGTTACGCTTTGCCAGATCAAGGCAGCCTGAGGGAGGGGACGTCCATGGCTCGAATGAAATTCCTGTGTGACGCCGACCGCTGCATCGAGTGCAACGCCTGCGTGACGGCCTGTAAAAACGAAAACGACGTGCCGTGGGGCATCAACCGGCGCCGCGTCGTCACCATCAATGACGGCAAGCCGGGCGAGCGTTCGGTCTCGATGGCCTGCATGCATTGCACGGATGCGCCGTGCGCTGCCGTGTGCCCTGTCGATTGCTTCTATACGACCGAGGATGCGGTCGTGTTGCACTCCAAGGAACTGTGCATCGGCTGTGGCTACTGCTTCTACGCCTGCCCCTTCGGTGCGCCGCAATATCCCAAGGTCGGGAATTTCGGCTCGCGGGGCAAGATGGACAAGTGCACCTATTGCGCCGGCGGCCCGGAGGATGATCTGTCGGCTGCCGAGCAGGCGGCCTATGGCTCGAACCGTCTGGCGGAAGGCAAATTGCCGCTGTGTGCCGAGATGTGCTCGACCAAGGCGCTGCTGGCCGGTGATCACGAGATGATCAGCGAGATCTACAAGGAGCGGGTTTCCAAACGCGGCTATGGCTCTGGCGCGTGGGGCTGGAAAACGGCCTACAAGGAAACCATCAACGTCTGAACCGGGCGCGGCGTGGGTGCGACCCGCGCCGCAGATCACGGGTGAAGTCAATTCGGGGGAGGCAGAATATGGTGGCGTTTCAACGCAGCTGGGGTTTGGCCGCAGCGCTGGCTATCGCACTGGTTATTGTCGTTTCGGGCGATGCTCTGGCGCAGAGCGGCCAGCCGACATCGGTCAATCCTACCGCAAGCTCCGTCAAGGAAGGACAATTGCTGGACGCTTTGAAACCGCCCGGCAGCGGACCTTCGGCTGTCACAGGCAGGGTGTCGATTCCGGATACGAAATCATCCGTGCTTATCCAGCCGGCCGGCCGGGACTGGCGGCAGATCCGTCAGGAAACGCTGCCATTCTATGGCGCCATCGCCATCCTTGGCATGTTGGCTGCACTCGTCATTTTCTACCTCATCCGCGGGCGCATCGCCATCGATGGCGGGCCGTCGGGCCGCACCATTCTGCGCTTTGCCTCAGCCGACCGGTTTGCCCACTGGCTGACCGCGTCCACCTTTATCCTGCTCGCCCTGTCGGGGTTGAACCTGACCTTCGGGCGCAAGCTGTTGCTGCCGCTCATCGGCCCCGAGGCTTTCACGGCCCTGTCACAGGCCGGGAAGTTCGTTCACAATTATGGCAGCTTCGCCTTTGCGCTCGGCGTTGTTCTCATGATCCTGCTGTGGCTCAAGGACAATATCCCAAGCGGGGCTGATCTTGCGTGGTTTTCCAAGGGTGGCGGCCTCATCGGCAGTGACCATCCGCCGGCCGGTCGCTTCAATGGCGGGCAGAAGGTTATCTTCTGGGTGGTGGTCATTGGCGGGGTGGCCCTGTCGATCACTGGCTATTCCCTGATGTTCCCCTTTGTCTTTACCGATATCGCCGGCCTGCAGGAGGCCAATATGCTGCACGGTCTGATCGCCGTTGGCATGGTCGCGGTGATCCTTGCCCACATCTATATCGGCTCGGTCGGCATGGAGGGGGCGTTCGATGCCATGGGCAAGGGTGAGGTTGATCTCAACTGGGCCAAGCAGCACCATGCGCTGTGGGTTGAAAAGACCGAAATGAAGGGCAAAGGCGCAGCGACGCCGGCCGAATAGAGCAAGAGACAACGTCAAGGAATGATCAGAATGAAAATGTTTGTGTCCGCTGTTGTCGCGATGCTCCTTATCATCGGTGGGGCAGTTGTCGTTCTTGAAGGCTATCAAAAGACGGTTGATGCGGCCTTTGTCGGATCGGGTGCCAGACCGGATCCGGAAGTCTCGCTGCGCGGGGGCAAGGGCTGACGCGCTCCCTCTGATATCGCCATCTGTTGCGGGCGGTCGACCTCCCAAGGTCGACCGTCTTGCGTTTTACAGGCACACCGCCCCGCTATGCTGATCACCCCTGCCCGCTTGCGCTCCCTTCTGTCCGGTGTCCTGGCACCGGGCGGACATGTGGCGCTCGCCGCACTTATTGCCAATGATGATTTCCGGATCGACGGCGAACGGGTGACGCTGACGGTCCGGATTGATGGCAAGGACGCTGATGCCTGGGAGCCGGTCCGCCGCGAAGCGCAGGAGCGGCTGGCGAGCGTCAGCGGCATTACCAGCGCGCTCGTGGTGTTGACGGCCGAGCGTAAAGGTCAAGGCGCCGTTGCGACCGAGGCCGCCTCAGGTTTTGCGGCACTTGCCGGTATCAGGCATATCGTTGCTGTTGCGTCGGGCAAGGGCGGCGTCGGCAAATCGACAACGACGTGCAATCTGGCGCTGGCGCTGGCCGGGATGGGCCTCAAGGTGGGCGTGCTCGACGCTGATATCTATGGCCCCTCGATGCCGCGCCTCTTTGCGCTGAAGGGCCAGCCAACCGTCAAGTCAGGGCGTGTCCTCAACCCGCTTGAAGCGTATGGCTGCAAGGTCATGTCCATCGGGTTTGTCGTTGACAGCGAGACGGCCATGATATGGCGCGGGCCGATGGTGGCGTCTGCGATCACCCAGATGCTGCGTGACATCGATTGGGGGGCGCTGGACATTCTGCTGATCGACATGCCGCCGGGAACGGGCGACGCGCAACTGACCCTGTCGCAGCAGGGCCGGCTTGCCGGGGCGGTCATTGTCTCGACGCCGCAGGATCTGGCGCTGATCGACGCCCGCCGCGGGGTCGCCATGTTCCGCGATGTCGGCGTGCCGGTGCTCGGGCTGGTTGAAAATATGAGCTATTTTCTCTGCGATGCCTGCGGCAAGCGCCACGATATCTTTGCCCATGGCGGGGCGCGCCGCGAGGCTGAGCGGCTGGCTATCCCGTTCCTCGGCGAGGTACCGCTTGATATGGAGGTCAGGCGGCGCTCCGATGATGGCATGCCGGTGATGATCGCCGCACCCGACAGCGTGCCGGCTGAGGCCTACCGGCTGATTGCCACCGGTTTGCGCGAGCGGCTGCAGGGTCTTCAGCCGGCGGCAATATAGGCGGTTTTGACGGTCGTATAGAATTCGCGGGCATAAGCGCCCTGCTCACGCGGCCCGTAGCTTGATCCCTTTCTGCCGCCAAAGGGCACGTGATAGTCGACGCCCGCGGTCGGCAGATTGACCATCACCATGCCGGCCTCCACGTTGCGCCGGAAATGGCTGGCGTATTTGAGGCTGGTGGTGCAGATGCCTGCTGACAACCCGAAGTCGGTGTCGTTGGCGACATGAAGCGCCTCATCATAGGTTTTCACGCGAATGACATTGGCGATGGGGCCAAATACCTCCTCGCGTGAGATCCGCATGGCGTTGGTGGTCTCGGTGAAGAGGGCTGGCTGGAGATAGAAGCCGGGCGTCTGCCGGTTGAGACGCTCGCCTCCCCATATCAGGCGGGCGCCTTCGTCACGGGCGATGCGGATATAATGCTCATCCTGCTCCAGTTGCTTTTGATCAACCACCGGGCCGATATGGGTGCCAGCCTTCAAGGCGTCATCAACGATGAGGCCCTTCATGCGCTCGACCAGTGCTGCCACGAATGCGTCGTGAACAGTATCTGTCACGATGAGGCGTGAGGACGCCGTGCAACGCTGGCCGGTTGAAAAGAAAGCGCCATTGACGGCGCAGTCAACCGCCACTTTCAGATCGGCGTCATCAAGAACGACCAGGGGATTCTTGCCGCCCATTTCGAGTTGTACTTTTTTCATCGGCGTTGAGGCAACGCAGGCCGCTGCCACCAGCCGCCCGGTCGCAACCGATCCGGTAAACGATATGGCCGCGATATCTGGATGAGCCAACATCGCCGCGCCCACGACCGACCCTTTGCCCATGACCAGGTTGAGGACGCCCTTCGGCAGTCCGGCGCGTTGCAGAATATCGACCAGCGCCCAGGCGGAATGCGGCACCAGATCAGCGGGTTTGATGACGACCGTGTTACCATAGGCCAGCGCTGGCGCCAGCTTCCAGGCCGGGATGGCGATCGGGAAATTCCACGGTGTGATCAGACCCACAACGCCCACCGGTTCGCGCGTCACCTCAATGCCGACGCCGGGGCGGACCGAGCCCATCATCTCGCCGTTCAAACGCAATGTTTCGCCGGCAAAGAACGACAAGACCTGACCGGCACGGCCAGCCTCGCCCACGCCCTCGGCCAAGGTCTTGCCTTCTTCGCGGCTGAGAATGCGCCCAAGCTCTTCCTTGCGCGCCAACACCTCGTCGGCCGCACGCTTGAGAATATCATGGCGCTCCTGCGGCGTGGTGCGCGACCATGCGGGGAAGGCTTGTTTTGCGGCCGCAATGGCCTCGGCGACATCCGCCTTCGTGCCACTGGAAAAATCGCCGATGACGTCGTTCGTATCGGACGGGTTGACGTTGGCGGTGGTGTGGTTGGCGCCAACCGGTTCGCCAGCAATGAAATTGGCAAAATGAGACATGTTTGGCATCCTCTCCGCAATGCGGCCAATTCGCCGTCGTGACTGTGTGGAACGACCCGGCCGGTATGATCGTCATGTTGCAGGCTCAGCGATCTGCGATAAAGCCTGAAATCGGCACGCGCCGCCAGTTCCTTGTTGACGATGGGCGGGCGGCGCATGTCAGCCCGGCAAAATGGCAGCGCGCCAGAGCGGAGAGAACCGACGTGGATTTCACAGGTTACTGAAGCTTTGCAGGATTGGATTTTTCAAGGCCGGCTTTGAGAGGGAAAATCCCTAAAATGCTTATTTCAGGTGGAGTCCGATTCACCAATACTGAAAACGCCCAAAAAGATGCTTTTGATAGAATCACGCACGTTATTGATCGCCAATTGATTCTCCACTGAGCGGGCAAATTGGTGCAATCGACAGGTGGGATTTATAGTCAGAGCCGGGTCGTTGTCTGGCCTGAATTAAACCGATATTGCATACCTTACTTGCAATATGGTGCCCCTGGCCGGAATCGAACCAGCACTCCTTGCGGAACTCGATTTTGAGTCGAGCGCGTCTACCAGTTCCGCCACAGGGGCAACGCCGGGCGGATCATAGGCAGGAAGTTGGAGCGGTCAACCGTCTTTGCACTCCATGCCGCGTCAACAGCAATAGTGCTAATGACCGATCAATCACTTTCCTTTAAGAGAGTGCCACGACCATCCTCACAACATCGAAATGACCTGTCGAGATCATGCTCAAGAAAACCTATGACTGGATTGTCTCCTTCTCGACGCATCCGAAAGCCGTGTGGGTGCTGGCAATTGTCGCTTTTGCGGAAAGTTCGATTTTTCCCATTCCACCGATCCCGCTGCTGGTGCCGATGTGTGTGGCGCAGCCCAAGCGCGCCTGGTACTTCGCGGCTGTCTGTGCGATTTCATCGGCGCTGGGTGGCATTGTCGGCTACGGTATCGGCCATCTGCTGTACGATTCGGTCGGTCAATGGATCATCCACACCTACGGCCTTGAGCAGCAGGCGGAGAATTTGCGCGCGCGCGCCAATGATTACTGGATCTGGATTTTGATGACCAAGGGGCTGACGCCCATCCCCTTCAAGCTTGTCACCATCATGTCGGGTCTCATCGATTTCAACTTCGTGCTGTTCCTTTTCGGCTCCTTCTTCGCCCGCTTCACCTTTTTCTTCCTGATGGCGGCGGCTTTGCGGGTTTATGGCGACCAGATCCGCAATTTCATCGAGACGCGGTTGAAGCTCGCAACCTTCATCCTGCTGTTTTTCCTGATCGGCGGCTTTGCCGCCATCCGCTACATCTGATCCTCAATGATGCCCAGGCGGCCGGCGTCTGTTGCTCTCATTGTGGCCTGTGTGATGGCGATAACGCTCGCCGGCGCGTGGGGATTTCAGATCTGGGGCGATCTGGCACCATGTCCGCTCTGTCTGCAGCAGCGCTGGCCCTATTATGCCGGTGTGCCGCTCGCTCTCGCCGTGGCGATCATGGCAGGGCGCGGCGCTCAGGCGGCCGTCATAACATTTGGCTTGGGCGCTCTGGTCCTGCTGCTGGCGGGGTCGGCGGTTTTTGGCGCATTCCACGCCGGTGTCGAATGGGGATTTTGGCAGGGGCCGACGGATTGCAGCGGCGGACGGCCGATTACCGGCAATGCCAGCGATCTGCTGGCGCAGATCGCCCGCACACGGGTCGTGGCCTGCAATGAAGCAGCCTTCCGCTTCCTCGGCGTTTCGCTTGCGGGATATAATGCGCTGATATCGGCGGGGCTGTGCGCACTCGTTGTCCGCGCGCTGGCAGGTCAGGGTTCGAGCTCGGTATCCCAGTAGAGATAATCAAGCCAGCTATCATGCAGATAATTGGGCGGGAACAGCCGGCCATTATTGTGCAGCTGATGGACGGTCGGGCGAAACGGCAGGTGATAGGGATGCATGCCCGCCTCGTTTGGCAGGCGGTTTGATTTTCCAAGATTGCAGGGCGAGCAGGCGGTCAGCACGTTTTCCCACGTCGTCATGCCGCCGCGCGAGCGGGGGACGACGTGATCGAAGGTGAGTTCTTCGCCGGCGCCACAATACTGGCAGACGAAGCGGTCGCGCAGAAAGACGTTGAAGCGGGTGAAGACCGGAAAGCGCGACGGCTTGATATAGGATTTGAGCGACACGACCGATGGAAGCCGCATCTCGGAGCCGGGGCTGTGCACCGAGCGGTCGTAAAAGGAGACGATGTTGACGCGCTCCAGAAAGACCGCCTTGATCGTGTCCTGCCACGACCACAGCGACAACGGGTAATAGGACAGCGGGCGGTAGTCCGCATTCAGGACCAGAGCCGGGCAAGCCTCGAGGCGGGCTGCTACTGTCAAAACCTCGCTCCCCAATTCGAGAATCGCGTGGTTAACGCTTCACATCACCGTGTCTAATATATCGAGTGTGACGGGCTTGTGAAGCGTCAGGTGCTAGGCCGGGGCGCTAATCACTGTTCCGGTATCGTCAGCCTGAACCCGCAACGTGCCATGGCGTGTGCACATAGACCAGCCCTCGCTGCTGACCACCGCCATGGGGCAGGCTTTGGCGTAAAGGGCGGATGCGATGAGCGCTCCCGTCAGGAGGATCGAATCGGCGGCGGTGAGAATGAAGGCGGCCGGTGCCGTCCCCAGCCGTAATGCTTCGGCCAGAACGGTCGACGATGAGGATGAGCCGCGACCAGCGCTCATCACGAGGATCTTGCCGGCAAGGATGCGACCATGGTCCGGGTGCCAGCGATCCATCACCAATCCCGTATGTGGATCAAAACCACCCCAGAAACTCAGCGGCTGCGCCAGGCAGATGACCTCACCTGAGGCGCTGCCGGGGAAGAGCGTCCGCGCGGCGATCGACGTCATGTGAAACGTCTCACGACGCGGCCCGCCGCAGCCGAATTCAGGCAATCAGCGAGGCTGCCGAAGGCCACATCGACACCGAGATTGCCGGGTGCGTAATGCGCCCATTTGCCGGAATTGGTCATGATTACGCCGTCGAGCCGTTTCATCACCGTTGTCACATAGGTGCAGGTATCGACGACGAGGGTGATGCCGGCAGCTTCCAGGCGTGCAGCGTCGCCGCGCGCGGCCAGGGCAGCGTGGGTATCACGCCCGGTGTTGACATAGATGTCGACGCCGGAATTTGCCTTGAAGCCGGGGAGGAGGGCGAGCAGGCGGTCAAACTCGCTGAGTGAAAAATGCGGCGTGCCAAGGCTCACGGCGGTGAGCGTGGCGCCATCGTCCGCCGTCGACAGGGCGCGAAGGGTGGCGCGGATATCGGCGGCTGACACCTCGACCACCGCTTCAGGCGTGGCATCGCCAAGAGCTGCTTCGAGTGTTGGCGCTTCAGGCGTCAGGCCAACGGCGTGAAACAGCGCAACCGCGCCGCTCGAGGCGGCAACCGCCCCCAGCCCCTTGAAATCATCCTCGCTGATCGACGCCGGCAGGCCGGTGATGGCGGGAATCTGGTCGCCGGCGCGCGCGCCGATGATATGGCCAACCGCAATGGCCAGCGCGTCATTCGACAGGTCCGGCACCGGGGCGATGTTGAACACCAGCCGCGCCCGCCGGTTCTGCGGCACATGCAGCCCCTGATAGGGGACGCGGCCGGTCAGCGCGGCGCACAGATCGACGAAATCGCCATAGCGGTGCGTGCGCGCGCCAAGGACGGAATTAGCGAAAACGATGGCGTTTGATTCACCCCAGGCGATGTCCTGCCCTTGTTGCGGGCGCTGCTGCAACAGGTAAGGGGCGCAGGTGAAGCTTGGCATGCAGCCAAGCTCGAGATGGGCTTCCATCAAGCGCCTGCCATCGTGGCGGGCATTGTCATCACCACGAAAAAGCTCGGGATGGATGAGATCGATCGAGCCGACGTTGAGGGTTGTCGGTACGCGCACCTTGCCGCCAAGCGAATTCAGCCGGTCGACGAAGTCGAGGCTGACCTTGCCATGATAGAGGCAGCCGTCGATGTGCGCTGCTGCAATGTTGATGAAGCGGGTGGCGCCAAGCGCTTCGCCGAAGCGTTCCAGCAGACGCATGGCGAAGGCCTGCGCCTTGCCCAGCTCGCCGCCGAGAAGCGCCTCGTCAATGGCCTCGCGCTTCAGCGCCATGGTGCCCGTGCTGCCGACTACTCGGCTGCCTGTTTGGTGCCGTAACGGCGAATGATATAGTCATCCACCATCTTCTTGAAATCGGCAGCGAGCGTCGGCCCGCGCAAGGTGGCCACCTTCTTGCCGTCAACGAAAACGGGCGCGGTCGGTGTTTCGCCGGTACCGGGGAGCGAAATGCCGATATCGGCATGCTTTGATTCGCCCGGGCCGTTGACGATGCACCCCATGACCGCGACGTTCAGCGCTTCGACGCCAGGATATTTGGTCTTCCATTCCGGCATCGAAGCGTAAATCCAGCTCTGGATATCGCCTGCCAGTTCCTGGAAGACGGTCGAGGTGGTGCGCCCGCAGCCGGGGCAGGCGGCCACCAGCGGAACGAAGGTGCGCAGGCCCATGGTCTGCAGGATTTCCTGCGCCACTTTCACTTCGAGCGAACGGTCGCCATTGGGCTCAGGCGTCAGCGAGACACGAATGGTGTCGCCGATGCCCTGCTGGAGCAGGATCGCCAGTGCGGCTGCCGAGGCGACGATGCCCTTGGAGCCCATGCCAGCCTCGGTGAGGCCCAGATGCAGCGTGTAGTCGCAGCGCGCTGCAAGCGAGGCATAGATCGCGACCAGGTCCTGAACGGCGCTGACCTTGGCCGAGATGAGGATTTTATCGCGGGCCAGACCCAATTCTTCGGCGCGGGCTGCTGACAGCAAACCGGACTGGATCACCGCCTCGCGCGTGACCTCGCGCGCGGTGATCGGTATCGCGCTGAGGGCATTCTCGTCCATCAGATGGGTCAGCAATTCCTGATCAAGCGACCCCCAGTTGACGCCGATGCGCACCGGGCGGTCATACTTCATCGCCATCTCGATGATGGAGGAGAACTGCTTGTCCTTCTTCTCCTTGAAGCCGACATTGCCGGGATTGATGCGGTATTTGGCAAGCGCCTCGGCGCAGGCGGGATGATCAGCGAGGAGCTTGTGGCCGATATAATGGAAATCGCCAACGAGCGGCACGCTCACGCCCATGCGGTCGAGCTTTTCGCGGATATGGGGGACGGCTGCTGCCGCCTCGTCGCGATCAACGGTAATGCGAACGAGTTCGGAACCGGCGCGGGCAAGAGCTGCCACCTGCCGTACCGTTCCGTCGATGTCGGCGGTATCCGTATTGGTCATGGACTGAACGACGACGGGGGCGCCGCCGCCGATCTGAACGGAGCCGACATTGACGCCAACCGAATTGCGCCTTTGTCCAGGATTGCCGATATAATTCATTATCTTGACCTCTTCCACAGGCCTGCGGCCTGTTGTGGCGAGCTGAAATCCGTGCCTGATTTAGCCTTGGGTGGCGTTTGAAGCAACCACACAGGCGGCGCAAAGCCCTGAAACCTCGATCAGGCGCCGCTGGGCGGAGAAGCCCTTGGCCCTGCCTTGTGCGTCGATGATGCTGGCAAGCTGTGTATCGGCGATCTCACCGACATAGGTACAGGCTTCGCATAACAGAAAGACCACCGTATCGTCGTGGCCATGGCTGTGGTCGCAGGCAAGATAGGCGTTGCGCGAGGCAAGGCGATGGACCAAGGCCCGCTCGATCAGAAAGTCGAGTGCGCGGTAGACCGTCATCGGTGCCGGGCGTGTACCGGTTGAGCGCGCCATTGAATCAATGATGGCGTAGGCGCCGATCGGCGTGCCGGCAGCGGCGATGATCTCAAGGACCCGGCGGCGTATCTTCGTCAGCCGCACGCCGGCCTGCGCGCAGGCATCTTCGGCAAGCGCGATTGTCGATTTGACGCAGTTGCCGGTTGCGTGGTGCAGGTGAGTGTCGGCCATGGCGCAGTATAAGCTGTCCGCGGCGCCGCGACCAGCGTCTGATCGTCTCACTCTGCCGCCTCCGGCAGCAAAGTGAACTGGGGCTCTTCCGGCGCTGCCTCTGCCGGTTTTGCAGCATCGTCCGGCCTGACCCGGAAGGCTGCCGCGTACAGAGCGGGCAGGAAAATCAGGGTCAGCAACGTCGCGGCGAAAAGACCGCCCATCATGGTGAGGGCCATCGGCCCCCAGAAGAGGCTGGTCGTCAGCGGCACCATGGCGAGGATGGCGGCAAAGGCGGTGAGCACCACGGGACGCGAGCGGCGCACGGTTGCCTCGATGATGGCATCGTGTCGGCTCAGGCCATTGGCGACGTCATCCTCGATCTGGTCGACGAGAATGACGGTGTTGCGCATGATAATGCCGGCAAGGGCGATGAGGCCAAGAAGCGCCACGAAGCCGAAGGGAGCGTTGGCGACGTTGAGCGCAAGAGAAGCGCCGATAATGCCGAGCGGCGCGGTGGAAAATACCAGCACCAGGCGGGAAAAGGACTGCAACTGCAGCATGAGTATGGTCAGCATGGCGCCGATCATGATGGGGAACAGGGCAAAGATGGAAGCGTTTCCCTTGGCCGATTCCTCGACCGCGCCGCCCTCGTCGATGCGGTATCCGTCGGGCAGAGATTTGATGATGTCGCCAAGCTTTGCCTTGACCTCGGCGCTCGCCGCCGGCGGCTGCACGCCGTCACGAACATCGCCGCGCACCGTCATCACCAGTTCGCGGCTGCGACGCCAGATGATCGGTTCCTCCTGCCCGTATTCAACGCGGGCAATTTGCGCCAGCGGAATGGCGATGCCGTTACGGCTGGTGATCGTCAGGTCTGAAATCCGTCCAAGGTCGAGGCGCTCCGAGGGTACAGCGCGTGCCACCACGTCGACCTGCACGGTGCGGTCGCGCACGGTTGTGACCGTCACCCCCGTGAGCAGGGTTTGCAGCGTCTGCGCCACGTCCTGGACATTGAGACCGAAGGCGCGGGCACGCTCCTGGTCAACGACCAGACGGACCGAGGGCTGGCGCTCGTTCCAGTTGAGATGGGCGTCGATGATGTCGCGATTGGCGCGCATGACATCGCGGACCTGATAGGCAATATCGCGCAGTTTCGTGGCGTCGGCTCCAACGATACGGAATTGAACGGGAAACCCAACGGGCGGGCCGAAATTGAAACGATCGACCCGCACGCGAGCAGCCGACAGCGCCCCGTTGGCGATATCGCGCTCCAGCCGCGATTTGATACGCTCGCGCGCCTTGAGGTCCCTCGCGACAATGACAATCTCGGCAAAGGATTCATCCGGCAATTGCGGATTAAGCCCAAGCCAGAAGCGCGGCGAGCCCTGGCCGACATAGGTCGTATAGGTGGCGATATCCTTGTCGCCCTGGAGCATTTTTTCAGCTTCGAGCGCCGCCTGGTTGGTGGCGCTGATGGCGGTTCCCTGCGGCAGGCGGAGCTGGAAGAAAAGTTCCGGGCGCTCGGACACGGGAAAGAATTGCTGCTGGATGCGGCCAAAGGCCAGAACCGAGATCACCAGAGTGACCAGAGTGGCCAGGATCACCAGCCAGCGATGCGTGACAGCAAAGCGCACGAGGGTACGGAAGCGGCGATAGAGAGGGGTCTCATAAAGGGCGTGCGGGTCGGCATGAACTTTGCCGCTCTTGGCAAAATCGGGCAGCAGCAAAACACCGAGATAAGGGGTGAAAATTACCGCCACGAACCACGAAGCGATGAGAGCGATGCCGACCACCCAGAAAATGCCGCCGGCATATTCGCCGACGCCCGACTGGGCAAGGCCAACCGGCAGAAAGCCGATGGCGGTGACGAGCGTCCCCGTCAGCATCGGAAAAGCGGTGGACGTCCAGGCAAAGGAGGCTGCCGCGAGGCGGTCCCATCCCTGTTCCATCTTCACCACCATCATCTCGACGGCGATAATGGCGTCATCGACAAGAAGACCAAGGGCGATGATGAGCGCGCCCAGCGAAATGCGATGGAGATCGATGGACAGTGCGTACATGGCCATGAACACCATGGCGAGGACGAGCGGCACTGACAGGGCAACGACGATGCCGGTGCGCCAGCCCAGCGAGATCAGGCTGACGAAGAGGACGATGGCGAGGGCTTCGAGGAAGGATTCCGCAAATTCACTCACGGCGTGTTCGACAACCTGCGGCTGATCGGCAATCTGCTTGAATTCAAAGCCTGCTGGCAGGTCGCGCAGATAACTCTCCTTCGCCGTTTCGATATCGCGACCGAGCGTCACGATATTGGCACCCTTCTGCATGACGACGCCAACGGCGATCGCGGCATGCGATTCCTGCCGCAGGAGGAAGGTCGGAGGGTCGACATAGCCATGGGTGATGGTGGCGATGTCCCCCAGACGGAAGGTGTGTCCGCCAACCTCGACGGGTGTCTCGGCGACAGCGGCGATGCCGTTGAGCGCGCCGGTGACGCGCAGTGGAACGCGTTGTGCGCCGGTATCAATGCTACCGGCCGGGGCCACGATGTTCTGGCGCGCCAGGCTGTCAAAAATGGCGGTCGTCGGAATGCCGAGGGTTGCCAGTTTGGCATGGCTGAATTCGACGAAAATGCGCTCGTCCTGGTTGCCGTAGAGATTGACCTTGGTCACGTTGGGAACGCGCAGCAGGCGCTGGCGCAACAGTTCCGCCTCGCGCTTCATGGCCGCATAATCACCACTGTCGCTCACCAGCGTGTAGAGGATTGAGTCTACATCGCCATATTCATCGTTGACATTGGGTCCGATGACGCCAGCCGGCAGCTCGCGGCGCAGATCGTCGAGTTTCTTTCGTGTCTGGTAGAAAAGGTTGGGGACCTCGCGGGCAGGCGTTGAATCCTTGAAGACCATCTGCATGGCCGTGAAGCCGGGCTTGGTGTAGGTCTCGATCTTGTCGAAATAGGCGAGTTCCTGCAGCCGCTTCTCAATGCGCTCGGCAATCTGGTCCTGCATCTCGCGGGCGCTGGCGCCGGGCCAGATCGCGGTGATCACGACGACCTTGATGGTGAAGGAGGGATCCTCGGCGCGCCCCAGCCGCAGATAGGAAAAAACGCCGCCGACGAAGACCGCCAGGATCAGGAACAGGACGAGGGCCGGGTGGGTCACAGCCCAGTGCGACCAATTGCCCTGGTTGAGTTTCGGGTCGTGTGCGTCGTGCGCCGACATGGCGGCTCTCCCTGAGAAACGATATCAGCCGCGATCGGCGACGACGCGCACGATCTCGCCCGCGAGAAGCTTGTGAACGCCGTGGGTGACGACGATGTCCCCGGCCGCGAGCCCCTTGCTCACCAGCATGTCAGCGCCATCATAGCCGGCAATCTCGATGGCGCGGCTCGTCAGCTTGCTGGTTGCCGGTTCAATCACGAAGACCGTCGGTCCCTTGCCCTCATCCAGCATGGCGGCAATCGGCAGCCTTGCCACGGGCGCAGCAGCACCCTCTCGCACGGAAAGGGTGGCCGTCATGCCGAAATTCATCGCCGGATCGGCATCAAGAATGGTGAAGCGGGCGGCAAAGGTGCGTGATGAGGCATCAGCGGCGGCGGCGAATTCGCGCAGGCGCGCGTCATAAGAACGGCCTGGATTTGACCACAGGGTGACACTTGCCGTTCCCTCGCGAACGCGGGCGGTCAGCGATTCGGGGATGTCGACGGCAATTTCGAGTTCATGGTTCTGGGCGACGCGCAGCACCGGAGTGCCGGCGGCAACGACCTGACCAGGCTCAGCCAGGACAGCGGTGACAACGCCGTCATTGTCGGCGATGAGGCGAGCGTAAGAAAGCTGGTTGGCGGCCAGTTCAAGCGAGCGACGCGCACGATCCAGCCGGCTCTTCGCCTCGGCGGTCGCTGATTGCTGGGCCTGGAGGGTTGCGTCGGTGACCCAACCATTCCTTTTCAGTTCGATATTGCGCTGTCTCTGCCGCTCGTTTTGATCAAGCGAGACGGTGGCGGCGGTCAATTCTGCTTCCGCCTGTTCGCGCTGGAGATGAAGGTCGACCGGATCGAGAGTTGCGAGCACATCGCCCACCTTCACCCGCTCGCCAAGGGCAATTTTGCGTTCAGCAATCTTGCCGGCAACCCGGAATCCGAGATTGCTCTCGATGCGCGGGCGAACGGTGCCAACAAAATTACGCATCGTGGCGTGCGTTGCAAACGTGACCGGCTCCGCGAGGACGGCGCGCGGCAAGGCCTTGGCCTCGCTCTTCGGGTCAGCGCTTCTGCCCTCGCCGCAAGCGGCCAGACCAAGCAGGATGAAGGGTGCAAGAAGAGCGAAGCGAGCGGCTGTGGGGAATGGCGGGCGGGACATGGGTACCTCGTTCATTGCAAAGCTCTGATGAGAAATTGCGACAGGCGTCTGGTTTCGCTTTCAAGGTCAAGATGGCTGCATTGGGCGATAAGGGCGGGGTGGAGGACGACGGTGAGTGCCTGTTTGATCACGGTCGCTGCCTCCAGCGCATTGCCCTGGCGGAATTCACCTCGCGCCATGCCCTCGGCGATGACGTGGGCAAAAAGAGCGATGATCTCGGCCATGTGCGCTTCGATGGCCGACCAGTTCTCCTGCATCGCCACCTCGACCATGTCATGCAGGCGGCGCTCATCGGTGCAGCGGCTCTTGGTGAAGCGATGCATGTCGAGTGCCAGGGCGGCCAGTTTCTCGGCCGCAGCTTGCGGCCCGTAGGCGATCTTGCGGGCAATTTCTTCGGATTCATCGAGAAGGCGCCGGCAGATTGCCTCATTAATGGCGCTCTTTGAGGCGAAGAAGCGATAGATGTTGGCTGGAGACATATCGAGGGCGGCGGCAAGATCAGCGACAGCCGTCTTGGCATAGCCGATGCGACGGAAATGCTCCTCGGCGACATCGAGAATGCGCTCACGTGTTTCTTCGGGTGAAAGGCGGGGTCTGGTGGACATGGGTCAACTTTGAAAAATGATGATTTTCAATATTTATCATTTATCACAATCAAACACAAGCGCGAGCCTGCGATTGTAGGTAATCGCCCATCAGCGATGGAACGCATTGAACCTGAGACTATTTCGCGTAGACACAGCGCAGCATTCGGCAACAGCAAAAGGAGAGCGGCATGCTCAAGGGCAAATCAGCCATCGTCACCGGGGCCACCAGCGGAATTGGTCTGGCCATTGCGAGGGGTTTCGCGAAGGAGGGAATGAATCTCCTCATCGACGGTTTCGGCGACACACCGGCCAACCACAAGGTTGCCGCGGACATTGCGGCTGAGTTCAACGTCACATGCGTCTTCTCGCCCGCTGACATGTCGAAACCGGCGGAGATTGCCGGTATGGTCGATCTCGCTAACAAGAGCCTGGGCGGGGTTGATGTGCTGGTCAACAATGCCGGCATCCAGTTTGTGGCGCCGGTTGAGGAATTTCCGCCGGAAAAATGGGATGCCATCATCGCCATCAACCTGACGGCGGCCTTTCATTGCACGCGTCTCGTGGTGCCGCAGATGAAGACGAAGGGCTGGGGGCGCATCATCAACACCGCCTCCGCCCACGCCAGTGTCGCCTCGCCTTTCAAATCGGCGTATGTCTCGGCCAAGCACGGGCTCTACGGCTTCACCAAGACGATAGCCCTTGAAGTGGCGACCAATGGCATTACCGCCAACTGCATCTCACCGGGCTATGTCTGGACGCCTCTGGTCGAGCATCAGATCCCGGAAACGATGGCAGCGCGCCATCTGACGCGCGAACAGGTGATCAATGATGTGCTGCTGCATGCGCAGCCGACCAAGCAGTTCGTCACTGTCGAGGAAGTTGCCGGGATTGCCGTTTTCCTCTGTACGGATGCCGCCAAGAACATTACCGGGACCAATATTGCGGTTGATGGTGGCTGGACGGCCGAATAAGGCCGATCAGCGCCCGCCGCTCACTTCAAGCACGGCACCGGTAATGTAGGATGCCTCGGCGGACATCAGGAACAGGATGGTCGAGGCTACTTCCTCAGCCGTCCCTTCTCGCCCGATGGGAACGGTGGGGCCAAGCTTGTGCAGGCGATCGGGCATGCCGGCGCTGGCGTGGATATCGGTGGCAATGAGGCCAGGGGCCACCGCGTTGACGCGGATGCCCTCGGCCGCCACCTCCTTGGCCAGGCCCAACGTCAATGCGTCGATGGCGGCCTTTGAGGCTGCGTACCAGACGAAATCATGGGGGCTGCCGATGCGGCTGGCGATCGATGACATGTTGATGATAACGCCGCCATGACCACCGCTTCTGTTTGAAAGACGTTTGACGGCCAGGCGTGCAGCCAGAATGGCGCCTGTGACATTGAGATCGATCACCGCCTTGATGTCCTCAGCCGCTGCGTCGACCAATCGCCCGGCGCGCCCAGTGATGCCGGCATTATTCAAAAAGACATCGAGCCTGCCGAATGCCCTATCGCAGCCGGCAAAGACTGCTTCGATCTCGGCGGGCTTGGCAATATCGCCTTGAATGATGGCAGCAGTCGCCCCCGACTGCCGGCAGGAGGCGGCGACGGCCTCGGCAGCCGCCAGGTCGCGCTGATAGTGAATGGCGACATCATAGCCGCGCCGGGCAGCAAGTCTGGCGCTCGCCGCGCCGATGCCGCGGCTGGCGCCGGTGATCAGCACAACAGGTCTTTCTTTCACCATTACACTCTCCGCGTGCTCTGCCACCTTGGCCGTTGCCAAAAGGAACAGTATGTCAAGGGATGGGTTACGAGAAGGGCGGATGGTCTGATGGCGGAACACTGTCTGATTATCGGCGCTGGACAGGCTGGGCTGACGGTTGCGCAATCCTTGCGCGAACACGGGTTTACGGGCGCGATCACCCTTGCCGGCGATGAGCCGCATGCGCCCTATCAGCGCCCACCACTGTCCAAGAAGGTGTTATCGGGCGAGATGGCGCCTGAACGGCTGGTGCTGAAGCCGCCGGCGTTCTTCGCCGCGCAAGCGATCAATTGGCGGGGCGATCTTGCTATCCGCAATATCGATATCAAGACGGGGCGCGCGCATCATGATGGCGGAACGATCGCCTATGATCGGCTGGTGCTGGCAACCGGCACATCAGCCCGCAGCCTGTCGATGAGGGATGTGCCGAAGTCCGGCGTTTTTACGCTGCGTGGCATCGATGATGTGATGCTGCTCAGGCCGCATATCGCTGCCGGGCACAGGCTCGTGATCATCGGCGCCGGCTATATCGGCCTCGAAGTCGCAGCCATTGCCAGCGCTCTCGGCGCTGATGTAACGGTGATCGAGGCGGCTCCCCGCGTCCTGGCGCGCTCGGTTGGTGTCGAAGTGTCACGTTACTTCGAGAGTGTTCATCGCCAGCGCGGTGTCAAGATTGAACTTGGCGTAACACTCGAGGGCATCGAGACAACCCCCCAAGGGCTGGTTGCGGTGGCGGGCGGCGGGCGCCGTTTTGCCGCCGACGCCGTTCTGATTGCTGTCGGCTCGACACCGCGAACCGAATTGGCGGCAGCAGCCGGGCTCTCGGTCGATGACGGGATTGTGGTCGACAGCGCCTGCCGGACGTCGCAGGAGCACATCGTCGCTGCTGGCGACTGCACGCGGTTTTTCTCCACGCGCTATCAGCGCCACGTGCGTCTTGAAAGCGTGCAGAATGCGATTGATCAGGCCAAAGCAGCCGCTGCGACGCTTGCCGGCGGTACGCCGGGCTATGATCCGCTGCCGTGGTTCTGGTCGGATCAGTTCGATCTCAAGTTACAGATCGCCGGCCTGTCGCAGGGTCATGACCGCATCATCCTGCGCGGTAATCCGGCAAGTCACATGTTCAGCGCTTTTTATTTTGCCGGCTTGACACTTATTGCCGTCGATACCATCAATCGTCCGCGCGACCATATGCTGGCCCGGCGGGTGATCGGCAGAGCTCTTCGCCGCGATCCTGATGAGATCGCGCGCGATGACATCGACCAGTGGGAAACATTGTTTGAGGGATAAACGCCTCAGCGCCTGCTTTCATAAAGAGTAATGGCGGTGGCGACAGCGAGATTAAAGCTGTCGGCGCGCCCGCTCATCGGGATGCGGACGAGACGGTCGCAGGCCGCACTCATCTCGGCGCTCAGCCCCTTTTGCTCATTGCCCATGACGATGAGGCTCGGCGCCCGCCAGGCAAGCGTGCGGATATCCTCGGATCCTGACAAATGGGTACCGACGACAAGACCGCCGAATTGGCGGCGCCAGTCGAGAAAATCGGCGAGCGAGGTGCGGTAGAGGTTGACGGCGAAGATTGATCCCATCGAGGCGCGCACCGCCTCGCCGGCATAAGGGTCGGTGGCTTCACCGATCAGTAAAATATCGCGAACATCAAATCCGTCAGCCGTGCGCAGGATGGTGCCGAGATTGCCGGGATCGCGGACCGTTTCCAGCGCCAGAAGCCGATCGGTATCGCCGCTGCCGAAATCGAGAAGAGAATGCCAGGTCTGGCGGTAGACACTCACCACCGTTTGCGGATTGTCGCGGCGCGACAGCTTGCCCAGAACCTCGCGGTTGACTTCCAGTATCAACCCGCCGCTATCCTCAGTGGCGGCGGCTAGCTTCATCACATGCGACTCATGTGCGGCTTCATCCAGATAGGCGATGGCGAGCGGGGCTGTCGCTTGCGACAAGGCTTCCAGTGCGGCGCGCGCCCCCTCGACCACAAAGAGGTGGGTGGCGGCGCGGTTCTTTTTGAGGTCAAGCGCGCGGATCGCCTTGATCGCATTATTAGCCGGCGAAACAATATGACGTCGCTCGCCCGGCGGATGGCGGGTCAGCGCGTCGTCGATATCGCCGGGCGTCATCAGACACTCCAATGGCTGAAAAGGGAGGTGGAGAGAAGGCGATCGCCGCTCTCGGTGCGGATGGCCAGTTCGCCTGATGTGATGGCCCCGCCCCGGCCTTCAAAGCTTGCGTGCATGAGATCATCCAGTGCCAGTGCCGACGCTCGGATCGCATAGGCGCTCAGCACCATGAAGGCGCCGTCTTTCGCCAGCAGTTCGACACAATCGGCAAGGTGGGCTGGCAGATGATCGAAGAGTTCCCATTCCTCGCCCTTCGGGCCGCGGCCGAATTTCGGCGGATCGAGAATGATGCCGTGATAGCTGTTGCCGCGCCGGCGTTCGCGGGCAACGAAGGCGACCGCATCGTCGATCAGCCAGCGGATGGGCTTGTCGTCGAGGCCTGCCATCGTCTGGTTGTCGCGGGCGTGCGCGATGGCGCGCTTCGAGGCATCGACATGGGTGACATGGGCGCCGGCGCGCGCGGCAACGAGGCTTGCAAGTCCGGTATAGCCAAACAGGTTGAGGAGCTTCGGCTGGTCGATGCCTTTTGATTGCAGGGCGCTGACAGAATTGACGATATGGTGCCAGTGCAATGCCTGTTCGGGAAAGAAACCCATATGGCGGAAGGCGGTGAAGCGACCGTGGAAGGACAGGCCGTC
Organism: Raskinella chloraquaticus (SeqCode); assembly: GCA_002365175.1. Taxonomy (GTDB): domain Bacteria; phylum Pseudomonadota; class Alphaproteobacteria; order Rhizobiales; family UBA4765; genus Raskinella; species Raskinella chloraquaticus. The sequence continues at coordinate 150,485 of DEZK01000036.1, forward strand.
CCAGCTCAGGGGAAAGCGTTCAGGGGCGGGGCCGCCCCCGGCCATCGTCCAGCGGCCTTCGATGCCGCCTGCCTGGGCCTGGAAGACAGCATCGGCGTTCGCCCACAGGGCGGGGTTTTGCCGTTTGCCCATTGCCTGCTCTTCAGGGCGATCAACAAGAAGTCGACCGAAGCGCTCAAGGCGCCGCCCCTCGCCTATATCCATCAGCGCGTAATCCGCCCAGCCATCACAGACAAGAAGCGAGAGCCGGTGCGCGGTATCTGGTGATTTGGGGGAAACCGTCATGACAAGCGAGCTTAAATCATGTTTTTACGGCGTCGGCAAAATCGCTATCAGGCGGAGCGCAGAGCCTCGACAGGATTGAGCCGCGAGGCGTTCCAGGCGGGGTACCAGCCAAAGAAAATGCCAACGAAACCTGAGAAGATGACGGCGCCGATGACAATCAGAGGATCGATCAGCAAGGGCCAGCCGGCTTTTGTCGATACCGCTTCAGCGGCACCAATGCCGAGGATAACGCCGATGATGCCGCCAATTGCCGCGAGCACGGTTGCCTCAATCAGGAACTGGCGCATGATGTCGCCCGGGCGGGCACCGACGGCCATGCGCAGCCCGATCTCGCGCGTGCGCTCGGTGACTGACACCAGCATGATATTCATGATGCCGATACCGCCAACGATGAGAGAAACGGCGGCGACTGCTGCCAGCAGCCAGGCAAGTGTGTTGGCGGAGGCCTCGCGGGTGGCAGCGATTTCCGAGAGGTTGCGGATGGTGAAGTCGTCGTCCTGATCCGGCTGCAGGCGATGGCGCTGGCGCAGAAGCTGGCGTACCTCTTCGAGCGCCGCATTGAGGTCCTCGCCTTCCTGCACCTTGACCATGATCGAGCCGACCTGGCGCGAATTGGCGCGGTTGGTGCCGGTGAGGCGTGAGCGTGTGGTGGAGAGGGGCACGAAAACGGCATCGTCCTGATCGGTGCCAAGTGCCGACTGACCCTTGCGCGCCATGATGCCGATCACGGTCATCGGCACGTTGCGCAGGCGGATGGTCTGGCCGACCGGGTCCTCGCCACCGGGGAACAGATTCTGCACCACCGTCAACCCAAGGATCACCACCTGACCGCCGCGCTGGATTTCTTCAGCGGTGAAGGAACGACCGATTTCTACTTCCCATTCGCGGGCTTCGAAATATCCCTGGTCGATACCAAAGGCGAAGGTTGCCCAATTCTGGCTGCCGGCGACGATCTGGACGCTGGGGCGCAGCGTTGGCGCGCTTGTCTGGACGCTACTGATTTCCCGCGTGATGGCCTCAGCATCAAGATCGGTCAGGGTGTTCGACGCACCGCTGCCGAGCCGCACGCCGGTGAGCGTGATGTTACCGGGAAGGACGATAAGAAGATTGGCGCCAAGCGAGCGTATCTGTGCTGCCACCTGCTGGCGCGCACCACCGCCAATCGCCACCATCGCGATCACGGCTGCCACACCGATGATGATGCCAAGCATGGTGAGCGCGGCGCGCTGCTTATGGGCGTTCAGCGCCTGCAAGGCGGAGAGGAGCGCTTCATAAAAGCTCATGCTGCTTCTCCTTCCAGTTGTGCCAGAGCAGCGGCGGCATCGCGCGGCTGGTGGCTGCTGTCCTTCAGGATACGCCCGTCACGAAAGTGGATGACGCGGGAGGCAAAAGCGGCGACCTCCGGCTCGTGGGTAACGACGATGACGGTGACGCCCTCGCGATGCAATGTCTGGAAAAGCGCCATGATGTCGAGCGAGGTGCGGCTGTCGAGTGCGCCTGTCGGCTCGTCGGCAAGCAGGATGGCGGGCTTGTTGACGAGGGCACGGGCAATCGCCACGCGCTGCTGCTGGCCACCCGACAGTTCGGTCGGTTTGTGGTAGAGGCGATCACCAAGGCCGACACGGGCGAGCGCCGCGATCGCCATCTCGCGGCGCAGCGAGCGGGGTTGGCCGGCATAGATCATCGGCAGTTCGACATTGGCGACAGCATTGATCTCCTGGATGAGATGGAATTGCTGGAAGACGAAGCCGATGCGGCGATTGCGTACAGTGGCAAGCCCGTCGGCCGACAGCGCGGAGATGGCTTCACCATCCAGCCTGTAGGCGCCTGCGGTCGGACGATCGAGGCAGCCGACAAGGTTCATGAAGGTTGATTTTCCCGATCCTGACGGTCCCATGACGGCAATGAACTCGCCAGCCTCGACCTTCAGGCTCACGCCATCAAGAGCATGAATGTCCTGGCCGCCGAGATGGTAGGTTTTGCGCAGATCAACGATCTCGACGAGTGCCATGACTAGATACCGGGTCGTGGTCCGGCGGCGGCGGGCGGGGCAGCGGCAGGCCGGGGGCCACCGCCGATCACCACATCGTCGCCGGGTTTGAGGCTGCCTGCGTCGGTGATTTCGGTAAACGTCCCATCGCTCGCTCCAAGGCGTACCGTGATCGCCTGCAGCTCGCCACCGGCGCCGAGGCGATGAAGGCGTCCGAACTGGCCGCGCCCGGCGGTGGGCGCGAAATCGGCGCGGATGGCTTCGAATTTTGGTTGTTGCTCCGGCGTCAGCAAGGCTTTCACCTGTTCGGCCGTTTCGTTGCGAAAGCGGGCAAAACTCTCGCGCCGCTGGGCAGGGCCAGCCTCGCTCGTGGCGATCGTCCGTGCCTTTTCGCGGGCGGCTGCAAAAATGGCGTCGACAGCCGCGCTCTGAGCCGGATCAAGCACGACCTCGGTCTTGATGCGTTGAGCAAACTGCGCGAACTGGCGCCCGGCGTTCTGGTTGGCGCCGCCTGAGGCCTGCCCGCCCGCAGCCGGCAATCCGCCAAAAGGCGAGGCGCCCGGTGCGCCACCAGCCTGGGGCGGGCGCTCAGCGCCTAATTCTCCTGGCGGGCGAAAGCGCAGCGCGGCGTTGGACACACGCAGCACGTCGCCCTTGCGCTCGGTGAGGACGCGCAAATTGGCTGTCATGCCGGGAAGCAGGACCCGCCCGGGATTTTCCACCGCAATGACGGCTGTGTAGATCACCACATTCTGGATGGTCTGCGAGCCAAGACGCACCTGCTGGACCTTGCCTTCGAACGTGCGCCCGGGAAAGGCGTTGACGGTAAAGGGGGCCGGCTGACCTGGCTGGACGCGGCCAACATCGGTTTCATCGACATTGGCGTAGATGACCATGTTGTCGAGGTTTTCGGCAACAAGAAACAGGGTTGGCGCCTGAAGCGAGGCCGCAACTGTCTGGCCAAGCTCGATATTGCGCTGGACTACCACACCATCGACCGGCGACCTGATCTCGGAATTGCGGATATCGACCTCGATCTGGCGGATGACGGCTTCGCGCTGCGCGATACTGGCTCTGGCAGACGCCAGTTGCGCAGTGGTGACCTGCGCGTCGGCGATGAGCGAGGAGAGGCTGGCGGCAGCGGAAGTGATCTGGGCTGCGGTTGATTCGCGGGCTGCCTGCTGGGTGAGGCTGGCAGTCCGGGCAGCCTGCAATGTCACCTCGGTTGCCGAACCACGGGTGACCAATTGTTCCTGACGGGCGAGTGTCTGGCGGGCATCCTCAACGAGCGCGTCGGCGCGGCGCATCTGAGCGCTCATATCGGCCATGGCGGCGCGGGCCTTTTCCTGATCCGCCTTGTTCTTTTCGAGGTTGGCCTCCTGGACCATGGCAAGCGCGCGTGCCTGGGCAAGATCGGCGCGCGCAGCGTCCGCCTTGGCGCGCAGCTGATCGGTATTGAGGCGCGCCATCATCTGGTTGGCTTTGACGATGTCATTGTAGTCGGACAGAATCTCGATCACCTGTCCGGAGAGTTGCGAGCCGACGATCACGGTCGAAATGGGGTTGATGGTTCCAGTGGCGGCGACCGCAGCGATGATGTCGCCACGCTCCAGTCTGGCGAAGCGATAGGGGGGGGATGATTTGCTGGCGGCGAAGGGCTGCGCGTACCATGCCAACCCGACAAGCGCGGCAAGGGCCGCGCCGCCAGCAATCCAGGCTGATCTTGCTATGCGCATGGGTTACCTATCGTTTAATATACCGGGACGAGTACATAACGGTCCACGGTATTCTGGCGCAATTTAAACGTCATGATATCGCTTATCCGACGCCACACTTTATGATGACGCGGGTGTTCATCCGTCACGGACGATCGAGGTCGGGCATGAGGCATAAAGGATCGATGGCTGCTCTTGTGCTGGCGGGATTGGTCGTGACCGGCTGCAGCGCCTTTCAGGGTGCAGATATATCGCAAAATACGCCCGTCGCTCAGGTTGAGCAAACGAAGCTCGCGCCTCTCCCCGCCGTCGCGCCGGGCGCGGCCGGGCAGGCCGTGAGCACATCGCCGCCAAGGTCTGACATCTTAACGTCATCATCGAACCGCCCGAGCATCCCGCCGATTGCTGTGCTGCCCGCCCCGCCCGCTGACCAGACGGGCGTCGCCCTTCTGCCTCCCGCTTCTCCCGGCCGTCCGCTTGCGACATTGCCGCCGCCGCGCGCGCCCGGGTCGCTGGCGGGAGCGGCGATTGCAACAGCGCCAGCAGCGGGACCGGCCTTTACACCGCAAACACCACGGTTTCTCTCAGGCGATTGGCGCGTTGGCGAGCCAGGCGTGCCGACGCCCTGCCGCCTCATTCTCTCCTCGTCGGGCGTCGCCGGAGTCCTGGATGCAACGACGCAAGGATGCGCCTCGGTTGAATTGTCGCGGACAGCCGCCTGGCAGTCGCGGGGCGAGGACATTGTGTTGCTGGATCAGCGTGCCTCACCCATCGTTCTCTTCCGACCGGTCGGGGCTAACCGTTATGAAGGGCTCGGGCTGGTTGGCGCAACCTTCGTGCTGTCACGCTAGAGCAAAGGGTCTTTACTCGGACAGGCACTCTGCGCTCAATCGGATTGTTGTCGCATGCTGTTATCGAAAAACCGGTTTCCACTTTTTAGCAGCCTGCTCTGGGAGCGGGTAATTCCTGCCTTGTCGCTGAGGGTCCGGTTCTGTAACGCTCTGGCGCTATGACGCGGGGGCTTGCCATTTTCATCATGACAGACGGGGCGTTGCTCAGCTCATGAGCGTGCGCGAGCGATATGACGCACTGGTTGATGCGGGCAGCATCGAGCGGGATGGGGCTCAATTGCTGGCGGTTGACCGGCTTGACCATCTGGCCTCCATCCTCCCCGATGTCATGGTTGCGTCGAAAAGCGGAGCGCTGGGGTGGCTGTTTAACAAATCGTCCAGCGCGCCACCGCCCCGTGGTCTTTACATTTACGGCGATGTCGGTCGCGGCAAGACGATGCTGATGGACCTGTTCTATTCAGCGCTCGCGGTTCCGCGCAAAAGGCGGGTTCATTTTCACGCCTTCATGGCAGATGTTCATGAGCGCATCCACTCGGTCCGGCAAGCGGTCAAACGAGGCGACAGCCAGGCGGAGGACCCGATATCGCCGGTCGCGCGCGCGCTTGCCGATGAGGCTCGTGTGCTGTGTTTTGACGAGTTTTCGGTGACCGATATCGCCGATGCCATGGTGCTTGGCCGGCTGTTCGAGCGACTGTTTGGTCACGGCGTCGTGGTGGTCGCAACCTCGAACGTGCCGCCGAGCGAGCTCTACAAGGACGGGTTGCAGCGCCAGAATGTCATGCCGTTCATCGCGCTCTTGAACCAGCGGATGAATGTCATCGAACTTGCCGCGCGCACCGATTTCAGGCTGGAGAAACTGCAGGAGCGGCCGTCCTATTATGTGCCACTTGATGCGCGAACAGCGCGCGAGATGGATGAAGTGTGGGCGCGCCTGTCAAGCGGCATTGAATTGCCCAGGCGTCTCGCCGTTTCCGGGCGTGAATTGAGCGCGCCGCGGACAGCGCTCGGCTCGGCGCGCTTCACCTTCAGCGATATCTGCGAAAAGCCGCTTGGCCCATCCGATTATCTTGCGGTGGCGCGCACCTTTCATACCCTGGTGATCGACGGCATTCCGCGTATGAATTTCGAGCATCGTAATCCGGCGAAGCGATTCATCACGCTGATTGATGCCATATATGATCATGGTACCAAGCTCATCGCCTCAGCCGAAGCCGAACCGTTTCAACTGTTTTACGGCGAAGTCGGTAATGAGGCTTTTGAGTTCCGCCGTACCGCCTCGCGCCTGATCGAGATGCGCTCGACGTCTTACCTGTCGCGGCCGCACGAGACGCGCGGCGGCGCGTTTGTGCCGATCGAGACCTGAGACGAGCCCTGACACCCCGACATGGGTAGAAAAACCAGGGCGCCGATAATTTGTTTGTCTCGCCGGGCGACAGGCGTCATGACGTCACGCGCACGGCTTTTCCTGATGTGCGGCGACCAGAGCGTCAGCGCCCCTGCGACAGAGGTTGGTTTTCATGACAATTCAAGCTGATGAGCCCGATGATAAACCCGAGACTGACACGATGCCGGGCGTCGCGAAAGCGAAGCTCGAACGGCCGCGCTGCCTTGTCACAGGCTATGAAACGAAGCGGCGCAAGACGGTGCGGCTTGATGCGCTGCGCCCGTCGCTTGCCGAGTTGATCCGCGACGATTTTCCCGAGGCTGCGGGCGATGCGGTCATCAGCCGGCAGGCGCTGGCGGGATATCGCAATCGCTACATCACGGAATTGCTGACGCGGGAGCGCGGTGAATTATCGACGCTGGAGCAGGACGTCATCAAGAGCCTCCAGACCCATGAAACGCTGGCGGAGAACACCGACGAGGAATTTACCGAACATCGCACCATCGGCGAGGTGCTTGCCGATTATGTCGCCAGTTTTGGCGGCAGCTGGACGTTTATTCTCTCGTTCTTTTCCTTTTTGATCGTATGGATGATCATCAATATCATCATAGGTACGGCGAATTCCTTCGACCCCTATCCGTTTATTCTTCTCAATCTTGTTTTGTCCTGCCTTGCCGCTATCCAGGCGCCGATCATCATGATGAGCCAGAAGCGCCAGGAAGCCAAGGACCGGTTGCGCTCGGAAAACGATTATCGGGTCAATCTCAAATCGGAGCTCGAAATCCGTCATCTTCATGAAAAGATTGACCATCTGATGAACCGGCAGTGGGAGCGGCTTGCCGAGATCCAGCAAATCCAGATCGAGATCATGAGTGATCTGGCCGAGCGCTCGGGAAGGCTGAGAAAAACGTGATAGATGCAGGTGTATTTGCGGCTTGCCGGGGAATATAACTGACTTGCGCGCGTGCCAGCTAAGGGTTAAGCGACACAGAGAATGCAAAGGGCGCAGCCTTTTACGCCAAAGCGCGCCGGAGATATGAGGAGCATTGCGATGGCGCGTAAGAAAATTGCACTTATCGGCTCGGGCCAGATTGGCGGTACGCTCGCCCACCTCATCGGTCTCAAGGAGCTTGGCGATGTGGTGATGTTCGACATCGCCGAGGGTATTCCGCAGGGAAAAGGCCTCGACCTGGCCGAATCATCGCCTGTTGATGGCTTCGATGCGCGCTATTCCGGTACACAGGATTACAAGGATATCGCCGGGGCCGATGTGATCATCGTCACCGCCGGTGTGCCGCGCAAGCCGGGCATGAGCCGCGATGATCTTGTCAGCATCAATCTCAAGGTGATGGAAGCGGTGGGCAACGGCATCAAGACCTACGCGCCGAAGGCCTTTGTTATCTGCATCACCAACCCGCTGGATGCGATGGTGTGGGCACTGCAGAAGTTTTCGGGGCTGAAGCCCAACAAGATCGTTGGCATGGCGGGCGTGCTTGATTCGGCGCGGTTCCGCTACTTCCTTGCCGAGGAATTCCAGGTATCGGTCGAGGATGTCACCGCCTTCGTGCTCGGTGGTCACGGCGATGACATGGTCCCGCTGGTGCGCTACTCAACGGTTGCCGGTATCCCGCTGCCTGATCTCATCAAGTTGCGCTGGATAACGCAGGAGCGCCTTGATGCGATCGTCGAGCGCACACGCAAGGGCGGTGGCGAGATCGTTAATCTCCTCAAGACGGGCTCGGCGTTCTACGCGCCCGCAGCATCAGCGATTGCGATGGCGGAGAGCTATCTCAAGGACAAGAAGCGGGTTCTGCCATGCGCGGCCTATCTCAAGGGCCAGTTCGGCGTGCGCGACATGTTCGTGGGCGTGCCGGTGGTGATCGGTGCCAAGGGGGTTGAGCGCGTCATCAAGATCCGCCTGAAGAAGGATGAGCAGGAGATGTTCGCCAAATCGGTTGCGTCCGTCACCAGCCTCATCGATGCCTGCAAGACCGTCAATCCGGCCCTCAAGAGCTAATAGATGCAATTGTGAGGCTGACAGCGGGATGTCCTGATCGCAAGGCACTCCTCTTCTCCCTTCCTTCCGCCAAAGCGATTTCCAGACGAGGAAACACTCTATGAATCTTCATGAGCATCAGGCCAAGGACATCCTGCGCCGCTTCGGCGTGCCCCTGTCCAAGGGTGTCGTGGCGTTCACGGCCGATGAGGCGCTTCTGGCCGCCAAGGAATTGCCTGGACCTGTTTATGTCGTCAAAACGCAAATTCATGCGGGTGGGCGGGGAAAAGGCAAGTTCAAGGAATTGCCGGCTGATGCCAAAGGTGGCGTCCGCCTTGCCAAGAGCCCTGAGGAAGTCAGGGCACATGCTGAAGACATGCTTGGCCATACGCTGGTGACAGTGCAGACCGGACCGGCGGGGCGCGTTGTGCGCCGTCTCTTCATCGAAGAGGGCGCGGATATCGCCAAGGAATTCTACCTCTCCTTCCTGGTTGATCGGGTCACGTCGCGGGTGGCGGTGGTGGCCTCGACCGAAGGCGGCATGGATATCGAGAAAGTGGCGCATGATACGCCGGAGCGGATCGCCAATTTCACCATCGATCCGGCAACCGGCGTCATGGGCCATCATGGTCGGGCGCTGGTGAGCGCGCTGAAGCTCAGCGGTGATCTTGCCAAGCAGGCGCCGAAGCTTCTGGAAAATCTCTATCGGGCCTTTCTCGCCAGCGACATGAGCCTGCTCGAGATCAACCCGCTTATCGTCACCAAGGATGGCCGGCTGGTCTGCCTTGATGCCAAAGTGTCGCTCGATGATAACGCGCTTTACCGTCATCCCGATCTGCTGGCGCTGCGTGATATCACGGAAGAGGACGACAAGGAGATCGAAGCCTCCAAATATGACCTCAACTACATCGCGCTTGATGGCACGATTGGCTGTCTGGTCAACGGTGCCGGGCTTGCCATGGCGACGATGGATATCATCAAGCTCTACGGCGAACAGCCGGCAAACTTTCTGGATGTCGGTGGTGGAGCCACGAAGGAAAAAGTAACGGCCGCCTTCAAGATCATCACCACGGACCCCAATGTGAAGGGTATCCTGGTCAATATTTTCGGCGGCATCATGAAGTGTGACATCATCGCTGCCGGTGTCATTGCGGCTGTTCAGGAAATCGGCCTCAAAGTGCCGCTCGTCGTTCGCCTCGAGGGCACGAATGTCGAGCTTGGCAAGCAGATCATCCGTGATTCAGGCCTCAACGTCATTGCCGCGGATGATCTCGACGACGCCGCCAAGAAGATCGCAGCCGCGGTAAAGGGACACTGAGATGGCCATTCTGATCGACAGGAACACCAAGGTCATCTGCCAGGGCCTCACCGGCTCGCAAGGCACCTTCCATACCCAGCAGGCCATTGCCTATGGCACCAAGATGGTGGGCGGGGTTACGCCTGGCAAGGGCGGGCAGATGCATGCCGAGACCAATCTGCCGGTCTTCAACAGCGTTCTTGAGGCGCGGACAAAAACGGGCGCGGACGCTTCTGTCGTCTATGTCCCGCCGCCATTCGCGGCGGATGCCATCTGCGAGGCGATCGATGCGGAGATGCCGCTCGTCATCTGCATCACCGAGGGCATTCCGGTCATCGACATGGTGCGTGTGAAGCGGGCGCTGGTTGGCTCGAAGACGAGGCTGATCGGCCCCAATTGTCCAGGCGTGATGACGGCGGGCGAATGCAAGATCGGCATCATGCCGGGCTCGATCTTCAAGCCTGGGTCGGTTGGTATCGTCTCGCGCTCAGGCACGCTGACCTATGAGGCGGTGTTCCAGACATCGAATGAGGGGCTTGGCCAGACGACGGCGGTTGGCATCGGCGGCGATCCGGTCAAGGGGACCGAATTCATCGACATGCTCGAAATGTTCCTGGCTGACGAGAAGACGAAATCCATCATCATGATCGGTGAAATCGGCGGAGACGCCGAGGAAAAGGCGTCGCAATTTCTTGCCGATGAAGCCAGGCGCGGCCGCAAGAAGCCGATGGTTGGCTTCATTGCCGGCGTGACGGCTCCTCCCGGCCGGCGCATGGGTCATGCGGGTGCCATCACGCAAGGCTCCGCTGGAACGGCTGAAGGCAAGATGGAAGCGATGCGGGCGGCTGGCATCCGCGTCTCGCCATCGCCGGCGCGGCTGGGAACGACATTGACGGACGTGCTCAAGGGTTGAGCGAACGCTTAAGCGTTCGCGGCCATACAGGGAAGATTTGGTGCAGGCGCGCTCACTTATTGACGGCGTGAAATATATCGCCGTTGAGATCAAGGAAGCCCGCAAGGCTCTGTCCCGGCGCGTGCATCTGTCGCAATTTCGTGGCGATACGGTTGAATGCCCGCTGTGCCGGACCGGTTTGCGTCGCTTTCGCCCGGTGTGGAAATCCTATCAGCGCAAGATGAGGGAATACGGGGCGGACTATCCATTTGATCGCCTCGAAACCTTCAACGCCGAGAGCTATAGCTGCCCCAGTTGCGATGCCTCCGACCGTGAGCGACTCTATCTGATCTATATCCAGAAGAAGATGGCCGCGTGGCCGCCGGGCAAGCCGTTGCGCCTTGTCGATTTTGCGCCCTCGCGCCCGCTTGAACGGCGCTTGCGCCGGATGCAGGGCCTGGTTTATCGCACGGCTGATCTTTTTCGCGCCGATGTCGATGAACGTGTCGATATCAGCGACATGCCGGCCTATGCGGATGGCAGCGTCGATGCCTTTATCTGTTCGCATGTGCTTGAACACGTGATCGATGACCGCAAGGCGATGAGCGAGTTGGCGCGTATTCTGTCGCCTGATGGTTTTGGTATCGTCATGGTGCCGTTGATTCGCGGTGTCGAGGACACCCATGAGGATCCCTCGATCATTGAGGGCCCGGCGCGGTGGAAGGCGTTTGGCCAGGACGATCACTTGCGCCAGTACGGGCGCCATGATTTCCTCGAGCGTCTGCGTGCCGCCGGCTTGCGGGTTGACGCTTTCGACCAAACATATTTCGGAGCTGACGTATTTCACCGCTCTGGTATTTCTCCCAGTTCGGTTCTTTATGCGGTGTCGCGGGCGTGAGGCCGTGCTTCAGGGTGGCTGCGTAAATTCGCTCGCTATCGGGCATGTGACGTATGATATGCTGGAGTGAAATGCGTTAGAACTAATGGCGAAATCGCTCGATGCGTCGAGCCTTGATGGGACTGGCGGTGCGCGAAAGGCCGCTTGCGGAAATCATGACAAGACAAGACAAACAGACCACTTCTTTCCTCGATGGCGCCAGTGCTGGCTATATCGAGCAGCTGCAGGCCCGCTATGAGCTGGACCCGCATTCAGTTGATGCGAGCTGGCAGGATTTCTTTTCAGCGCTCGGTGAGACCAAGGGCGAGGTCAAAAGCGCGGCAGCGGGCGCTTCGTGGAAGCGACCCAACTGGCCGGTGCAGGCGAATGGCGATCTGGTCGCGGCGCTGGATGGCATGTGGCCGCAGGCCGACAAGGCGCTCAGCGAAAAATTGCAGAAGAAAGCGGCAGCCGGCGGGGTCGCCCTGTCGCAGGAGCAGCTGCACAGCGCGACACGCGATTCGGTGCGGGCGCTGATGATGATCCGCGCCTTCCGGGCGCGTGGCCATTTCCATGCCGATCTTGATCCGCTGAAGCTCGACCCGCCAAAGCCCGAGCCGGAGCTTGATCCGGCAAGCTACGGGTTTGCGGAAGGCGATCTCGACCGCCCGATCTTCATCGATCATGTGCTTGGCCTTGAGACGGCAAGCGTGCGCCAGATGGTGGAGATCCTGCGACGCACCTATTGCTCCACGCTTGGTATCGAATTCCTCCATATGTCGAACCAGGAAGAGAAGTCGTGGTTGCAGGAGCGCATCGAGGGACCGGACAAATCGATCGATTTCACGCCCGAGGGCAAGCGCGCCATTCTCAACAAGCTGGTCGAGGCCGAAGGCTTCGAGAAATTCCTTGATATCAAGTCACGAACCACCAAGCGTTTTGGCCTTGATGGCGGGGAATCGATGATCCCGGCGCTGGAGCAGATTATCAAGCGCGGCGGCAATCTCGGCGTCAAGGATATCGTGATCGGCATGGCGCATCGCGGGCGCCTCAACGTGCTGGCGCAGGTGATGGGCAAGCCGCACCGGGCGATTTTCAACGAATTCAAGGGTGGCTCCTTCCTGCCTGATGATGTGGCGGGTTCGGGCGACGTCAAATATCATCTCGGCGCCTCCTCGGACCGCGAATTCGACAACAACAAGGTGCATCTGTCGCTGACGCCGAACCCCTCGCATCTGGAAATTGTTGACCCGGTTGTACTGGGCAAGGTGCGCGCCAAGCAGGATCATTATAATTGCCCGCCCGATGACCGGCGTGTCGTCATGCCGCTCCTCATCCATGGCGATGCGGCCTTTGCCGGGCAGGGCGTGGTCGCTGAATGTTTCGCGCTGTCAGGGCTCAAGGGTTATCGCACCGGCGGCTCGATCCATTTCATCGTCAACAACCAGATCGGTTTTACCACTTATCCGCGCTATTCGCGCTCCTCGCCCTATCCGTCTGATGTCGCCAAGTTGATCGAGGCGCCGATCTTCCACGTCAATGGCGATGATCCGGAAGCCGTCGTTTTTGCTGCCAAGGTTGCGACCGAGTTCCGCCATAAATTCCAGAAGCCGGTCGTCATCGATATGTGGTGCTATCGTCGGTTCGGCCACAATGAGGTCGACGAGCCGGCGTTCACCCAGCCGCTGATGTACAAGAACATCCGCCAGCATCCCAGCACGATGACGATCTATGCCGAGAAGCTGAAGCGCGAAGGGCTGATTGCCGAGGGTGAAGTCGAGGCGTGGGTCCAGGCGTTCCGCGACAAGCTCGAAAGCGAGTTTGAAGCAGGGCAGAGCTACAAGCCCAATCGTGCCGAATGGTATGATGGCCGTTGGGCGGGGCTTGGTCCGGCCGATGACGAGAACGAAGCGCGTCGTGGCGATACCAGTGTCACAACCGACAGGCTGAAGGCGCTGGGAGCAAAAATCACCCGGCTGCCCGGCGATTTCAAGGCGCATCGCAATATCGAGAAATTCATGGAGGAGCGCCGTCAATCCATCGAGAGCGGCGAAGGATTGAACTGGGCAACCGCCGAAGCGCTCGCTTTCGCAACCCTTCTCGACGAGGGTCATGTGGTGCGCCTCTCGGGCCAGGATTGCGAGCGCGGTACCTTTTCGCAGCGCCACAGTGTCCTCATCGACCAGGACAGTGAAAAGCGCTACACGCCGCTTAAAAATCTGTCGGAAACCCAGGCGCGCTTCGAGGTCATTAATTCACTGCTGTCGGAAGTAGCGGTTCTTGGTTTTGACTACGGCTATTCGATTGCCGAGCCGAACGCGCTGGTGTTGTGGGAAGCCCAGTTCGGCGATTTCGCCAATGGCGCGCAGGTGGTGTTTGACCAGTTCATCTCGTCGGGCGAGCGCAAATGGTTGCGCGCCTGCGGCCTCGTCTGCCTGTTGCCACATGGTTATGAGGGGCAGGGGCCGGAGCATTCCTCCGCCCGCCTCGAACGTTTCCTGCAGATGACGGCGGAAGACAACATGCAGGTGGCGAACTGCACGACGCCGGCTAACTATTTCCACATCCTGCGCCGGCAGATGAAGCGCAGCTTCCGCAAGCCTCTGATCCTGATGACGCCCAAATCGCTGCTGCGTGCCAAAAGCGCCACCTCGAGGCTCGATGATCTGGCTGAAGGCACGTCCTTCCACCGTCTGCTGTGGGATGACGCGCAGACGCTGCCCGGCCAGAAGATCAAGCTGAAGGCCGACAGCAAGATCCGCCGCGTCGTGCTGTGCTCGGGGAAGGTCTATTACGATCTTTATGAAGAACGTGAAAAGCGCGGCATCGATGACATCTATCTTCTGCGTGTCGAGCAGCTTTACCCGTTCCCGACGCGCTCGCTCGTGACCGAACTCTCGCGCTTCAAGAAGGCAGACGTGGTCTGGTGCCAGGAAGAGCCCAAGAACATGGGAGCCTGGTCACATATCGAGGTTTATGTCGAATGGGTGTTGAAACAGATCGAGGCCGCCTGTCGCCGGCCGCGTTATGTCGGGCGGGCGGCGGCGGCTGCCACGGCCACCGGCACGCTGTCGAAACATCAGGCGCAGCTCGCCGCCTTCCTTGATGACGCCCTCAAGGCGTGATCATGATCAGCCCTCATCCCACCGATTTTAGCAGGTAATCCGATGTCGACCGAAATTCGTGTTCCCACTTTGGGCGAAAGCGTCACTGAAGCAACCATTGGCCGCTGGTTCAAGAAGCCCGGTGATGCGGTCAAGGCCGATGAGCCGCTGGTTGAACTTGAAACCGACAAGGTGACCGTCGAGGTTCCCGCTCCGGCGTCCGGCACGCTGTCGGAGGTATCGGTCAAGGAAGGCGAGACGATCGCGGTTGGTGCGCTCCTTGGATCGATTTCTGCAGGAACGGGCTCAGCGAAAGCGGGTGCGCCGGCGCCTGTGCCGGTCGCAGCGCCGCCTGCGCCCGCCAGGGCGCCTGCCCACGGCGCCGATGGACCGGCTGTGGCGCGGTTAGCTGCTGAAAGCGGCGTTGCACCGCCTTCGCCCGGATCAGGCAAGGACGGGCGCGCCACCAAAGGTGACATGATGGCGGCAATTGCCTCGGCTGCCGCGCCAGCGGCTGCGCCATCAGTCGCCGTTCAGGTCCGCGCGCCATCGCCGGTCGATGACGCCTCGCGCGAAGAGCGCGTCAAGATGACCAAGCTGCGCCAGACGATCGCGCGTCGCCTCAAGGAGGCGCAGAACGCGGCTGCCATGCTCACGACCTTCAACGAGGTCGATATGAGCGCGGTCATGGGGCTGCGCAACCAGTACAAGGATCTGTTTGAAAAGAAGCACGGCGTGAAGCTTGGCTTCATGGGCTTCTTCGTCAAGGCCTGCGTGCAGGCATTGAAGGAAATCCCGTCGGTCAATGCCGAAATCGATGGCAGCGATATTGTCTACAAGAATTACTATCATATCGGCGTGGCCGTCGGCACCGAGAAGGGCCTTGTCGTGCCGGTGGTGCGCGATGCCGATCATCTGTCGATTGCCGGGGTCGAGAAGACGATCTCGGATTTCGGCAGGCGCGCCCGCGACGGACAATTGAAGCTTGAGGAAATGCAGGGTGGCACCTTCACCATTTCCAATGGCGGGGTTTATGGCTCACTGATGTCGACGCCGATCCTCAATGCTCCGCAATCAGCCATTCTGGGCATGCACAAGATTCAGGAGCGGCCCGTCGTGGTTGCCGGCAAGATCGAGATCCGGCCGATGATGTATCTGGCGGTCAGCTACGATCACCGCATCATTGATGGCAAGGAAGCGGTGACGTTTCTGGTGCGCATCAAGGAAGGCCTTGAAGATCCGGCGCGCCTGGTGATGGATCTTTGAGGCAAAAATCAACGCGGACGGGTCCGATCATGGGCCGTACATGAGTGAAGGAATGTAACGATGAGCCTGATGACAGTCGTGATCTGGGGTTGTTTGCTTATTGTGGTACAAATTGTCGCCCAGACGCTGGTGCTGGTCCGCGACGTCGGCCTGATGGGGGCGTTTCATTCGCGTGATGACCACATGACGCCGGCAAGCGTGCTTGGCGGTCGTCTGACGAGAGCGCTGCGCAATGTCCTTGAAACCTTCCCGGTTTTTGTTGCCCTCGTGGTCGTCGCCAACGCTGCTGGAAAGCAGGGGGATGCAACCCTGCTTCTGGGTGCGCAGATCTGGCTGTGGGCGCGTGTTGCCTATGTGCCGGTTTATGCGGCTGGCATCCCGATCGCGCGCACGCTGATATGGACGGCTTCCGTCATCGGCCTGTGTCTGATGCTTTCGCGCCTGGTGTGATTTTCAGAGCAAATCCGGCGAATTGATATTCGCCGGATTTGTTCGCTCTTCTTGTTTTTGGCATTTTCTTCCCGCGAAACGGCTCCACTTCGCCCGAAAATGCACTAGCGACGAGGTTTTATTCGCCCATGCCTTATGATGTTGTTGTCATCGGTTCCGGTCCTGGCGGTTATGTGTGTGCCATCCGGGCAGCCCAGCTCGGGCTTAAAACCGCCATCGTCGAGAAATGGTCGACCTTCGGCGGTACCTGCCTCAATGTCGGCTGTATTCCCTCGAAGGCACTGTTGCACGCGTCCGAGTTGTTCGATGAGGCAGGTCATGGTTTCGCCGATTTCGGTATCCTCGTCGGCAAGCCGAAACTCGATCTGGTGATGATGATGAAGCATAAGGCAGACACGGTGGCAGCCAATGTCAACGGCGTCGCCTTCCTCCTGAAGAAGAACAAGGTCGATGCGCATATCGGAACCGGCCGCATTCTGGCTCCGGGGCGCGTCGAAGTGACGGCGGCTGACGGCAAGGTGAGCGAGCTTCAGACCACATCAATCGTCATTGCCAGCGGTTCGGTGGTGGCGCCCTTGCGTGATGGCAAGGGGGACGTGATCGAGGTCGACGAGAAGATCATTGTCTCGTCCACAGGGGCTCTCGACATCGCCAAGGTGCCGGCCAAGATGATCGTCGTTGGCGCCGGCGTGATCGGCATGGAGCTTGGATCGGTGTGGCGCCGTCTTGGCGCCGAGGTGACGGTTATTGAATTTCTTGACCGGACGCTGGCTGGCCTTGATCTTGATGTTGCCAAGCAATTCCAGCGGCTGATGGAAAAGCAGGGGATTGTCTTCCACCTCTCGTCCAAGGTCACAGGTATTGCCAAAACGAAATCGGGTGCCAGGGTCACGGTTGAGCCGGTGGCAGGTGGAGAAGCGCAAACGCTGAACGCGGATGTGGTGCTGATTGCCACCGGGCGCATTCCCTATACCGAGGGGCTTGGGCTTGATGCGCTGGGTATCGCGCTCGACCAGCGCAAGCGCATTGTCGTTGATGCGCATTATGCCACCAATGTTGCCGGCATCTATGCAATTGGTGACGTCATTGCCGGGCCTATGCTGGCGCATAAGGCGGAGGATGAAGGCGTGGCCTGCGCCGAAAATTTAGCCGGCAAAGCGGGGCACGTGAATTACGATGTCATCCCCAATGTCGTCTACACGTTTCCTGAAGTCGCCAGCGTCGGCAGGACCGAGGAAGAGCTGAAGGCAGCGGGGATCGCCTATAATATCGGCAAATTTCCGTTCACCGCCAATGGCAGGGCGCGTGCAAACCGCACCACCGAGGGCTTCGTCAAGGTTCTCGCCGATCAGTCAACTGACGAGGTGCTGGGCGTTCATATCTTCGGCGCCGGTGCTGGCGACATGATCCATGAAGCAGCGGTGCTGATGGAGTTCCGTGGTTCGGCGGAAGATCTCGCACGGACCTGTCATGCCCATCCCACCATGTCGGAAGCGGTGAAGGAGGCGGCACTTGCTGTCGGCAAGCGCGCCATTCACATCTAGGGTCAGGCCTCGGCTCAGTGACCTGCGAGCAAAAAATGCGGTGCAAACATGGCAATGGCGACCATCACCATGCCGATAACGCCGAATGCGCCTGAGGCAAGCACGACCATACCGACCCCGGTAATGATCGCGGCTGAGGCCAGAACGATGGCGATCTGCAAGGCAGCAGACCCGAATTCGAACCATTCATGCTTGTGATTATAAAGCTCGCGCTTTTCTTCCTGAACCTTGGCGCGGGCGCTGAGTTCCTTGCGCCCTTCGCCGGTTGACGGCTCGCTTTCGTAGCGCGCGGCAGTCGCCTTCCAGTCAGCGATGCGTTTTTCCATTGCCGGGCGCACCTCCGGGTCGACGATACCGACGAGCCGTGTTTCCATGTCTTCAGTGGCGGTTATCAGAGTTGTGCGGCGAACGGTCTTGGCCTGGTAGAAGGCCCACAGATTCGAGGCTTCGACATTGGCTGCCAGTCCCGATGTCTGTGAGTTCTTCACGCCCATCTCGGCAAAGGCTAACAGAAGGGCGAAAATGGCGATCATCAGGGCGATACGCTTGTTGCCGCCCTCGTGCCCCCCCATGGTGTTCGAGAAGTTCGGTCATCTTTTATGCGGTTTCGGCCATGATGCTCTCCTGCGGTCGATAGCCTTCTAGCCGACAGGATGGCGATTGCAAGATGGCTGTCAGGCCCGGCGCGCGCGCGGATGGGCGCTCTCATAACTCGCCAGCAGATGGGCGCTGTCGACATCGGTGTATATCTGGGTTGTCGACAGCGAGGCGTGGCCCAGCAATTCCTGGATCGCCCGCAAATCTCCGCCCCGCGCCAGGAGATGGCTGGCAAAGGAATGGCGCAGCGCATGGGGGGTGGCGGAGGCGTCAAGGCCAAGGGAGAAGCGTGCCCGCTCAACCGCATATTGAACAAGGCGCGCCTTGAGCGGCCCACCACGGGCTCCGCGAAAAATGACGTCGTCGGGTGCGAGCACGAAAGGGCAGAGCGCCAGATAAGCAGCAACTGCCTGATTGATGACAGGCAGCAGCGGGATCATCCGCGCCTTGCCACCCTTGCCGTGAATACGCAGCGTTGTGGCGCGCGCCCCATCGTCGCGGCCGGTGATGGCGAGAGCTTCGGAGATGCGCAAACCACCGCCATAGAGCAGCGTGAGGACCGCCACGTCACGTGCCCTGATCCAGGGGGATGCATTGTCGTCAAGACTGTCGCCGGCAACAAGCGCGCGCGCGCTTGGCACGGCGATCGGTCGTGGCAGATTTTTTCCCAGGCGTGGCGAGCGAATGAGGGAGATTGCGGAGAGGTCCGCCCTGCCGGCATAGGCGAGATGGCGCTGAAATGAGCGAATGGCCGCGAGCTGACGGGCAATAGAGCGTGCAACGACGCCGGAGCGACGGCGCTCGGCCAGAAAGCCGCGCAGATCACCAGCCGACAGCCCGGCCAGCATGGCAAGTGTGACAGGTCCGCCGCAATGGCGCGCCAGAAAGGTAAGGAACATGCGCAGATCGCTGGCGTAGGCCTGATGGGTTGCTGCCGCCAGCCGCCGTTCTCCCATCAGACAGCGCAGCCATTGATGCAGGGCGTCAGCAACGTCGCGGTCGACGGGCAGGGCTGGTGAAACGTGAACCATGCTGCCAGCTTCCTCTATCTGCCTGAGCAAGCGGTTAATGGCGAGCACTCTTCCTCTTCACATTTGCCTCTCCCTTACCCATATCGCGATCGGGGCAGTTACTTCGGGACTGCCAGTGACGACGTCGCGCGCATTTCCGGGCCACGGACCGCGGCGCGAGTGAGGGATAGGCCATGAATTTCGAGAAATACACGGAAAGAGCCCGCGGCTTTGTTCAGGCGGCGCAATCTCTGGCGTTGCGGGAAAACCATCAACAGGTGTTGCCCGAGCATCTCCTGAAGATTCTTATCGATGACGAGCAGGGGCTGGCGTCGGGGTTGATCGAGCGCTCCGGCGGGCAGGCGGGCGAGATGCGCCGCACGGTCGAGACATTGTTGTCCAGGGTGCCCAAGGTGGAAGGTGGCAGTGGCCAGATCTATCTGTCGCCAGCGCTGGCGCGACTGTTTGCGACGGCAGAAAAGGCGGCGGAAAAGGCGGGCGACAGTTTTGTGACGGTGGAGCGTCTCCTGCTCGCGCTGGCGATCGAGAAGGATACCGAAGCCGGCAAAGTATTAGCAAAAGCCGGTGTAACGCCGCAGCGGATCAATGCGGCAATCGACGATTTGCGCAAGGGGCGCAAGGCCGCCTCGGCGTCAGCCGAAAATCAGTATGACGCATTGAAAAAATATGCCCGGGACCTCACCGAAGCGGCGCGGGAGGGCAAGCTTGATCCTGTCATCGGCCGTGATGAGGAAATCCGCCGGACGATTCAGGTTCTGTCGCGGCGGACCAAGAATAATCCTGTGCTCATCGGCGAACCAGGCGTTGGCAAGACAGCCATTGTCGAGGGGCTGGCGCTCAGGATCGTCAATGGCGATGTGCCGGAATCTCTGAAAGACAAACAGCTCTTGTCGCTCGATATGGGCGCGCTGATCGCGGGTGCCAAATATCGCGGTGAATTCGAGGAGCGCCTCAAGGCGGTGCTGCAGGAAGTGACAGCGGCGGCCGGCCAGATTGTACTCTTCATCGACGAGATGCATACGCTGGTCGGGGCCGGCAAGGCGGATGGGGCGATGGATGCCTCGAACCTGCTGAAGCCGGCGCTGGCGCGGGGTGAACTCCATTGCGTCGGCGCCACCACGCTTGATGAATATCGCAAGCATGTGGAGAAAGATGCCGCTCTCGCCCGTCGTTTTCAGCCGGTATTTGTGGCCGAGCCGACGGTTGAAGATACGGTATCGATCCTGCGTGGGCTCAAGGAGAAATACGAAACCCATCACGGGGTGCGCATCACGGATGCGGCCATTGTCGCGGCAGCGACCCTGTCAAACCGTTACATCACCGACCGGTTTCTGCCGGACAAGGCCATCGATCTCATCGATGAATCGGCGGCGCGCCTGCGCATGCAGGTTGATTCCAAACCCGAAGAGCTGGACGAACTCGACCGTCGCGTCATCCAGCTCAAGATCGAGCGCGAAGCGTTGAAAAAGGAAACGGACAAGGCCTCGGCCGATCGCCTGAAGCGCCTCGAAACGGAGCTTGCCGATATCGAGGAGGACGCGGATCGCCTCACCCAGCAATGGAAGGCTGAGAAAGAAAAATTGTCATCGGCTCAGGCGCTGAAGGCGAAACTGGATGAGGCGCGCAGCGAACTGGCCATTGTCCAGCGCAATGGCGCTTATCAGCGCGCTGGCGAGCTGGCCTATGGCGTCATCCCTGAGCTTGAACGGCAGTTACGGGTGTTTGAGGAGCGGGCAAATCAGGGTGCGCTTGGCGCGGAAGCGGTGACGACGGATCACATTGCCCAGATCGTGTCGCGGTGGACCGGTATCCCGGTTGATCGCATGCTGCAGGGTGAAAAAGACAAGCTGCTGCAGATGGAGACGGCGATCGCCCACAGGGTGATTGGTCAGCATGATGCGGTTATGGCGGTATCAACGGCGGTACGCCGGGCGCGCGCCGGCCTGCAGGATCCGCATCGGCCGATCGGCTCTTTCATGTTCCTCGGGCCGACGGGGGTGGGCAAAACCGAACTCACGAAGGCGCTTGCCGAGTTCCTGTTTGATGATGAGGCAGCGCTGCAACGCGTCGATATGTCGGAATTCATGGAAAAGCATTCGGTCGCCCGCCTCATCGGCGCGCCTCCGGGCTATGTCGGCTACGAGGAGGGTGGCGTGCTCACCGAAGCGGTCAGGCGGCGGCCCTATCAGGTGATCCTGTTTGATGAAATCGAGAAGGCACATCCTGATGTTTTCAACGTCCTTTTGCAGGTGCTTGATGACGGGCGTCTGACCGACGGGCAGGGACGCACGGTCGATTTCCGCAATACGCTGATCATCATGACATCCAATCTCGGGTCGGACATTCTCAGCCAGCAGAGCGAGGGAGATGACAGCGCGGCGCTTCGCGAGCCGGTGATGGCGGTCGTGAGGGCGCATTTCCGCCCTGAATTCCTCAACCGCATCGATGAGATCATTCTCTTCCATCGTCTGCATCGCCAGCAGATGGGCGCCATTGTGGATATTCAGCTGGGGCGTCTGCGCCGGCTTCTGGAGGAGCGCAAGATCACCATCGAGCTTGATGACAAGGCGCGCTCATGGCTGGCGGAAAAAGGCTTTGATCCGGCCTATGGAGCGCGCCCGCTGAAGCGGGTGATCCAAAAGAATGTTCAGGACCCGCTTGCCGAGATGTTGTTGTCGGGCCGGGTGAGCGACGGGCAGAATCTGGCGATTACAGCCGGGCCGCTCGGGTTGATGAT
>DEZK01000036.1:177500-180985 GCA_002365175.1 Raskinella chloraquaticus (SeqCode)
GAAGGACGTGGTACGCTGCGTTAAGCCGTGGGGAGCTGCGAACAAGCTTTGATCCGCGGATTTCCGAATGGGGGAACCCACTTCCGACATCCAGAATTCACAAGCCGTGCTGCAAGGCGCGGTTTGCGGCTTCTGGGTGTCAATGGAGGTATTAAATCCTGAATACATAGGGGTTTAAAGCGAACCCGGGGAACTGAAACATCTAAGTACCCGGAGGAAAGGACATCAACAGAGACTCCGTTAGTAGTGGCGAGCGAAAGCGGAACAGGCCAGCACTTCGACAACAAGAACCGGAACCGTCTGGAAAGTCGGGCCATAGTGGGTGACAGCCCCGTACGGGTAGAAATGGTCGAAGTCTCGAGTAGGGCGGGGCACGTGAAACCCTGTCTGAACGTGGGGGGACCACCCTCCAAGCCTAAGTACTCCTCAGTGACCGATAGCGAACAAGTACCGTGAGGGAAAGGTGAAAAGCACCCCGACGAGGGGAGTGAAATAGTACCTGAAACCGGACGCTTACAAACAGTCGGAGCCCGCAAGGGTGACGGCGTACCTTTTGTATAATGGGTCAGCGAGTTAGTGTAACGTGCAAGCTTAAGCCGATAGGCGTAGGCGCAGCGAAAGCGAGTCTGAACAGGGCGTTCAGTTCGTTGCATTAGACCCGAAACCTAGTGATCTAGCCATGAGCAGGTTGAAGGTGAGGTAACACTCACTGGAGGACCGAACCGGTGCCTGTTGCAAAAGTCTCGGATGACTTGTGGTTAGGGGTGAAAGGCCAATCAAACTAGGAAATAGCTGGTTCTCCGCGAAATCTATTTAGGTAGAGCGTCGCGTGAATACTCCAGGGGGTAGAGCACTGGAAGGGCTAGGGGGTCCCACAGACCTACCAAACCCTACCAAACTCCGAATACCTGGAAGTAATGCGCGGCAGACACACAGTGGGTGCTAACGTCCATTGTGAAAAGGGAAACAACCCTGACCGACAGCTAAGGTCCCCAAATTATGGCTAAGTGTGAAAGGATGTGAGGATCCTAAAACAACCAGGAGGTTGGCTTAGAAGCAGCCATCCTTTAAAGAAAGCGTAACAGCTCACTGGTCTAGGGTCCTCGCGCCGAAAATGTATCGGGGCTAAAGCCATATACCGAAGCTTCGGGCTCGAAAGAGCGGTAGCGGAGCGTTCTCTAAGCTGATGAAGGCAGACCCGTGAGGGCTGCTGGAGGTATGAGAAGTGCGAATGCTGACATGAGTAACGACAAACAGTGTGAAAGACACTGTCGCCGAAAGTCCAAGGGTTCCTGCGTAAAGTTAATCTGCGCAGGGTTAGCCGGCTCCTAAGGCGAGGCCGAAAGGCGTAGTCGATGGGAACCACGTTAATATTCGTGGGCCAGCGGGTGGTGACGAATTCCAAAAGTTGTCTGATCTTACTGGATTGATCGGGCAGCGCGGGAGTTCCAGGAAATAGCCCCCGCATTAGACCGTACCCGAAACCGACACAGGTGGACTGGCAGAGTATGCTAAGGCGCTTGAGTGAACCATGCTGAAGGAACTCGGCAAAATACCTCCGTAACTTCGGGATAAGGAGGCCTCTTGAGCGGGCAACCGTTTGAGAGGGGCACAGACCAGGGGGTGGCGACTGTTTAGCAAAAACACAGGGCTCTGCGAAATCGCAAGATGACGTATAGGGTCTGACGCCTGCCCGGTGCCGGAAGGTTAAGAGGAGAGGTGCAAGCTTTGAATCGAAGCCCCGGTAAACGGCGGCCGTAACTATAACGGTCCTAAGGTAGCGAAATTCCTTGTCGGGTAAGTTCCGACCTGCACGAATGGCGTAACGATCTCCCCGCTGTCTCCAGCATGGTCTCAGTGAAATTGAATTCCCCGTGAAGATGCGGGGTTCCCGCGGTTAGACGGAAAGACCCCGTGCACCTTTACTATAGCTTTGCACTGGCATTAGTGTCCACATGTGTAGGATAGGTGGTAGGCTTTGAAGCTCGGGCGCCAGCTCGGGTGGAGCCACCCTTGAAATACCACCCTTGTAGTCACTGATGTCTAACCGCCGCCCGTTATCCGGGCGCGAGACAGTGCATGGTGGGTAGTTTGACTGGGGCGGTCGCCTCCCAAAGAGTAACGGAGGCGTGCGAAGGTAAGCTCAGGCTGGTCGGAAATCAGCTGTCGAGTGCAATGGTATAAGCTTGCCTGACTGCGAGACAAACAAGTCGAGCAGAGACGAAAGTCGGCCATAGTGATCCGGTGGTTCCACGTGGACGGGCCATCGCTCAACGGATAAAAGGTACGCCGGGGATAACAGGCTGATGACTCCCAAGAGTCCATATCGACGGAGTCGTTTGGCACCTCGATGTCGGCTCATCACATCCTGGGGCTGGAGCAGGTCCCAAGGGTTCGGCTGTTCGCCGATTAAAGTGGTACGTGAGCTGGGTTCAAAACGTCGTGAGACAGTTTGGTCCCTATCTGCCGTGGGTGTAGGAGAATTGAGAGGATCTGTCCTTAGTACGAGAGGACCGGGATGGAGCCACCTCTGGTGGACCTGTTGTGGCGCCAGCCGCAGTGCAGGGTAGCTACGTGGCGAATAGATAACCGCTGAAGGCATCTAAGCGGGAAACTAACCTCAAAACGAGTTCTCCCTCGAGAGCCGTGGTAGACCACCACGTTGATAGGCCGGATGTGTAAACGCAGCGATGCGTGCGCTGACCGGTACTAATCGCTCGATTGGCTTGATCATTCTCATTAGCAATGCCCGTTATGGCCTCTGCCGAAGAGGCCCGCGGACATGCGGTATTATAAATGACCAGTTTTCCTCATTTCGCGCTCTCTGCCGGCCTGGTGGCTTTGGCGAGGAGACTGAACCCGATCCCATCCCGAACTCGGCCGTTAAACTCCTCTGCGCCGATGGTACTATGTCTCAAGACCTGGGAGAGTAGGTCGTTGCCAGGCCTGCAGAGCGCGCGGAAATACTCCCTCGACGATGTTTCTATTTTGATGCGCCTGTAGCGCGCGGACCGCGTGCTGCCCTCTGTTCGATGAGGGCTGCATCGGTTTGCCCGACCACGGCGACGTTGAAGTGGCGTTTATTTTTTAGTCGACGAAATGGTTGACGCGGGGTGGAGCAGCCCGGTAGCTCGTCAGGCTCATAACCTGAAGGTCATCAGTTCAAATCTGGTCCCCGCAACCAAAATTCCGACGCTATATCAATATCTTACACAAAGCCCCGCTAGGCTCACGCCAGCGGGGCTCTTGCTTGTGTCGCTACTCGTGTCCGTTTTTGGGGCCATTCAGAAGCAGGAAAGCACTTATGCGAGGAGATGTCTGTTTTCACCGCTTCGCACGGCCATCAGCGGGCGTTTTTTGAAAGCCACTCGCGTATCTCGGCTATCTCCCTCGTCTGTGCCGTGATGACCTCGCCTGCGAGCTTCTTCACCCACTCGTCCTCGCCATACTCCAGAACGACTCTCGCCATGTCGATCGCACCCTGA
>DEZK01000001.1 GCA_002365175.1 Raskinella chloraquaticus (SeqCode)
CTAAGACGAGCTCCACCACTCGCTCGCTCGGGTTCATGGCCGCCAGAGCCGAGCGCTCGATAACATCCACACATCGGTGCATCATGCGCTCGATTCCTAAGCCAGAACATATTTTTTGCAGGAGAATCGCATTAATCTGAGAAAGAATGGCGGCTTGCCCCGCCTCCCTCATGGCTGAAAAAATCCAAGGTGCGACCCGGTCGAAATGGGCCGCGCGCCGGTAGGCGTGCGTAATTGAGGCGATATGGTTTTCTACCCAGCCAGCTTGAGCCGGCCGGGTCTCATCGATGGCCTGTCCAAACCGAGCTTCAACCGGGATTGTTAACCAAATGAGTCCATTTGGAGTCTTGATACGGTTTCGATTGCGCCAGTCTTGTCGAGTATATTGCACACTTTCAAGAAATATTACTTCGTCAGCCAAGCGCAACATATCAAAATAACCGCGCCAAGGTATATAATTAGATTGTATAACAACAACTGTCTTAGTCACTGACAAGTCCTTACTAGATTTCGCTATCTTATAAACTATAAAAAATAGGATTAACGTTTTTTTTATCTCAAAAAACGCGCAGTCGGGCTATGAAGGGCGTCTCAGGGTTCGTTGAACCCCGTCGATCACCCGATCGGCCTCTTCCATGCACATACCGGCGAACAAAGGGAGGCGGACAAGGCTGACACTCGTCCGATCGGTTACGGGCAGGTCGCCGGGCGTCCGCCCGTAGCGCAGCCCGGCCGGTGCTGAGTGAAGTGGAATGTAGTGGAAAGGCGCCCAAATGTCCTGCACGCGCAGCGCCTCAATTAGCCCATCGCGGGTCGCCTGGTCACGCAAAAGCAGGTAGTAAAGATGCGAGTTATGCTGGCAATGGGCAGGAACGTGAGGTCGCCGTACGAGGTCGGCCGACTCAAGGTCGGTGAAGGCCTCATCGTAGCGAGACCACACTGCCTGCCGCTCGCTGTTAAAGCGCTCGACTTCCTCGAGTTGCGCCAGGAGGACCGCAGCAGTTATCTCGCTTGGCAAGAACGAGGAGCCACAGTCCATCCAAGTGTACTTATCGACTTGGCCAAGCTTGAAGGCTCGGCGGTTCGTTCCCTTCTCCCAGATCACAAAAGCACGTTCAGCAAGTGACGGATCCGTCACAATGAGGGCGCCCCCTTCACCAGACATGGCATTTTTTGTTTCGTGGAAGCTGAAGCAACCGAGATCGGCGAGCGCACCGGCGGGGCGCCCGCGATAGGTTGAAAGAAGCGCCTGTGCGGCATCTTCGATCACCATCAAGCCGTGCCGGCGTGCGATGGCGACAATTGGGTCCATCTCGGCGCAAATGCCCGCGTAATGCACGACGAAGATGGCCTTCGTGCGCGGCGTTATAGCGGCCTCGATCAGAGTCTCGTCAATGTTTAGCGTATCACGGCGAATGTCGATAAAGACCGGTACAGCATTGCGCAGCACGACAGCGTTGGCGGTCGACACGAAGGTGAACGAGGGCATGATCACCTCGTCGCCAGGCTCCAGGCAAGCGAGGATGGCGGCCATCTCGAGCGCTGCCGTGCAGGACTGTGTGAGGAGGGCATCAGCCAAACCCATACGTCGCTTCAGCCAGTCTTGGCAACGATTGGTAAAGTCCCCATTGCCCGAGAATTCGCGTCGATCAAAGGCCTGGCGTAGGTATTCGAATTCACGCCCGCCAAGTGGAGGACGGTTGAACGGCAGGGAACTCATGACGTCTAGCCTCTGGCGCAAGCGATCAGGGCTGATCGGGCGAGACAAATATCTCGCGAATATCAATCGCGTCAACCCGTGAAAGTATAATGCCGTCGGCAGTTGCGAATTGCGGAAGGGGACGCAATGCTCTAGTAGCACACCGGAATGCAGACGTGCACTCCACAGAAGAGCACGGTTACTGAAAGGGCAACGGGTGGCCAAACGATATTTGATCACAGGCGGGGCAGGATTTATTGGTTCGGCGGTCGTCCGACACATCATCGACGCGACACACCACAAATGCCTTGTAGTTGATAAGCTGACCTATGCCGGCAACCTAGATTCGCACGCGCTGGTTTCCAGCAACGCACGTTACGGCTTTGTGCGCGCTGATATTTGTGACGCAGCGTCCATTGAGGCGCTTGTTGCGGAGTTCGATCCCGACGTAATCATGCATCTTGCGGCCGAGAGCCATGTCGACCGTTCCATCGACGGTCCGGGCGAGTTTGTACTCACCAACGTGGTTGGCACTGTCACTCTACTAGAGGTGGCGCTTGCATTTTGGCGCAAGTTGGATGCCGACCGACGCAAGTCGTTTCGTTTCCATCACGTTTCGACCGACGAAGTGTACGGCTCACTGGGACCGCAGGGGCTTTTTACCGAGACAACGGCCTACGACCCTCGGTCGCCTTATTCTGCGTCAAAAGCGGCGTCTGATCATTTTGTCTCAGCATTCCATCATACTTATGGTCTGCCAACCGTTGTTACGAATTGTTCAAATAATTATGGACCTTATCATTTTCCCGAGAAGCTTATCCCGCTGATGATCCTCAACGCTTTGGAATGCAAGCCACTGCCAGTTTATGGCGAAGGGAGAAATGTCCGCGACTGGCTATTCGTCGAAGATCACGCTCGGGCCTTGCTAGCAGCGGCCGAGCGGGGTCGGGTTGGCGAGACTTACAATATTGGTGGCGAGGCGGAGCGCGAAAACATAGAAGTCGTGCGGGCGATCTGCGCTCTGATGGACCAGCGCCTGGGCGATCCGCCAGGTACACGCGATCGCCTCATCACTTATGTAAAGGACCGTCCCGGCCACGATCAACGCTACGCTATTGACTGCTCAAAAATAAAGCGGGAGCTAGGTTGGAGTCCATCCGTGACCTTCGAAGCGGGTTTGGCGCGTACGGTCGATTGGTATCTGGATAATCGGACTTGGTGGGAGCGCGTGCGCACGGGTAGCTACAGCGGCGAGCGGCTAGGGCTCTCCACCTTTTAGGGAGGACCCTCCAGTCTGCTTTGAACCGCGCCGAGTTTTCCAGACGCCTTCGGCTTGTGCTTTGCGTCGGGGTTCGAACTCGACGGGCGGCAGCATTCTGCTCCGTGCGTGCCTGCGGGCGGGATTGTAGAACACGTCAGTATAGTCGAGAGGTGACCCGGTTTGTTTGAACAGTCCGGGACAGTTTTATAAGTGGTTTCTGCCCTCGGTCATGCTGCAACCGGGATTGGCTGCAGCGCATTGAAGTAGGCATGATCCGGCGCCTGCCGCCCCAGGCCCCGAGGTGGCCTCCGGCCGTCGAAGAAGTCCAGATGTGTTCCGATGGAGGCACGGGCTTCGGGCGAAGCTCGCCAAGCTGGTAGCGCTTGCCGAGGCGGGCGAAGCCGAAGGCCTCAAGGCTATCGAGATCAACCCGGTTTCAACGAGTCCGAAGGCCATGGCGCGCTATCGCGATCTGGCGATCATGGCGTTACAGGCGCGCCGCATGGCGGCATGACCAGGGCCGAGCAGGTCCCGCAACATTCCAGAACACGACGCGGCCCGGACCTTTCCGGGCCGTCATCGTCTCCCACTCCTTCGCGTCATAGTGCGGATCGGACGGAAACGGCGATATCGCTTTCGCGACATCAGCGAACGGGCGCGGATAGATGTGGATCGTCGCTCCCGCCATGTCCTTGCGCGCAAGTCCCCGCCCGACCTGAACGACATGGCGGCGGGCAAATTCTGTGTTGAAACAAGAATCTGGCCACGCCTGCGCCAGCGCCCGGGCGAGCACACCGGAGCCAGCCGCACACCAGACTTCATCGGGATCAACCCCCGTTGCGAGCGCCGCTTCCGCGAGGAGTGTGACGGCTTCGGGTAGATCGACGCCGCCTGCACGCCTGCGGCGGCAAATGTCCGCCGTATTTGTTAGTCGATGCCGTGCAGGAATAGCGCTCATGACCGCCACTCGCGCTGTCGCCAACCCATGGACTTCGGGCCGCAGGCCAATATAGCCTGACGCCCTGTGCGTGGGTCCCGATCACGCTCTGACCACGAGGAGGCGAACAGCATGGAGACAAGCAGCGTGCCGTCCCTTCATATCGCAACATGCCGCTGTGGGCAGCTTCAGGCTCAGTGTGAGGGTGATCCGGTGCGGGTTTCGGTTTGTCACTGTCTCGCGTGCCAGAAGCGCAGCGGCAGCGCCTTTGCCACGCAGGCGCGCTGGCCCGACGACAAGGTGCGCGTCACAGGCATGTCCAAGACTTGGGTTCGAACGGCTGACAGCGGCAACCGCGCGACCTATCGTTTCTGCCCGGAATGTGGCTCGACGCTCGCCTATGTTGTCGAAGGTTGGCCGGGCGTGACAGCAATCCCGCTCGGCGCGTTCGTCGACCCGCAATTCCACGCGCCACGCCACTCCGTCTATGAGCATCGAAAACACGGCTGGGTGGCAATCCTGGGCGAGGATGTGGAGCATTCATCCGTGCCGAGCCCGATACGCCGGCCCGGACAAACGCTCTGAGAACGAATAGGGGCTGGCGTTGACTGGCGCGGGGTTTGCGGCGACCTGTGCCCTGGCAGCGTCTTTGCCTCGCGCACGTCCACGCGACCATTGCGGACTTTTGATACAATCGGCAAGCCTGCCCATCCGATAGCTGCAGCGCCAAAATCACCCGGCCGGCCCGTCCCTTTCGGTTATGGCCCGGCCCGGCGCCTGTAGGCACCGCGCCCGGACAGATAGGCGGCGATGGCCGCGCACTGGATGATGATGGCCGTCGCGAAGACCGTCATCTCTGGCAGGCTGGCGCGCAGGATACCGAAGGTTGCCGGCGCAAAAGCATAGGCTGCCTGCGCGCTCGCCACCATGAGGGCGATGACACGACCGCAGTCCTCTCTGGCAAATTCGCGTTGCGCCACCAGCGGCGGCAGCGATGTGGCATTGCCGATCCCCAGGCCGATGAGGATGACACCCAGAAGCAGCAGCGGCACATGCGTGCCGGCGGCTGCGAGCAGCACCACGCCGCCGGTCATCTGCACGCCAAGGCTCGCCGCTGCGATCAGGCGCCGCTCGCTCCCCTGCGGCATCAGCCAGCCAACCAGAGTTCGGCCGAGGATGGCTGAAGCCGTCGACAGCCCTGCTGCCCATCCCGCCCCCTGGCTTCCAAGGGCTGGCACCAGCAGGGAATAGAGATGGGCGATGAGGCCGATCTGGGCAAAGAGCGTGAGCGACATGGCAAGCGCCAATGTCAGGAACGCCCGGTCGCGCCACGGGGTGGTAATGCGTGCACACGCATCTGTGGGGTCGCCACCCGGAAGGCTTGCACCCACCTCATCACCATCAGCCTCAACCCCCTTGCTGCGCGGCGAATGGATCAGGATGGTCGCAGCAATGATCAGGACACACGCAACAAGGACTGCCCCTACCGCCACACTCGCCAGAGGAAAGCCGATCCAGGCGATCAGCGCCGCCCACAAGGGCGAAAAGACGATGCCGCCGAGGCTTGCGCCATTATAGGCAGTGGCGAGTGCCGCCGGGCGTTTGCAGACAAACCACGGGGCGATGATGGCGTTGATCGCCGCAGCCCCCAGCGCCACCCATCCCGCACCCGACAGCAATGTCGCTGCATAAAGCTGCCAGGGCGGGGCGGCAAACGCCCAGCCGCAGACGCCTGCTGCCAGCAGGGCGGCGCCAATGAATGTCACCATCGGTAACCCGAAACGCCGATGCAGGCGCGGCAGGTTGGCAACCACCACAACGCCGGCCAGGAAATGGCTGGTCACAGCGCCTGATACGACCGCGAGCGGCCAGCCACGAGCCGCACGTACAGCTTCAAGATAGATGGGCGGGCCGTAAAAGCCGATGCCCCAGCCGAACATGGCGATGATGACAGCAGCCCCCACCACCGTCCAGCCGTAAAACCGCTTCGTCCGCTCGCCCATCGCTCTCCCCCTTGTCTGAGTGCAAGGCGAGATGCCGCAGGAGGGCCAGCAGATGTTACGGTCGGCACCGAACGATCATGATGGCGGTTATGATAGGTTGTCAGGCAAAGGAAGCCCGGACATGGTGACGACCAACGCACTTGCGGAAATTGCCTCGCTCATCGGCGAGCCGGCGCGCGCCGCCATGCTGCAGGCGCTGATGGACGGGCGGGCGCTGACGGCCGGCGAGTTATCGCGCGTTGCCGCGATTACCCCGCAAACGGCGAGCGGCCATCTGGCGCAGCTGGCGGCTTCAGGCCTGATTGCGGTTACCGCGCAGGGGCGCCATCGCTATCACCGCCTTGCCGGGCCGCAGGTGGCGCGCCTGCTCGAAAGCATGATGCTGGTGGCGGTCGGCCGCCAGATCAAGCCGCCGCGCACCGGCCCGCGCGATGAGGCGATGCGCCGCGCCCGCACCTGTTATGATCATTTTGCCGGACGCCTGGGGGTAGGCCTTGCTGAGGCGATGATGACGCAGGGCTGGATCGAGATCGGCGAGGAGGCAGCGATGCTGACGTCTGCCGGTAGCGATCGCCTCAAGCAAGCTGGAATTCCACTCCCCGACATCATCCGCACGCCGCGCCGCGCCACCCCCTTGTGCAGCCTGTGCCTCGACTGGAGCGAACGGCGCCCGCATATTGCCGGCGTCCTTGGCGCGGCACTGTGTGCCCATGCCCTGGCGGAAAACTGGGTGCGCCGACAGCCGGGCTCGCGCGCCCTCGAGATCACCCCCAAGGGCACTCGCAGCTTTCGCGATATCTTCTGCATCGAGGCATGACGCCGTCAAAGCCTCGCCGGGGCGGACCATTGGTTCTGGTCGAGAAGTATGATCCTCTCCAGCAATGTCGCCTGGCCGATCATCACGCGGCACGGGGCTGTCCTCAGAGGAAAGAGTGTGAGCGAACCTGCCTCCCGCCCGCTGATGACGCTGCGCCAGATCGAGGTGGTGCGCGCCATCATGATCACCGGAACGATTGCCGGCGCGGCAGCGCTCCTGCATGTCTCGGCCCCGGGCATCAGCCGGTTGATGAAATATACCGAGCGCATGCTCGGCCTGCGCCTCTTTGAGCGCCGCCACGGGCGCTACGTGCCAACGCCCGATGCCGAAGATATTTTCGAGCAGATCAACGGTGTCTACAAAAAAGTCGACGATCTCCATTTTGCCTTGCGGCGCATCGAACGCGGCGACGGGCTGGAATTGCGGCTTGCCTCGGTGCCGAGCATCTCCAACGTCATGGTGCCGCGCGCCGTGGTGCGCCTGCGCCAACGCCATGACGGCTTGCGTCTCGACATCAATATTCTGAAGATCGAAGAGGCGGTCGAATATCTTTTGCTGGGCAAAGGCGAACTGGTGGTGATGAGTACGCGCTTTGACCATCCCGGCATCGATTTTCTGCCGCTGGCTGCCGGCAAACTGGTGTGCATCGTTCCCGAAGGGCATGAGCTGGGGCGCCAATCGCGGATCACGACCCGTGAAATCGCCGCTCATCCGCTCATCGGCATCGATCCCAACGACCCCTATGGCCGCATCATGACCGAACTCTTCCGCCAGGCGGGCGTCACCTACGACATTCCGATCAGGGCGCGCTTCGGCACCACCGTCCTGGCGCTGGTGCGCGCCGGGCTTGGCATTGCAGTCATTGATGAATTCACAGTGGCGCATGGCAGTGCGCCGGGGATAAAGATCCTCGATATCGACGAGCCGACCGATTTCCAGACCTACATCGCCATCAAGGCCGGAAAACCCTTGTCGCGCTTTGCTGAAACCTTCATCGCCTTGTTGCGCCAGGAAATGGCGGCCGTCACCCGCTTGCCCAACGGTCCGCAGAGGTATCGAAAAAAATAACATCATGTTATGTTTCATGAAAGAAATGGTTATTGCGTTATGCGTTGCCTTTCCTCTTTAAAGGTACGACAGAGGCTGGCAGGAAGACCGGCTACCGTCAGGGTGGACACAGGAAAGGATGCGGCGCTCGATATCCCGCGATCGGCAAGGCGAGCTGCGCTTTGCCAAAATGACGTCGGTGTGGATACTGGTGCGTGCACGTCCGGTGGCAACAAGAAGAAGCTCAATCAACAGGCTTCGTTGTAATAATCCAGGGAGGATACTCAGCATGAACAAACGGCACCCCTTTAACCGCTGGCTGATCGTCGGCGCCTTTGCCGCCTGCCTCGCGGCGCCCGCAGGCGCGCAGGACGCAGTGAAGCTCATCAGCGTTGGCGAATTATCGGGCGGCGGCGCCACCGTCGGCACCAATTTCAAAAACGGGGCTGATCTGGCGATTGCGGAAATCAACGCCAAGGGCGGCATTCTTGGCAAGAAGATCGAAGTCACTCATTACGATTCGCAGTCAAATCCAGGCGTCGCCCGCGGCCTCATCCAGCGCGCCATTGACGAAAAACCCTATGCTATTCTTGGTCCGGGGTTTTCTGGTTCGGTGAAGGTCACCGCACAGCTGACATCTGATGCCGGCATCGCCCAGGTGATGGGCGGCGAGGCGGCCGAGCTGACGCGCCTTGGCATGAAGACACTGTTTCGTACATCTTTTGGCCAGCAATCATCGATGCCCAAGATCGCCGCCTACCTCGTTGACGAGGTGAAGGTGAAGAGCGTGTCGATGGTCTGGGTCAACAATGATTTCGGCAAGGGTGGCCGCGATACGCTGAGCAAGGAATTGCAGGCGCGCGGCATCAAGATCGCGGCTGACATTTCAACCGAGGCCGGCCAGGTCGACTTTGCCGCCGACGTTGCCAAGGTGAAGGCAGCCGGTGCGGATGCTGTGTTCGTCTATCTCAACGAAGAGGAAAGTGCGCGCATTCTGAAGGAAATCCGCAAGGCCGACATCAAGGTGCCGCTGATCGGCGAAACCACGCTGCTCGGTCAGAAGGTGATCGAGCTTGCAGGCGAGGCCGCCAATGGCGTCAGGGGCCATGTCGGCCTCACCACTGATGCTCCGGTGCCGGCGATCCAGGAATTCCGCAAGACGTTCGTTACAAGATACAATTACGTGCCGGACCATAATGGCATCAAGGGTTATCTCAGCATCTACATGATCAAGGCCGCCAGCGAGAAGATGGGCAAGCTTGATGCGAAGGGGCTGCCGGACGCGCTCAAGAATCTCACCATTCTGGCCTCAAAAGAGCCCGGCATCCTGATGGATGTGACGATCGACGAGAATGGCGATCTTGATCGCGATTCCTTCCTCGGCGAGGTCGTGCACGGCAAGCAGCAGATCACCAAAATTCTGCCCAAGCTGAAGAAGTAAGCCAGCCATCATGCGGGGTCCGGCAGACGTCGGATCCCGTATCACCTGCGCCCCGCCGATATCAGCCTGACACTGCCTGAAACAGGGACGCCCGGCGCCCGTGTGTGAGCCGATCAGCGCAGCCCGTTTGTTTTGACCATGCCAAGAGGACGGAAAATGGCCAGTTTCATGTCGCTCGTCATTGCCGGCCTGGCGACCGGCGCCATCTACGCGCTCATTGCCATCGGTTTCTCGCTGCTGTGGCAGACCTCGCAGACCATCAATTTCGCCCAAGGTGAATTCGTCATGCTGCCGGCCTTCTTCGTACTGGCAGCGATCAATGCCGGCGCCCCGTTCTGGCTTGCTGCCCTCATCGGTCTTGTCATCAGCGTGATTATTCTGGGTGCCATGTTCAAGCGCCTGCTGGTTGATCCGATGCTCAGGCACGGCGTCCTGCCGCTGGCGATTGCCACCATGGCCTTGTCGATTTTCCTGCGCGAGAGCGTGAAGGAATTCTACAGCGCCGAAGCCTCGCCCTTTCCCTCCTTCATTCCTGGCACCACCATCGGTTTTGCCGGTATCAGCGTGTCGCTCCAGCATGTGGGCGTCGTTCTGGTGGCGATTGCCAGCGTCATGGCGCTGACAGCACTGCTCGATCGCACACCGATTGGCCGGCAGATGCAGGCTTGCGCCCAGAATCCGGACGTCGCCCGCATCCTCGGCATCCCGGTGGAGCGCATGATCATGTACACCTTCCTCATCAACGGCTTGCTGGTGGGCATTGCCTCCCTGTTGGTGAGCCCGATCTACCTTGCCAAATTCTCTTCTGGCGAGACGCTGGGGCTGGCTGCCTTCATCGCCGCCATCGTCGGTGGCTTCAATCGTATTCGCGGCGCCATCGCCGGCGGTTTCCTGCTCGGCATCGCCGATAATCTTGCTGCCGCCTATGTGTCGACGCAATATCGCGGCGCCGTCCCGCTCTTTCTCCTCATCGCCGTCATCTTGCTGCGTCCGCAAGGTCTCTTCGGCAAGGCAGAGGAGCGCACCGTATGATCCCGCCACTCGCACGATTGTGGCAACCGGCAGCCCTTGTCCTCGCCATTATGCTGCTCATTGCTCTTCCCTTTGGCCTCGAGCGCTATGGCATCTATATCCTCAGCCTGTGGGCGGTAACGACGATTGCCGCCATCGGCCTTAATCTGACGCTGGGCTATGCCGGGCAGATTTCACTCGCGCAAGGAGCCTTTGTCGGCATTGGCGCCTATACGGCTGCCATCATGACAAGTGCCGGCTGGCCGCTGCTGGTGGCGCTCATTGTTGCCATCATCCTGTGCTTTGCGGTGGGCTGGCTGCTGGGCTACCCGGCGCTGCGTGTGCAGCACCATTATCTGGCCTTCGTGACGCTGGCCTTCTCCACGCTGGCCTTCCTCGTCTTCCGCAACGAGCAATGGCTGACAGGCGGTATCTACGGCATCTTCGGCATTCCTCGCCCCACCATCTTCGGCTTTTCCACGCGCTCTGCACAGGCCTTCTATTATGTCTGTCTTGGCGCGCTCGGCGCGGTGTCTCTCATGGCCTGGTGGCTGGTGCGCTCGCCCTGGGGCAGGGCCTTTACGGCGCTGCGCGAAAACCCGCTGCGTGCGCAATCGCTGGGCATTGATACGCGCCGCTACACTCTCATGGCCTTTGCCATCGGCTCCGCCATTGGCGGGGTGTCGGGTGTGCTTTACGCGCCGCTCGTCGAATTCGTCGATCCCACGCCCTTTTCCCTGGTGCTGTCGCTCAACCTGCTGCTGATGGTCATCGTTGGCGGTCAGGGATTTTTCTTCGGGCCCTTCCTTGGCGCGCTCATCGCCGTGCTGCTGCCGGAATGGCTGCGCTTCACCAAGGGGTATTATCTCATCATCTACGCGCTCGTCGTCATGCTGCTGCTGATCTGGTCGCCCTCCGGCATCCTGGGCATTCTCGACGAAGCGCTGACCCGGCGCAAAACCAGACGCGCCTCCGCCCTGCGTGCTGCCGCCAGGCCCACGCTTGACGAGGGGCGCGCACCATGAAGCCGGTTCTTGAAGTCCGCGATATTCATAAATCCTTCGGCGGCATTCATGCCGTACGCGGCGTCTCGTTTGACGTCAGGCCGGGCGAAATCCTCGGCATTATCGGCCCCAATGGCTGCGGCAAATCCACCCTCTTCAATTGTATCCTCGGCCAGCTGCCGCCAAGCTCCGGCGAGGTCTGGCTGGAAGGAGAGCGGGTGACCGGGCTTCGCCCGTCGCAACTCAACCGCCTCGGCGTCAGCCGCACCTTCCAGCTGCTGCAGGTCTTCCCCAAGCTCAGCGTCCGCGAGAACCTCATTCTGGCCGGGCAGGAGCATCGTGGCAGCATGCTCTCGCGCCTGCTTGGACCAGGCGATGCCGGGCTCACGCCTGACGCCGACAAGATGATCGCCTTTTTCAAGATGCAGCATCTGGCTGATGAGCGGGCCGGCGGTCTGTCGTTTGGCCAGCAGAAATTGCTCGATGCCGCCATGGCCTTCATGGCCGGCCCACGCCTTGTTCTGCTTGATGAACCGGCAGGTGGTGTCAACCTGACGATGCTGGGAAATCTCAAGGAGCGCCTCAAAGCGATCAATGAGGAGCAGGGCGCCACCTTCGTCGTCATCGAGCACAACATGGATTTCGTCATGAGCCTGTGCAGCCGCGTCGTCGTGCTGGCGGAAGGCAAGGTGCTGGCGATCGGCACGCCTGCCGACATCAGGGCCAATCAGGCGGTGATTGACGCCTATCTTGGACATTGAGGGCAGAGACCATGGACAATCCGCTTCTGAAACTCGATGGTATCATCGCCGGCTATGGCTCGATGACCATCCTCAACGGCACCAGCTTCGAGGTGCGTCGCGGTGTCATCACCACGGTCATCGGCCCCAATGGCGCCGGCAAATCAACCGTTTTCAAGGCGATCTTCGGCCTTCTCAAGCTGCGTGCCGGATCGATCCATTTCGACGGGCAGAGCATCACCGGCTGGTCGCCGCGCCGTCTCATCGAGGCCGGCATCGTCTATGTGCCGCAGGGGCGCAATATTTTTCCGGAAATGTCGGTGCGCCATAATCTTGAATTCGGCGCTGTCGCGGCGGCCAACATCGCCGACCTGCCCCAGCGCATCGAGGCCGCGCTCGACCGCTTTCCCGCTTTGCGCGAGAAAGCCGACGTCCAGGCCTCCACCCTTTCGGGCGGTCAGCAGAAGCAGCTGGAAATCATGCGCGGCCTGCTGCTCGACCCCAAGCTCATTCTCATCGACGAGCCGTCCATCGGCCTGTCACCCCTTCTCGTGCAGGAAACGTTTGCCATTCTGAAGGAGCTGCGCGCCAAGGGCGTCACCATCCTGATGATCGAGCAGAACGCCCGCATGGCGCTAGAAATGTCCGATGACGGTCTGGTCCTCGAACTGGGCCAGACCCGCCTCCACGGACCGGCTCACGATATTCTCAACGACCCGCGCATCGCCCAGCTTTTTCTGGGCGGGGCGATGGGCGCGGCAGCGTAATCATCCAGCGCCCGGCAGCAGGCCGGCGCAAGATGCTCCAGCGACCAGGCAAACGACATGGCGACCATCAACGGCAATACGGCGCTCATCGCCCATATCGGCTACCCGACGTCAACCTTCAAGGCGCCGATGATCTACAATCCTTATTTTGACAGCATCAACCTTGATGCCGTCGTCGTGCCGATGGGCGTGAAGGGGGAGGATTTCGCCACCGCCTTTCCCGCCATCTGCCGCTTCACCAATTTTCACGGCGCCCTCATCACCATGCCGCACAAGGTAACCGCGTTGAACCTGATGGATGAGGTGTCACCAACAGCCGAGATTTCCGGGGCTTGTAACGCGGTGCGCCGCCTCGCCGATGGCCGGCTCATCGGCGATATGTTCGATGGCGAAGGCTTTGTTCGTGGGCTGATGAGGAAATGCTGCATCGTCGGCGGCCGGCAAGCGCTTGTCATTGGCTGCGGGGGCGTCGGCTCGGCGATTGCTGCTTCGCTGGCTGGCGCCGGCATTGCGCATTTGTGTCTCCATGACGTCAGCTCATCCACCATGGAAGGGCTGGCACAGCGGCTTGGCCATCATTACCCCGATCTGAATATGACCCTCGGCTCAAACGACCCGGCGGGTGCCGATATCGTCGTCAACGCGACGCCGCTGGGGATGAAGGCGGGCGATCCGATGCCGCTTGATGTGGCGCGTCTTGGTCCGCAGAACTTTGTCGGCGAAGTGGTGATGAAAAAGGAAAAGACCGCTTTCCTCAATGCCGCCGAGGCCGCGGGCTGCCGTATCCAGATCGGGATCGACATGCTGTTTGAGCAGATACCGGCCTATCTTGAATTTTTCGGCTTCCCGACCACCACCCCGGATATTCTGCGCGCCCGCGCCCACATCACCTATTGAGGAGCGCCGCCATGAAGACCGCGATGGCGACCGTCTGCATCCCCGGCAGCTTGCCCGAAAAGCTGGAGGCGATCGCTGCTGCCGGTTTCCATGCGGTCGAGATTTTCGAAAACGACCTCATCACCTTTCCCGGCACGCCGCGCGAGATCCGCGAGCGCTGCGCTGATCTTGGACTGGCCATCGTCACCTGCCAGCCCTTCCGCGATTTTGAAGGCATGCCTGACGCGAAGCGCCAGCGCGCCTTTGATCGCGCCGAGCGCAAATTCGACCTCTTGCAGGAGCTGGGCACCGATCTTCTCTTTGTCTGTTCGACCGTTGCCGCCGATGCGGTGGGCGGTGTTGATCGTGCCGCGCACGATCTTGCCGAGCTTGCCGAGCGCGCTGCGCGCCGTGACATGAGGGTCGGTTTTGAAGCCCTGTCATGGGGGCGCCATACCTATGATTACCGTGATGCCTGGGAGATCGTCCGTCGCACTGACCATCCGCGCCTTGGCCTCATTCTCGACAGCTTCCATATGCTGGCACGCGATATCGACCCCTCTGTGGTGGCCAACATTCCCGCTGAGCGCATCTTTCTCGTGCAGATTGCCGATGCGCCGCGCCTGCAGATGGATATCGTGTCATGGAGCCGGCACTGGCGCTGTCTGCCGGGGCAGGGCGATTTCAATCTTGGCCCCGTGATGGAAGGGCTGGCGGCAAATGGTTATGCTGGCTACCTCTCTCTGGAAATCTTCAACGACCGCTTTCGCGCCGGCTCGGCCCGCTCCGTCGCGCTTGATGGTCACCGCTCGCTTATCTGCCTGATGGATGACACGGGGCGCCGCATGGGAAAAACCCTTGCCGGCGCCGTATCGATGCCGCCTCCGACGATGATCGAGGGGGTGGAATTTATCGAATTCTCGGTTGAGGACGGCGAGCGCGCAGCCTTCGAGACATGGCTCAGCCAACTCGGCTTCGTCGAAGCCGGCCGCCATCGCAGCAAGGATGTCGCGTTATGGCAGCAGGGCGATATCCGCATCATTCTGAACAGTGATCCAGATGGCTTTGCCCGCAGCTACCAGATCAGCCATGGCACATCGGTGTGCGCGCTGGGCCTGCGGGTAGGGGACGCCGCCGCCACGACGCAACGCGCGAGCGCCCTGCTCGATATCCCGCATGAAGGGACGATCGGTCCCGGTGAACTTGCCATTCCCGCCGTGCGCGGCGTGGGCGGCAGTCTCATCTATTTTCTCGATCACAGCGAGGGTCTGGCGCGCTGGGCGGATATTGATTTCGCGCCGACCGGTAGGTCCACGACAGGATCCGGCCTCACCCGCATCGATCACATCTCGCAAGCCATGCATTACGAGGAAATGCTTACCTGGCTGCTGTTCTATACCTCGCTCTTCAACACGCGCAAAACGCCAAGCCAGGCTGTCATCGACCCCGGTGGCGTCGTTCAGAGCCAGGTCATCGAGAGTGGCATCGACAAAGGCGCCGGCCTGCGGCTGGTGCTGAACGGATCGCAGAGCCATCATACCCTGTCAGCGCGCTTTGTGACTGATTTCTTCGGCTCCGGCGTCCAGCACATCGCCCTTGCCACCAGCGATCTTGCCGCCACTGTCACGGCGCTGACGGCGGCAGGTGTCGACATGCTGCCGGTGCCGGAAAATTATTACGATGATCTGGAAGCGCGTACCGATCTGACGCCTGCCCAAATCGCGCGCTACAAGGCGTTGAATATTCTCTACGACCGTGATGCCGCCGGTATCTTCCTGCAATCCTACACCGGCACCCGCGATGGCGGCTTCTTCTTCGAATTTGTGGAGCGTGCCGGCTATGCCGGTTATGGCGCAGCCAACGCCTCCGTCCGGCTCGCAGCCCAGGCCGGCCGCGCCCGACCGCGAACCATTCCGCGCGCCTGACACATATTCAACCCTGGCGCAGCCGGTGCATGAGGGCGCTCGCTGCCTTGGCAATCAGCGCGCCATCGGTTGTTACCGCCACGAAATCGACACCTGCGGCAATACGGCGGACAATCTCATCTTCATTGGTCGTGAGATAGCCGGATGGCTTGCCGATCGCCTTCAGCCGGGCAAAGCCGTCATCGATGGCCTGTTGCACATCGGCATGCTGGAGATTGCCAAGATGCCCCATATCGGCGGCAAGGTCAGCGGGGCCGATGAACACGCCATCGACACCGGGGACGGCAGCAATAGCCTCGATCTGAGCCAGCGCTGACACCGTCTCGATCTGGACGAGCACGCACACTTCATCGGCGTAGCGCTTGAAATAATCCGGCCATAGCCCGTAGCCGGCCCCACGCGAGCCGCCTGACACGCCGCGATTGCCATGAGGCGGAAAGCGCGTGGCCGCCACCGCCGCCGCTGCCTCCTGGGGATTTTGCACATAGGGAAACAACAGGCTCTGCGCTCCCTGATCCATCAGCCGCTTGACCTCGACCGTGTCGTTCCATGACGGGCGCACGACAGCCGGCACGCCGCGCGCCTCGGCGGCACGCAGATGCTCGATCACTTTGGAAAGATCGTTGGGCGAATGCTCGGTATCAATCAGCATCCAGTCAAAACCGCACCCCAGAAGCAATTCGGCAAGCTGGGGTGAGGCGAGTGTCGACCAGATGCCGAGTTGTTGCTGGCGGCCGAGCTTCTTCTTGAACGAATTATGCGGTGTGCCTGCCATGTGCTTTTCCTGACATACAAAAAAACCTTGCGGCGATTTATTTATATCGATTGCGCCCACCCCTCACAGCTGGGCGCGGAAATAGGCGACGTTGATGATGAGGCCGGGCAGAAGCCACTGGAAGAGCTGAACTGTCCGATGCACCTCGTCAAAACTGCCTTCCTGCCGGGCGGCGTCTCGCAGGATGGCGCTGGTCAGGCCGCCCGGATTTGGCAGGCTGAGCGCGGCCTGGACTACGGCCTCGTGCATGGCCCTGACGATGGCTTCATAGCCGGGCGTCTGCAGATGCGAACGCAGGTCCTGCCAAGCCGTGGCAAAATAGCTGGGCCAGCGGGCAAAGGCCCGGTAATCGGTGTTGACGAGCGGCAGGCCAAGCTGCGCCTTGACGTCGTCATAGATGGCTCGTGTCGGCTGATCAGCATGATGAGCTTCCATCAGCACGAACGGGGCCAAGGACGGTGGCGCGTGGCGACCGGCGAAAGGCATCGTCGCTGTCACCGTCGACAATTCGTGGCCTTCCAGCAGCAGGCGAGCATAGGTCGCCATGAGCACATAGGGAAGGTTACCGATATGAAACACCGTGTTGATGTCGCAAATGGCGTCGATCTCGCGCGGCGCGTAGCCGGTGGCCTTCAGCCGCTCGATTATCGACGGCGGTGCCAGCCCGGCGACCAGACCTTCGGCCTTGAGGCGCAGTGCTACACAGCGCTCCGCCAGCTCGGCTGACTGAAAGAGCGGCCGCAACCCGCCCCACAGCGCCTTGTAGAAATGGCGATAATGCGAAAACGACATGGTAACGACGCCCATCCAAGGCACCTGGAGTATCGCCTTGGTGTCCTCGTAATCAGCCTTGCGGCTGCCCTCCGCCAGATATTCCGGCAATGGATAGATAGCCGGAACAGGATCTGGACGGCAGCGGGGGAGAAAACCCGGAGTGAACGCGCTCGACATTGCTGAATATGCCCTCGCGATTGAGAAAACGGACGAATATCGATCAGACGATCTTGATCGCCAGATCGGGCAGGCCGTCGATCTTGCACAACAGCGTATCACCGACGATCACCGGCCCGACATTCTCCGGCGTGCCGGAATAGATGATGTCGCCGGCATGCAGCTCATTGGCTTGCGACAGCTTGGCGATCTGCTCGGCCACCGACCAGATCATATGGGCAAGCGTCGCATCCTGTTTGATCGTGCCATTAACCGCCAGCGATATCCTGGCATCGCCGACATGGCCCACCTTGTCGACGGTGTGCAGCGGCCCCAGAGGCGCCGAGCGGTCAAAGGACTTGCCTATTTCCCACGGCTTCTTCTGGTCGCCCATCGCGCGCTGCAGATCACGCCTGGTCATGTCGAGGCCAACCGCATAGGCGAAAACATGATCGAGCGCTGTCTCCTGGGGGATGTTGCGCCCTCCCGATTTCAGCGCCACCACCAGCTCGACCTCGTAATGATAATTCTTGGTGAGCGAGGGATAGGGATGATCGGCAACCGTGCCAATGCCGACATTCTGGATGGCGTCAGTCGGCTTCTGGAAGAAGAAGGGCGGCTCGCGTGTGGGGTCGGAACCCATCTCGCGGGCATGGGCGGCGTAGTTGCGACCGATACAATAAATGCGCCGGACCGGAAACATCATGTCGGAGCCGGCGATGGGGATCATCGTCGGCTGGATTGTGAAAGGCGTCTTGATCGCCTGCGCTTCCACGGGTGCTGCAAGCAGCGCGCCACCGCCAGTTGCCAATGCGCCCGC
The DNA here is from genome assembly GCA_002365175.1 of Raskinella chloraquaticus (SeqCode). Lineage (GTDB taxonomy): Bacteria > Pseudomonadota > Alphaproteobacteria > Rhizobiales > UBA4765 > Raskinella > Raskinella chloraquaticus. Next base: position 18,054 of record DEZK01000001.1, read on the forward strand.
CAATATCTCACGCCGTCCTATCCCGTCCATGGCCGACCTCCTCGTCGTTTTTTGTTGGGACGAGATTAGCAGGTTGCTGGCGCCAGCAAAGAGGTCAAACGGTGAAACAGGCGGGGAGCAGACCGAAAAGGGCCTTCTGCCAGGCAGAAGACCCTTTTTAGTGGCGTCGTTTGTGAATTAGTGGACGGAACGAAGCTCAAGATCGGCAACGCCGGCGGCGACGTTGATACCCTGCTGGACGCCCAGCGACAGCGGTTGCAGGGTGAGCGAGCGGTGGAACCCGCCGACAAGCACATTGGCACCCACGCCGACGCCAAGCGTTGCCTCGCCGGTCGCGCCGACATAACTGCCGGCCAGGGCTCCCTTGGCGCGACCCTTCGATGGAGCGAAAACAGCCCAGCCGATCATGGCGCGGTCGGTTGCTCCGATATCGATGCCAAATTTCCTGATCGTCCCGACGTAGCGCTCCGACCCGCCATTGACCGGCCGAAACGAGCAGAGCATGTCTTTTTTAGAGGTAATCACCAGACCGATGCCGCCCTTGACGTCGCAGCGCAACGTCCCGACCCTGATGTTTGTTTCGGCTGAAGCTGGTGACATGGCGCCGGCAATGGTTCCGGCAATAGCGACGCACAAGGCGCCGGCAAGACGCAGATTTTTCATGGCTTGATCCTCTTTTCGCGGCGGCTGCTACCCGTGCCGCCGCGCCCGCTGATTGAAACGGGCGGCAGGCCGGATTGTTCCCTGCCAGCGATATCGAGGGTGGCGAGAGGCGAAACCTGCTCAGTGCGGATTTTCGAGGCTGAATTGTTCGAGATGCTCGTCATAGGCAAAGATCTCGCCATAACGCGCCCATGAAATGACAGTTGACAGCGTTTCCTCAGCGTAATCCTCCGACATATAGTCTTCAAGTTCGTTACGGAACCGGGCAGCAGGCGCGCTATGGCTCGGGCGCTCATCAAGCACCCGCTTGATGAGGCCGATGAGCGGCACATAGGCCACCAGATGATCGGCAAACAGGCGCTTGCGCCCGTCCGTGTCGAGGCCTGAGAAACGCTTGCCAGCCTCGCTCAGACGCAGGTCACCTTCCGATACATCGCCAAGGCGCAGCAATTGTAATGTCTCGGCAAGATGAAACATCTCGTCTGCTTCCATCTGCAGCGCCTGCGCCAGTTCCGGCAGATCGGCCTTGCCCTGATAGGGTGCTCCCGCCACCGCCTCGATGAGGCCGGAGAGTACGTTGGTTGAAACCATGTTGAGCACCATGCCGACGCCGCTGCCGGGAATACCCTCATGGCTTGGCTGGCGCTGTTCGCGGCGCTCGGTCATGCGGGCATAAATTGAATCGACAAGCTGGCGGAAGATGGGGTCGAGGCGGTTGCGCGGATGTGGCAGGGTGATTTTGATCTCAGCCGCAACCCGCCCCGGATTCGACTGAAAAATGAGCAGGCGGTCGCACATCAGCACCGCTTCTTCGATGTTGTGGGTCACCATCAGTGCTGAGGCTATAGGAAGGCGACCTTCGATCCACAGGTCGATGAGATCGGTGCGCAACGTTTCCGCCGTCAGGACATCAAGCGCAGAAAACGGTTCATCCATCAGCAGAAGATCAGGATGGACAACAAGCGCGCGGGCAAACCCGACGCGCTGGCGCATGCCGCCCGAAAGCTCCTTGGGGAAGGCTGATTCAAAGCCGTCAAGACCGATGAGGTCGATGGCAGCGAGCGCCCGGCGCCGGCGCTCGGTCTCGTCGATGCCGAGCGCCTCAAGCCCAAGCTCGACATTCTCCAGCACCGTCAGCCACGGAAAGAGTGCAAAGGACTGGAACACCATCGCGACGCCATCCGGCGGCCCGTTGATGTCTTGCCCGCGATATTGGGCAGTGCCGTGCGAGGCCGTGATCAGCCCGGCGATGATGCGCAGCAAGGTCGACTTGCCCGAACCCGAACGGCCGAGGAGGCCGACGATCTCGCCGCGCTCGATTCTCAGATCGACGTTATCAAGCACCAGAATGTCATCGCCGCTCCCCTTGGGAAAGCTGCGGGTAATACCCGATAATCTGAGCAAAGGTGCCGGGGCGGATGATGTCATGTCGGGCGGTTCCTGCATCATGCTAGTCTGACGCGCCGTTCGCAGAAGGCGTAGAGCGGATGCCAGACAAGACGGTTGCAGGCGATCACGAAGAGCGCCATCACCGTCACGCCCAGCACAACCCGGGCGATATCGCCAGCCGCACTTGCCTCGGCGATATAGGACCCCAGCCCGAAGGCGACCAGCCTGGTGTCGCCCCAACTGGCGATTTCAGCTACGATGGCCGCGTTCCAGGAGCCGCCGCAGGCCGTCACTGCGCCTGTCACGTAATAGGGCAGAATTCCGGGCAAAATCACCTTGCGCCACCAGTTCCAGCCTCTGACATGAAAGCTTGCAGCTGCCTCCCCGAGATCGGAGGGAAAGGCGCTCGCCCCGGCAATGACATTGAAAAGAATATACCATTGCGTGCCCAGGATCATCAGCGGGCTCAGCCAGACATTGGCATCAAGGTCGAAGCGGACAATGGCAATCACCGCCACTGGAAAAGCGATGTTGGCGGGGAAAGCGGCGAGAAACTGCGCCAAGGGCTGGGCGATTTCGGCAAGCCGCGGGCGCAAGCCGATCCACACCCCTACTGGTACCCAGATCAGGCTGGCAGCGATCATCAGGACGATCACCCGGGCGAGCGTGGCAAAGCCGAGCGTCACGGCATGCCGAACATCCGACAACCCGATCGTCGCGCCAAGAAACGAGATGATGCGCCATAGCGCCAGTCCGCTGAGGGCAGCGATGGCCACAAAAAAGAGGGCATCGAGGAGACGCTGCCGCCCGTTGCCGGCGGTCCGAGGGATAGCGGGGAGCGGCAGGCTAAACCGCCAGGCGGCAATGGTGCCAAGGCCACGCGCCAGCGGCGCCACAAGGGCGCGCAACAGGCGTGTGCGACGGAAGAGGTTGTAGACCCATGATGACGGCGGTTCGCTCGAGACCGATTGTTCGAACCGGAATTTGTCGGCCCACGCCACCAGCACGCGAAACAGCAGCTGATCGTAGATGAGGATGACGATGAGCATGGTGAGCATCGCAAAGCCGATGGCTGGCAGGTCACGGGCCTCGATGGCGCGTGCCACATAGGTGCCAATGCCGGGGAGCGCCACACTGGTGTCGCCCACTGTGATCGCTTCCGACGCCACCACGAAAAACCAGCCACCCGACATCGACATCATGGCGTTCCACACCAGGCCGGGCATGGCGAAGGGAACATCGAGGCGCCAGAAGCGCTGCCATTGGCTGAGCTTGAAACTGGCGGCCGCCTCTTCGAGATCCTTCGGTACGGTGCGCAGCGACTGGTACATGCTGAACGTCATGTTCCATGCCTGACTGGTGAAGATGGCAAAGACAGCGGCAAGCTCGGCCCCCAGTACCTGCCCCGGGAACAGGCCAAGAAAAAACAGCACCGTAAACGTCAGGAAACCGAGGATCGGCACTGATTGCAGCACGTCCAGAACGGGAATGAGGATGAGGCGCGCATGGCGGCTCTTGGCGGCAAGGGGCGCGTAGAGGAAGGTGAAGAGGGTGGCAAGGACAATGGCCGCCAGCATCCGCAGCACGGTGCGCAGCGCATATTCCGGCAGATGACGGGGATCGAGTGAAACGGCAGGGTTGGGGAGTGCGGCAAGCGGCAGCGTCGTGTCCCGTGCACCAATCGCCAGCAGCACGAAAACACCGGTGACGAGCGCGAAGGCCACAACGTCCCAGCGATTGGGAAGAAGAGGGCGCGGGCCAAACAGATTCTGCACGCGCTCCTGCGCCATGAATTCCTGCCCTCCGCCGGGTGCAAGATACAAACTTGCCATCCCGGCCCCTGTCATGGAACAAGGCACCGGTCATGCCAAGCCCTCATTCACCACGCGCCGCTGTTATCGGCCACCCCATCGCTCATTCGCGCTCGCCGCTGCTGCATCGCTACTGGCTGCGCCTCTATGCGATTGCCGGCGACTACGAGCGTATTGATGTGGCGCCGGAGGCTCTGCGTGATTTCATCAGCGCCATGGCCGGGCGTGGTGACGCTGGATGCAACGTGACCGTTCCTCACAAGCAGGCGGTGATGCCTCTGCTTGATGGCGTCACTGAGGCTGCCCGCGCCATCGGCGCCGTCAACACCATCTGGCGCGAGAAGGATCGGCTGCGAGGGGACAATACGGACGCCTACGGCTTTCTTGCCAATCTTGATGACAAAGCGCCGGGCTGGGATAGCGGCGGCGGCAGGGCGGTTATTCTCGGCGCTGGCGGGGCGGCGCGTGCTGCCGTCTTTGCCCTGCTGTCGCGTGGTTTTGAACTGACGCTTGTCAACCGCACCCGCGTGCGAGCAGATGAGCTGGCGCGCGTTTTCGGCGCTGCTGTCTCTGTCGCCACGCCGGACGACCTCGCCGGCCACCTCCCTGCCTGCAATCTCCTGGTCAATACGACGGCGCTTGGCATGAGTGGCAAGCCACCGCTTGTGATTGACCTTGCGAGCCTCAGGCAGGGCGCCATCGTTCACGATATCGTCTATGTGCCGCTGGAGACCGACCTCCTGCGACAGGCGCGGACCCTGGGGCACCGCACTGTCGATGGTCTGGGCATGCTCATCCATCAGGCTGTGCCGGGTTTCGAGCGCTGGTTCGGTGTCAGGCCGCTTCCCGATGCAGCCCTGCGACAATTGCTTGAGGATGATATCAGGGCGTGAACCCGGCTCTGGCCGCAGTGATCACCGCCAGCACGGTGTCGATGTCGCCCAGCTCGTTGGCAAGCAACAGCACGAGGCGGGCGTTCAGTCGGGCGCTGTCCTCGTCGCTCAAGCCGTGATGCGCTGCCAGAAGTGCGGCGTAAAGATCATCGCCCCGCTCCTGCAGGCGATCACCGCCAATGTCGCGCGTGCTCATGGCGCCCCCGCCAGTGCGCGATGCAGCGCCTGCCTGATCTCACCGGATCGAGGCTGATGAAAGCGCGCCGCAATATGCTGGTCGGGACGGATGAGATAGCTGACGCTGGAGCCGTAGCGCGCCGCCACCAGTCCTGATTTGTCACTGAGCCGGCACTTGTCGCCAACACTGACCACATCAAGTCCCTGAGGCGGCTCAGTGGTAGCATCATCAATCGCCAGCAGGCAGAACCTGCCACCAAGATGGTGCAGGAGGTAATCCTCGCTGTGGCTGCCAGGCGCGGTCACCGGCGCATCCGGGCAGGCCACGCCAGGGGTAAGCCCGCCATCCGCCTGCGCCGGCGTCTGCAGCCTCAGCCCCTCAAGCGAGCAGGGCTGCGACAATCGCCCGGAATTGAGCAAACGGCGGGCGAAAGCGTGAGTGGCTGACAGATCAAGCACAGCGTCGCGGAAATGATGCTCCGCCCGGGTCCTGGGCGTCATGAAGGTGGTGGCGCGGGCGGAATGCCGTAAATTCTCGTCAGCCCCGTGGCAGCGCTCCTCATCATAGGTGTCAAGCAGCGCTTGTCTCGCCTCGCCCTTGAGAACGTGCGCGAGCTTCCACCCCAGATTGTCCACATCCTGAATTCCGCCATTGCCGCCACGTGCCCCGAAGGGTGACACGACATGGGCGGCATCGCCGACGAAGATGATCCGCTCATGGATGAAGCGCTCAAGCCGTCGGCACTGGAAGGTGTAGATGGAAACCCAGTCAAGCGTGAAGGGGCGATCCTGGACGGCAGCTCTGACCCGCGGCAGCACGCGCTCAGGCTTCACTTCCTCCTGCGGGTCGACATCGGGCGAGAGCTGGAAGTCGATGCGATAGATATCATCAGGCTGTTTGTGGATGAGCGCTGACTGGCCTTGATGGAAGCTTGGCTCGAACCAGAAATGCCGCTCAGGCGGGAAATCGGCTTTCATCTCGACGTCAGCTATAAGAAAACGTTCAGGAAATCCCTGGCCGGAAAAATCGAGCCGCAGCATATGGCGCACCGGCGAGCGCGCCCCGTCACAGGCCAGAAGATAGGGGGCTTCAAGGCGATAGGCACCGTCCGGCGTCTCGATGTCGGCTATCGCCCGATCACGCGACTGGCTGACGGCAATCACCCGGTTTCGCCATCTCAAATCGATGAGGTCGGGAAAGTCCGCCGCCCGGGCAACGAGATATTCCTCGACATAATATTGCTGGAGGTTGACGAAAGCCGGCATCTCATGGCCGTCCTCGGCAAGGAGGTTGAAATTGCAAATTTCGTTATCGCCGCGAAAGACGCGGCCAACCTGCCAAATCACCCCCTTCGCGCGCACCCTGCGACCGATGCCCAGACGATTGAAAATATCAAGCGTCCGCTTCGACCAGCAAATGGCGCGCGAACCGCGCGAGACGACATCCTTGCCATCAAGCACGATGCTCCTGATCCCGTGCAGCGCCAGGTCAACCGCAGCCGCGAGCCCCACCGGCCCGGCCCCGACGATGATCACCTGGGCATCAAAGGGAGCAGCACCTGATAATTCAGGCGGCGTCACATAGGGAAACGATTGGTAGCTGTAGCGGGTCATCGCACCTCTCCGATGCCCATCATGTCGGCACCGGTTCAGCTGCGCAATGACCCCCCAGTTGCCCTCGTGACTTCGGCGACGATTTTTGCCGCGACCGTGTCGATTTCGGCATCCGTCAGCGTCTTGTCCTGTGGCTGCAGCGTCACTTCGATGGCGACCGATTTCTGCCCCTCGCCGACGCCCTTGCCCTCATAGACGTCAAACACACTCACCCGCGAGATGAGGTCTTTCTGCGCTCCCCGCGCCGCTTTGATGAGATCGCCGACCGCCACGCCTGAAGGTACCACAAAAGCAAAATCACGCCGCACCGGTTGCAGCACCGACAAGGCGAGGTGGCCTTTGGTGCGGGTCGCCTTCACTTTGGGTTTTGGCAGTCGGTCGAGGTTGATCTCGAAGCCCAGCAAGGTTCCGCCGACGTCAAGCGCATTCAAGGTCCGCGGGTGCAATTCGCCGAAAGATCCCAGCACGAGCGGCCCGAGGCGCAGACTTGCTGAGCGGCCGGGATGGAACCAGGCCGGCGCATCGCGCGTCAGCTGTAGCGCGTCGGCATTGATGCCGAGCGCAGAAAGAAGGCTGAGCGCGTCCGCCTTGACGTCAAAAACATCGGCGCTGGCGCTGCCCTGCCAGTGGCGCCCGGCGCCATTGACTTTGGCAAGTCCCCTCCTGATCCCGCAGGCTGACATGCTCTGCTCGCCCGGCTCGCCGCCATGAAAAATCTGTCCGACTTCGAACAGGGCGACATCGTGGACGCTCTTGTCGCCATTACGCTTGGCAGCGAGCGCCAACCCCGCCAGCAGGCTCGGGCGCATGGTGGAAAGATCGCTTGAAATCGGATTGGCAAGATCAAGGCCGGCAGCGGCGCCGAACAGGGCAGCCTGTTCCTTGGCAATGAAGGACCAGGTGATCGCCTCCGCCATGCCGCGCGCTGCCAGCAGGCGTTTTGTCGTGCGCACCCGCTTTTGCTGCAGCGTCAGGACCGGTCCCATGACATGCCCCTCGCGCGGCAAGGGCGTTGCCGGGACGCGGTCAAGACCGACGATGCGCACCACTTCCTCGACGAGATCAGCCTTGCCGTGAATGTCGGGGCGCCAGGAGGGAGGCGCTACCTTCCACGCTTCGCCCTGATGGCCCGATATCCAGAAGCCAAGCGATTGCAGCACGATCTTTGATTCGTAATGCGGGATATCAGCGCCGATCAACCGCTTCACCTCGCTCACCGGAAAATCAATCACGCGGTCAATATCGGGGATCGTGCCGGCGAGTTTGATGTCGGAAGCATCGCCACCGCAGAAATCCACTGCGAGCTTTGTCGCCAGTTCAAGACCCGGCATCGTCATCAGCGGGTCAACGCCGCGCTCAAACCGGTACCGCGCGTCCGAATTGATCGCGAGCTTGCGTCCTGTCGCGGCGATGGTGAGCGGATCCCACAACGCTGATTCGATCAGCACGTCGGTTGTCGTCTCGTCACAACCCGTGCGCTCGCCGCCCATGATGCCGGCAATCGACACCGGGCCGGCATCATCGGCAATCACGCACATCGTCGCGTCGAGCGTATAGGTCCTGCCATCGAGCGCCTGCAGGCTGTCGCCTTCTCTGCCCGCACGCACAACCAGCGCCCCTGTAAGCTTGGCAACGTCAAAGACGTGGAGCGGGCGCCCGCGATCAAGGCTGACATAGTTGGTGATATCGACGAGCGCATTGATCGGGCGAAGGCCCACCGCCTTCAGCCGCTTCTGCAGCCATGCGGACGAGGGGCCGTTCCTGACGCCACGAATGAGCCGATAGGCGAAGGCCGGGCACCATGACGGGTTGCCGGGCAGATCGAGCCTGACATCAATGGCGCAGGGAAAGCTGCCGGCGACCGGTTTGATCTCAAGCGATTTCAAGGCGCCGACGCCGGCTGCCGCCAGATCACGCGCAATCCCGGTGATTGCCGTGCAGTCAGGGCGGTTGGGGGTGAGTGCTACGTCGATCACCGGGTCATCAAGCCCCGCCCACGCCGCGTAAGTCACGCCGAGCGGCGCGTCTGCCGGCAGATCGAGAATGCCGTCATGATCGTCTGATATTTCAAGCTCGGCTGCCGAGCACAGCATGCCGTTTGATTCAACGCCGCGAATGACGCCCGCGCCAAGCGTGATCTTCTTGCCTGGGATATAGGTGCCAGGCGGCGAGAAGACGGATTTCATGCCAGCCCGCGCATTGGGCGCTCCGCACACCACCTGCACCGGCGAACCAGAACCGGTATCCACCATGCAGACGCGCAGCCGGTCGGCATTCGGATGCTGCTCGGCGGAAATGACATGGGCAATCGTGAAGCCTGAAAGCGCCTTCGCCGCGTCGCTGATGCCCTCGACCTCAAGGCCGACGCGCGTCAGCGTCGTGGCGATGTCATCGAGCGGGCGCTCGCAATCGAGATGGTCTTTGAGCCAGGAGAGGGTGAATTTCATGAATGTTCTCTAGTTTTTTTCTCAGGGATCACAGCAAACCGGAAATGCCTTCGTCTACCCTAGATCCCCATGCTGGCTCGGATTCGTGGACGGAGAGAAATCTGCAACTCGATCAAAATTGCTCTCTTGCGCGTGTCCATCGCTTTGCCAATTTTCGTGTCCAAATCAATGCCACTGTCCTCTGCAAACAGCACTACCGTTCTAATGGCCTCTTCCAATTTCGCCAGACCGCCAACAGCCGCCACGGCTCGTGAAAGCAGGATCGACTCGATCGCCAAAATCACGCTGCCTGCCCCGGTTCAATTGCCCCCGGCGCCTTTTGGCCGCGCAGGATCGATGCAATTGAAATGTCCTCGTCAATGTCGGGCCAGTGAAGACCCATGGGTTGAAACTCGATGGAAGCACGCGCGGCCTCATTCGCCTTCGCAAGTCGCGGATACCACCAGAGTGGCGCGCTTAAACTGCGCCCGTCCGCGAGCGTTACATGAAGATGTTGGCTGTCACAATGCGCTGCAACCGGGCGGGTATCTTCGATTTCGATCTGCAAGACAGTCATCTCAAACTCCAAAGTAACTTTGCCAGGCAGCCAGGAAACCGTCCCGCTCTTCTCGGGTCTTGCGTACAATCTCATTCAACTCTTGTGCAGAATACCCCAGATTGACAGCGATTGTCAGGTCGCGGAGCCAGACTTTTGCTTCACATCCGTCTTTCACAACATGGATGTGAGGTGGTTCCCAACCGTCGGCTGAGTAGAAGAAAAAGCGAAACCCGCTCCAGCGTAATAAGGTCGGCATTTCAGCCGCTCAAGCCCGCCACCAGGCTCGGCAGGTCAAGCGGGCGGAAACCGTAATGATCAATCCATCGCTGATCGGCGTCGAAGAAGGCGCGCAGATCGGGCATGCCGTATTTCAGCATGGCGATGCGGTCGATGCCCAAGCCCCAGGCAAAGCCCTGATAGATGTCCGGATCAAGGCCGCAATTGCGGATGACGTTGGGATGGACCATGCCGCAGCCGAGGATTTCCAGCCAGTCCTCGCCCTCGCCGAAGCGGATGTCATCGCCGGTGCGCCGGCACTGGATGTCGACTTCCATCGACGGCTCGGTGAACGGGAAATGGCTCGGGCGGAAGCGCATCTTGACGTCGTTGACTTCGAAGAAGGCCTTGCAGAACTCTTCCAGCACCCATTTGAGGTGGCCCATATGGCTTGATTTGTCGATGACGAGCCCCTCGACCTGATGGAACATCGGCGTGTGGGTCTGGTCGGAATCGCAGCGATATGTGCGCCCGGGGATAATCACCCGGATGGGCGGCTTGTGGGTCAGCATGGTGCGGATCTGCACCGGGCTCGTGTGCGTGCGCAGCACATGGCGTGTGCCGTCGGGTTTGGCCGGCATGAAGAAGGTATCGTGCATCTCGCGCGCCGGATGGCCGGGCGGGAAATTGAGCATGGTGAAGTTATACTCGTCCGTTTCGATGTCCGGCCCGTCGGCGACGGCAAACCCCATATCGTGGAAAATGGCGGTCAGCTCATCGATCACCTGGGTGATGGGATGAATGCGCCCGCTCTCAAGGCCCGAGGGGCGCACCGGCAAGGTGATGTCGATGGTCTCGCTGATGAGGCGCACGGTGAGCGTCTTTTCCGCCAGTTCGCTCTTGCGCGTCACCAAGGCTGCCGAAACGATGTCCTTGAGCGCATTGATTGCTGCGCCCTGCACCTTGCGCTCATCAGGCGACATCTTGCCAAGCGTCGCCAGCAAGGCCGACACCGAGCCCTTCTTGCCCAGCGCGGCGATGCGCAGGGCTTCCAGTGCCGCTTCATCGCCGGCTGCCGCAATCGCCGTCAGAAGCGTGGTCTGCAGGGCCGGTAACTCGTCCATCGCCGTCATGTCCTGCCCCTCAACTGCGCCAGCGCAATGTCATCGGCTCCAGCGGATTGGCAAAAGCTGTGCCCGATTTCTGCGCCGCCAGATAGCTGTCCTTGATGCGGGCCCACCAGCGCGCCTGCGTATCGGCATCGTTCACCATCATCAGCCGCGGCTCATGGAGCAGGCCTTCGCGCTGGCGGATGACGACGAGCCGGTCCTGATCAAGGAAAACGCGCATGAGATGTTCAAACAAGGGGCGCAGACCGCCCGCCCATCCCGCCGATATCCAAAAGAACTGATGCACCTCGGTGTTGCTCTCGTCATTGGGCGTCAGGGCGGTGAGGCCGGTTGCCTGGTGGCGCTCGCCGCGGATGTTCTCGATCCGAAAGCCGGGAAGGCGGTAGGTGATCTCGGTCGTCACTTCGGTACCGAGCAGACGGTAGGCGATGTTCTGCGGCGGCAGGCGGTGGCGCACCATGCTCCAGCCAAGCTCGGAGGGGGCGAAGGATTTTTCTTTCGGCCTGAGCTTGCTTGCCTGCTTCTTGAACCACCACGAGGTGTGGACGAACGCTGCATGCGTCGGGTCCATGAGGCCAAAGGCAGCATGATCGGTTGAACAGGTGAAGGGCAGCATGATGTGGAATTTGGGCGCCGCAGCGCCGGCAAAATCCGGCATCAGGGGCGGTGCCGGATAGCCGCCTTCAGACGGTGTCTCGGCTTTTTGCGGAAAATAGATCCACACCACGCCCTGGCTCTCGGTGCAGGCGAAATTGCCGCAGCGGATCTTGGTGAGATCGACCTGCTGGCCTTCGCGCAGCGACGGGATGTCGACGCAGGTGCCCGCCCCGTCGAAGCGCCAGCCATGATAGGAACACGCAAGCGTCGTGCCGTCGAAATGGCCATAGCTGAGCGGGATGCCGCGATGGGGACAGATATCGCGCAGCGCGAACACCGAACCATCACTTTTGCGACCGATGAGCACCGGCTCGTTCATCAGCTTCTTGGTGATGAATTTGCCCGGGCGCAGATCGCGCCCCGGGCAGGCGACATACCACATGCCGCGAATGAGGTCAGCTGTCAGGCCTTGCATGAAACGCTCCATGAGGCGGCACCAGGGAACATACCCGCCGCCGATGTCCCGGCGCCCTGAAGTGATTACGCCAGAGGCGCTTCCAGACCGCCAGCCTGTCTGTCTCAAGCTTAGGCTGCAACCTTGGCGGATGCCGCCATCGCCTGTTCGACGATCGCCTTGAAGGTGTCGAAATCGCGTACCGCGAGATCGGACAATACCTTGCGGTCGATGACGATCTCGGCGCGGCTCAACCCGTCGATGAGGCGGGCATAGGTGTATTTCGCGTCGATCGAGCGCACGCCGGCATTGATGCGCTGGATCCACAGCGAGCGGAAGGTGCGCTTCTTCGCCTTGCGGTCGCGATAGGCATATTGCATCGACCGTTCGACGGCATTCTTCGCCGCGCGGATGGTATTCTTGCGCCGGCCACGAAAGCCTTTTGCCGCCTTGAAAACCTTCTTGTGCTTGGCATGTGAGGTGGTGCCACGTTTAACGCGGGCCATGGGAAATCTCCTTCAAACTCTCTTGCAAACGAACCCTTGTGCGTTCACACGCCGTAAGGGAGCCATTTCTTGACGATGATCTGGTCGGGCTCGGCCATCACGGTCGTGCCGCGCTGCTGGCGGATCTGCTTCTTGGTCCGCTTGATCATGCCGTGGCGTTTGCCGGCCTGCGAGGAAACGACTTTCCCCGTGCCGGTGAGCTTGAAGCGCTTCTTGGCGCCGCTCTTGGTCTTCATCTTGGGCATTTTGCACTCCATCAAAAAAGCCCGCGCTGTTCACCAGAACAGGGGGCGTGCCAAACGATCGCCCGGGCAGCCCTTATCAGCCCGGCGATCAGGAAGGCGCGGCATAAAGGAAAAGGCGAAAAGAGGCAAGGGTGTGGAAGTAAAATCCGCTTATCCCGGATGATATTGATAGCTCCACGTCTCGCTGGCCGGTTTGCCGCCGATCATCAGGCTTGCCCGCAATTCCACCGGTTGCGGCCCTTCCACCAGCAAATCAAACTGGGTGCGCCAATGACCAGCTAAGCCGTTGGGCACGGCTTCGGTGTGCTGATAGGGGCCGAAGCTGCCGCGCGATATCCATAGCTGCACCTGTGGCAGGGCACCCTTGGGCAGGCGGGTGAGCGGCCCGCCCAGAAACTCGACGAGAAATTTACGCACGCCCCGTGGCCGCTCGGTGCCAGGCTGCCCGCCATTGCCAAGCCGTGTCGCCACCACGCGCGCCAGCGCCGGTTGGGCAATAGCCGCTTTCGGCGCGTCGGCTGCCCAGGTGATGCGGTAGCGGTAGCTGCGTTTCTCGCCCGCTTTTGCCGGCTCACCCGGCACCCACATGGCAACGATGTTATCGTGGATTTCATCATCGGTCGGGATTTCGACCAGCTGGACAGCTCCGGCGCCCCAGTCACCGACCGGCTCGACATAGGCGCTCGGGCGGCGCTCGTAATAGACGCCGTCGGTGTAATGGTCGAACAGACGGTCGCGCTGCATGAGGCCGAAGCCGCGCGGGTTCTCATCGAGGAAGGACGAGACCGTCACCTGCGGCGGATTGTTGAGCGGGCGCCACAGCCGCTCGCCCTTTCCGGTGAGGAGTTGCAGCCCGTCGCTGTCATGCACTTCCGGGCGCCAATCGACCATGGCCGGTTTGCGGGTTTCCGAAAACCAGTACATCGAGGTAAGCGGCGCAATGCCGAGCCGCGCGATGTCGCGGCGCAGAAAAAGCTGGCATTCGACGTCGATAACCACCCCTTTGTCGCGCCGGCAGGTGAAGGTGTAGGCCCCGGTAAGCGAGGGCCCCTCAAGCAGGGCGTGGATGATGGCTGCGCCCTTCTCCGCTTTAGCATCGATATAAAAGGCGGTGAAATCAGGAAATTCCTCGCCCTCAGGCGTTGCCACGTTGAGCGCGATGCCGCGCGCCGACAGCCCGTACTGGTTCAACTCGCCGATGGCACGAAAATAGGAGGCGCCGAGAAAGGCGATCCAGTCCTGGGTGCGCCAGTCCTTGCGCTTGCGGCTTTCCTGCAAACGAAAGCCGGCAAAGCCGGCATTGGCGGGCAGCGCCTTCGCCGGGCTGTCATCGGGCATGGTGAACAGCGCCGGGTCATAGAGGATTTCCCGCGAGCGGCCGCTCCTCACCTCGTGGATTGCCACGCCCTTCTGGAAATAGCGCCCGAGATGGAAGAAGCTGACCGGATAGGGCCCGCTGCCATCGGCGAAAAGCCCGCGCTCAGGCGTAAATCTGATCTTGCCATGCGCATCATAATCGATGGCCTGCGCCGCTGCCTGGGGGGAACGTGGCTGATAGGGCGCAGCAGCCAGGCGCTCGGCTTGAGCTTTCAGAATGTCGCGGGAAAACGGGGCCGCTTCGCCAAGGCGCATGGCATGAGGCTGTTGCGCCAGAACGAGGTCCGGCATAGCGGGAAGCATCATGCCGGCGAAAAGAGTTCGTCGTGTCAGGGCCATCGGCAGGTGATCATCCGCTCAGGGTTGTCTTGCGCTCAAGGTTGTCTTGCGCTCAGGGGTTCTTGGACAAAAAGACAGGCCGCCACAAGGTCAGCATCAGGGCGCTGGCAAGCACCGATACCGATGACAGCGCCATGGCAGCACCGGCAAACGCCGGCGACAGGGCACCCGCCATGGCAAGCGGGATGCCAATCACATTGTAGACAAAGGCGAAGAGAAGATTATGGCTGATCTTGCGTTTCGTTCGCGCCGCAATGTCGAGGGCTGCAGCAACCAGACGCGGCTCATCGCGCATCAGCGCCACGTCAGCCGCCTCGATCGCCACATCACTGCCCGATCCCATGGCAATCCCGATATCGGCCTCCGCGAGCGCGAGTGCGTCATTGACCCCGTCTCCCACCATTGCCACCTGCCGCCCGGCGGCTTTCTGGCCGGCGATGAAGGCTGATTTGCCGCGCGGATCGATGCCGCCATGCGCTTCGTCCACCATCAGCCGGGCAGCCATGGCGGCCACCGTCTCGGGACGGTCACCTGAGAGAAGAATAGTACGTATTCCTGCCATTTTGAGGGCATCAACCGCTGCGGAGGCTGTCTCGCGCATCGCGTCGGCGAGCCCGAAGGCGCCGCTGAAGCGCCCGTCGATGGCCACCAGCACGGGCGTTTCGCCGCGTGTCGCAATCACCGCGGCCAGCCGCTCCGCCTCGCCTCCGTCATCGCCGATCAGGGCGGCTGTCCCGATCACCAGCCGGTGCTGGCCGACATTGGCGCGGATGCCGCCGCCCGGCACGGCCACGAATTCTGCGGGCGGTTCAACTGCGACGCCGCGTTCCAGGGCAGCGCTGATCAGGGCTCTGCCCAGCACATGCTCGCTTGGCCGTTGCGCGGAAGCGGCAAGTCGCAGCAGGCGGTCACGCGCCTGCGCGCTGTCGTCAGGCACGGCCGTCACCGACAGGAGGCGCGGGTGGCCGATGGTGAGCGTTCCGGTCTTGTCGAAGACCACCGTGTCGATCAGCCCCGCCCTCTCGATGACGGCTGGCTCACGCAGCAGGATACCGGCGCGTGCCGCCGCGCCAATTCCAGCGACGATCGCGGTGGGTGTCGCCAGCCCCAGCGCGCACGGGCAGGCGATCACCAGCACGGATACAGCCGGGATCAGCGCCTGTTCGAGATCACCCGTCAGCATTAACCAGCCGAGGAAGGTGGTGAGCGCCAGAGCGAGGACGACGGGGACAAAGATCGACGTCACCCGGTCAACTTGCGACTGCACGGGCGGGCGCGCATTCTGTGCCCGCTCCACCGCCCGGCTCATGCGCGCCAGAACACTGTCCTCTCCAATGGCGGTGGCGCGTACAACGAGCCGCCCCGTCCCGTTCTGCGTGCCGGCGATGACGCGCGCTGCCACAGTTTTACGGACCGGCAGGCTCTCACCCGTCAGCAGCGCCTCGTTGACCTCGCTGATGCCATCTTCCACGACGCCATCAACCGGCACCAGATCACCGGGGCGGATTTCGATGCGGTCGCCGCTACGCAGATCAGCCAGCTTCACCTCGCTTGCGCTCTCCCCCACCAGCCGTCGCGCCGTCGGCGGTTGCAGCTTGAGAAGCGCGCGGACCGCTGCTGCCGTGCCGCCCTTGGCGCGCGCTTCCAGCAGCTTGCCTGCGAGAAGCGCAACGATCACCACCGCGCCGCTTTCGAAATAAAGATGGTCATGAGCGTGATCACCAAGCCGGATCACGGCAACCGCCGAGAAGGCATAGGCAGCACCGGTGCCAAGCGCCACGAGCACGTCCATATTGGCGCTGAAGCTGCGAACCGCCCGCCATGCCCCACGGTAAAACCGAAAACCGGCACCAAACTGCACCGGCGTTGCCAGCAGCCATTGCCAGGACGGTTTGAGATGAAGGTCGATGCCAAACGGCGTCAGCAGCATGGGCGCCACCAGCGGCAGGGCCAGAAGGAGGGCTACCGCCAAGTGCCAGCCTTCGCGGTGCGCCTCGTTGCGTGCATGCGCCTCGCGGGCCCGCTCCTGCGCCGCCATGTCGCTGCCCTGCCGGCGCAAACTGGCCTCGTAGCCGGCCTCACTGATGGCGGTCAGAACGACGGAGGGGTCGACGCCCTCCTCCAGTGACACGTCAGCACGCTCAAGCGCCAGATTGACCTGTGATGTACGAACCCCCGGCGTCGCCGCCAGCACCTTCTCGATGCGGCTTGAACAGGCAGCGCACGTCATGCCTTCGACATCGAAGGTGAACGGATGCGAAAGGGCGGAAGCGGTCATGATGGTCCGGGTAAGCGGCCTGTCGGTGGTAAGCGAGCGAAGGCCTGACAGCCTTCATGTCGTGTGGCGGACAAAAATGGCAAGGGTGCGACTAGTCACTCCCGGCCTTCCTCGACCGCGTGGCAGGCGATATCGGCGCCATCGCGGCTGATTAGTTGCGGTATGTCGCTTGTGCAGCGGCCATTGGCAAGCGGACAGCGTGGATGAAAGGCGCAGCCGGGCGGCAGATCGATCGGATTGGCGATCTCGCCCTGGACGGCGGTGCGCGCCCGCCCGACCAGATGAAGATCGGGAACGGCAGCCAGCAGCATCCGCGTATAGGGATGGCGCGGATTTGCGAACAGGGTCTTTGCCGGCGCCACCTCGACCAGACGCCCGAGATAGAGAACACCGACGCGGGTTGCCATGTGGCGCACCACCGCCAGATTGTGCGAAATGAGCAGATAGGTGAGCTTGAACTGATCCTGAAGGTCGCGCATGAGGTTCAGAACCTGCGCCTGAACCGACACGTCGAGCGCCGACGTCGGCTCGTCGCAGACAATGACATCCGGATTCGAGGCAAGCGCCCGGGCAATCGCCACGCGCTGGCGCTGCCCACCCGAAAATTCATGCGGAAATTTGACGCCGTCGAGCGGGTCGAGTTTGACAAGGCGCAGAAGCTCATCGACCCGGGCCTGCGCCTCATCGCGGTTCTTCACGAGGTCAAACGCGTAAAGCGGCTCGGCGATGATATCGCCGATGCGCCAGCGCGGATTGAGCGAGGCGTAAGGGTCCTGGAAGATCATGGCGATGCGCCGCCGCTCGGCGGCAAATTGCCGGGCGCTCGCCGGGTCCGCGATGTCGAGCCCATCGAAGACGATCCTGCCGCCGCTTGCCGCATGAAGCCCCACCACCAGGCGGGCGATTGTCGATTTGCCGGAGCCCGATTCGCCAACAAGCGCGAAGGTTTCTCCTGCCGCAATATCAAACGAGACATCGCTGACCGCGCTCAGCGTGCGCCTGCCTTCGCCCGACAGGGTACGCTCCAGCCATGGTTTGGAGACGTCAAAGGCCTTTGACAGGTGCTCGGCACGGATCAGGGCGTGAGAGGTCATGAACCAGCTCCCGTCAACGCGGGATCGATATGCCAGCAGGCAGCCGAGCCGCTGCCGGCAGCGGTCAGGAGCGGGCGCTCGTCAATGCAGGTCTGGCTGGTGCGGGCGCAGCGCGGGTGAAAGGCGCATCCTTGCGGAATGGCTGAAAGGCGCGGCATCGATCCGGGGATCTGGGTCAGGCGATCCTCCTCGCCGTCAAGGGCCGGTATCGCTCCCATCAGGCCGATCGTATAGGGGTGGCATGGCCGGTGGATGACATCGGCGACCGGCCCGATCTCGACGATCCGCCCCGCATAGAGAACGGCCACCCGGTCGCAGGTCTCCGCAATCACTCCCATATCATGGGTAATCAGCATGACCGACGTGCCGCGCTCGGCACAAAGACGCTTGAGAAGGGCGATGATCTGCGCCTGCACCGATACATCAAGCGCCGTCGTCGGCTCATCCGCAATCACCAGCTCGGGCTCGGCCGCCAGCGCCAGCGCGATCACGACACGTTGGCGCATGCCGCCCGAGAACTGGTGCGGATAGGCAAAAAGGCGGTCCTTTGCCGCCGGAATGCCGACATCAATGAGGAGTGACAGCGCACGCTCCCGCGCCGCGCTGGCGCTGAGATCGGGGCGGTGGGTCGAAATGGTTTCGATGAGCTGGTCGCCCACCGTGTAGAGGGGGTTGAGGCTGGTGAGCGGGTCCTGGAACACCATGCCGACGCGCCGCCCACGCAAGCGTCGCAGCGCTTCACCCGCAAGCCCGTCGATCCGTTCGCCCTTGAGCCTGATTTCGCCTTTGGCGACGCGCCCCGGCGGCTCCAGCAACCCGATGATGGCCGCCCCCGTGAGCGATTTTCCCGCTCCCGATTCGCCAACCACGCCAAGAATTTCTCCCTTGGCGATGGAAAACGACACATTGTCGACCGCTGTCAGAATGCCATTCCGCGTTGGAAATTCGACCGTCAACCCGCGCACGTCAAGCACAATCTCGGGGCTCATCTGAGCCTCGGATTGAGCGCGTCGCGCAGCCAGTCGCCGAGAATATTGACCGCCAGGACCAGCAGGGCGAGCGTGATGCCGGGAAACAGGGTGATCCACCATTCGCCGGAAAACAGGAAATTGTTGCCGATACGGATGAGGGTACCCAGCGATGGTTTGGTCGGTGGAAAGCCGACGCCGAGAAAGGACAGCGTCGCCTCGGCAAGGATGGCGAGCGCGAAATTGATGGTGGCGATCACCAGAACCGGACCCAGCACATTGGGCAGCACATGGCGCCACATGATGGCGATGGGCCTGAGGCCGATGACACGGGCAGCCTGCACGTAATCGCGATTTTTCTCAACCAGCGTCGAGCCGCGGACGGTCCGGGCGTATTTCGCCCAATTATCCAGCGCCAGCGCCGCCACGATGACGGTAAAGGCGATATCCTCCTGCTTCAGCAGCGGCCAGATGCTGCGCACCGTGCCGTCGAGAAAAAGGGCGATGAGGATCGCCGGGAAGGCAAGCTGCACTTCGGCAAGGCGCATGATGACGGCATCAACCCGCCCGCCCACATAACCGGCAACGACGCCAAGCGCGATGCCGACCATCGCCGCCAGCGCTACCGAGACGACGCCAACCCCGATCGAGATACGCAGGCCATAGAGAATGGTGGACAGGATATCGCGGCCCTGATCATCCGTGCCCAGCAGATACTTGGGGTCACCCTGCGCCGACCACGCGGGCGGCAGGCTTGAATCAAGCAGCGACAGGCTTGCCGTGTCATAGGGGTTGGTCGGGGCAATCAGCGGCGCCAGAAGCGCGGCAAGGAGATAGGTGAGCGTGAGCAGGGCTGCCACCACCGTCAGCCGTGACCGCAGGAACGCGTGCAGCATGTCACTGTCAACGAGGCTGCGCCACAGCGATCTGCCGGCAGTCGGATGCACCACCGTCATAGCGCCACCTTCGTCACATGGCGCAGGCGTGGATCGACAACGAAATAGAGAATGTCGACGATGAAATTGATGAGCACGAAGAGGAAGCCGATCATCATCAGATAGCAGGCCATGATCGGGATATCGACCGTCTGTACGGCGCGGAGAAAGAGATTGCCCATGCCCGGCCACTGGAACACCGTCTCGGTGATGATGGCGAAGGCGATGGTCGTGCCAAATTGCAGGCCGGTGACGGTGATGACCGGGATGAGCGTGTTTTTGAAGGCATGGCCGAAATGAATGGCACGGTTCTTGAGGCCACGGGCGCGGGCGAATTTGATGAAATCAAGTCGCATGATCTCCAGCATTTCCGAGCGCACGAGCCGCATCGTCAGCGTCATCTGGAAAAGCCCGAGCGTGATGGCCGGCAGCACGAGCGCGCTGCGCCCTGAGGCGGTCAGAAAGCCGGTTGTCCAGAACCCCAGATCAACGACCTGCCCGCGTCCAAAGGACGGCATGACCTTGAGCTGCACCGCAAAGAGGAAAATCAGCAGAATGCCGATGAGAAAGGTCGGCAGCGAAATGCCGATAAGCGAGACTGTGAGAAAGACATTCGACAGGAAGCTGTCACGATGAAGCCCGGTATAGACACCAAGCAGCACACCAAGAACAAGGGCGATGCTGACAGCAACGAAGGCAAGTTCCATGGTCGCCGGCAGGCGCTCGGCGATGAGCTTGGTCACGGGTTGCTTGAATTGATAGGAAAAGCCGAAATCAAGATGCGCCGCGCGCCAGATATAGCGCGAAAATTGCAGCGCCACCGGGTCTTTCAGCCCGATCTCGACCCTGATCCGCTCGCGATCCTCTTCGCTCGCATCCGGTCCGACCAGCTGATTGACCGGGTCACCGACAAAGCGGAACAGCGCAAACGCCATCATGCCGACCGCCACCATGACAAGCAGACCCTGGCCAATACGTCGCAGAAGAAAGGCGATCATCGCAAATCCCGGCTCGCAACTGAAAGCGGGGAAGGCTTCGACACCTTCCCCGCTTTATGGTTTGACCTCAGTCGGCGAGCTGGACGTGATAGAGCATCACGATGTTATCGGGACGCTGCGCCATCTTCACTTTCTTGGAGATGCCCCAGGCCAGCGCCTGCTGATGCAGCGGTATGTAGCCCCAGTCATCGACGAGGAGTTTCCATGCGTCCCTGACCAGGCCGGCGCGGACATCGGTGTTGGTTTCAACCAGCACCTTTTGCGCCAGCTCCTCGATCTTCGGGTTGCAATAGCCCGCGACATTGGCAACACCGCGCCCGCCTGACCCCTTTTCATCGCGGCAGCCGACGATCTGGGTCAGGACGTTGTGGGAATCATTGGTACCCGGTGTCCAGCCCAGCAGATAGAAGTTTGAGTTATAGCCGCCACCAGCCAGGATCTTGGCGAAATATTGCGCACGCGGCTGGATGATCGGCACGACCTTGACACCAACCCGCGCCAGCATGCCGATCACTGCCTGGCAGATGGCGGCATCGTTGACATAGCGGTCATTGGGGCAATCAAGCCCGACGGTGAAACGCGTCCCCTGCGCGCCGCCGACGCGCGGATAGCCCGCTTCGTCGAAGAGCTTTTCAGACTGCGCCGGATCGCTCTTGGGACGAACGAAATCCTTGCCGTATTTATCCACAAGGTTGGGATCGATCATCAGCGCCGAGGGTCGTGCGAGGCCGCGCATGATGCGGCTGGCGATAGCGTCTTCGTCGATCGCCAGGAACATCGCCTTGCGCACCCGTACATCCTTGAACGGATTTTTGTCACCGGGGACTTCCGCAGGTGGCACCAGCTTGTCGCGCATCTGGTCCATGCCCAGATAGATGGTGCGCGTCTCGGGGCCGGCCAGCATGCTGGTGGTCGGGCTCGAATTGACCCTTTCCTGATCCTGCGGCGGGATCGGGTCAGCCCAGTCGACTTCGCCCGACAACAGGGCAGCCACGCGCGTGGCATCATTGGCGATCGGTGTGAACACCACCTCGTCGATATTGTAGTCCTTCTTCGCCGCGTTCCACCAGCCAGGATTGGCCTTCAGGACGGTTTTGACACCCGGCTGATGCGAAACGACGGAGAAGGGCCCCGTTCCATTGGCATTGAGCGTGGTAAAGCCCGGTGTGGTTGCTTTGGCCGATACCACTTCGCTGGCGTTGTTCTTTTCGGTCCACGCCTTGGACATGACATAGAACGTGTCCCAATCGGCGATCAGGATGGGATTGGGCGTTTTCAAGACGACGTCGACGGTAAAATCATCGACCTTGACGAATTGGGCATCGGCCGGAATGCGGGCTTTCAGATCGGAATTGGGCTGGCGGATGCGCTCGGCTGAGAACAGCACGTCATCGGCAGTGAACGCCTCGCCACCATGGAACTTTACATTCTTGCGCAGATGGAAGCGCCAGCGCGTCGGCTCCACCAGCTCCCAGCGTTCAGCCAGTCCCGGAATGATCGTCAGATCAGGGCCGCGCCGCGTCAGACCTTCATAATAGCTGCCATTCATCGCGTGAGTGAACGTCTCGTTGATCGTGTAGGGATCAAGCGTGTTGAGATTGCCCTGGAACGCCATGCGGAAGGTCTTTGCCTCAACCAGCGGCGCGCCGAGCATCAGCCCGGCCATCACGGTCAGAGCCCCTGCACTGCGCAACAGCCTTCCACGCCATAAGCGATCAAAACGCATCGAATGTACCTCCATGTTCTGGCAACCTCTACGCTGGGTTGCTCCCCAATCCGCGTAACATGCGATGCCCCGCCAGAACGCGCAAGTCGTGCGCGCATGCAACCACTGCCGACGAATTGTGCATCCACTCCATTGACCACAGGCTGCCGCTCGGCTTTTCTGCGCTCTGACGGAGATTTTAATGACCATCAACAATCGTATCGCCGCCTTGCAGCCGGAAATCGCCGGTTGGCGCCAGTTCATCCACGCCCACCCGGAAATTCGCTACGAGGAAGAAAAGACGGCGGCTTTTGTGGCCGAACGCCTGAGATCCTTCGGTGTTGACGAGGTGGTGACGGGCCTTGGCAAGACGGGTGTGGTTGCGGTGGTGCGCGGCAGACAGGCAAAATCCGGCAAGGTCATCGGCCTGCGGGCCGACATGGACGCGCTGCCTATCCATGAGGCAACCGACAAACCCTACAAATCGACAGTCGATGGCAAGATGCATGCTTGCGGCCATGATGGGCACACCGCCATGCTGCTGGGCGCTGCCAAATATCTCGCCGAGACCCGTCATTTCGATGGCACCGCTGTTTTGGTCTTCCAGCCCGCCGAAGAAGGCGGCGCCGGCGCGCTGGCAATGATTCATGACGGATTGCTCGAGCGCTTCGGCATTCAGGAGATCTACGGGCTGCATAATCGCCCGGGCGTGCCGGTCGGTCATTTCGGTATCCGCAAGGGAGCACAGCTCGCAGCCTCCGATTTTCTCGAAATCCGGGTCGAGGGACTTGGTGGCCACGCCGCGCGCCCCCAGCACACGGCCGATCCGGTGGTCTGCGGGGCTCATATCGTCACAGCGCTGCAATCGATCGTCGCCCGCAACATTGATCCGCTCGATTCGGCCGTCGTGTCGCTCACCGTGTTCAAGGCGGGCGACGTCAATAATGTTATCCCCCAGCGCGCTCTGCTGCAGGGCACCGTGCGCACCTTCAAGGCGCAGGTGCGCGATGAGGTGATTGCCCGCATCAGGCGGCTGGCCGTCAACACGGGCGAGGCTTTCGGTTGCAAGGTCGAGGTCGAGCTTGGCGACGGCTATCCAGCCCTCATCAATCATGACGCGAATGTCGATTTCGCCGCCGGCGTCGCCCGCCAGTTTTCCGACCATGTGGACGCGGATTTTCCGCCAAGCCTCGGCGGCGAGGATTTTGCCTATTTTCTGGAACGCATTCCCGGCGCCTTCATGGTGTGCGGCAATGGTGACACCGCCAAACTCCACCATCCCGCCTATGACTTCAACGACGAGGCCATTTCCGCCGGCGTGTCCTATTGGGTGAAGCTGGTGGAGACGCGTTGTGTACCATGAAGAATGATCACCGTTTCGTGAATTGTCTGTACCACGGGCAAACCGAACGATAAGACCAAGGCTGCTGGAATGTGGCCAACAACACAGGGAGAAATGACCATGAAACGATCTGTCGGGATGAAACTGGCGCTGGCGGGCGCATTGCTGCTTGTTGGCGCCCAGGCGGGCGCCCAGCAAGGGGCGATGAGTTTTTTCGTGACCAGCACCGGCAACGGCAAGGGTGCTGATTTCGGCGGCATTGACGGCGCGGACCGTCATTGCCAGACGCTTGCTGCCGCAGCGGGCGCCGGGAGCAAGGCATGGCGCGCTTATCTCTCGACGCAGGCCGCCGGCGGCAAGCCGGCGATCAACGCCCGTGACCGCATCGGTGCCGGGCCATGGCAGAACGCCAAAGGCGTGGTGATTGCCGCGTCGGTTGCCGCTCTTCACGGCGAGAACAATCTGACCAAGGAGACCGCGCTCAACGAAAAGGGTGAGGTGGTCAACGGGCGTGGCGACACGCCCAACCAGCACGATGTGCTGACCGGCTCTCAGGCGGATGGCACGGCCTTTGCGGCGGGCGACGACCGTACCTGCGGCAACTGGACGAAGGGGGCTGCGGAAGGTGCGGCGATGGTGGGCCACCATGACCGGCGCGGCCTTGATAA
Organism: Raskinella chloraquaticus (SeqCode); assembly: GCA_002365175.1. GTDB lineage: Bacteria > Pseudomonadota > Alphaproteobacteria > Rhizobiales > UBA4765 > Raskinella > Raskinella chloraquaticus. Next base: position 42,438 of record DEZK01000001.1, read on the forward strand.
TTCCGCCCCCGCCATCTCTTGGAATTCCTCTCACCCCTCGCGCGGCGGCTGCAGTCTTGATGCCTTGAAAGGCTCAGGTGGCGCCGGATTGCTTTACTGCTTCGCCGAGAAGTAGGCACAAGTCCAAGAGGCAGGCGCAAGTCTCTGCGCCTGGAGACACTCAGCGCGTGTCGACGCCCTGCATATGGGCGTCGACACCCTTCATGCCGAGGAAAGCCGCCCATTTTTTCTCAGCCTCTAGCTGCCGAGCCCGCGAAAGGCTGCCGCGAGCATGGCAATCGCCTGTTTGCTGGTGCGCTCGGTCGCCGCCTGGCGCAGCAGGATGTCGGTGCTAGGAAGGGTTGGCAGGCCGAAGACCTCGCCAACCGAGACCGCACCTGCGGGGATGACGCGCTGGCCAAGCGCGGCCACTGCAAAACCCGACATCACCGCCGAGGCGACCGCCGACACGCCGCCGCCGACAAAGACCTCGCGCCAGGCAATAGCATGCTGTTCGAGGGCGGCAATCGCCAGCCCGCGCACCGCACAGGGCGCTTCGAGATTGGCAAGCCGCAATGGAGTGCCGTGCTGATAGTCGAAGCCTGGCGCTGCCACCCAGATGAGCGGTTCACAGTAGAGCGTCTCGCCGTCGCGCGCCTCGCCCTCGCGGCGCACGATGACCGCGTCATAATCCCCCCGGTCATAAGCCTCCATCAGCTCGCGCGAGGTGCGGATATGCACCTTGATGATGAGGCGGGGATCGTGACGTGCAACGAGATTGAGCACCTGCGTCAATGTCGGGCCGGCAACGTGATCGGAGATGCCGATGGTCAGCCCGCGCTCGCAGCCGCTCAGCCCGTCGATTGCCCTTTGATGAGCCGCCAGCAGATCACGGGCAGGCGGCAGGAAGGTCACGCCGTCAGCCGACAGGCGCACCAAGCGGGGATGGCGATCAAAAAGGCGCCGGCTGAGGCTCGTTTCCAGTCGCTTCACCCGCAGGCTGATGGCTGATTGTGCAACACCAAGCGCTTCGGCGGCGCGCGTGAAGCTTTTCAGATCGGCTACAAGGATGAAGGCCTGAACGCTGTCGATATCGAGATGTTTCATCACATATATGATATTCTGATATTATTGAAATATGCAATCATATCTATTTTATATGAAAAAAAGCGCCTATCACCGCTCTCCCAACCAAGGAGATCGTTCATGCCCCTCGTTCGCATTTCACTTCGCCACGGCAAGCCACGCGCCTACCGGCAGGCTATCGCCGACCAGATCTACAACGCCATGCGCGAATTATTCGAAGTCCCGCCGGACGATATCTTCATGACTGTCGACGAATTGCAGTCTGAGAACTTCATTTATAGCCGCACCTTCTTCGACATCCCTCGCGACGAAGATTTTGTCATCATACAGATCACCGCCGCCAATACGCGCGGCCAGACGCAAAAGCGCGCCTTCTACAAGGGGCTCGTCGCCAGATTGAGCGCCGAGCCCGGGATCAGCCCGGATAATGTGATGATCAGTCTAGTCGAGGTGGGGCGTGAAAACTGGTCATTTGGCCGGGGTGTTGCGCAATACGCGCCAGGCTGATCCTCCGGGGTTCAGGCCCCGCTGTTGGCACCGGCACGCTGGTCGATCAGTTCCGGCTTGCCGGTCTTGGCTGTCGGGCGCAATTCCTCGCGCGGCGCTGGACCGAAATAGGTGGCTGTCCTCAGGAAGGGCCGCGGCTGCAGCATGATGGACGCAACCCGCTGATAGATGGCTTTGGGCGAGACCGGTTTGCGCAACACCTCGTTGACGCCGAAGGTCTTGGCCTGGATCATGCGGTTGCGCTCGGTGTGCGCGGTGAGCAGGATGATCGGCACGAAAGCGTGGCGAAACCCGTCCGGATTGCGGATGAAGCGGATCATCTCGGGGCCTGACAGCACCGGCATTTCCCAATCGATGATCACCAGGTCGGGGCTAACGGCATCTAGTTTTTCCAGCCCGTCGGCGCCATCTTCTGCTTCGAAAATGCGGCGGCAGCCGAAACCGGCAAGGATCGTGCGCAGGATCGTGCGCATGTGCGCACTGTCCTCGACGATCAGAAAACTCATTGTTTCAAATGCGATCGCGTGCACGGGATCGACCAGATTCCTGTCATGTTCGACAACAGGGTTAACCGTTTGTGCTTAAGGAGGAGTGAATTTAGCCGATCACCGCCGCTTGGCCGACGGCGTCGTCCGGCCTAAGAGGGCATTCCGTGTCCGCGTCAACCGGTTGCACCCATGTCGGCCTTTCACCTGTTCCTCCTGATGGTGTCGAGCTTTATCCTGTCATGGGGCATGACATGGGTGATGATCGCCTTGCTTGAGCGCAGCGGCCGGCTCGATCATCCTAATGAGCGCTCAAGTCACATCATTCCCACCCCGCGCGGCGCTGGTCTGGCGATCCTCGTCGCGTTTGTGATGGCAATGAGCGTTATCGTCGTCACGGCAGGTTGGCGCGATCCGGTGATGCTGGCGCTGCTGTTGGCTGTGCTGATGCTGGCATTTGTCTCGTGGATCGATGATCGCCGCCCTCTGCCCTGGCGCGTAAGGCTGTCCGTCCAGTCTGTTGCCGTTGCAGGCACTTTGGGAATGTTTGCCGCCGGCAGCACCCTGCCGCTGGCCCTGCCAGTGCCACTTCTTTTTATTCTGGCGCCATTCGTCCTCCTTGGCTGGCTGTGGGTTACCAATCTCACCAACTTCATGGATGGCATCGATGGCATTGTCGGCGTCGAAATGATCGCATTCGCGACGGGAAGTGCGCTGTGCCTCCATCTTGTCGGCGCAGTGCCTGAACTGGTCGCCCTGTCGCTGGCGCTTGCAGCTACCAGCGCCGGTTTCCTGTGGTGGAACTGGCCACCGGCGAAAATCTTTCTGGGCGATGTCGGCAGTATACCGCTGGGCTTCCTGATCGGCTTTTTCATGCTTGTGCTGGTCTCTCATGGCCTGTGGGGGGCGGCGCTCGCCCTGCCGGCGACCTTCCTCGCCGATGCCACGCTCACCCTGTTTTTACGCTTTCGGCGGGGAGAACGACTGACGCAGGCGCATCGTAGTCATTTCTACCAGCGCGCCGCCGGCCTGCAGCGCGCTCATCATCGAGCGGTCATTCTGCGTGTCCTTGCTGCTGACGCGGCACTCGTCATCGCCGCGCTGATCGGCGTGTGGATGAAGGGATGGGCAGGGCAGGCGGTCACTGTGGCGCTGGCTGCGATCATTGCGACCCTGTTTCTCGCCGGTTTGCAGCGGCTTGCACATCTGCGCACGTCATGACCGGCCTGCCGCCCCTTCCCATCGATGAGGTCCTGCCGGCGTTGCGCGACAAGCTGATCGCTGTTCCCAACCTGGTGCTGGTCGCCGAACCGGGTGCGGGAAAGACAACCCGTGTGCCTCTGGCTCTTCTTGATGCGCCATGGCGCCAGGGCGGCAAAATTCTCGTTCTCGAGCCGCGCCGCCTGGCAGCGCGCGCTGCCGCCGAACAGATGAGCCGCCTTCTTGGCGAGCCGGTGGGAGGGCTGATCGGCTACCGCGTGCGGCTGGAAAGCCGAGTCAGCAACCGCACTGTCATCGAGATCATCACCGAGGGCGTTCTCACCCGCATGCTGATTGCCGACCAGAGCCTGCCCGGTGTGGCGGCGGTCCTGTTCGATGAATTCCACGAGCGCTCGCTGGACGGCGATCTGGGTCTTGCCCTGACCCTCGATGCCCAGCAGGGACTGCGCGAGGATCTGCGTATCATCATCATGTCGGCGACCCTCGATGACAGGCGGATCGCCGCGCTGCTTGGCGACGCGCCGGTGATCATGAGCGATGGTCGCGCCTTCCCGGTCGAAACGCGCCATCGCCCGCGCGCGCCACATCAGCGCCTCGATGAGGCGATGGCAGGCGCCATCCTGCATGCGCTTGCAAGCGAAGACGGCTCGATCCTTGCCTTCCTGCCGGGCGCCGGCGATATCGAAGCGACCCGCCGGCGGCTCGAGAGCGGCGTTTTTCCTGCCGCTGTTGATGTTTTCAGCCTCTATGGCGCGCTTGATGCCGGCGCCCAGAGCCAGGCGATTGCGCCTCCTGAGGGCAACCGCCGCAAGGTTGTTCTGGCAACCTCGATTGCCGAAACGTCGCTCACCATCGATGGCGTGCGGATTGTCATCGATAGCGGACTTTCAAGGGTGCCGCGTTACGATCCGGCAAGTGGTCTCACGCGGCTTGAAACCGTGCGCGCGCCGCTTGCTTCCGTCAACCAGCGTCGCGGCCGCGCCGGCCGCACCGCGCCTGGCGTCTGCATCAGGCTGTGGGCGGAAGCCGAAACGCGCGCGCTTGCGCTCTTCGCCGTGCCGGAAATCCGCCAGGCCGATCTCGCGCCGCTCGTCCTTGATTGCGCCTCCTGCGGCGTTGGCGATCCGCAGAGCCTGCGTTTTCTTGATCTGCCCCCTGCCGGCGCGCTGGCCGCCGCGCGTGAGCTTCTGGGTGCGCTGGGCGCCATCGACAAAGATGGGCGGTTGACCGATCAGGGCCGTCATCTGACCCGGCTGCCCCTGCCGCCGCGCCTTGCCCATATGGTCGCTGCGGCAGCGCCTGACAATCGTCAGTTCGCTGCCGAACTTGCTGTTTTGTTGCAGGAGCGCGGGCTTGGCGGCGATGACATCGACATCCGCCAGCGCCAGCGTCGCTTTGGCGCTGAGGGCGGCGAACGTGCAGAGCGTGCGCGCCAGATGGCACAACGCTGGGCAGGGCTGGCCGGGGCCGGTCATGTTGCGTCGCCCCATAAGCCTCCTCGTGAGCGTGATGACGCCGGCCCGCTGCTGGCGCTGGCCTTTCCTGATCGCCTCGCCCAGAGGCGCCCTGAGCGACCCGGCGAATTCCTGCTTGCCAATGGTCGCGGCGCCTTCCTCGATCCCGCATCGCCGCTTGCCCGCGAGCCCTATCTTGTCGTGGCCGAACTCGCCGGCGGTGGCGAGCGCTCCCGCATCCTGCAGGCAGCGCCGATAACGCGTGCGGCCATTGAAAGCGGCTTTGCTGCACGCCTTGGATGGAGTGAGGAGGTGAGTTTTGATGACGCCGCCCGCGCCGTGCGCACAAGACGGCTGCTGCGCCTTGGTCAACTTGTCCTGAGCGAGGCGCCGGTGCCCTCATCAGGTGAGCAGGCGAGCGCTGTGCTGGTGGCGGGCATCGCCGGGCTGGGGATTGACTGCCTGCCATGGACGAAAGCAACGCGCCACCTTCTCGATCGCGCGCGGTTTCTCGCCAGAACAGACCCCAACAACTGGCCAGCGCTTGATGATGAAACCCTGACCACCCGCCTCGCTGACTGGCTGGCGCCCTATATTCCCGGGCGCACCCGCGTTGGCGACATAATGCCTGACGAGCTGATGGCCGCCCTCGACGGGCTGCTGGCTGATCGCCGGCGCCTGATCGAGCGCGAGGTGCCATCCTATTTCGAGGCGCCGACCGGCAGCCATATCGCGATTGATTATCACGCCGAGCGCGGGCCGGTGGTGGCAATCCGCGTGCAGGAACTCTTCGGCCTTGATCGCCACCCCATGCTGGGCGGCGGCCGGGTGCCGATCACCTTCGACCTGCTGTCGCCGGCGCACCGTCCGATCCAGACGACGTGCGATCTGCCGGGCTTCTGGCGTGGCTCATGGGCTGACGTGCGCTCCGAGATGCGGGGGCGCTATCCCAAACATCTGTGGCCTGAAGACCCTGCGCACGCCACGCCGACAAAACGCGCCAAGCCGCGCGGCACCTGAAATCACGGGCCGTAGAAGCGGCGCATCATCTCTTCGCCGATCGTGCAGGAGACGCGTGGCGGAGTGCCAGCGATCTTGCGCACAGCCGGTATGGTCGTGTGGTGGTTGTCGGTGATTTCGAGGATCAGCTTGGTGCGAATGGCGGAGGCGAACGCCTCGACACCGACAACCGGCAGACTGAACGATCCCGGCCCGCCGATGACGCAATCCTCGTAATACCAGTCGAGATGGGCGATATCGAATGAGCCCCGTTCGCCACGATAGATGAGCAGCGGCAGGCCGTTGATAACGATACCCTTGGCAATAACCAGATCGCGTGTCGGGACAATCGGCGGGCCGTCATTATTGGGTCCGTCACCGGAAACGTCGATGACCCGCCTGAGGCCGGAAAACGGGCTCTGGTCAAAGAGCGTCAGGCTTTTCAGCAGCGCTCCTGAAATCGAGGTGCGGCGCAGTCGGCTGATGGGCGCCTTGGCAAGCCGGTCGGCGATGACATTGGCGCTGTCGGCCCCGTCGATCATTGTCCACGGGATAATCTCATTTTGTGCTCCCGATCCCGCCCATTCCACATAGGTGATGGCAATGCGTCCGTTAAGCCCGCTGCGAATGGCCTTGAGCACGGCAGGATCGCGCAAAGCCTGGACATAGCCATCGCGCTGCAATTTCTGCTCGAATTCGTCCATGGAATAAGAAACATCGACCGCAATCACCAGTTCGAGGTCGACGCTTTCGCTTGCGGACGCATCCTCGATCATGGTGACCATAAGCGCCAATAGTAATGTCGCAAACCAACGCATGATCCGCTCTCCTGCCAAGCCCGGCTTCTCCATGGTGCAGCGCCTTTAATGCAACCGTCAATTGCCGGCTGACCTCGAGGCGCGGCAAAAGCGCTTGCAAGTCTGAGCGAAGCCCGGCACGAGATAAGGAGGACACGTTGATACGGCGGCATTCGCCATACCGCGAAAAGGCATGTGCATGATCACGGTTCTGGGCTCGATCAATGTTGATATCATCATCGAGGCGCCACGCCTGCCGCAGCCCGGCGAGACGGTGGTGGGCCTTGCCTATGATCTGATGCCCGGCGGCAAAGGAGCAAATCAGGCGCTCGCCGCCCATCGCGCCGGGGCACGCACGATGCTTGTCGGTGCGGTTGGTCGCGATGCCTTTGCTGATACGGCGCTGGTGACGTTGCGCGAGGAGGGGATCGATCTCACTCATGTGCAGCGGTCGATGGGTTTCAGGACCGGCCTGGCCAGCGTTACCGTTGATCCCCGTGGCAATAATCAGGTGGTGGTCGCTTCGGGCGCCAATTACGAAGTGAGCGCCGCCAATCTGCCGGAAGGATCGGTTGATCGCTGGAAGATGCTGCTTTTGCAGATGGAAATCCAGGCAGGAGAGGTCGAGAAGGCGGTATCGCTCTGTCATCAGGCGGGCGGTCGCACGATCCTCAATCTTGCACCTGCCCTGCCGATCTCGGAACCGACGCTCGATGCGGTGGAAGTCCTCATCGTCAATGAAATCGAGGCTGTCGCGCTTGCTCACTCCTTTGCGCTCGCCGGCAGCAATCCGCAGGCACTCGCCAAGGCACTTGCTGAGCGGCGTGGCCGGGCGGTTGTGGTGACGGCGGGTGAGAAGGGCGCTTATCTTGCCCAACCGGGGACGCGCGTGCTCCATTTTGCCGCACCCAACGTTTCAGTGTTTGATACGCTCGGAGCAGGAGACGCCTTCGTTGGCGCCTTTGCCGCAGCGCTTGATGCCGGCATGCCGCTGATTGAGGCCTGCCGTCGCGGCGTTGCTGCCGGATCGCTTGCCTGCACCAAGGCCGGGGCCCAGGCCGCCATGCCGCGTATGCCCGAGATTGAAGCGATGGCGGTGCAACTGGTCATCTCGTGAAGGATAGAGCGATGATATACGACAACACACTGCGCCAGCGCTTGATCAAGGGCGACATTGTTCAGGCCGCGTGGCTGTTTTCCCGCGACAGCGATACCGCCGAAATTCTCGCGCGCGCCGGTTATCCGGTGGTGATCGTCGATCACGAACATGGCACAGGCGATCTCGCCAGCCTCGCCCATGTCCTGCGTGCCGTGCGGATCGGTGGCGCCGAACCCTTGCTGCGTGTGCCCTCCCACGATCCCGATCACCTCAAGCGCGTTCTTGATGCCGGTGTGCGCACGCTCATGGTGCCGCTGGTCGAGACAGCCGAACAGGCAGAAGCCATCGTTGCCGCCTGCCGCTATCCGCCGAAAGGACGACGGGGCTATGCGGCTGGCGTGGTGCGGGCATCAGCCTTTGGCATGCGCCCCGAGTATGGCGCCAATGCCGCCGGCGAATTGTTTATCGCCGTCCAGATCGAGAGCGCCAGAGGCCTTGCCAATGCCGGGGCGATCGCTGCGGTCGATGGTGTCGACATGGTGTTTATCGGGCCCAATGACCTTGCCGGCAATCTCGGTTTTTTTGAACGGCTGGACGAGAAAAAAGTGCACGAAGCGGTGGACATGATTGCCGCTGCCGTCACATCGACGGGCAAAGCGCTCGGCATCATTCCTTATGGTGACCGCAGCGCCGGCGATCTCGCGCGCCTTGGCTTTGCACTGATCGCCACAGCAGCCGATTACGCGCTCCTGCGCGATAGTGCCAAAGCTGATTGCGCGGCCTTCACAAAAGCCGTTACGAAATAATGAATTAGACGGTATTTTAACGATTTGTTCAGGGATTTTTTAACATTTTCTCCCTAGCGTTTGAACTCGTGGGAGAATGCTATGCGCTTGCTCGGCTACGCCATTGTCGTTGCCATCGCCGCGACGGTTGTCGCGCAGCAGCTGTCGAAAAACGTTCAGGCGCCCGTGGCGCCGGCCAGCCGACCGAACACGGCTGTATTTGCGCAGCCCGCCCCGCCAGGCGGAGCGCCGGGCGTCGCATTGACGCCACCCCCGGACCGGCAGAATGCGACAAAGCCGGAGGTGCGAACGCCGCTCCCCCTCGCTGCCGGCGCGCCGGGGTGCTATTCGGACCAGACAGTGACGCTTCAGGCTGATCGTCGCGGTCATTTCATGACGGACGTTGAAATCAATGGACGAAGCATTCCCATGCTCGTCGATACCGGCGCATCGACCGTGTCTATTCCCCATGAGGCCGCGATCAGAATGGGTCTTGATCTGGTAAACGGCAGGAAAGGGATCGCGCACACTGCCAATGGCACGGTCCAGACCACCTCTGCGCGCGTAGCCCAGCTTCGAGTCGGCTCCATCTGTCTTTATGATGTTGTGGTTTCCGTTTTGCCGCCTGGCGCCCTCGATACGGGCCTGCTCGGCATGAACGTCATCGGCAAGATGAAGCGCTTTGAATTGTCGGAGACACATCTCGTGATGGCGCGCTGAACCCTCCGGACATACCAGTTCATCGCCTGGTCAGCTTGCATCAGGCTTGTCCGTGCGCCACACGAAGCACTCCCGCTGCGATCAGGATATCTTATGTCATTCCCCAAGCCTTTAGCCGACATTGCTCCCAATACGCTTGCTTTCGAATCAACCCCGCTCGTCAAGCCGACCGGCTTTCGCGAATATGATGCGCGCTGGTGGTTCGGACACCCCGGTTCGCCAAAGCCGCCGGAACTCAACCTCATGGGTGTGCAGGCGCTGGGCCTGGGTCTTGGCACGCTCATTCATCGCCTCGGTGTCAAGCGCGAGATTGTCACCGGTCATGATTTCCGCGGTTATTCCTCATCAATCAAGATGGCGCTGGTCTCGGGGTTGATGGCCGCTGGCTGCAAGGTGCATGATATCGGCCTTGCCATGTCGCCGATGGCCTATTTTGCCCAGTTCGCGCTTGATGTGCCCGCCGTCGCCATGGTCACCGCCTCGCATAATGACAATGGCTGGACCGGCGTGAAGATGGGCGCGCAACGCCCCGTCACTTTCGGTCCCGACGAGATGGGCCAGTTGCGCGATATCGTGCTTGCGGGCGATTTCGAGATGGCGCCCGGCGGCTCCTATCATTTCGTTGCAGATTTTCCGGCGCGCTATGCCGCCGACCTCGCCACAAGATCAAAGATCAAGCGCAAGCTGAAAGTCGTGTGCGCCTGCGGCAATGGCACGGCAGGCGCCTTCGCGCCGGCGATCCTTGAGGCGCTGGGTGTCGAGGTGGTGCCGCTCGACACCGTGCTCGATCATTCCTTCCCGCGCTACAATCCCAACCCTGAAGACCTCCATATGCTGCACGCCATGGCGGATGCGGTGAAGGAGCACAAGGCCGATCTGGCGTTGGGGTTTGATGGTGATGGTGACCGCTGCGGTGTCGTTGACAATCACGGTGACGAGATTTTTGCTGACAAGATCGGCGCTCTGCTGGCGCGCGATCTGGCCCGTGTCCACGGCCCCTCCACCTTTGTGGTCGACGTCAAATCAACCGGCCTCTTCATGACGGACCCCGAGCTGAAGCGGCTCGGCGCCACGACCGTCTACTGGAAGACCGGGCATTCCTATATCAAGCGCCGGGTGAAGGAGCTGAACGCGCTCGCCGGGTTTGAAAAATCGGGTCATTTCTTTTTCAACGCCCCGGTCGGGCGTGGCTATGATGATGGCCTCGTGACGGCAATCGCGGTTCTCGACATGCTCGACCGCAATCCGCAGAAATCCATGGCCGACCTCTATGCCAGCCTGCCCAGGACCTGGGGGTCGCCCACCATGGCACCGCACTGCGCGGACGAGGTGAAGTACGGCATCGTCGACAAGGTGGTGCAGATCTTCAAGGACAAGCAGGCCAAGGGCGAACCGGTAGCCGACAGCGCCATCGTCGACCTTGTCACCGTCAACGGCGTGCGCGTCACCACCAGTGACGGCACCTGGGGTCTGGTGCGCGCTTCATCCAACAAGCCAGAACTGGTGGTGGTGGTCGAAAGTCCGGTCTCCGAAGCGCGCATGCGTGACATGTTCAAGGCCATCGATCAGGTATTGCGCACCTTCCCTGAAGTCGGAGCCTATAACCAGACCATCTGACCGCGGCTGCGCCGTCAAAATGCGGCGCGTCATAAAAGTGTAGCGCTGACCGCGTACCCGATCATCTCAAGAGCGGCGAGGCCGCAACGAGAATGATGATGGGGTAAGGCAGCATGCTGGTCATCGACAAGGTAACCAAACGTTATGGCGGCAAGGCTGCCGTCGACAATGCCAGCCTTGAGATTCCACACGGTCAGTTTGTCGGCGTGATCGGTCGTTCAGGAGCCGGCAAGTCGACACTCCTGCGCATGATCAACCGCCTGCAGGAACCAAGCGAAGGGCGCATTCTGCATGATGGGCGCGACATCACGGCGCTGAGCGGCCAGGCGCTGCGTGACTGGCGCCAGTCCTGCGCCATGATCTTCCAGCAATTCAACCTCGTCGATCGCCTCGACGTGCTCACCAATGTCCTCGTCGGCCGCCTCAATCATGTGCCGGCCCTGCGGGCGCTGGCGCGGATGTGGTCGCAGGACGATCTGGCGATTGCCATGTCAGCCCTCGACCAGTTCGATATCGCCCCCCTTGCCTCGCAGCGTGCCGACAGCCTGTCGGGTGGCCAGCAGCAACGCGTGGCGATTGCGCGCGCCCTCGTCCAGGAGCCGCAATTCCTGCTCGCCGACGAGCCGATCGCCTCGCTTGATCCGCGCAATACCCGCATCGTCATGGACGCGCTGCTGCGCATCAATCGCCATTACGGCATTACCGTTTTGTGCAACCTCCATTCGCTTGACCTGGCGCGCACCTATTGCGACCGCCTGGTCGGCATGGCGCAGGGGCGCATCGTTTTTGACGATGTCCCGCAAGCGCTCACCCAGCATGTCGCACGTGAACTTTACGGGCTTGAGGCTGACGACGTGATGGACAGCCCTGTCACCCCGGAAGGCTCGGCTGCCGAGCTTCCCGATGCCGTAACTGCCTGACCGGGACCGCCTTGCGGTATCGGATTTTGCCATTGAACAGGAGATCGACGATGATCACACGCCGTGGAATGATGACGACTGCCATCGGAGGCGCTGCCCTCCTGACCACCACTGCCCATGCCCAGTCGTGGAAAGAAAAATATCCGGAATTGACCTTCGCGGTTGTCCCGGCCGAGAACGCCTCGGGCGTTTCTGATCGCTTTGGTCCGTTTCTGAACTATCTGTCGAAGGAACTCGGAACCAAGGTGACGTTGCGTATTGCCCAGGACTACGCTGCCGTCATCGAAGGTCAACGCGCCGGCAATGTGCACATCGCCAATCACGGCCCCGCTTCCTTTGCTCGCGCCCGCCTCACCGGCGTGAAGGCCGACGCTGTCGTCATCGAAGTCAATTCGGACGGCAGCAAAGGCTATTATTCGGTGTTCTACACGCTGGCCAAATCCCCGCTCTCCAAGATTGAAGAGACCAAGGGCAAGGTGCTCGGCCTTGTGGACCCCAATTCGACGTCAGGCAACAACATGCCGCGCTTCAAGCTGAATGCGCTCGGCATCAACCCCGAGACCTATTATTCCAAGGTCATCTATACCGGCAGTCATGAAAACGCGCTGCTGGCCCTGGCGCAGGGAACCATTGATGTCGCCGCCAATTGGTGGAACTCCGAGGAGGATTCAAATCTCACCCGCATGCTCAACAAGGGCCTGCTGAAATCGTCTGACGGCAAGCCGATGACCAAGGATGATTTCCGCATCATCGTGAAGTCTGACATCATCATCAACTCGCCCGTTGCGGTGTTGAGCGATCTGCCCGCCGATCTCAAGACTGCCATCAAGAAGGCTTTCCTTGAAGCGGCCGAAAAGGACCGGGCGGCCTTTGAAAAGCTGTCCGACGGCAAGAACAAGCCTTACCAGGACGTCAAGAACGAGGATTACGACAAGACGATCGAGCTGATCAAGTTCGTGGACAGTCTGCGCAAGGCGTAAGCCTTTCATGAGGGCGTCGCGCATGGATCAGGGTGAAATTGACGTCCTCCTCCGTGCGGGTGTCCGGGTGGCGATGGCAGGAAAAGCGAAAATATGACCACCTTCGTCCGCCTGCCAGACGCACAGCTCCTGCCGCATGTGCTGACCTATCGCCGGGCGCTGGCCGCCCGGCGCCGTCAGACGATCGCTGCCATGATTGTTCTGGGGCTTGCCATCATCGCCGCCACCGTCATGGCCGAAGTTGACGTGCTCAAACTCGTCGCCAATTTCACTAATTTCACGAGTTACCTCCAGCGCATCTTTCTTTTCGACAGTGGCCCCTACACCGGCCAGCTGGTTGTTCTTCATCCCGGCCTTGGCACCGATGACTGGTTCTGGGGGCTGCCGAAATGGCTGAAATTGCTGGGCGAGACGCTGCTCATCGCCTATCTGGGAACGGCGATCGGGGCGGCGTTTGCATTCATTTTCAGCTTTTACGCAGCCGACAATCTGGGCAAGAGCCGCACCACCCGCTGGATCACAAAGCGCCTGCTTGAATTCTGTCGCACCGTTCCGGAGCTGGTGTTCGCGCTGATTTTTGTCGTCGCATTCGGGGTTGGCGCCCTGGCAGGCGTGCTCGCCCTTGCCATCCACACGACCGGCGCGCTGGGAAAACTCTTCTCTGAAGTCGTTGAAAATATCGATATGAAGCCGGCTGACGGTGTCATTGCCTCGGGCGGCAGCTGGACGGAAATGGTGCGCTTTGGCGTTCTGCCGCAAATCCTGTCGAACTTTACCTCTTATGGCCTGCTGCGCTTTGAAATCAACGTGCGCGGCGCTTCCATTATGGGCTTCGTCGGCGCGGGTGGCATCGGTCAGGAATTGCTGACCGCCATTCGCAAATTCTATTACGCCGACGTGTCCGCCATCCTGGTCCTCATCATTGTCACCGTCATGGTGATCGACGTGGCGACCGAGTATGTCCGCCATCATTTGACCGGGGCAGGGCGATGAAGCCTGCCTCACCACCGGCACCGCCCGACGTCTTGCGCACGCAAGCGCTGCAGCAGCGCCCGGCACTGGCGGTTGCCTATCCGCAGATCTTCGCACCCTCGCCCTGGCGCCGTCTTCTGACGCTTGCCATCATTGCCGGGGCGCTGGGCTTGATGATCTTCGCTGTCTGGCAGCTTGATTTCTCATGGTCGCGCATCTGGGGCGGGATTGGCAAACTCGGTGATTTCGTCACCCACATGTTTCCACCATCCTATGGCAATGAAGCCCGCCTCGTTCTCTATCTGAAAGCGCTGGGCGAAACCTTGGCCATCGCATTTCTAGGCACTCTGCTGGCCGCCATATTTGCCTTTCCGATGGGTTTCCTTGCGGCGTCGAACGTGGTGGCCAATCGCCTCGTCCACATCCTGTCGCGTCGCTTTCTCGACAGCATCCGCGCCGTTGATACGCTCATCTGGGCCCTGATCTGGATCAACGTCGTCGGCCTTGGCCCGTTCGCCGGCGTGCTGGCAATCATGACGTCGGATTTCGGCGCCTTCGGTAAGCTCTTCTCGGAAGCGCTTGAAAATCTCGACCGCAAGGCGGGCGAGGGCGTCACCTCCAGCGGCGGCAATGCCCTTCACCGCATCCGCTTTGCGCTGATACCGCAGGTGATACCGATCTTTTTTAGTCAGGTGCTCTATTATTTCGAGAGCAATACGCGTTCGGCCACCATCATCGGCATCGTTGGGGCAGGCGGTATCGGCTCCGTCTTGAGCGAGCGCATCCGCGAGAATGAATGGCCGGAAGTGGCCTTTCTTGTCCTCCTCATCCTGCTCATCGTTGCCATCATCGATCAGGTCTCGTCACGCTTGCGCCTGTCATTCATCGGCCAGCGCAACGTGACGTTTTCGTGAGCCGGAAGCGGCTCCCTCGCCTTGCCGCCCCCCGCCATGCCCTGTAGATACGCCCTCACGCGGAGCGGATAACGATTCAGGACAGCGATCATGAGCATCACTTTGATGACATTAG
>DEZK01000007.1 GCA_002365175.1 Raskinella chloraquaticus (SeqCode)
CGGCGCTTGCACGATGGCGCACAGAAGATCGGCGGAAAGATGCTTCATCACCGCAAACCGATGAAAGCTGGCACAAGAAGAGCAAGCAGACAGGCGACCACGACAATGCAGGCGCAAGCGGCGATATCACCACGCATGGGCAGTGGCTCCTTTTTCAGTTATTCGGAAATCCCGAAAGGCTCACAGCACGCGGACGAAACCGACGACGCGCCGGGAATCATAGCTCGACAGTTTGACGCGCCGGCCCTGATTGCCGCCAAGCCCGATCACCTTGCCGCCATGGACGCCGGCAACAATGGTGACGTGATGGCGCATGACGGCGAGATCGCCAGCGCGCGGGCTTGATACGCGCGGACCAAGGCGCAGGGCGTCAATGGCGCGGCGCGAGCGATTGCCGGCCGGCGTGCCGTTCTTGGCGAGCACGAAATTAACGAAGTCACGGCACCACAAACGGGACGGCAGGCCGAGCGACGGCCCGGACCTGCCGACATAGCGGGCGGCAATCGTCAATAGCGGGTGACTGGTAAGGGCCGTGAGGTCGACCGGGCGCTTGCCCTCCCTCACGCGCGGCGCCTTCTGGCGAGGCGCTGGGGTGGCCTGCCGGGCGTCCTGCAAGGGGATATCCCAATTGGGGCTTTGCTCCGCCCTCGCAGGCGCACAGATCAGCACAGCCGCAGCAGCGGCAATGCGGAGGGAAATCCGCATGGTATTCTCCATTGATGAAAAGGGTGTCGGCTTATGCCGGATCGGTATCTGCCAGGCGTTTTTCGAGAGCGATCACGCGCGCTGACAATTCCTGGCACGCCTTGACCAAAACGGGGACGAATTGATCATAGCCAAGGCTCATCACCTCATCACCGCCGGACAGTGCATGGTTTTGCACCGCGCCCCATCCGCGCGTGTCAAAACCCGTTTTAGTAACAGCACTTTCGACCGATTGAGCAATCAGGCCGCTATGGTAGCGCTTGCGCTTTTTGCTCCCGTCACGGCTGATGGCGGCAAGCTTTGAATTCTCCGCCCACAGATCGCGTTGAGCGACATATTCGCTCATTGCCGCCGCGCGCCTCTCAACATCTTCCGCGCTGGCCTCGGACGGCAGGGCAGGCGGGGCGAGCGGAGGTGCTTCGCGATAATCCTCACGCAGATCGTAACGATAATCAACGGGCTCCAGCATGTTGACAAAATCAAGCCCGAGACGCGTTGGCCTGATATCGGCCTTGTCTCTCTCATCCGAACGGTTCTGGACCGTGCCGTAAACGTAAGTGGTGGTGCTGGAATCGCCCAGCTGAACCTGATTACTGCCGGTCACCTGGCTGTTTGCTCCAAGGCCGGAACAATTCAAGGCCGAGCTCACATTAGACAAGGCGTTTGCGCCGACAGCCGTATTGTTATTGCCGGTCAAATTATTTATCAACGCGAGATCGCCGACAGCCGTATTGTTAGAACCTGCGGTGTTATACAGCATCGCCCATCGACCGGTTGCCACATTGCTAGCCCCTGTCGTGTTGCGAAGCAGTGCCGCTTCGCCGACACCCACATTATTGGCCCCCGTTGTGTTGGCAGGCAGCACGTTGACCCCTAATGCAACATTGCTGGCGATAGAGCTTGCGCCATACCCTAATGTTATCTGCCCGACAGTCAGCGCACTCGCAGGAAGGGCCAAAACGCCGATAGAATTAAATTGTGCAAGCCCATTGGCCCCGCCCGCGTTCAGGATCGCCGCTGTACCCAACCCCAGATTTGCGCGCGCCTGCGTCTGTTGCGTGCTTGTAAGCGATTGAGCGACTAGGGCAAGATAGCGACCGTCGGCGGTTATTCGGTTTAACGCATGAGTATCAGCGGTAGCGTTGCTGACTGACAATTGCCCCCCCATCGCTCTTGCCCGAAACGCCTCCACCCATGTGTTGCCGTCAGCGCTCAGTTTCAACACCAGATCGTCATCGCCGATGAGCCCGATCTCAGCGCGCGCCGAGTAGCCATTCTGGAACAGCAATGACGCCGTATTCGCCGTTGCAAGCTTGTTGATTTTAGCGCGCACATCGCCGCTGCCACCCTCGCTTGTCGACTTGGCGCTGACCAGCAGATTATTGCCCTTGAAGGCTAACTCGTTGCTCGCATCCGCTGTCGTCCCGACACCCAACCGGGTCAAATTCTGCAGGCTCGACAAACCGCCGGCATTGACCAGATCAACCCAGTCGACGCCATCGAAACTGAGGACGATACGCTCATCGAGAATGCGTGCCATCCAACCGGCTTGCGGCGCGTAGTAACGCCAGCCGCCATCAAGGAATACCGCCAGATTTTTGTCGCGACCAAGCCAACTACCAGTTGCAGCAGCCGCGATGAGGTGACGTTCACCATCGGCAGGGCTGGCGGGCGGTGACGTCCTGCGGCGACTGCTGACGGCCAGAAAGATCAAAGCATCGAGCGCCGTCAGCGCCTCGTTATGGGTCACGTGCTTTTGCGCCTGCGCCGGCGCGATCAACGGCAGTTTGAGATTGGAGGTGGTCGGCATCGGAATTCCTCACAACAGAGAGAGACAAGCGTCGTGTCAATCACTCAGGGAAAAAGTGTTTGCGTCGTTGACAAGCCCGGCCCGAGCACGGCGCTGAGCTGTGACACGCGAAGAACGATCTCGCGTTGTGGCGTGCCAAAATCAGCCAATTCATCGCTGGCGCCGTAAAGAGCGTTTGGTGACGTCACCATCAGTGATCGCTTCACGGTTGCGCCACTGAGTATGTCGACCTGGTAGGCTTCACTCGCTTCTTCGATCGGCACCTCGGCCAATTGCCAGCTGTCGCCGTCACCGCGGGTACGGCGGATGAAACTGATGTGCACGCCTGTACCATCGCGCGAGGCTTTAAGCCCGGTTGGCGCCAGCGGTCGCAGGCCGATTCCGGTCGGCGTTACCGACAGATTGAGCGCGGCCGGATCATCGAAGAACAGCTTGTCCGGGACCAGACGCCAGGTGCCGGGGCGGGCGATATCATCCGTCGACACCGGGAAGGGCAACAGGGCGTCATCCAGCACAACAAAGAAGGCGTCTGCCGGAACGCTATCAGCCGCAAGAGCCTCACTGCCAAGCTGGCCACGCAGTAGTCCCGTCAGTTCATAGAGCCGCTCGCCGACCAGGCGCGCGCTGGTAAATTGAAGGATCTCCCACTCACCGTTGCCATGACGAAGCGCCGCCACATTGGCGCCATCGAGGATTGCGTCTTCGCTCATGGAGGTCAGCGCACCTGAAGCGAGCTTGACCTGCACCGCTGCAGCGCGGTCGAAGCGCCATACAGGGCCGGGCAAAAGCGGCGTCGCCAGCGTGCCAATGGTTGCAGGGCGCGCCACGTGGGCGGATGCCTGAAAGCCTGCGGTCGTCTGTCGCCACAATGTCAATCCGCCTGGCCAGGGCGTGGCGGTGGCGGCAAGCAAAGGGCGATGAGCCGTTGTATCGCCAGGCCGGCGCGGCAGATCAAGCACGAGCGCAAAAGCCTGACCCGGGCTTGGCAAGCGCTGGCTGAGCGTTGGCCGGCGATTGGTCCCGGTTGGCAGCGACAGCGCCGGGTCAACGGCTTCGGCACTTGCCTTGCGCGGACCGTCACGATCAAGGCTCGTCAGACGAAGCAGACAGGGGCCGCTATTGCACTCAAGGGTAACGATATCGCCGACTTCGAGCGCAAGCGCCGAGGGCGGCAGGCTGAATTCCGCCTTCTCCCGCGCCGCCCAGGCGCGCCGCAGCAAAAGTTCGGCCTGCGCCTCGGCAAACTCAGCCGGCTCGATGAGGCCGACCTCACTCACTGTCTGACGGTTCGAGCCACCTGTCACGCGGCGTGCTGTAACGGCGGCACGTTGAAAATCGCGATCCGCGTCGGCGATGATCAAGGTGACGCTTGCCGGCAACTCGGTTTCCTGGGCACGCTGAAGCCGAGGGCGGTCGTCCTTGCCGTCAATGGCAAGCTCATCGGCGGCCAGGCTGGCAACCGGTTTGTTGCCGCGAGAGGAAGCGATGAGCGCACCGTCACGCTCGCGCAGATCGAGACCATACACTCTGACCAGCGGTTCAATCGCCGATCGTCCCGACATAACCCGATCGACGACATAGCCTTGTGCCACCCCTTCCGCGTCATCGGCGGCGAGTATCGGCCCGGCAAAATGAGTGCTCAGCGCTGGAAGCAACTGATCGAGCGGGGCTGCGCCCAGTCGCCCGTTAAGCCAATGCCCGGTGTGCCAATTGGCGTCATCTCCCCAGATGTCGGCCAGAGCGGGATAGGCTGGCCATGGCCGGGCATCCCAGCACCATACATGGCTGGCTGACGGATCCACCATGTAGCCGTCATAGACCGGGGACAAGGGATTGGCGCTGGCGCCCTCGCTGGTCGTTGGATCAAAATGATCGATGATGACTTCAAGCGCGCGGCGTTGAATGAAATCGTCGCGGGCGCGTGACGAAGCAAACGGAAAACCGGATTCGCTTGAGCGCTGGTCAGGAAACAGGTTGGGTTGGTTCGCACCCTTGTCGACAGCCGGTATGCCTATTTCGGTCAGGCGGATGGGCTTGCTGGCCGGCTGCCAGGCGGTCGCGGTCGTTTCAATCCCGCCAAGGCGCGTGATATGAGGATTGCTCCACCAGCTTTTGAGGTCCTTGGCGCGGTATACCCAGGGTTTTCCATAAGCGCCGTCGCTGATCGCAAGCCGCGTCTGGCGCGCACGCGCGCCGTCATCGGCGTAGTACCAGTCGAACGCCTCGCCGGCGCCAAGCCGGGAGTGGAGATAGGCGCGGCTGGCCGCCGAGGTGGCGATCTTCGCATCCTCGTGATCACCATCGCGCCAATCTGACAGGGGCGCGTAAAGATCAATGCCGACAAAGCTGATGGCGGAATGCGCCCACAAAGGATCGAGGGGAAAATGAACGTCAGCCGAACCATCGCCAGGAACATAAGCGCCGTACTCGGTCCAGTCGGCGGCATAGGAGACTTTAACTCCGGAGCCCAAAACGCCGCGCACCTCATCGGCAAGCGCGATCAGTTGCGCGACGGCTGGAAAGCTCGTCCGCGACGAGCGCACGCGGGTGAGTGACACAAGCTCCGAACCGATAAGAAAACAATCGACGGCACCACTGGCTTTGGCCAGGTAAGCGTTGTGGAGCACCATGCGGCGGTATGACCATTCGACCGGCCCGACATAGACGACATCCTCGCCGCTCAGATAAAAGTCACTCGCTGAGGCCGTCCCGAAAAAGGCTGCAATCTGGTTGGCAGCATCGCTCGTCTTGTCCGGTGTACCTGACCTGCCTGGCGCCGGATCGCAGGTGATCCGGCCTCGCCAAGGGTAGGCTGGCTGATTTTCGCTATCCGTCCATGGATCATCACGTCCGTTGTTCACTGGCACATCCATGAACAGGAACGGCGTCAGCGTGACGCTTAACCCCAGCGCCTTCAACTGGCGCAAGCCGGCGCGCACACTGGCATCAGATGGCGTCCCGCCATAGGCGGCGCGACCATCGATCTGCGAAACGACATGGGCGTTGGCGCGCTCAATACCGCCTACTTTCCAGGTGTCACCCGTCGTGACTTTTGTTGCAATATCGACGCCGGGCGTGACCTGACATGAACCACAGCGCAGATCATCGCCAAACCATCCAACGACGAGGGCTGCATGCTGCAGGTTTGGCGCAACCGCCTTAAGCTCGTTGAGAGACGCAACGAAGTCCGTGCCCATCTGGCCGGTATGGCGGTTCTCGCTGGCGCTTGATCCAAGCCCGAAGTCACGCCGCACTTCGCTCGTGTGATAGGCAAATTCGCCCGCACCTGGAATGATATTGATGGCGCTTAACCGCTCTTCCAGCCGGCCGATGGGGCGTATGACTTCAAATGACAATTGCGGCAGGCGATTACCATAAGGGCCAAGCGGAAGGCGCTCGAACACGACATATGACAGACCACGAAAAGCCGGGACGTCGGGTGTGCCCTGTTTTGCCTGGATCAGGGGATCGGGAGCCTGAGCTTCATCGCCGTGATAAAATCGCAAAACGACCCCTGCCTGATCGAGTGGCTTGCCGTCGGCCCATATACGACCAAGATGTGCGATGCGTCCTTCGCACAAGCCAACGGCAAAATTGCCGAAATAGGCATAGGTCGTTGAAACGGTGCTCGCGCGAGCGGAGCTTGCCGTGCCGCCGCCCTTGCCTCCCCCTCCTCCCGTCGTCTGGCTTTGCGTCTGGCTGGTCGCCACTTCTTCAAACCGCGTCGCCCATATGACCTGGCCGGTGACACGCGCGCGCCCATAGACGAGGGGGATGGATGTTCCTTCGCTCGACGCCTGCACGTTAAGGTCGGTGAGACGCGGGCCGTCAACCTGCCTTGCCCCGCCTGACGATCCACCGCCGGTCAAAGCCTGGTCGATAGCAGCGCCGGCAAGTGACCCGACGAGGCGGCCGGCAAAGGCACCGAAGGGTCCAGCAACAGCGCCGCCAACAGCAGAGCCGGCGGCTGAGAGGAGAAGCGTCGTCATGGCCTCAGCACTCCGGGAAAGGAGAAGACACCGGCGATGCGCCGGCGCCACCACGGGCCGATGGCGGTCTCGACCACCGCAGCACCGTCATAGGCGTGGATCATGCGGTCGGGCGCCGTGACAATCGCCAGATGCTTGGCTGGGAAGGCCAACGCCCAGCGGAACGCCAGGACATCGGCAAGCTGAAACTGATCGCCATCGTGAGGTTCAAGATGACGGGCGGCTGCCTGCAGCAGAATCTCGTCTGGCCGTTCCTCCGCCCATAGCGCGGAATAGGCTGGCGGTTCTTCGCTCGCGCGACCGATAACGGCTTCATAGACGCCTCGCACCAGTCCCAGACAATCGCAGCCGATATGCTTGACACCGGCTTGATGACGGTACGGCGTGCCGAGCCAGCTTCGTGCCTCGGCAATGATGGCGGCAGGATCGATCTTGCTCATATCAGCGCACCGCCATCATTGGTTTCTCCGCTGCGGGCATAGCCTGCGACGAAGTCGTTGCCCGGCAGAAAGGGAAAGCCGCGAAAATTAACGGCATTCGCATAGCGGTTGACGCAGGTCTCAAACCGCTTGTCACAACCAGCCAGCGCATCGAAGCTGTCGCCTTGCGCCGGCATGCGGGCGGGCTGCTCCCAGAGATCGAGAACGCGGCCGAAGCCATCATCCTGATCATTGCGGATTTCGGCGCGACGGGAGATATTTTCGCCGCTCGCCCAGCGCAACGAACCGCGCGCGAGATAGCCTGCGGGCACGCTTGTTGGCCCTGAAACGCGAATGCGTCGTGGGCCCATCACCTCGATGATGCTCCCCTGACCACCAAAACGCGGGTTGCTGCTGTTAACGCCACAGCGAGCATCAGCGAAGTCCGCATCGCAGGTCGACGACACGATGCGCCCGCGCTCCTGATCAAGCGTATGCGACAGGCTACGGATTTCGGCCTTGAAGGCGCTCCCCATACGGGTGATCTCACCGATACTGCCGACTTCCAGCAGAAGCCGTTCGTCCGGCGTTGACCAGTTGACGAGCCACACCTCGACACGCGCGTTATCATAAAGGCCGGCCGCAAGGTCGGCCTCATCAAGAACTGCCGACACGAGCGCACCGGAAATATCTGATGTATCGACCGACAGGCCAAGCGAGGCCGGCATGTCGCTTGCCGTGAAACCCGCCGCCGGCTCATGGCTGGTGCCACCGAAATTCAACGGTTGATCATGATCGGTGAAGCCAAGGATACGGCCATCGCTACGGGCGATCCGCCAGCATCGCGCGAGCGTCGTCGTCTTGCCGGCAAGATGCGCGGCGAGACCGGAAGAGAGTTGTCGCATCACAAAAATCCAATGCTGGCGGAACGGTTCTTTTGGCGATCACACGATAATTTCAACGAGGGGAATTGACGGTATCTGACCGGCCCGAAAGCCGTCGAAATTGATGTTGAGCTGGTCGCTGTCAAAGCGAACGGGAACATCAAACGAGAAACCTGCGCTGACAGTAGCGCCGCTCCCGGGACGGGCGTCCGCCGGGAAAGTGACGATGCCGGTCGCCGGATCGACATCAAAATCCCGCCCGGCAGTTTTTTCGCTGCCATTGATCGCGACGCGGACACTTCCAAGGACGGGCTTACGGATCGGGCGGACGTAAAGCGTTGCGCCAACGCCATATGATTTCTGCAACTGGAAAGCGGCTGTCGTGCCATCGCCCACGCCGATCAACTGATCGAGAGGCGTGACAGCGTGAGCAGGCGCGGCTGATGCGGCGTCTAGCGGATCGCGGAAACGAAAGCCAAAAAGACGCCCGCGCCGCTCCTCGAAGAAACTGACAATCCGCCCAAGATCCTCGAGCGAACGCACACCCGGACCCGCGTCATAGCGGCGGCGCGAATGAGCCCATCGCGCGTTACGCTCTTCGGCGCCGGAGCCTAAAGTGACGATCTCGGTGCGCCGCTCAGGCCCGCCTTTGGCATTGAAGCCGATGGCAAGAGGAAAACGCACTTCGTGAAACGATGGCAGCGCCGGCATGACGAGCGGCTCCTGAGGCAGGGGTCTGGCAATGATGATGTTCAGAGCGAGCGGCGACCGCGACCAACGAGGCGGGCGATGCTGGCGGCTACTTCAGCTTCCGAGCGACGGAAGCCTTCGACATCGGGAGTTTGAATATTGATCGTAATGTTCGCAGCGTCATCGCCGCCGCCAAGACCGCGCACGCCCAGCCGCCCATCGGGGCCACGTCCCAGGGGAAGGATCGCTTCCGCGCCTGCCTCGCCGGCAAGTCCACGTCCGCCACCAAGCGGAAAGAAGGTGGGCGATGAGATCACACCCCCTTGAGCAAACGGTAACAGGGATGCACCCTCTCCCGCGCCGTCGCTGGCGCCGTTCTGCCCGGTTGCCCCTCCTCCGCCGAAAAGGCCGCCAACACCTTTCGTCAGCGATTTAAAGACGTCGCCAAAGCTCTGCTCGAGCGGCTTCAACGCGTTCGATACGGCAAGTCTGGCGAGGCGCTGCGAGATCGAGCCAACAACATCGCCGAGCGATTTACCGCTGACGGCGACATCGGTGAAGGCCCTTGTCAGCGTTCTCGACAGGCCCTTGCCCAGGCTCTCGGCATTCGACACTTCGCGGCGAAAGCCCGACGTATCGAGTGTGAGCGATGTCGGCACAGTCTCAGTTTCGGGATCGGTGGCCATTACGTTTCATCCGGGTAGAGTTTCAACAGGTCACTCAAGCGGGCGCGGCTCAGTGGCCTGGCGCGGCTACCGGTCTGGCCGGCGACGGCGCCAGCGATCTCACGCGGCGTCAGGCGCCAGAAGGCATCGGGCGGCAAATGCCATTGAGCAAAGCCCAGCGCCATCACCTCATCCCATGGGAAGGGGACGCGGGAGGCCGGGAGGGAGCCTCCCGCGCCGGACGAGGGCGGGCCGCAGGCGCCTCCCGCCCGCTCGTCGATGGTGATTGTTCACTGGCATCGTCGGCGCCAAAGGTAACAGCAAGCAACTCGGCAACGATGCGGACATAGCCTGCAGCGCCGCCATCGACCTGCATCTCGCCAACGTCATGGATCGTCAGCGAGTGGCCACCGCCGCGTAATCCCGCAGCGATGATCTTCAGCGCGTCGCTGGCGGCGATCCGCCCCTGTTCGAAGCGCTCGGCAAGTCCCAGCAGATCGGAGGCGCCAAAGGCATTCTCGAGCTCGGCCAGCGCACCAAGGGTGAGGCAGAGCGTATACGGGCGGCCATCGAGCTCGGCCTCGATTTCGCCCCGGCGTCGATTGACCATGGTTCAAACCATGGCTGTGAAGACCAGATATCCAGCGCTTTCAAGCGTCAGATCAAAGGTCATTTCGCGATCGTGGCTACCGGCATATTCAAGGGCCGTCACCTGGAAAGGGCCGTCGATGCTTCCAAATTCAGGAATGACGACACGCCAATTGGCGATGGTCCCGTCGAAGAAAAGGCGGCGCACTTCGGCGTCCGAGCTCTGGTCGCGGAAAATGCCGGCGCCAGACAGGCGCGCGCGCTTGGCTCCGGCGCCGGCAAGCAGCTCACGCCATTGGCCGGTACTTTCGGCAGTCGTGACATCGACGGTCTCGGCACCGAAGGAAATGGTGCGGGTGCGCAGGCCGGCAACAGTGACGAACGACCCCTGGCCGGCGCTGTCGACCTTGAGCAGGAGGTCGCGTCCCTTTTGAGCAGACATGGGTTGAAACTCCTCAGCTGATGGGTTCGCTAATGGCGCGGAACGTGATGGAGGCGCGCGAGGTCAGGGCATCTGCCTCGCGGCGAATGTCGGCGGTATCAAATCTGAACAGGACAAGATGGTGACCGGTGAGTGACAACGACGCCGTCGTGAGGGCGGCGCTGATTGCTTCGGCAAGCACATAGGCTTCGCGCAATCCGGCGCTGCGCGAATAGGCGGAGATGGTGAAAATATGCTCTTTGCCGAAACTCTCACTGCTTGAAAAATCACGCAGCGTGTGCGGGCCGACGATCACATAGGGATAGGGTGGGCGCGCAGGCGGGGCGTCATAGATCCGCTCGCCGCCAAGCAGCGAGCGTAGCGTCGCATTTGCCTTGAGCGTCGCAACGCAGGCCTGCTGCAAGGCAAAGCCGGGTGAAGGAAGCATTGGATTATCCCTCGGAAAGAGAGCATTTACGGTTGGATTTCTTCAACCAGGATGAGCCGGTAGCCTGGTTCGGCGGAGCGGTGGGCGAGGATGCGAAACAAACGATCCCCGCCCAGTCGCAAGCGATGATCGAGCGATACCGCCGGCCCGTTTCGCAAGCGCAGATGGTGGGTGGCACGACTTTCCAGCGCGCCGTCGCTGAACCTCGTCGCGAGGCCAAGCGGCGTCATATCGGCCCATAAGGCGCCAGCCGGAGTAAAGGTGCGTACAACGCCGCCCGCTCCATCGTCGAGATCAGAGGCAGCTTCCAGGACGAAGCGGTGGCGCAGTCTGCCGGGATCGCTCACCACAGCACCCGATAAGGTGCGATCAGGGCGTCGACGACTGGAGGGGTCGGCGCCAGATTGGCGATATCGCTGTCGTGCCGATGCTCAAACCACAGCGCAGCAAGACGAAGGATCGCCTGCTTGAGGGGCGCCGGCACAAGAGCCGCGTCACCATACCCGGCCACGACATCGATCTCGATGCCATTCCCGTTACGGCCCGGCTGCCGGCCGACACCATCGACGATCAGCCTTGGGGGAACATGAGCCTGATCGAGGCGGTATTGCTGCGGTTCAACGATCTGCGCCACGCCCAGCTCATCATAGACACGTATGGCAAGCACGCGTGCGACGGGCGCCAAAGGCAATTCGACAACGCGTCCGAACGGCGAGGCGCGACTGCGCTGCGGCCAGACGTCAAGATAGACACGCCAGTTCTGCGTCACCAGGCGACGGCGCGTCAACGCCTCGACATGGGCACGGGCGGCCGCGATGAAGCTGATCAGGAGCGCATCTTCATCATTGGTCTCAACGCGAAGCTGGGATTTGAGATCGGCAAGAGTAACGGGTTCTTCCCCCGGCGGCACAAGAAGGGCGGACGGCATGGGCGGGTCCCTTGTGGGCAAGAGCTGGAGCAAAGCGGGAGGCGGCAACGCGCCTCCCGCCAGATTGAAGATCAGGTCGTGGCGATCTTGAGGAGCTTGATGGCGTTGAAATCCTGCACGCCGCCGCCGACACGCTTGGTGGTATAGAAGAGGATATAGGGCTTGGCGGAATAGGGGTCGCGCAGGATGCGGGTACCGATGCGATCAACGACCAGGTAGCCGCGGCGGAAATCACCAAAGGCAATCGGCGTGGTGTCGGCGCCGACATCCGGCATGTCTTCTGCTTCGATGACGGGGAAGTTCATCAGGCTCGCAACGCCGCCCGGCTGCGCCGGCGGCTGCCATAGATACTGGCCCTGCGTGTCCTTGAACTTGCGGACCGCTGACTGCGTACGCCGGTTCATGACGAAGCTGGCATTCTGGCGATAGCCAGCGCGCAATGCATAGACGAGATCGACAAGACGGTCGGATGGATTGAGCGTCACGAAATCTGCCGCCGCGCCACTGGTCACGTAACCCAGCCTGCCCCAGCTCCAGCTTGCTTCAGCGACAATCGTCGAGGTGAGAAAACCTCGGGGTTGCGAGGTACCGTTGCCCACAACGAACGCACGTCCTTCCTGTTCCGCAAAAGCCGTTTCAACTTCGTCAGCAATCCAGCGTTCGATGTCGACTGCGCTGTCATCCAGAAGGGCGCCGGTTGCGGCCGGCATGGCGTAAAGCTCGAGCGTGGGGAAATCGAGCGCATTGAGCGTTGGCGTTGTTGTTTGCGGTCGGGCAACCTGTTCGCCCACCCAGCCTACCGCAAAACCGGTCGAGGCGAAGGGTTTGCGGAAGGTGGCGCTCGACACCTGCCGCACGGTTGCAATGCGGCGGATCGGCGAGATCTGCGCCAACCGTGCGCCGATCATGGCATCGACTTCAGGTGTCACGGTATAGCCGCCATCGGGATTGGACTCGATCGACAGTGCCTTTGCTTCAAGGCGACCGAGAGCGCCCGCATCGCCGCGTCGGATATACGCCTGGAACGCACGTCCATGCTCACCAACCAGACGCGGTTCACCACCTTCCAGCTGCGGACGGGCGGCTTTCAGCGCGAGGCTGCGGATCCGCTCATCCTGACGGTTGAGGTGCGCATCGATGCGTTCGAGCTTTTCGTCCAGCAGGACATCGCTCGTGCCACGACGCTCGATTTCATCAAGCCGTTCATCGTTGACTTCTTTAAAATCCTCGAACGTCTTGGCAGCCGGAAAGGCTTTGGTTTCACTGCAGGCATAATTGGTCATGGGCGATCCTTTCGTTCCCAATGAGACGACAAAACAGAGTGCGACGGACAGTGTCAGGCGCCGATGCGGGCGCCTGGAAGCATGGGAAAGGTCACAACCGAGATTTCCCAAAGATCGATACGTTTCAGGCGCCGCAGACGGCGTTGCGGCTCACGCACCGCCTCGGCAGCGCGAAAGCCGATCGACAGGCCGTCGAGGGCGCCAGCACGGATGAGCGCAAATACATCGCGCGCACGCGCAACCTCCGGCAGGAGCTTTCCTGTCACCCGCAGGCCGATGCGGTCTTCCTCCAGCGCGAGCCACACGCCGATCGGCTCAGAGGGATCGTGCTGGTAGAGGCATTTGACGCCACCTGGACCGCGCGATGCGAGGCTCGCTTGAAAGGCGCCTGGCGCAACGATGTCACGCGCCTGGTCGGGGCGATCAAAGAGCGACGCATAGCCGGAAAAGACGCCCTCGGCGGTGATAGCAGGGGGCGGCAGGCGTGGTGTCGACATAGCCATAGATCATCTCCGGAAAATGAATTGGGTTGCGCGCCGGCTCACAACGAGGTGTCTTCCGTTCCGCCGTCAGCACGTTGCAAGCGGCCATAGCCAACGGCTTCGCGCTTTTCGTCATTGGTCAGAAAATCGGCCGCGCCAACGCGTTGCCACAGCGCCTCGCGATCGGCCGACAGGGCGTCGACGGCATCGCTGTCGACATCAAGCCTGACGGTTCCCAGAAGCGGTTGCAGCCAGTGTTCAATGGCGCCGAGCACACGCCCCAGAAGCGGCATCACCGTCTGGCGATAGAAGGCGCGATTGGCCTCGACGTAATTCGAGTATGTCGCGTCTCCCTTGATGCCGAGCAGCTGCGGCGGAACACCAAAAGCCAGCGCCACCTCGCGCGCGGCCGCATTCTTGGCCTCAACAAAATCAAGATCGCGCGGCGACAGCGACAGGGCTTTCCAGTCAAGCCCGCCCTCCAGAAGGAGCGGGCGACCCGCATTGGCTGCTCCGGAAAAGCTGTCGGACAATTCCTCTTTCAAGCGCTCGAATTGTTCACGGCTCAGCGTGGCGCCGGAGCTTGGTGCATAGACGAGAGCGCCTGAAGGCCTTGCCGAATTATCGAGAAGAGCCTTGTTCCACGCAGCCGCCGCGTTGAGCGTATCGAGCGACACGCCGGCCGCCTCCAGAGGCGCCAGGCCATAATGATCATTGACCGGATGGAAAAAGGCGATGTGGAGGATGGGCGACACATCGCCAGCGGGAACCTCCTGGCGGAAGCGCATGGTCTGGCTGCCGACTGTATAATCATAGGCTTCCGGCCACCCGCGCACGCCCGGCACAACCTGCATGCGATCGGGACGAAGCGCAAAAAGCTCGGCTGGCCGTCCATCGACGAACGCGGCCTCGATATAGGCGTTGCCGGCAAGCAGAAGATGGCTGACGACAGCCTCCAGGAAGGCGGCGCGCGACTGGCGCGGATTTGGCCGCTCAAGAAGTGACAGGACCGGATGGGTATCCAGTTCATCGCGCCCGTCGCGTGCCAGCAAGGGAACCGCCGCTACCTGCTCGGCAATGAGCCGGACGCAACGAAAGACAACCGGGTTCTTGGCGTAACCCTCGCGGGCGAGGCTCGCATAATCGCGCGGCAGCCAAACCGCACGACCTGGTTCGCTCATCGCGATCAGCGGGCCGGCAAGCGAGGCCTTGGTCGCAGGCACGCGCTCAGCGCTTGCCCACCGCAGGAAGCGGGGCATATTCCACACCATCGACATGCTCCAGTGGAAAGAGGGTCACAAACTGCGCAAACGCGGCGCTGCATCAGTCGTCAAACGGAGTGCGGTCAGCGCCCAGACGAGAGCGTCCAAGCGATCGGGGCTGCGGCCACCGGAAAGACCATCCACACCAAAATCACACAATTCATCTTCAAGCGCGGGAAAGCAGCCAACGTGACTGATACGCCCTTGCGCATAGAGCGCGGCGATGGGCTCGGCGCGCAGGACCTTGCCGCGCGTCGCGCGCACCGGCGTCACCACCACCTGCGGGTCGACCGCGGCGATGACGGCGGCGACCATATCGCCACCCTGGTTGACTTCCGCCACGAGCGCATCTGCTTCGTGGCGATGATAAAGCGCGACCGCGCGCGCTGCCCACTGGTCGGGGCGGGCGTTACTGATCGTGGCATCGTCAAGCACGTAACCTCTGCCATCAGCCCCCTGTCCCGCCGCGACGATGCCGGTTGCATCGGCGTTGCGGCGTGAGGTGGCCGCCGGGTCGATGGCGATCACAATACGCTTCAAGTGTGGCGCTTCCTGGCGCCGTGCAGCTTCGATGATCTCGCGCGTCCACAACGCGTCCGCACGCTCGGTGATGATGTCGCCGTCAAGCTCCTGACGCCCCAATCTTGTCCCGCCATATTTTCGCTGCATCGCCTCGAGGAACGCCGCTGGCAAATAGGGATTGGCGGCGGTTCCAGCCCTTGTCACCACACAGTCCGGTGCATTTAAGAGCTGCTGCAGGAGTGGCAGCGGGCGAGGTGTCGTCGTCACCAATTGCCGTGGCCGGACGCCGAGGCGCAAAGCAAATTGCAGATTGTCCCAGCACCGCTCCGCGTAGCGCCATTTAGCGACTTCGTCGGCCCAGGCGAGGTCGAATTGCGGCCCTCGCAGGCCATCTGGTTCGTCAGCCGAAAAGACCTGAGCGATCGTTCCGTTTCGCCATTCGAGGCGCCGGCGCGAGGGTAGCCAGCTTGGCCGCTCTCCCGGAGGATAGACAGCGAGCAGGCCCGACACGCCGTCAATCATCACGTCGCGCACATCCGCGTAGGTTTCACCAATGAGTGCAATGCGGGACGGCGGATCAGCGCCCATCACGCGTGACCTGATCCACTCGGCACCGGCGCGCGTCTTGCCGGCGCCACGCCCGCCCATAAACAGCCAGGTTCTCCAGTCCCCCGGCGGCGGCAATTGCTCAGGGCGCGCCCATTCCTTTTCAAACGCAAAGAGCCAGGCGGCTGCTTCGCGATCACTCAGCCCCTTCAGGAAGCGGTCCCTCATCCGTCGCGTCGGCAAGGCGAGATAGGCGGCGCGCAAGCTCTTCATGGATAGACGCCGCATCTCCGCCCATCTCCACATTTGTTGCCGGCGTGAGCTGGCTATCGAGTGCGGCGAGACGCTGCAGCGTTTGGACAAGCACGGTGAGGCTCTTGACATCCCCCTCGGCGGTGCCGGGCGCGGCATTCGCAAAGGCGGTAATCCGCCGCTCAAGCCCGGCGTAAAGGCGCGCCTGCAAGGCCGGACGATGAAAGCAGGCGGCAAGGCCAGGACAAAGACGGTGACAGTCAGCCGGCGCTGATTTCCCTGGCACGGCAGTGATGACATCAGCGCTGACCGCCATTGCCGCCTTGTCTGCTCTGCTCCAACCGGCGCGGCGGGCGTGGCGGGCAATCGTTGTGCGGTGCAGAGAAAACCGGTGCGCCAGAGCAACAAATGTTTCGCCTGATTCGAATGCCTGACGTATCTTCACCCAGTTTTGCGATCCTGCCTGACGGCTGGCCATAAGGCGGCGACCTCGTTGAGGAGCAATGACAGCACACGTGTTCGTCCGCCTCGGGGCGGTCAGGACATCGGTGCAGCGCGCAATTTCGGAATATAGCGAGGATGCCTGAAACCAGCGTTCACGTCAAGAATATATTCCTAGGTATAAATACCTATATCATGAAATCGCTTTTCCTATGACCCGGATTTGGGCGTCATGACAGGATCCCAGGTAATGGCGTGCAGCTCATAATCCTCCACTGCAACATCGCTTTCGCGCGCCGACACACGATTTCTGACCGATATGCCAGCCTCATGGACCGTCTGGCGCGATCCGGACACTAAATGGTGCCACCAGTACAGCGGCCTGCCCTGATCAACGAGAACGTAGGCGCATGTCGGCGGCAGCCAGGGTAATTCGCGCACGCCAGCAGGCGTCAGCTTGACGCAATCGGGCACGCGTTTCGACCGGTTGTCGTAGTCACCGCAACGGCATGCCTTGCAATCGAGAAGATCGCAGGCAACCGACGTCCAGATGATGGTATCTGTTTCCTCGTCAATTATTTTGTTGAGGCAGCAGCGGCCACAGCCATCGCATAGCGATTCCCATTCCTGGGAGGTCATCTCATCAAGTGTTTTTTCTTCCCAGAACGGAGCGGCCATGTGAAACTGTCCCAAACGCGAGCGGCCAGCGATGACTTGTTTTCGCCGTCCTGTCATGCTGAAAGAGCGATCGAGGCAGCGCCTTCCTGCCAGAAACCCGTTCTGTTCGTTGATTTCCGCGATTTCGGTTGATAGGCCATGAAAATTCCAGCTGATCAGGACAACAGGCAGACAGGCGCGCCCGATCCGCAAGCGGCCGTCGACCTCAGGTCTATGGCGCCAAAAACAAAAAAAAGCCGTTGGTCTTTCGGCCTTCTCGAAATCGATTCGATGATCGATGACACGCTCTATCGCTGCGGCGCGGTGCTCAAACAAAGCTATGACGGCTTCACCGTGTTCATGGACAGGTTCGGGGTTGTCGGCGTCAAGCGTATCGCCGTGGAATTTGCTTCGGACGGTCTGACATTTGCTGTCCTTGGCGGCATGCTTCTGCTTGCCTTTGCCAAACCCGCCTTTGAATACGCGAAGGTCGATTGGCGCAGCGCGCAGGATTATGCCATCGTCTTTCTGGATCGCGCCGGTAACGAAATCGGCCAGCGCGGGATCAGGCATACAGAGTCCGTCAGGCTCGAAGATATTCCCGCCTATCTGGTTCAGGCGACTCTGGCGACGGAGGATCGTCGCTTTTTCGAACATTTCGGCATTGACGTTCCTGGCACAGCGCGGGCTATCGTCGAGAACGCGCGCCACGCTGGCATCGTGCAGGGCGGCTCGTCATTGACGCAGCAACTTGCTAAGAATCTATTCCTTTCCAATGAACGCACCATCGAGCGCAAAATCCGTGAGGCGTTTCTGGCGCTATGGCTTGAGGTCAATCTCAGCAAGCGTGAAATCCTCAAGACCTACCTTGATCGCGCTTATATGGGCGGCGGCGCGTTTGGCGTTGAAGCGGCGTCAAACTTTTATTTTGGCAAGTCGGTCCGCGATATCTCCCTGGCGGAGGCGGCCATGCTGGCGGGCCTGTTCAAGGCGCCGAGCCGCTACGCGCCGCACATCAACCTGCCGGCAGCGCGCGGGCGGGCCAATCAGGTGCTGACCAATCTCGTCGAGGCCGGCTACCTCACCGAGGGGCAGGTGTGGGGGGCACGCCGCAATCCGGCGACGCCAGTGGCGCGGCGCAATGACGAGAGCCCGAACTATTTCCTCGATTGGGCTTTTGATGAGGTCAAGCGGCTGGTGCCGCGCGGAGAGCGGACGCTCACGGTCAAGACGACGATCGACGTCAATCTGCAGCGCCGGGCTGATCAGGCGATTGAGGATGCGCTGCGCAAATCCGGCGATGCCTATGACGTCGATCAGGGCGCGCTGGTCAGCCTTGATATCGACGGATCGATACGAGCCATGGTTGGCGGGCGCGATTATGGCTCGTCGCAATTCAACCGGGCGGTCACCGGCCAGCGCCAGACCGGCTCCTCATTCAAGCCTTATGTCTACCTGACCGCATTCATGAATGGTTACTCGCCGAAGACGGCCATCGTCGATGCGCCGATCACGATTGGCAATTGGAGCCCCAAGAATTATTCCGGCGGCTATTCCGGCGCCATGAACCTGACAGAAGCTCTGGTGCGCTCGATCAACACCGTTCCCGTGCGACTGACGGCCGCCATTGGACGAGCGAAAATCATTGAAACGGTGCGGAAGGCCGGTATCGAATCGGAGCTGCCGAACACGCCGTCTCTGCCTCTGGGCGTCGCTGATCTGACAGTAATCGAGATGGCACAGGGCTACGCGCATTTTGCCAGCGGGGGCAAATCGGTGAAAGCGCACGGGATCGTGGAAATTCGCAACCCCAAGGGCGACATCCTTTATCGTACCGACCGCGACGGACCGCCGCAGACCCAGGTTTTTCCGCCCAAGGCGGTTGCTGATCTGGTTGGTGTCATGGTCGAGATCGTCGAGCGCGGCACCGCTACGCGTGCCCAGCTCGATGGCATTCGGGCGGCAGGAAAAACAGGCACGACGAACGCCTACCGTGACGCCTGGTTTGTGGGTTACACGGGTAATTTC
Source organism: Raskinella chloraquaticus (SeqCode) (assembly GCA_002365175.1). Lineage (GTDB taxonomy): Bacteria > Pseudomonadota > Alphaproteobacteria > Rhizobiales > UBA4765 > Raskinella > Raskinella chloraquaticus. The sequence goes on from DEZK01000007.1 coordinate 19,021, forward strand.
ACGACAGCAGTATGGTTCGGCAATGATGATTCGACACCCATGAACCGCATGACCGGCGGCACCCTGCCGGCGATGACGTGGCAGGAATTCATGAGCCACGCGCATCGTGGCGTCGAGAGGCGGGCGCTATTTGGCGTAGCCGATGAGCCGCTCACACGGCTGTCGCGCGCCACACTGGCGGGAGGGGTGGACGTCTCCGCGCCGGCAAGCGTCGCGCCATTGCGCTCGCTCGCCTTGTCGAAGCAATCGGCCGAAGTGCTGAAGCGGATCGAGCGGCAATTGCGTTCAGCGCCGCCCCTCACGGTGCCATCGGCTGATCGTCCCGATGCGCGCCTGTCGGCGCTGCCGCAGCAAAATTGAGGACATCAATTTGCGCCGGCCGTTGACCATCATGGTCTCGATGTTCTGCGGCGTCTTGCTCGGCCTGTTGTTGACGCAAGCAGCCCTTGATCGGGAACTGGGTTTCAACAAGCTGCGCTTTGGACCGTGGATCGGCAATCCCCGCCTCGGGGGCATATTTGCCGACCCCTACAGCAAGGCGATGCTGGCACGCTCCGGTGAACTGCCTTTGGGTGGTGGCGAGGGGCTGACACTCGTTGCGGAACGCGACAGCGCAGGAAACGCTCTTTCAGCTCATTGCACCTATACGATCGCCGGTGACGTGCCTCCGGCCCGCTATTGGACGCTTGCCGTGTCGTACCGCGATGGCCGGTTGATCGATAATCCGTCTCAGCGCTTCGGCTTTACGTCGAGCGAGATCGTTCGCGGCGCCGATGGCAAGATCAATCTGGTTGCCTCGTCGCTGCCGCGCGCGGGCAATTGGATCCCACTGGCAGGAGCCGAACCGTTACGGCTGACGCTGCGATTATATGACACGCCGCTTGCCAATGAATCAGGTGGTGTACAGCCCATCTGGCCGGTCATTACGCGTCTGCAATGTCCATGACCGCGCTTTACCGCTCAGGCGTCTTGATTATCATAGCGTTTCTGCTCGCAGCGCTCACTCATGTCAGCGCGATCTTGCTGGTGCCGTCTCTCACCCCGATCGATAGCTGGACGAAACTTGCCAAGCTCGGCGATGTTGGAACATTCGCGCTCGTGACGACAACCGATGGTGTTTCGGATCTGGTGCCGCGCAATGACCCGATGACGATCATCGCCATCTGCCGCTATGATCTCGACGAAAGCGGGCCGGTGCGGATCAGCGGCAGGCTCAGCCTCCCCTATTGGGGATTTTTCGCTCATGACCGGCGCGGCATGGTCTATTACGCGATCAACAATCGCGCATTCGGGGAACGACCGCTTTCGCTGCGCGTGATGACTGGCGATGATGTGGTGCGCTTTCGCGCTGATCTGCCGGAGGATGCCGAACAGGAATTGCTGGTCGCATCGCCTGATGCGCGCGGCTTTGTCCTCATTCGCGCCCTGGTGCCATTTCCCGGCTCACGGCTGCGCGTGGAGGCTGAGCTGAAACAGCTCGAATGCCGGTCAGGACAATAGTCCGCGCCTATTTGGTGATCAGCGGCGGCAGACGTTTGCGCTCGCGGCGCTCGCCAGGGGCGGAGCGCTCATCCGAGGTTGCGCCAATGGCAGGAAGGCAGGCCGTAATTTCCCATGAGAGAGCATCAATCGCCGCTTCCGCCTCAACTGCCCGCGTCGACGGTGTTTCAACGATCAGGCGACCCAGCACGTAGCGATAGGCTTGATCGCGCAGGCCAAGTGCCTGGCAGACACTGCGGATGACACCGGTATTCTCGTCGACGCGCCGCTCGGCCGCCGCGCTCAATTCAGCGTCCGCATTCAGCGATCGGGCCGCCGCGATCCGCGCCCCGTCCGCCTTGCCAACCCTGGTGGCAATCAGGCGAAAGGCCGGCATGCGCTTGGCGTCGTATTGCGCCTGCTCGATGAGCCTTGCGTAGCGGGTTTCGTGCGAAGCGACGGGAAGCGTGAACAAGGCGGAATAATAGGCCTTGGGGTAATTTGCATACCAGCCATCGGGAAGGGCCCGCCACCAGGCGAACTGGTAAATGGCATTGCCGGGCACATCGCGGTCAGGCGGGCGCGCGAGATCCCAACCGACATTGCGCAGTTCGCGCTCCTCATCGGTCATTGGCAAAGGAGAAGGGGGAACTTTTCCAGCCACAACCGAAAACGGGCCGGAGACATTGGTAATGGTCGAGGCAAAGATACCGCTATCGCGCCGTCCCAGATCGCCAACCGGCGCGGCACAGCCTGCCATGGTGAGCGCGGCGGCCAGCGCCGCACCTCGGTAGGCGCGCCTGCCGATCACGACACGTTGCGGCGGCGGCGACGGGAGGGCGTCTTGCCGCGGCCAGCGAGCCTCTTTGATGCCGGCAAAGCATGGTCATCCTGATGGCGCTCATAGCGCACACCAAGGAACAGCAAAATACGCGCCGGTCCCGCCGCAACCGTTCGCGGCTGACGTCTGATTGCTCGCCATCGTTCCAGATCAATGATCTCAGCCATCGAGATATCCCCACTCTCACCCACGAATCACTGCCACTGCGGCACAGAATTGGTCCCGCGCCTTCATTAACAATTGACCTGGGTTAAGACTTCGCTAACGGCTCATGGTCAAAGTGAGAGAAATTTTTTACCACATCAGCCGCCAGAGGTTCCCATGACCGCGTTACCGCCAGCTCCCGAACGCCGTGATGACAGCCTGATTGCGAGCGAAAGAGCGCTGTCGATTGTCTTTGGGCTGGTGGACATGTTTGTCAGGGGCGAAGGCCGCCATCGCGCCAATGAGCTGGCGCAATTCGAAGCATTAATGTTGCATTTTCTTACCAAGATCGACCCGTTTTCGCGAGCCGTCGTTGCCCAGAAGCTGGCACCCTGCGCCTCTTTGCCGACAAGCATTCTCGAACTGCTTGCCTTCGACAGGGATGAAGTGGCCGAACCCATTCTGATGTCCGCGCCCCTGCTGCCACCACAAGTTATCGAGGCGATCTTGCAAACCGGGAGCGCAGCCCTGCGGGCGTGCCTCGAGAGGCGCCATACACAAACGGAAACGAAAACCACTGCGGCGCGCGCCTTGTCCGAACCATCCGTGCCGATGGCTGAAGCGTCCTCGCCTGCGATCACACAAGAGCCGGAGGCGAAACGTCCAACCCATGGTGGTCTTGCCTCGTCGTCGCAGGCCTTTTTTGATGCCTCACCGATCGACAGGCAGGCAACGCTGCAGCATCTGAGCGAAGTAAGTGAAGGCGAAGTACCCGCGCCGATCAGCCGAGATAAGCTTGAGACGCTGCTGCGGTTGCTCACGTTGCGCGATCATGACGGGGTGGCGCAGATCCTTACCGACGTTCTGTTGCTCCCGCTCCCCCTCACCCGGCGAATGATCGATGATCCGCACGGCGAAGCGCTCGTCATTGCTGGCCGTGTGATGGGTCTTGAGGAAGCGCAATTCCTGCGCCTGGTGCTGCTGGCAAATCCGCAGGTTGGCCGGGTCGTCGATCGCGTCTATCGCCTGCGCGCCCTTTACCGGCAGGTCAGCCCACAGGCAGCCGTCAAACTGGTCACGATCTGGCGGGGTTCAAAATCCGGCCAGCCACGCTTTGTCGCTTTCGACAATCGCCGCGGGACAAGCATCCGACAAGCCCAATCGACTCCGGCAGCGACCAACGAGCTCGGCGCGTTCAATCGATTGTCAGGACGTCAGTAAATCGCCGAGAAAGTGACGTCCGTCACGATCTTCCACTCCGACGATCCAGATATCACTGTCGAAACCGATTTCTCGAGTGAGGCGCTCATCCACATCGGAGGCGGGCATTGCCGCGCCGCTCCACAGCGGTGACCACCGCCGCTCACCTGAACCCTCGTCATATGCTGATTGTGGCGCCGGCACGAAAAGGAGGCTCAGCCGATCCGCGCGGTCCACCCGGATGAAGATCGAACCTGCTTCAATGGCTCCCTTGCGGGCAACGACAGCAAACCCTCCTGCTGCCGCGACACGACGCAGATAGGCATGCACCCATAGTTCGGACGTAACGCGCATCAGCTCGTATAAAGGTTCCTGTTCAGCCCGTCACAAGCGCGATCAGCGCAGAGGGCCGCCGATTTTGGACAGTTCCCGCAACAGCGGTTGATCGATATCGCCGCTCACCTTGATTGCGCGATCACGCTGGAATTTCTCAACCGCCGTCCGGGTGTCTTGCGACATCTTGCCGTTGACGCGGCCCTGGTAATAGGCCATGTCGCCAAGGCGCTTCTGGACTGCTGTAATTGTCGGCGCATCGATACGTGTATCCAAAGTCGACTGCGTTGGCACGCGTGGCTCGCGCTGCAGCCGCTGCAACAGGGCCGGGGTCGCTTTTCCGGTGACAGGCAAGCCCGCGCGCTGCTGATAATCGCGGATCGCCGCCTCGGTCCGCACGCCGATGACACCATCGATTGCCCCGCCATACATCCCGATGCGCGCAAGCTCTGACTGAACGGCGGAATAGCGGGACCGCACGTCGCTCGTCTTTTCTGCCGCCGCCGACACGGGGTGCCGCCCTGCGGGATCAAGCCCCGCGAGCGCATTGATGACATCGTCGATATCGCCTTCCCTGACCTGTGTTGCGGGGCGCGCTTTCTGGCTTTCAACGCCAGCGAAGAGAGGGCGTGGATGGGCTTTTCCCTGCGACAGAAAATTACTGCCCGCGACGATGCCGGCCCAGCCGAATGCCAGCATGAATATGCTTGCCAGCTTGTGGCTGAGAGCAAGACGGGCACCTTCCCTTGCCAGGCGCCAACAGATGGCGGCTCCGCCAGCGATGATATCCATCGCAGCGCGCCGCCTGGGCGGAGCCGGCAGGCGTGGCGATTTTCGCGGCAGGGCGATGATCGGCTGGTCGAGGACGAACTCGAAATCACGCAACTGACTGTCTCCTCGTCGATTGCTCACCATCATCCTTGGGCGAGGTTGGCTGCAAGCGTCTGATCGTTGACCCTGAGGCATCCGCATCAATCGGCAACCGCACGGTTACGCTTGTGCCAACGCCCAGTTTCGATCGGATATTGAGCGAACCGCCGTGAAGTTCGGCTAGACCTTTGACAACCGACAATCCCAGACCGGTTCCCTCATAGCGACGATCATAGCTTGATTGCGCTTGCACAAAGGGGGTTGCCAGCGTCGGCAGATCCCGCTCATGAATGCCGACGCCTGTGTCGCGCACGGTAAGGAACGCGTTTCGCGCATCGAATGCCAGCGTGACCGAAACGTCGCCGCTTTTATCCGTGAACTTGAGCGCGTTCGACAGGAGGTTGAGCAGGATCTGCTTGCAGGCACGAGGATCAGCGACGAGCTCCCTGCCTGCAAGCGGCACGTCGCAGGTCAGTTTCACGTCGGCCTTCTCGGCCATGGGTGCCATCATGGCGACCGTTCGTTTCACCAGAGCCCCGACATCGAACGGCTCAGGGGTGATGGTGAATGACCCCGCTTCAAGCTTTGACATATCAAGAATACCGTTCACGACGTCGAGCAGATGACGCCCGGATTCATTGATCAGAACCGCATATTCGACAACGCGCTCAGGTGGCAGTTTGATGGGCATTTCCATCGACAGCATCTCGGAGAAGCCGATAATGGCATTCAGCGGCGTGCGCAGCTCATGACTGATGTTGGCGAGAAAGCGTGTCTTGGCATCACTCGCCTTCTCGGTCAGCTCGTTGGCCAGACGCAAGGCTTCCTGCTGGCGGCGATGAGCCTCGATGTCGCGCGTCACGGCAACAAGCTCGACCGCGTCATCGGCGGCATTTTCGTTGAAACGCCGACAACGCATTTCAACCCAGCGCCATTGTGGCACGGCCTCGTCCATGATCGTCTTGCGGATCCGGAACTCGACAGTGGCAGTCGTTCCGAGTTCAGCGGCATCGGCAAAAACCGTCAGATAGGCCGGGCGATCGCCGACATGGACGAGGGAGAAAAGACCGTTATCAAGCAAGTCTGATGACGCGATCCCGAAGAGGTCGCGCGCTGCCGGCGAGGCGAACAGCACGTTACCCGAGCGGGTATGGCGCGTGATAAGATCGGTCGCGTTGTCGGCCAAAAGCCGGTAGCGCGCGTCTTCCTCGCTCTGCATTTTGGCCGCCTGGCGATTGGCGCTATCCAGACCCGCCGCAACCGTTACCGCGTAGACGATACAAATGATGGCGGAGTTAGCCAGCGCGATGGTCCACAAAAGCGTCGGCGAGGAAATCACCGGAGGCACGCCCCAAACTTGCCCGACAGCGACGATCGCCAAAGCCATGATGACGTGAACGGCCGCGCTCAGCAGCGAATTGCGCCGGCCGGTCGACGCGGCATACAGCAGCACGGGAATAAACCAGCAGACGACGCTCGATGCCAGACCACCGCACATCCATACGGCAACGGCCACCAGCGTGGTGAAATTGGCAACGGAAAACGCTTCGGCCCGCTCCAGCCGCCCGCCACGGGACAATCCAACCGACAGCAGCAAGGGCGTCGCGAGCCAGGCGAAGGCAACGGCTTCACTGGAAGAGGGAGCACCTACAATTGCAAGATATAAGGGAATTGCCAGAATGCCGATCAATCCACCGCTTAAATGGGCGGTCAAAAAGGCACGATGGCGGAAATACGAGACAGCATCGCTGGCGCTTTCGTGCACCAGATGATCCAGGACAGAACCGATGGGCATCAAAGCCTTCAACACTCACACGCCTCCGCCAGCTCAAGGGCCGACTGTGATTGATCGTGGGCAATCCTCGCGGAGTTCCTTTAAGAGACACCTAAAAGTTTCGCGATGGCCACCCGACGGCGTCGAGAACTCTTGGACGTGCTCAACATTTCGTAAAAAGCCGCAGAACGGGAAGAGAAATGCCCGATCGATAAAATTTTAGAAAATTGCGACACCGCAGCGAAATCTCTGCCTGCTAATCGTTGCTCAGACGAGCCAGGAAAAAGGTTCGCATATACAACTGACATGAACGTCAAAACTGTCGAAACGGGGCAAGCACCATGGGTTTTTTAATTAAAGCGGCCTTCTGGCTATCCGTTGTTGTGGTTCTTCTGCCAGCGCCTGAAGGCAGCGAGGGCGGCACCCGTATGATCGGCACCACCGAGGCCGTCAGCCTCCTATCGGCAGCGCTGAATGATGCGCGTGGCTTTTGCCAGCGCAATCCAGAGGCATGCGTCACCGGCACGCAGGCCGCCCAAACATTCGGCCAGAAGGCACAATATGCGAGCCGCCTGCTTCATGATTTCATTTCTGATCGTGTCGATACCGGCGTGACCAGCGCTTCAACACCGACGCCGTCGGCTCATTCCAAAGGTCGCGCACCCGGCGGCAGCATCGATACGCTCTCGCCCGCCGATCTCGAGCCGACCTGGCGCTCGCCTGACATTCGCCAGGCGAGCCTCAAGCGGAGCTGAGAGAGCCAGCGAAGCGGAGACCGGCAATTTCCAGCCGGAAGGCAGTCTGCTATGGTCTGTCGTCATGAACACCAGTTTTGCAGATATCAAGGAAACGCTCGCACTCATTGATGATTGGGAAGAGCGGTACCGTTTCATTATCGACCTTGGCCGTGAACTTCCCCCGCTTCCCGAGGATCGGCGGACAGATGCCTACAAGGTGCGTGGCTGCGCCAGCCAGGTGTGGCTTGTCCCAGAATGGCGCTCGAGCAGCGAGGGCCCGCGTTTTTCCTACCAGGGTGATAGCGATGCGCATATCGTGCGCGGGCTGGTGGCGATTGTGCTTGCGCTTTATGACGGTCGCACCCGCGAGGCGGTTCTCCACGTTGATGCGAAGGCGGAATTTGATGACCTGGGATTATCCCAACACCTGACCGCGCAACGTGCCAACGGTCTGTTCTCGATGGTGGAGCGCATCAAGGCTGATGCGCAGGCTGCGCTGGCAGTTTGAGATGATGTCGCCAGGTGATCATCTGCACGCATTGTGGACGGGGCTTGGCGGCGATGGCGCAGCGCTCGCAGGAATTCAACTCAGCGGAGCGGATCCGGTCTTGCCATCGTCGTTTCGTGTCGGCATGGCGGCCCAATTGTCGATTGTCGCTGCAGCCACCGCTGCGCGCGAACTGGGGCGGCGGCGGCTCGGTATTCATCAGGAACTGAGCGTTGATGCGCTTGCCGCAGCGATCGAATGCCGCAGCGAGCGATTGCTGCGTATCAACGGCAAACAGCCCAGCGAATTATGGGACGCCATTGCCGGCATCTATCCCTGCCGACACGGGCGCCATGTCCGCCTTCATACCAACTTCGCCCATCATCGCGCCGGCATCATCCGGTTGCTGGGTTGCCGGGACACCAAGTCCGCTGTTGCCGAAGCTCTTGTCGATTGGGAGGGTGAAGCCTTCGAGAGTGCCGCCACCGCCGCAGGAATGGTTGTGTCCTATGTACGCACGTTCGAGGAATGGGATCGCCACCCACAGCGTGCAGCCATTGCCGCGCAGCCCCTGGTTCATTTGACAAAGATCGGCGAAGCGCCAGGACCACGATCAGTCAGCGGGGAGCGGCCCATCGACGATCTGCGTGTTCTCGAAATGACCCGTATCATCGCCGCCCCCGTCGCCGGCCGCGTTCTGGCAGCCCATGGCGCTGATGTCTTACGGGTGATTGCGCCCGAGCTCCCGACCATCGAAGCGCTTGATATCGACAGCGGCCGCGGCAAGCGCTCGGCCTTCCTGAATATCGCGCAGCCAGCCGACACGACAACTTTTACCACACTGTTGCAGAAGGCCGACATATTCCTGCAAAGCTATCGTCCAGGCATCTTGGAGCGCCTTGGCTACGGCGCGGACCACCTCGCAAGCCTGCGACCCGGCCTGATCATCGCGCGGTTGTCAGCCTATGGCCGCCAGGGGCCATGGGCCGGAAAGCGCGGCTTCGATAGCCTCGTCCAGGCGGCAACGGGTTTCAATCTCGCTGAAGCAAATGCCGCTGGCGAACAGGCGCCGCGGCCGCTGCCCATGCAGATCCTCGATCACGCCTCAGGATATCTGCTCGCCTTCGGCGCGCTGATGGCGCGCTTGCGCCAGCTTGATGAAGGGGGCACGTGGCAGGTTGACGTGTCATTGGCGCGCACCGGCAATTGGCTGCGTGATCTCGGGCAGATTGATGACGGCTTTGCGGCGCCAGAGCCCTCTGACGCAGTGTTGGCAACATTGTGCGATCAAGCCCCGTCTGGCTACGGCATGCTGACATTTCCCCGGCATGCCGCCAGGCTCACTCACACGCCGGCGCGATGGGTGCGACCATCGGTCCCGTTTGGTAGCAATCAGCCGCACTGGGTCAGTGCGGATGAGACGCCCGATCGCGCCAGGCTTTGATACGCCCGCCGGCTGTGGTTGCTGGAACCATGCGCATGCCATAATGGTCAGCAAGGCGCGTTAAAGCCAAACCAAGAACGATGCGTCCACTGCGCGCCGGCCAACTCCTTTCGCGCTCGACTGTTTCCATCGGTTTCAGAAAACAACAGATATCGAGAAGAATGCCGGACAGCTCCGGGCCGACAGCCGCAAGGGCGCGGTTGCTGCGCTCGCGCGCGGCGATGGTGGCATCGGTGAACGCTCCCGCGTCCGCACCCCGGCGACCGCTGGCGACGGATGCATCCCAATTTGCGGTGGTCCGTGCCATCAACTGGCCGCGCGTGACATCGGCGCGCAGTTTTTCTCCCGCCGCGAACTGCATGTCATCGATCAACGGACTGCCATCCTTGTTGCGTCGCGATCGCAACCATGACAACGGGCTTTCGGCTGCATCACGCCACAAGCGATGCGTTACACGGTTTTCATCCTCGACCGCCTCACGCCGCATCTCGCCATGCTGCGCGCGAAAGCCAAGATCGCTTTGCTCGTGGCGCGCCAGCCATGCAGCGCCGACGGTCGTCAGGACATGGAGCGGCGCGACGTCGACAGCGATCAGATCGCGCTCGAGAAGATCAACCGCCAGCTCGCGTGGCAGCGACATCATCGCCTCTCCGGCGACAGATATCAGGACGGCCTTGTCACTATCTTCCAGGACAAGGCCTTTGGCCGAACCCTTGTGCAGAAGTTTGAGAATAGCGGCCTGGCGCCGCACTGCCCGGGTGACAGGGGAAATGAGCATGATCATATCCCTCCCCGCTCGCATTTCAGGCTTTCCTCAAGACGGGCCAGAAATTGATCAAAGGCTGGATCATCACGCCCATCTTCAATGACGCGCAGCGCCAGCTTCACGCTGGACCGATCACGATCCAGCACAAGCGCTATCTGGGCAGGGCTCAGACCGAGCGCGACATGAGCAAGATACATCACGATCTGGCGGACACGCACCACGCTGGGCGAGCCGCGCCGGTATTTGCTCACCGCGTCCGCATTGACTGCAAAGATAGTTGCTATTCGCCCGATAAGGCCAGACAGCCTCAGGCTTTGTGAACGCGGCCATCCAGGCGCCATCTCGTGCTCCCGCGACGCACAATTCATCTGCTCCATTCCATCCTCCCGTACTAGGAATATAACCCTATCAAGAGTAAGGCGTGTTTACGGCACGGGAAGAGCGAAGACGTTTTCTTTTTATCTTCAAAATCTGTATCGTTTCCATGCCTTTGATTTATATATATCTTTTGTGCACAATCTTTTTATGAACGGGGAGGAAAGCGAATATAAAATCAGTGTTAGGAATTGTTTCATAATGTGGATATGACCCATCCTCCCGGCACCGCCCCCTCTTATCCCCATGCCCTGCAAGAATTTCGCCACGGTCGCATGCGTGCCCTGCGAGAGGCGGATCATTCGCTCGCGCACGCCCCGATTGGCCAGCAACGACACGACATGGTGCTGGCCGGGCTCTCCCTGGTGCAATTACGTGCGATTCGGATCAGGCTCACCCGCGCCGCGCGCGCTGAGGCAAGCCGGGGCAAGATCGACCATCGAAGCTATGATCTGGCCCGTCATGCCCGGCTTATCCAGCAGGTGCGACAGGTGATGGATGAAATATCCCTGCGCGAGAAATGACACGCCGCGTCACCGCTCTCGCACGGCGCTGGACTTCGATGGCATAAAAAAGGGGCTGCCGAAACAACCCCTTGTCAATCTTCGTCTGACCAAGAAGCGGTCAGCGCGAGCGTTTACGGCGCTGCTGGCCAAGGCCCATTTTCTTCGCCAGCTGCGAGCGCGCCTGAGCATAGTTTGGCGCCACCATCGGGTAATCGCTCGGCAGCCCCCACTTCTCGCGATATTGTTCCGGCGAGAGATTATAGTGAGTGCGCAGATGGCGCTTCAACGATTTGAATTTCTTCCCGTCTTCCAGGCAGATGATGTAATCGGCGGTGATTGATTTCTTCAACGAAACCGCCGGCTTCAGCGGCTCCGTCGACACAGGCGATTCGCCGGTCGTCGTGCGCCGAAGGGCCGCATACACATCGCCGATCAGCCCGGTAAGGTCGGATGGCGACAGCGGATTCTTGCTTACATAAGCAGAAACAATATCCGCCGCGAGTTCAATCAATGTTTCATTCGAGGTTGCTTCAGTCATAATTTCCGTTCTTTTCGTTCAAAGTTACATGGTTTGATTCGAAATTTGGCCTACTCACATTCAAGCAAAAAATTACCTGACATGTCCTGCGCAGATCACCGATCGCGAACGCACTCCAAATATCTCAGTAGTGTCAGATACACCAAGAAATCATGAGGTTCAAGTACAACCACGCTAATACAGCGTTGCATTTTTCATCCTCGAACAGGTCACGAGAGCACGTTACTTTCGAAATGGCATGAAATTGCGTATTTTTGTCCATGAACTGAACTCATACTTGGCCGTTGCGAATAATCGGTGGACAGCTGATCCGCGCGCCGGCATGGCGTATTGTGCACGAAACGGTGAAGCGGCGGGGAGGTTGTCGTCTCCGGTTCCGCCGCTTACATTCCGGTGGCTCGGTCAAAAGGGGGCATAAATGATGACGACGAAAACCTTGATCAGAAAAAGCGACAGCGAATGGCGGGCGCAACTGACGCCCTCTCAATATGAAATCACGCGCATGCATGGCACGGAGCGCCCCTTCACCGGCCCCTATTGGGACGAGAAGAAGGCCGGCACCTATGCCTGCGTCTGCTGCAACGAGGCGCTTTTTGATTCGGCGACAAAGTTCGATTCGGGCACCGGCTGGCCAAGCTATTGGCAGCCGGTTGAAACCGGAGCGATCCGGGAATTTTCGGATAATTCCTGGCTGATGCGGCGCACCGAGGTGCGTTGTGCAGCGTGCGATGCCCATCTCGGCCATGTGTTCCCGGATGGTCCGAAGCCGACCGGCCTTCGCTATTGCATTAACGGTACCGCGTTGACGTTTGCGCCGCGCGAGGGGAGTAAAACGTGAGCGCAGACGGCGGCGGGAATTTGTTGCCGCCGCGCGCCGCCAAACGGCCGGTGCGTCGAACCATTCACGGCGTCGAGCTGACAGACGACTACGCATGGCTGCGCGCCGAGAATTGGCGCGACGTGATGCGTACGCCGCGCCGTTTGTCGGCCGAGATCAGCAGCCATCTCAAGGCTGAAAATGCCTATACGAAGAACCATATCAAGCCGCTCGACGGGTTGCGGCGCCGCCTCTATGGCGAAATGCGGGGACGGATCAGGGAAGATGATTCGTCCGTGCCACTGCCTGACGGTCCCTGGCTCTATTATCAGCGCTATCGCGAAGGCGGCGAGCACAAGCTGATCTGCAGGCGGGCTCATGACGAGGGCACGGAAATCATCCTGCTCGACTGCGACGCGATCGCAGCCAAGACACCCTATTTCGATCTGACCGGAACATCACGCAGCCGCGACCATCGCTTTCTGGCGTGGGGGAGTGATGACAAGGGATCGGAATTATCCACCATCCGCATTCGCGATCTGGCAAGTGGACACGACCTCGACGACGCCATTCCGGAGACATCAGGGGATGCGGTGTGGACGGCCGATGGCAGCGCTTTCTATTACGTCAAGCTCGATGCTGAATTGCGCCCCAGGCAGGTTTTTCGCCATAGGCTCGGCACGCCTGTATCAAGCGATACGCTCATTCACGAAGAACAGGATAGCGGACTTTTTGTCACCATCAACGAGACGCAATCAGGCGCCTTCGGCACCATCGATATTCATGATCAGGTGACGAGCGAAGTCTATCTGCTCGATCTCAGCGATCATCAGGCAGACAAGCGGCTGATTGCGCCGCGGCGCCGTGATGTCGCCTACAGCGTCGAGCATCATGGCGAGCGGCTGATCATCTGCACCAATCGCGACGAGGCCATCGACTTCAAACTGGTCGAGGCCCCGCTCGCCGATCCGTCACCTGACAATTGGCGGGAACTGGTTGCCCATCGCCCCGGCTGCTACATTCTGGCGCATACGGCCTATCGTGATTTCCTGGTGCGGCTGGAGCGCGAGGACGGCTTGCCGCGGATCGTGGTGCGCCATTGGGGCAGCGGCGAGGAACACAGTCTCAGCTTTGACGAGGAAGCCTATTCTCTCCTCTATCAGCCTGGATACGAGTTTGCGACGACATCGTTGCGGTTCGTCTATTCCTCATTGACGACGCCTGCTGAAACCTTCGACTATGACATGGCAAGCCGGAAGCGGATTTTCCGCAAGCGCCAGGATGTGCCCTCGGGCCATGATCCCCGGCACTATGTGACGCGCCGCCTGCAGGCGTCAGCCCATGACGGTGAAAGAGTCCCGGTCTCACTGCTCATGCGCGCCGATACCAAACTGGACGGGTCGTCGCCCGTGCTTCTCTATGGCTACGGGTCGTATGGTCATGCGCTTGGCTCAAGCTTCCGCCCCAGCATCCTGTCGCTGGTTGATCGTGGCATGATCTATGCCATCGCCCATATCCGGGGCGGCACCGAAAAAGGCCGGCGCTGGTATCTTGATGGCAAGCTGAAAAAGAAGACGAACACCTTCAAGGATTTCATATCGGCTGGCGAAGCACTGATTGCCGAAGGCTACACCTCGAAGGGCCGGATCGTCGGCCATGGCGGTTCAGCCGGCGGCATGCTGATGGGAGCCGTCGTCAATATGCGGCCCGACCTTTTCGCCGCCATCATCGCCGAAGTGCCGTTCGTCGATGTCATCAATACGATGCTCGATCCGACCCTGCCGCTGACGCCACCCGAATGGCCTGAATGGGGTAATCCCATTGATGATCCGGAGGCCCTGCGCGCCATGCTGGCGTATTCGCCCTATGACAATGTGCGCGCTCAGCCTTATCCGGCTATTCTTGCCATGGGCGGATTGACCGATCCGCGGGTCACCTATTGGGAACCGACGAAGTGGGTGGCGCGGCTGCGGGAGCATACCACCGGCACCGCCCCCATCCTGCTTGATATCAACATGACAGCAGGACACGCCGGTGCCTCGGGAAGGCTCTCCGGTCTGAAGGAGATCGCCAAGGTGTATGCTTTCGCGCTTGCCTGCGCCGGGCTTGCCAGCAAACGGATACGTCGGCCAGCGACGACAGCAGCTGCGGCATGAAAGATCAACGCTTTACGCCGCAGCGCTCGCTGCTGGTGATGATTGATATGCAGCAACGCCTGATGCCGGCTATCGAACACGGGCAGCGGCTTGTCGATCAGGCGTGCCGGCTGATGAAGGCAGCGCAATTGCTGGACATACCGGTCATCCTGGTTGAGGAAAATCCCGCAGGACTTGGCGCCACCGAAGAGCGCATCCGGCGGGCGGCGCCACAAGCGCCCGTCATCGTCAAAATGGCGTTTGGCGCGGGCGATGAAGCGGCGGTTCTTGAGGAATTCGAGAAGAGACGGGCGGCTGGACGCGACCAGCTCGTGCTGGCTGGGGCTGAAGCGCATGTCTGCGTCCTGCAAAGTGCCCTTGGACTTGCCGCGCGCGGTTATCATGTCGGTGTTGTGAGCGATTGCATCGGCTCGCGTCGGGCCCATGACCGTGAGGTGGCCATCGCGCGCATGACCGGCGCAGGGGTGAGCGTGCTTACCAGGGAAATGATCGTTTTTGAATGGCTGGCAAGTGCGGCTCACCCCCAGTTCAAGGCGATCCTCGATACGGTTCGTTGAATCGGCGAGAGGCTGCCTGAATCACTGCTTTTCCCATCATCCCGTTGCAATATATGAATTATTCATTTGAACAAAATGCCCTGCTGAACATAATAAGGGCTAGCGAAACGCCGTCCCGATAGGCTAAGGTTTAGCCATTCGCACTCAGTGCCGCACTGCCTTAGCCGATCATGAAAGGGTCCGCTCATGTCTTTCGAACTGCCCCCGCTTCCCTACGCCTATGATGCCCTGCAGCCTTATATGTCGAAGGAAACGCTCGAGTTTCATCACGACAAGCACCACATGGCCTATGTCACCAACGGCAATAACCTCGCCAAGGGGAGCGAATTTGAGGGCAAGCCGCTCGAATGGGTGGTGCAGAATTCCTTCGGCAAGAACGCCGGCCTCTTCAACAACGCCGGTCAGCATTACAACCACGTCCATTTCTGGCAGTGGATGAAGCCCAATGGCGGTGGCGACAAGCTGCCGGGCAAGCTTGAAAAGCACATCGTTAGCGACCTCGGCTCGGTTGCCAAGATGAAGGAAGATTTCATCCAGGCCGGGACCACGCAGTTCGGTTCGGGCTGGTGCTGGCTTGCGGTCAAGGATGGCAAGATCATCGTGACCAAGACCGCAAATGGCGAAAGCCCGCTGGTGCACGGCGCCCAGCCGATCCTCGGCTGCGATGTATGGGAGCATTCGTACTATATCGACTACCGCAACCGGCGCCCTGATTACCTGAAAGCCTTTGTCGAGCACATGGTGAATTGGGATTACGTTGAGATGATGTATGGCAAGGCGATTGGCTGATTTTTGCCATTTTGCCACTTTAGGTAAATAAGTGCTGGTCGGTTCAGGAATGTGGTTCTCGACCAGCACATAACAGGGCGGGGTTGGCTGGAAAGCGGCGGGAGCGATTGGCGATGCAAAATGATCGGGTCCTCAGGGATTGTATTGTCGGGGTTGAACGAGCGCTGTCCAGCACGCAGTTGATAGCGATAGCCGCCCGAGCCGTCGCGTCTGGCACGTTGCTGATGGTGGCAGCAGCCAACCCTGTTTTTGCCCAGACGGTCCCGGCGCCGACGGTCCTGGCTCCGACGGTCCTGGCTCCGGCGGTCCCGCAGGTGGCAACGCCTGCTCCACCAACGCCGCCATCGCCGCCGAAGGCGAGGGCAAAAGCGAAAACTGAACCGAATGCGCAGGCGGGCACGTCGGCGGTGCCAGGCGCGCCTCCTGCCGCTCGCAACCAGAACGCTGCAAAGGTAAATGGCAGCGCTGCAAAGGCAGGCGGTGGTGGGCTCAACCTCGATCTGAGGGCGCAGGAACCGGAGAAGAAGCCGGCACAAAAGGGCGTGGCGGACAGCCCTGGCACCTTTGCGGCCAGCGGACCTTATGCGTCACAGGCGCTGATCAATCGCGTGACGGGCAAAATCAAGCAGGGTGAATTGCCAAAAGCGCCGATCAGCTTGGGTGGTGCTGGCTCGTCAGACCAGAATGTCGGGCCGATCTGGGCGCGTTGATGCAAGAGATCAAGCGATTGCCGCCAGCCTGGTGAAGCGATCGATCCTTAGATTTTCACGCTCCAGCAACTGAACGAAATCATCGCTGGCGAGATAATCCGCTTCTCGTTGTCGCGCAGCGGTGATCGGATCGGCAACCTCGGCTGACGCGTCGCGATCACCGGGGTGACACATGACGAGAGGGCGCGCGCCGAGATGGCGGACAAAGGACGAAAAAACGTCCGGCAGCCTGCCCGCCGCCGAAAAGTCATAGATACCAGAAAAACCTGCATTGACCGGGACCCCACGCGCTGAAGCCGCAGGCGCCATGCCTTTCGTCAGCATCGCAATCGACAGCGCTTTGGCAAGAGCAGTCCGCCGCGCCACGATGCGACCCCATTTTTCGCCAGGTACACGCACCGGCAACGGATCGCCGGGCCGAAGCGCAACGGCAAGGTCTGCTGTGATGGTGCATATCCCCGGCAGAGCATGCGCGTGTTGATGGCCGTCGATGAAATCGGGAAGGCGGCCGGTTGCCTTTAGAAAAGCATCCGCCTGACGAAACGCCTCGTCACGCACTTCCTGCAAGGGCAAACGATGGCTCAGCGCCATCAAGATCAGACGATTTATGCCTGGAAACCTGCCGGCTGGCGCCAAAGCTCTTGCCGAAGCCAAGGGCTTGCCCTCGACAAAATCAAGGTGAAGGCCGACATCCACTTGAGCAGCGAGCCCGTCGATCTCAGCACCTGCCCGCGCCCAGTCCGGAAAGGTCACGAGCGCGCTGGTGGCGCTGAGACGCCCGCGCTCTGCCAGACGGCGGATGGCGGTGCTGACGCCCGGTCGATAGCCGTAATCGTCGGCACAAAGCGCAATCAGTCCGGGTGTCGCGGGCAACGGATTTATGTTGGTCATGGCTCCTCATGCTCCTTCACGACCCGTTCAGGCAAGCTTTTCTAGAACGCGCGTCATTATGCGCTACAGGTGCTGGAACCCTCGATGACCATGGACCCCCGCTCCCTCCACGATATCAGCCAGCGACCGGAACTTTCGGTCGTGGTGCCGATGCATAACGAAGCCGCCAATCTGGCGCCGCTTCTCGCGCGGCTCATTCCAGTCCTGCGATCGATCGATCAGCGCTTCGAAATTCTCTTTGTTGACGATGGCTCGCGTGATGACAGTTTCGAGCGTGTGCGGGCGGCCGCACTCACCGAGCCGCGCCTGCGTGCCATTGCGCTGTCACGCAATTTCGGCAAGGAAATTGCCATCGCCGCCGGGCTTGCCCATGCGCGCGGCAATGCCGTGATCCTGATGGATGGCGACCTCCAGCATCCGCCCGAAACCATCCGGGACTTCGTCGCAAAATGGCGGGATGGCTATCACATGGTCTACGGCGTTCGCCGTGATCGAGAAACCGACAGCGTTATGCGCCGCTGGTTCTCGGGTGGTTTCTACCGGCTGTTTGCCGCGCTCAGCCCCACGCAATTGCCGCGCGGCGCCGGCGATTTCCGCCTCATCGACCGCAAAGCGGTTGATGCTCTCAATACCATTCACGAGCGAACGCGGTTTACCAAAGGCCTCTATTCATGGATCGGGTTCAAAGCCGTCGGTGTCGAGTTTGATGTCGAGGAACGCGCCGATGGCGGCGGCTCGAAATGGAATGCGCGCCGGCTGTTTTCCTTCGCGCTTGATGGCATTACCGCGTTCTCGACCCTGCCGCTTCGGGTATGGACCTACATCGGCACGGTGGTGTCGATGCTGGCGCTGCTGCTTGCCCTTTATTTTGTCGCCGAGACGCTGATCTGGGGCGTTGCCGTTCCCGGCTTTCCATCATTGATCGTGTCGGTGATGTTTTTTGCTGGTGTACAGCTCATCACACTTGGCGTGCTTGGCGAATATATCGGCCGCATCTTTGTCGAAGTGAAGCGACGGCCCCTCTATATCGTCGCTGAAGAAATAGGTCAGGTGAGCGCCACGTCGCCGCTGTCAGATCAAGTCGAAGCGAACTCGTAATCCGGTTCAAACAGCGATATTGTCAATGAGGCGGGTTGCCCCGATCCTGGCGGCGACCAGCACGCGTGTCGGCTGTTCAATCGTGGTGGCGGGTAGCAGGGTATCAGCCTGCCGCCATTCCAGATAATCGACCGAAAACCCGGATTTTTCCAGGATTGCCACACCTTCAGCCAGCACACGGCTGGCCTCATCACCCTGTCGCAGCCGCTCGGCGCATTGCGTCAGGGTGTGATAGATGAGCGGGGCCACCGCGCGCTCGGCTTCGCTCAAGTAGACGTTGCGCGACGACATGGCCAACCCATCAACCTCGCGAATGGTTGGTGCTGCGACCACGTTGACCGGTAATTCGAGGTCGCGAACCATCTGACGGATGACGCAGAGCTGCTGGAAATCCTTTTCACCGAAAACGGCAAGATGCGGGGTGGTTTGCAAAAAAAGCTTGGCAACCACGGTGGCAACGCCCTTGAAATGAGTTGGCCGAAAGCGATCCTCAAGGCCAGTCGTCGCTGGTCCTTCAAGCGAAATCGATGTCACGAAATCAGCCGGATAAATGTCGGCGACCGGCGGGCAATAAATCGCATCGACGGCGGTTCCAAGCTTCTCGCGATCCGCCTCAAGCGTGCGCGGATAGGCGCTGAAATCCTCACTGGGTGTGAATTGGGCCGGGTTCACGAAGATCGAAACCAGCAGGCGATCGGCGCGCGCGGCAACGAGCCGAACCAGCGACAGATGTCCCTCGTGAAGCGCGCCCATGGTCGGCACCAGGGCAACGATCTGGTGCGATTCACGCCAGGCTGCCATGCGGGTGCGCAGCGCTGCGCGATCTGACAGAAGCTCAGCGCGCCGATGATGTGCCATAATCTCTGCCCGAAATTCTCTGACGTGTGGAGTTATTCAAAGTCATTGACCCTTGCGGCAATCCCCGCCAGCCTCGGCCAACTGATAGTCGAGCGCGACCTCGGTCAGAAAACGTTCGCATTGCTGGATCGAGCGGAAGCAGGCACTGCCGGACCCGTTATAGGAGCTGCTGGCAAAACTGTTGCGCCCGCCAACCACAGCATAGCGACTGACCCAGACGCCATCGCGGCCCAATTGCTTGCGCAGCTGATCGCAATCCTCTGCCCCCGACAAGACCGCAATCGCATCAGGGGGGCGTTGCGTTTGCGCGGATGCCGGTCGTAACGCGTCAAGCGCAACGGCAGCGACCACAAGAACAAGCCAGCAAGAGAGATCACGCATGAGCAAATTCCCAATAAAGCGCGCGCGCCTTGCGGAACACCGGACCTGGTTGCAGCTGGCGATCATTGATGCGGGTGATCGGCTGGACCTTGCCGGCATTTCCGGTTGAGAAGATTTCGTCTGCGGCAAGAACCTCATCGGGTGTAACGATGCGCTCTTCAACCATCATTCCAGCCTCGCGCAGGAGCGCGATGACCCGCAATCGTGTTATGCCGGCGAGGAACGTTCCGTTCGCCGCAGGGGTGACTGCCACGCCATCCTTGACCAGCCACACATTGGCGGTGGCAAGCTCGGCGACGTTGCCGTCAGGATCAAGCATGATGCCGTTGTCGAAGCCCCTCTGCCTGGCATAGGCAAGCGCGCGACCAGGATTAGGATAAAGGCAGCCCGCCTTGGCATCGACGGGCGCCATGTCCGCTCTTGGCCGGCGGAAGGGTGTGGTGGTGACTGAAAAACCGTTGGGCGCCGGCATGGGGGCAACGTAAATCGATACGGCAAAGCCGATATCGTCGGGATCGGCAAGTACGGCCGAGGGGCCGTTGCCCTCACCCCAATACATGGGCCGGATGTAAAGCTCGGCCTGTTTGTCGAACTTCTTCAACCCGTCCCTGACAATGCCGATGATGTCCTCGCCGGAATGGGTCGGGTTGAGGCCGAGCGCTTTGGCCGAAGCATTCACCCGGTTGCAGTGGCGATCAAGGTCAGGGGTGACACCTTCGAACGCGCGGGCACCGTCGAACACGGATGAGCCAAGCCAGGTCGCGTGCGAGCGCACGCCCATGATTGGCACATTTCCCTCGCGCCACTCGCCGTTTTGGAATGTCCAGGTTTGCGACCAATTGGCCATGCCATGTTCTCCTAGTCAGGGCCTGCTATCACCGCATGAATGGCAAATTCATCTGCCTCATCCGGTCCTTGAGCCATCCTCAAAATCGCGGGTCGCGATAAACGGGCAACACACACGAGCGTCCATTGTAATTGGCCGGCCCGCCCGCTCGCTCATCGGTCCAATCCTGCGCCGGCCGATCACGAACGATGCGCTCGAAGGGGCTGGTATTGTAATCGCACAGAGGCAATCGCGTGTCGACCTTGCCGGTGGCCTTCTCGCGCCGCCCGTCAACGTACAAGACGGCGGCGCGCGGCGGCAGCGGGCGCAGTTGCGGTGGAGGCGAGGATGCGATCTGGCAGGCGCCCAGCAGCACACCAACGAAATTGCAAGACATCAACCACTCTCCGTCCCGGCACTCAGCCGGCAAGCGCTGCCATGACACGCGCCCAGGAGCGGGCGCCGCGCTGGAAAGAAGCCAGCTCATATTTCTCATTGGGCGAATGAATACGGTCGTCGTCAAGCCCAAAGCCGATGAGGAGCGAATCCATGCCAAGCACCTCCTTGAAGGCACCAACGACGGGAATTGAGCCGCCACCACCGATGATGAAGGCCTCATTGCCCCATTCAGTCGACAGCGCCGCCCGCGCATTCTGGAATGCTGCGCCGCCACTGGGCAGCACAATGCCCGGGCTTGCTCCGTGATCACGAAACTCGACCTGGCAATCAGCCGGGAGATTGTCGCGCACAAATGTACGGAAACTGTCGCGGATTTTCTGCGGATTCTGCCGGCCGACAAGGCGAAACGACACCTTGGCCGACGCCTTGGCCGGCAGAACGGTCTTGAAACCATCGCCAGTGTAACCCCCGACGATGCCGTTCATTTCGCAGGTAGGCCGCGCCCACAGCATTTCGAGAACAGTGCGGCCCTTTTCTCCCGCCGGTGTCTTCAGCCCGACATCGCCGAGAAATTCCGCGACGTCGAAGGGCAGCTTGTCCCACGACGCCTTGAGATCGGCAGAAATTTCGTCCACCCCGTCATAGAACCCCGGGAGCGTCACCTTGCCTGCATCATCGTGAAGTTTCGCCAGAACCTTGGCAAGCGCCCGGATCGGATTTTGCGCCGGCCCGCCAAAGCCGCCGGAATGAAGATCGCGGTCAGCGCAGGTGATAATTACCTCTTCGCCAACCAGGCCACGCAATGAACCTGTGATCGCCGGTGTGCCAGCGTCCCACATGCCGGTGTCGCAGACCAGAACGAGATCAGCCTTCAGTTCATCCTTGGCAGCCTGAAGAAAGGCATTGAGGCTGGGTGAACCTGATTCTTCCTCGCCCTCGAGAAAAATCGTCACATCGAGCGGCAGATCGCCATGGGTCTCGATAAAGCCGCGGGCTGCCTCGATAAAGGTCATCACCTGACCTTTGTCGTCGGCCGCGCCACGCCCCATGATCTGCTGGCCATTAGCGCCGTTCTTGAGATGCGGCTCGAAAGGCGGGGTCGCCCACAAGGACAATGGATCGACGGGCTGGACATCATAATGGCCGTAAAACAGGACCCGCCTGGCCCCTGGTTTACGGCGGTGCGCGACCACCATGGGATGGCCGGGCGTCGCACGCAGGGACGCTTCAAAGCCAAGGCTCTTCAGCTCGCTCACCAGCCATTCGGCCGCCTTCCTGCAATCAGCGGCAAAGGCTGGATCGGTCGAAATAGAGGGAATACGCAAAAGCTCGAAAAGCCGGTCCAGCGCGGCATGACGATTGGTGTCGATCTTGGCGAGAACCGGGTCGATGGCGTTCATGAAAACCTGCTTGCTTGCAACATTACCGGGCGGACCATAGCGGTGCCAAACCTTCCCGCCAAGGCGTTCGATATCGCCCCTGCCCTGCGTCTTGTGGCAATTGACTGCTTCAGGGATCTTGATTTCACAAGCTTTCCATGAGCAAAAGCGCGCATTACCGGAAAAAGGTTGATCCATGCCCGCCGCATTGCTGACCAAGATCATGTTCTCGGCGACCCTTGGTTTAGCCGGATTTCTGCTGTTTCAGGTGCAACCGGTGCTTGCGAAGTTCATCCTGCCCTGGTTTGGCGGCAGCGCGACGACCTGGACGGTATGCATGCTGTTCTTCCAGCTCGCTTTGCTGGCAGGCTATGGCTACGCCTACGCGCTCACCGCACCGATCAGGCCGCGCACCCAGGCGCTCCTGCATATCGGCCTGCTCGGGCTTGCCCTGCTTGCTCTGCCGATTACCCCGTCGGACGCCTACAAACCCGATAACGCCGACAATCCGCTCGGGCGCATCATGGCGCTGCTGACGGTGTGCGTCGGGCTGCCCTATATGGTCCTGTCCACCACCTCGCCCCTGCTGCAACGCTGGCTTGCCCAGATCGACCGCTCGCTATTGGCCTCGCGCTTTTTTGCCGTCTCCAATCTAGGCTCGTTTCTTGGCCTGCTGAGCTATCCTTTCATCTTCGAGCCGTTGCTCTCCAGCCCCGAACAGACGATCGGGTGGTCGCGCCTTTTCGTTGTGTTTGCGCTCCTCATGGCGGGTTGCGCGGCGATTGTCCTGATGCGAGCCAACCCGCCCGCCACGATGAGCGAGATGGCCGACGCCAGCGCAGCGCCCGCCGCCAGCGATCGATTTTGGTTATGGCTCGTCTACTCTGGGCTCGGCTCGGTGCTGCTGATTGCGACCACCAACCAGATGACGCAGTGGACGGCCGTCATCCCCTTCCTGTGGATTTTGCCACTGTCGCTTTATCTTGCGACCTTCATCATCGCCTTCGGCTACCAGCACCTCTATCACCGGCTGGGGTTCTTTATCGGCTTTGTGCTGCTTGCAGTCGCCAGTGTCGGGCTGGTGCCCAGCGATCCAGGCGAGGGCCTGCTGCTGCGCCTTGCGTTCAATGCCGCGACGATGACGGCAGGATGCATGATCTGCCATGCCGAAATGGTCCGCCTGCAGCCGCCCGCCACACGCCTGCCGCGCTTTTACATGGCGATTTCGCTCGGTGGCGCCCTTGGCGGCATCGCGGTGGCGCTGATTGCCCCGCTGATTTTCTCCGATTACTGGGAATATCCGCTGGCCCTGATAGCTACCACCGTGATGGGTGCTGCCCTGTCATGGCGCAGCCTCGAGCCAGGCGCACGCGGGCAACGCCTGGCGCTGATCGCCAGCTGTGCGTCAGCGATTGCTGGTGCAGGCTATGCCCTGTCGCAGACGGCGCATAGTGAGCGAGACGTCGTCGATCGCATCCGCAATTTCTACGGGGTCGTGAAAATTATTCGCGAACATCAGGACGAGCCGGAACGCTTCTCGCTCACCATGGTGCAGGCGGGCGTGCCGCAGGGTTCGCAATACCAGATCCCGGCCAGACGCAATGAACCTTATTGCGCCTTCCTGCCAGGCTCCGGCGTCGGCCACGCCCTTGCAGCGTTGCGGGCCCGGCCTGCGGCAAGCAAAATGCCACTTCGCATCGGCTCGGTCGGCCTTGGTGTCGGCGTTCTGGCAGCACTTGGTCAACCCGGTGATGACATGCGTGTCTATGAGCTCAACCCGGCTGTGACCGACCTCACCAACCGGCATTTCTCCTTCGTGCGCGACAGCAAGGCCAAGGTGCAGGTTTTCCATGGCGACGGGCGCATCCTGCTGGAGCGCGAGCTTGCCGCCGGCACGCCCGGCAAGTTCGATCTTCTCGTCGTCGATGCCTTTCGCGGCGCCTCGCCGCCGCTCCATCTGATGACAAAAGAAGCCTTCGACATCTATCTCAGGCACCTGGCGCCCGGCGGTATTCTTGCCATCAATTTCGAGATCGACGTCTTCGGGCTGGCGCCGCTCCATCGCGGGCTGTCGAAGGAATTCAGTCTCAATGTCGGCTGGTTTGAAACGCCGTCCGCCAGCGATGATTGCGATGACACGGTGAGCTGGGCGCTTTACACGCGCGATGCGGCGCTTTTTGCTGCGCCCGACATCAAATCCGGCCTGTCGCAGTGGCGTGACGATGGCAAAAGCACGCTTTTGTGGACGGACGCCAACGCCAACCTGCTCAGCATCGTCAACTGGGACAATCTGATCGGGCGGGTGGCGGAGTAATCCACCGCATTGACTTTCAGGCACAGGAAGCAGACCTTGACACCTATCCGAGGGGGGCCCTGCCGAGAGGGCTGAGATACCGACAGGCAGATTGCCGGCGCGGTGACCCTTGAACCTGATCCGGGTCATGCCGGCGGAGGGACGGATCTTGCGCAACCAGCGCTCCCTCCCCCTGCCCGTGCCCGTCACACATGTGGAGGATACGTCATGACCATTCACCAGAAGCCTGAAGCTGCCGCGCCGCAAACCGTCACCACCGGGCCCGTCACCGGCTCGGCCAAGCGCTACGGGCAGTTCCCCGGTCTTCACGGCATCGGCGTTCCCTACCGCGAGATCGCGCTTGACCCATCAGCCAGCGAGCCGCCGGTCCGGGTCTACGATGCCTCGGGCCCTTATACAGACGTTAAAGCCACAATCGATCTGGCCAACGGCCTGCCGCAAATCCGCGAAGAATGGATCGCCAGACGCCATTTCGCCGCCGCAACACCCCGCGCGGTGAAGCCCGAGGACAATGGCTTCGTGCCGCTCGATAAGCTCGTGCCCGCCTGCCCCGCCAATCGTCTGGTGCGTGTTGGTCAGGACGGGCAGATGGTGACGCAATATGAATTTGCCCGCGCCGGCATCATCACGCCGGAAATGATTTACGTGGCGCATCGCGAGAATCTGGCCCGTGAGAAAGCGCTCGACAACGCTGAGGCCATCATCGCCGATGGCGAGAGCTTCGGTGCTGCCATTCCGCCCTTCATCACGCCGGAATTCGTGCGTGAGGAAATCGCCCGTGGCCGTGCCATCATCCCCGCCAATATCAATCACACGGAACTGGAGCCGATGGCGATCGGCCGCAATTTCCTTGTCAAGGTCAATGCCAATATCGGCAATTCGGCGGTCACATCCTCGGTTGCCGAAGAGGTGGAAAAGATGGTGTGGTCGATCCGCTGGGGAGCGGACACGGTGATGGACCTCTCAACGGGTCGCAACATCCACAACATCCGCGACTGGATCTTGCGCAATGCGCCGATCCCGATTGGCACGGTGCCGATCTATCAGGCGCTGGAAAAAGTTGGCGGCGATCCGCTGAAGCTTGACTGGGAGGTGTTCAAGGATACTCTCATCGAACAGGCCGAACAGGGCGTCGATTATTTCACCATCCATGCCGGCGTGCGCCTGGCCTATGTGCCGCTCACCGCCCATCGTGTCACCGGCATTGTCAGCCGTGGCGGTTCCATCATGGCGCGCTGGTGCCTTGCCGGCCATCGCGAGAGTTTCCTCTACGAGCATTTCGGCGATATCTGCGACATCATGCGCAAATATGACGTGTCATTCTCGTTGGGCGATGGCTTGCGCCCCGGCTCGATTGCCGATGCCAATGACCGGGCGCAATTCGCCGAGCTGGAGACACTGGGCGAACTTACCAAAGTGGCGTGGGACAAGGGCTGCCAGGTGATGATCGAGGGCCCCGGCCATGTGCCGATGCACAAGATCAAGGTCAATATGTACAAGCAGTTGAAGGAATGCGGCGAAGCGCCCTTCTATACGCTGGGGCCGCTGACGACCGACATCGCGCCAGGCTATGACCACATCACGTCGGGCATAGGGGCCGCCATGATCGGCTGGTTCGGCACGGCGATGCTGTGCTACGTGACGCCGAAAGAACATCTCGGCCTGCCCAATCGCGATGATGTGAAGACCGGCGTCATCACCTACCGCATCGCCGCGCATGCAGCCGACCTTGCCAAGGGCCACCCGGCCGCCCAGCTCAGGGACGATGCGATGAGCCGGGCGCGCTTCGAATTTCGCTGGGAGGACCAGTTCAATATCGGCCTTGATCCCGATACGGCGCGCGCCTACCACGACGAAACGCTGCCCAAGGACGCGCATAAGACGGCGCATTTCTGCTCCATGTGCGGGCCGAAATTCTGCTCGATGAAAATCACCCAGGACATCCGAAAAGAGGCAGCCGAGCTTCTCGACAATGAGAAGACCGCACTCGCCGGCATGGCCGAGATGAGCGAGAAATTCATGGCAGGCGGGGGGAAGTTGTATGTGGATAAGAGAGAAAATTGACGGCGAAAGAAGTGATTTTCACTTGCGTGCTTATCCAGAATAATTTTTGTTTCCCTCTCGATGCCTGTGGAATACAGATTTAATCCTCTTGAGTAGTACAGATGGTAGCGACGTCCAGCCCTTCCGATACTCCGCCTGTCTCTCCTGCGCCTCCACCCAATGATGATTATTTTAGTGTCATAGGGTCACGTCCCGCTTACAAAATTCGCGATATATGTCTTGCACGGCATATTATCTTTCGTGATGTTATTGGTAATAAGCGCCCAATCGGAAAAATAAATACAGATCGTTCAGACGCACTCACAGATTTTATTAAATGTTTTGTCGGCGAGGCCAATAAACTACCGATTAATGGAGCCTTTTATTTTTCAGCTCCTATTTGTATCGATATTTCGAATAATACCGCGCCTACCGACACTCACGATGATAACACATATATTAAGAATATTCCCTCTTCTTTTAAATCATCAAATCAAACTCACACGATTTATTTTGGCGCTGTAATTATACAAAATCTGAAATGGGATTTTCGTCTTCGTCTTGACTGTCATCAAGAGTATACAACATTGACTTTTTTACTTGATAATTGTATGGAAGCAATTGACAAAATCAACAATAACGAATTACATTACGACGATTTATATAACAATATATGGAATATTATGGATGGCAACTTATTACAATCTTCCAGAAGTGATCCACCTGGCTGCGGGTGGAAGCATGAATTGCTGGAAAAGCTTTCCGGCAACAAAGAGGAAGCGGGCGCAAATCGGACAACCGCTCTATCAAAGCGAATTATTGAATTTAAAGGATATTCACGGCATATATATGACAATAAAACATATGTATTTAAACCTTCCATTCCACCATTTCCAGAAGTTGATTATTATATAAAAAATAGAAAAAATGACGGCGTAATTAGTAACTTATTGATTTCACACATAAAAAAACATCATGAATTATATTATGATATTATTGGAGGCCCAGCGAAAGACGTCGTTTCACCTTGGGAAGATAGAAATACCATACTTTGCGGAATGTTAGGTGGGGCGGCCATCTATGGATCGAATCTGGGCCGAAAATCCAGAGACCCGGCGGGCATCGCCGCCGATGTTCATTATTTTGTTGTCTATGATGGCCCTTCGGCCGAGCAGCTGGGCCGACTTATGCGCTTGCTCCATGTCCTGGGCGAGCTGAGGCATGCCGCCCTGTTTGATAGCAATGATTTACGCTTGGCAGGTATCGAGTTGCGCCAGATGGGGCAACTTTGGGGCGATGGAATTCGCTATGCCGATCATGAAAGCAAAGACGATTCACGAAAAACTTTTGAAGAACTCAATTTTTGCTCTACTTTTTGTGAGTCACCCTTTTATGAGACATATGGAGACGAATTTTATATTCATTACCGTGACGAGTTTAATCAATGGCGCTTTCGGGGTTTGACCGAATTGTGCCACGGAGATCTGTCTTTCAGGCTGGGACGCAGCGCATTTTATGCCGATACGTTCAGGAAGCGCGTGTATGACTTGCGTTGCGTTCGCATCGACGGCTTACAATCCTACGACGACTTCATGCGACGTAATGTCGAATATTATTTTGATCGAAGCGAATCTATCGCGCGGCGGTTTCATTCCGCGCAAGGCGCGATGCGTTATATCAACGAACGCCGTATCGCAAAAGGCGACGAACATCGACAAGAAACAGGAAAACTTCTTGGAGTTGTCGGTATAATTTTTGGGATTTTTACAGCAGGCACGTCAATTCGTGATTACTTATTTCCTATGGACTCTGTTTTAACATTATATACATCTTTTTTAAATTTATGCGATAATAATAAATATAATAACTGCACTAATATCCATAATAATTTAAATTACGATATTATTTTTTCCTTAATAATATGTATTTTATTTTTGATATTATTTATTTTGTCGTCATTTACGCTACTTTTATTATCTAAATCTATACATGACCGCTTTATTTCTACTCACATCAAAAATATTGCTCGTAAGTCAGTTAAATTCCCACCTCGCTCGACCATCGACAAAGAGAGGACCGCAAATGATAAACCGGCACAATACACCCTCTGGGAATCATTTTTGAATTGGTGGATAGGCTTTGATGGATCTAAAATCCACAAGTGCTCGACAAATCAACCAGGTAAGACCGACTGATCAATAGGTTGTTGCTCTTCGCTCTTCACCAAACCGTGAACAGCACTTGGCCCTTACCTCGGCTTCAATGCGCCACCGGCGTAAACAAGCGGCCGGGCAACCAGGGGAGCAAACATGTTGACGCGTTGGATCATGGCAGGTGCCGCCACAATGGCTTTGGGCGGAGCGGCGGGGGCTCAGGAATTATTGACCGAGAAAAACCTGTCGCTGGCGATCGCCAATGAGATTGCACAGGCGACCATGGCAAGCTGCACGGCGAGCGGCTTCAGGGTAACGGTGACTGTGCTCGACCGGGCGGGCGAAGTGAAGATGATGATCCGCGGCGATGGCACGAACCCGCACACGGTGGAGAACAGCCGGCGCAAGGCCTATACCTCACGCACGCTTGGTGTGCCCTCAGCCCAGTTCGCCGAGGAGTATTTCAAGCCGACCAATACCCGTGTCGCGCAGGGCACATTGCCGGGCTTCATCGCACTCGCCGGTGCGCTGCCGATCAAGGTTGGCAATGAAACGATCGGGGCAGTGGGCGTTTCGGGTGCGCCTGGCGGCGACAAGGACGAGGTTTGTGCCAAGGCCGGCATCGACAAGGTCGCCGACAAGCTCAAATAGGCTGTGATCGCGCCGGATGTGGGGCGGATCGCTCCGTCTCACGTCCAGTGGCGCAGCCACATTTCCATCACCAGCGCGTTGAACAGAATGTGCCGGTTCTTGCGTTTTCCCGGCACCGCGGTGCCCAGCGTCACGACGTCGGCGAGCGCCTTGGGATCGAGCCATTCATGCAGGCGTATCCCTGGGCCGGTCAGGTGATCGGTGACGATGGATAACAGGCGCTGGGGATCGCGCAGCCACTCATAGATGGGAACAGGAAAGCCCATTTTGGGGCGCTCGACGATATCGTCCGGCAATTCGCCGCGCCGGGCGAGAATGCGCAAGATGTGCTTTGTCTCGTAGACGCCGGACGCATTGCGTCCGACGCGCAGATGATCGGGCAGCCGGGCAGCAGCCTCAACCAGGCGAAAATCAAGAAACGGCGTGCGCAGTTCGACCGAGGTCGACATCGACATCTTGTCCGCCTTCATCAGCAGGTCTTCGACCAGCCAATCCTGGCAATAGAGATAAAGTGCCTGCGACAGCGGCGTCGCGTCGCCGTAACGGGCAAGTGCCTGTCGGTCGCCAGCGTGAGAATCGGCGTAATCGCTGCGGCGAAACAGCAACGCTTTCTGCTCGTCGCTGAGATAGGCCGTCATCGTCGGCGGCAGTCTGGCACGGCGAAGATCGAGGAGCGCGGGATCAACCCCGGTGTCGCCCGCCCGCGCCAGCGCTGCTGCGCCATCCCATTGCTTGGCCGCCTGATCGAAGGAATAGCCGCCCAGCGTCTCGTCCGCGCCTTCACCCGACAGAACGACCTTTACATGTTCGCGAACCAGCTTGCACACATAGTGCATCGGCACGCAGACCGCGTCCGCGAGCGGCTCATCAGCGTAATGAACCAGGTCGGGCAGGAAATCCCGTACCTGCTGATGAGTGATGGCGATTTCGTTGTGATCAGAACCGATACGGCGAGCGACCTGACGCGCATAGGGTCGCTCGTCGATGTCGCAGGCGTCTTCGAAGGCAATCGAGAATGTCTTGAGCCTCGGGCCCCCCGTGGCGCGCGCCGCCAGCAGGCTTGAATCAAGACCGCCACTCAGCAGGACGCCGACCGGCACGTCCGCCAGCATGCGCAACCGCGTTGCATCGCTCAGCAAAACATCAAACTCGGCGATATGATCGGCGTCATGCCAGGCTTGCGGTGCGGGGGTGGGAATATCCCACCAGCGCTCGATCAGCGGGGCGGTGGCGCCAGTGCGCAAAGTGAGGTGATGCGCGGGAGGCAGCTTGTAAATCCCCTGCCAGATGGTTTGCGGCTGGGGAATGTAGCGGAAGGTGAAATAGTCCCAGATCGCCTGCGCATTGATGGCGGGGCGCAGCGGCAAAGCAGACAAAATGGCCTTGATCTCGGAGGCAAAGATCAACCGCTCGCCGTCCCACGCATAATAGAGGGGCTTTACCCCCATGCGGTCGCGCAACAGATAAAGGCTGCGCTGGCGGCGATCCCAGATGGCAATCGCAAACATGCCGTTCAGCAGATTGAGGCTTTCCAGCCCGTCGCGCGCAAACAGGTGCAGCACCACTTCGGTGTCGCTGCGTGTGCGGAAGGAATGGCCTTGCGCAATGAGCCGGTTGCGCAAGTCGTGATGGTTATAGATCTCGCCATTGAAGACGATGGTCAGATTGCCATCGGGCGTCGTCATCGGCTGATGTCCGCCCGCAATGTCGATGATCGACAAGCGCCGCATGCCAAGGGCGACACCCTCGTCGATAAAGGACCCCTCATCATCAGGGCCGCGATGATGGATCGTTGAGCACATGCGCAAAAGCCGCGCTTTGGCGGCGTCGCCCGCTCCCATCCGCGGATCACTCCAGCCCGCAATACCGCACATGAAACGGGCCTTCCTGCGGTTTAAGACGAAGCGCGGCAGTCGGACAGCAAAAACGAGGTATCACGGCACCCCAGAAGCGTCGTCATTGCCGTCAAAGGTAACATTGCATTTCCGGTTCTTCCCATCCGCTCAGCTTTCCCCGCCGTCTCAAAACCAGCGCTTGCGCTTGAAGAACCAGATAGGCAGCGCCGCCGAGATCGCCATCATGCACAGCGCCATCGGATAACCAAGCGGCCAATCAAGTTCGGGAATGCCCTTGAAGTTCATGCCGTAGATCGAGGCGATCAAGGTCGGCGGCATGAGGACAACGGAGACCACCGAGAAGAGCTTGATGATGGCATTTTGTTCGATATTGATGAGCCCAAGGGACGCGTTCAGCAAAAAGCTCACCTGTCCGGAAATGTAATTCGTATGATCGAGCAGTGAACCGATGTCCTTGTCGATCGCCGCCATGCGGTTCTTCATATCACGGCCATAGGGAAGGTGGAACAGGTCGACCGTTTCGTTGAAATAATGAGCAATGCGGGCAAGCGATACGAGGCTCTCGCGCGATTTGGCGGCAAAATCTCCTCTTTTACCGATGCGCCGCAAAATTTCCTGAAAATTGCGCCCGGCGGCCCGCCCAGGATCGGCATCGAAAATTTCCGTCGATAATTTGTCCATATCGACATTGACGCTTTCCAGGATATCGGCGAGCCGGTCGATGATTGCTTCGATAAGGCCAGCAAAAATCAGCGGGCCGGCGCTGTCATGGTTATTGTGACGCATCAGCTTTTGAGAAAACGTGTCGAAAGCGCGCGGCTTGGTATAACGCACGGTGATGAGACGCTCACCGGCCAGCACGAAAGTGATCGGCGAAATGATCGGATTGCCGGTATCCGCATGGCTGATGATAGCAGCCGTCATGAAGACGGCGCCGTCTTCTGTATAAAGCCGGCTCGACACCTCGATTTCCTGCATCTCCTCACGGGTTGGAACATTGATACCGAGGCAATGCTCGACCTGCCGTTCATCCAGCTCTGTTGGCTCGACGAGATCCATCCACACGACATTGGCTGGAAGAGCATCAAGCTGGTGATCGCCGGCCATGACGATGTTGTGCTGCTCGTGGAGATAGGCGCGCAGCATGTTTCAGCGTTTCAGCATCGAGCCGAGGACACCACGGATAATCGCAGAGCCGACCTGCCGGCCAACCGAAGAGGCGACCGAGCGCGCCACGCTTTTGACAACCGCCTCGCCGACCGACTGACGTTGCGACGCCCTGCCCCCTCGCGGGCCGACGGGAGGAGGCGCGGACTGGCCAAAAATGCCACCGAGAACGCCGCCGATCTGATCCATGATGCCGCCGCCTGCGGCTGAGGCTTCCTGAGGAGCCGGCATTGCCTGCGTCGGTGCGTTATGTCCTTGCGGGCCCGCGCTGGCAGCAGCTTTGCCGCTTAGTCGCTCGAAAGCTGATTCGCGATCGATCACGTCCTCGTACTTCCCGGCAAAAGGCGAAGCAGCCATCACCGCCCTGCGCTCGGCATCCGTCACCGGGCCAATACGCGCGGATGGCGGACGCATCAGGGTGCGCTCGACCATGGTCGGCGTACCGTTACCCTCCAGCACCGACACCAGCGCTTCACCCTTGCCAAGCTCCATGATGACTTTTGCCGTATTAAGCTTGGGATTGGGACGGAAGGTTTCAGCCGCAGCCTTCACCGCCTTCTGCTCACGCGGCGTGAAGGCGCGCAACGCATGCTGGGCGCGGTTGCCGAGCTGGGCGGACACCTTGTCCGGGACGTCGATTGGATTTTGCGAAACAAAGTAGATGCCAACGCCCTTAGACCGGATGAGGCGGACCACCTGTTCCACTTTCTGGAGAAGCGCGTCTGGTGCTTCGTCAAACAGCAGATGAGCCTCATCGAAGAAGAAAACGAGCTTGGGCTTTTCAGGATCACCCACCTCGGGAAGCTGCTCGAAGAGTTCCGCCATCAGCCATAACAGAAACGTCGCATAGAGGCGGGGCGAGGACATCAGCTTGTCGGCGGCAAGAATATTGATCGTGCCGCGCCCGTCGCGGGTGACACGCATCAGATCTTTCAGATCGAGCGCCGGCTCTCCGAAAAACTTGTCGCCGCCTTGCTGCTGCAACACCAGTAATTGCCGCTGGATCGTGCCGACTGTCTGGGGAGAGACATTGCCATAGGCTGCCTTCAGTTCAGCCTGCAATTCCTTGTCAGCCCCAAGCAATTGCAGAACCGCCTGCAGATCCTTCATATCAAGCAGCAGAAGCCCGTGCTCGTCAGCGTATTTGAAAATGATGTTGAGGACGCCTTCCTGCACATCGTTAAGGCTCATCAGCCGCGACAGCAGCAATGGGCCCATCTCGCTGACGGTGGCGCGGATCGGGTGGCCCATCTCGCCAAAAAGATCCCAGAAGACGACCGGGTACTTATCTGGCGCGAAATCGTCAAAGCCGATGTCCTGGCAGCGCTTGGTGATGAAATCCTTCGCCTCACCCATCGCAGCGACGCCGGAGAGATCGCCCTTGATGTCAGCGGCAAAGACCGGCACGCCGGCGTCCGAAAAGCCTTCCGCCAGCACCTGCAGCGTCACCGTCTTGCCGGTGCCGGTGGCGCCCGTCACCAGACCGTGGCGATTGGCGAGCTTGAGAGTGAGATACTGATCGACCCCGCCCCCACCGATATAGATCATTCCATCCTGAAGCTTGTTTGCCATGTCTTGATCCTGCCATCCTCAGCCGTCAACGGTTCGGGCGGCTTATAGAGTGCCTGCGGGGTGGCGGCAATCGCCGCGCGAAGGGCTCAAGATTACCCGCATTCCCACGGGCTTGCCAGAGATGGCGCCGTTATGAGAAGGATGGCGGTGAACACAAAACGGCGCGATGCCGGGAGGAACATATGGACGAAATCATCGCCAAAGTCGCGGCGGCAGCCGGCATTGATGCGAGTGTAGCGGAAAAGGCAATCGGCGCCATTCTGGGCTTTCTCAAGAAGGAAGGCCCAAGCGAGCATGTGGCAACCATGATGGAAAAGCTCCCGGGCGCTGACGACCTCATCGCCAAGGCGCCAAGCGGCGGCATGTTTGGCGCCATGGGCGGGATCATGGGCCTTGGCAGCCAATTGATGTCGTCCGGCCTCTCCATGGGCCAGGTCCAGACTGTCGGGCGGACCCTGTTTGCATCTGCCCGCGAGCAGGTAGGCGAAGAGACAATGGGCCAGATTGTCGCCTCGATCCCTGGCCTGTCGCAATTCGTCTGAGGCATGATGGGGGCGGGACCGGCGATGACAGGTAATCCTTTCAGTGCCGCGCCGCGCTTTCCCGCCATTGACGATGAACAGTGGCGGGAGGCCGCCATCGCCAGCCTCAAGGGCGGGCGGTTTGAGGAGCGTCTCGTCTCGCATACCTATGACGGCATCGACATCGCGCCGCTTTATACCGCGCGCACAGCCGCGTCCGCTGTCAGCGCTGCCGGACCGGCGGGTGCGGCGCCCTTCATTCGCGGCTGGGAAGCCACGCCGCGCCCCTGGCGGCTGGCGCAGCGGGTCGATCTCAACGATCCGACAGCGGCCAATGCGCAAGCGCTGGATGATCTTGAAGGCGGGGCCAATGCCCTCATTATCGCAACCGACATCAACGGCGTTGCCGTCAGCAATGCCGCCGACATCGAGACATTGCTTGCTGGTGTCCGGCTCGATTTGATCAGCGTGACGCTTGAGGCTGATCACCCCCAGACGGTTGATCTCTTCGTCGACCTGATGCAGCGGCGCGGACACGCGCTGTCCTCGTTGGATTTTTGTCCAGGCTTCTGCCCTCTTGCGGCGATGGCGCGCGGGCAGGACATCGGCGATGAGGCTGCTTTCGCCGCGAGGCTCGCCGCTCTGCATCAGAACTATCAGGCGATGGGCCACCTGGGCCCGCTCTTTCTCCTTGACGGGCGCGTGGTAGCCGACGCGCTGGGAAGTGAAGGGCAGGAAATCGCCAGCATCCTGGCGCAGGCTGTCGACATGTTCCGAGCCGGCGAAAAAGCCGGGCTCGATCAACAAGAAGTCGCAGCAAGGCTGGCTGCAAAGATAACGGTAGATGCTGATCAGTTCCTGTCGATTGCCAAGTTGCGGGCGCTCAGGCTGGTATGGACGCACCTTATGGACGCCATAGGGCTTGGCGCCGCGCCTCTCGACATTCGCGCTGAAACCTCATGGCGCATGCTCAGCGGGCGCGATCCGTGGGTGAATGTGCTGCGCGGAACGATTGCCTGTTTTGCCGGCGCGGTCGGCGGGGCGAGTGAAATCACGCTCCATCCCTTCACCTCAGCCCTCGGTCGCCCTGATGGGCTGGCGCGGCGCATCGCCCGCAACACGCAAGCGATCCTCGCAGAAGAAAGCAGTCTTGACCGCGTGGCCGATCCGGCAGGCGGTTCCTATTACGTCGAAAGCCTGACCCAGGCGCTGGCCGGCAAGGCGTGGACGATTTTCCAGGACATCGAGAAGGCCGGCGGGTTTGCGACGTCCCTGCGCTCAGGCTGGCTGCAGCAGCAGGTGGGGCAAGTGCGCAAGAAGCGACTGCAGGCGCTTGCGACGCGGCGCGACAAGATCACCGGCGTGTCCGAATTTCCTGACATTCACGAGGCTCCGGTTCCGGTAGCTGCACCTTGGCCGCAGGGTGTGGCGGCCGGCGGCGGAATCACGCCACTCCCGCGCCTGCGGCTGGCGCAGGCTTTCGAAGATTTGCGTCAGAACGCTGAAGGGATGCAGCCGCGACCTGTCATGTTCCTCGCCACGCTGGGAACGCCTGCGGAGACGATCACCCGGGCAGGCTTTGCCAAGAATTTCTTTGAAGCCGGTGGTATCGGGTCTCCCGGCAATGACGGATTTGCCGATATCGCCGCGCTCACAACAGCCTTTGCCAAAAGCGGCGCGGCGCTTGCGTGCCTGTGCTCAAGCGATGAGGTCTACGGCAAGCAGGGGGCAGCAGCCGCCCAGGCACTGAAAGCAGCCGGAGCGCGCCTGGTGCTGCTTGCGGGCAATCCACGCGAGAAGCGCGAGGAACTGACCGCAGCCGGCATTGACAGCTTCATTTATGCTGGCATGGATATTGTTGCGGCGCTGACTGACCTGCAACGACAAATTGGTCTATAATGGCGCGGTGAGGGTGTCATGAGCCGCATTCCCGATTTCACCACTATCCCTTTCGCAGTGCCGCCGGCAGGCAGTCCGCAAGCAGGCGATGCGCCTGCCTTCGAGACCCCGGAAGGGATAGCCGTCAAGCCAATCTATGATGC
Organism: Raskinella chloraquaticus (SeqCode); assembly: GCA_002365175.1. GTDB lineage: Bacteria > Pseudomonadota > Alphaproteobacteria > Rhizobiales > UBA4765 > Raskinella > Raskinella chloraquaticus. Next base: position 55,695 of record DEZK01000007.1, read on the forward strand.
CGATGACCTTGCCGGGCTCACCACGCTTGGCGGCATGCCGGGATTTGCACCCTATCTGCGCGGCCCCTACCCCACCATGTATGTCGCGTCGCCCTGGACGATCCGCCAATATGCCGGCTTCTCGACGGCTGAGGATTCAAACGCCTTCTACCGGCGCAATCTGGCCGCCGGGCAGAAAGGGCTGTCGGTTGCCTTCGATCTTGCCACCCATCGCGGCTATGACAGCGATCATCCGCGCGTGCCGGGCGACGTTGGCATGGCGGGCGTGGCGATTGATTCCATCTACGATATGCGCACGCTTTTTGCCGGCATTCCGCTTGGCGATATTTCCGTGTCGATGACGATGAACGGGGCCGTGCTGCCGGTGCTCGCGCTCTATGTAATCGCAGCCGAAGAACAGGGCGTCCCGCAGGCCAAGCTCTCAGGCACGATCCAAAACGATATTCTCAAGGAGTTCATGGTCCGCAATACCTATATCTATCCGCCCGGACCATCGATGCGCATCATCTCCGACATCTTCGCGCATACTTCGCGCGAAATGCCGAAATTCAACTCGATTTCGATTTCCGGCTATCACATGCAGGAAGCCGGCGCGACGGCTGACCTCGAACTCGCCTATACGCTCGCTGACGGGCTTGAATATGCGCGTGCCGGTATGGCCGCCGGTCTCGACATCAATGCCTTCGCGCCGCGTCTGTCGTTTTTCTGGGCGATCGGCATGAATTTTTTCATGGAAGTGGCGAAGCTGCGCGCTGCGCGCCTGTTGTGGGCGCGCCTCATGCAGCCGCTTGGCGCCAATGAGCGCGGACAGGCCTTGCGCGCCCATTCGCAGACCTCCGGCTGGTCGCTCACCGCGCAGGATGTCTATAACAACATTGTCCGCACGCAGATCGAGGCGATGGCGGCGACGCAAGGCCATACGCAATCGCTGCACACCAATGCGCTTGACGAGGCGCTGGCGCTGCCGACTGATTTCTCCGCCCGCATCGCTCGCAACACGCAGATCTTCCTGCAGCAGGAAAGCGGTACGACGCGGCCAGCTGACCCGTGGGGTGGCAGCTTCTATGTCGAACGCCTGACGCACGATCTGGCGGAGCGGGCATGGAGCCATATGGAGGAGGTGGAGCGCCTGGGCGGTATGGCGAAGGCGATTGCCGCCGGCGTACCCAAGCTCAAAATCGAGGAAGCGGCGGCAAAGACCCAGGCGCGCATCGATTCAGGGCGCCAGACGGTCGTTGGCGTCAACAAATACCGCCCCGAGCGCGACGAGACGATCGAGGTACGCAGCGTCGATAATCAGACCGTGCGCATGCTGCAGATCGACAAGCTGAAACGGCTCAGGGCGGAGCGCGATGAAACGAATGTCGCCCGCACGCTCAGTGCGCTTGAAAACGGCGCGCGGGCAAACGGTAATCTTCTGGCGCTATCGATTGAGGCAGCGCGCGCCAAGGCAACAGTTGGCGAAATGTCAGACGCGCTTGAGCGTGTCTTTGGGCGCCACCGCGCCGAGATCAAATCGATCCAGGGCGTTTACGCGCGGGAGGTCGGCATGGGCAATCACAAGATTGATGCAGCGCGCGGCGCAGTCGAAGCCTTCGCCAAAGCCGATGGACGGCGCCCGCGTATTCTCATCGCCAAGATGGGGCAGGACGGCCATGATCGCGGACAGAAGGTGATTGCCACTGCCTTTGCTGATCTCGGCTTTGACGTCGATATCGGACCACTTTTCCAGACACCGCAGGAAGTGGCACGTCAGGCGGTTGAAAACGACGTGCATGTGGTGGGCGTGTCGTCTCTTGCCGCCGGCCATCTGACGCTGGTGCCGGCCCTGCGCGAAGCGCTTGGCGCTGAAGGGCGCCCCGACATCATGATCGCGGTGGGCGGTGTCATCCCGCCGCAGGATTACCAGACGTTGCTTGAGGCCGGCGCTGCCGCCATCTTCCCGCCGGGCACTGTGATTGCCGAGGCAGCGCATGATCTCCTCGCCAAGCTCTCAGCCCATCTTGGCTATGGCGACCGGGCGGCGGCGGAATGAGTCTTCTGACGTTCCAGGCGCTTCTCAGCATCGCCGGGTTGGAATTATCTCGAGTACGCCTCTACCGCCATCAGGAGCCGACAGCCAACCCGTATAAGCTATGGCGCGACCACCCTGTTGATTTCGAAATCTATCAAAGTCATCAGAGCCGGCACCGACGGATCGAGACAAACAATTATCTTGCGAGCTTCGTGGTAACGCCGTCAGTCGAAACTCTTTTCGTTGGTCTGTATCTGTCCCGTGGATGGCGCCCCGTACGACCAAGTGATCGCTACTCCGCGCCAACCGGTTGGGTCGGTGAATACTCTGAAAAGAACGTCTTTCACGAGTTTGAACAGCAACAGTTACTGGCGGAATTCTCAGGGCGTCTCGTGATCGATTGGGGACCTGGCACTCGCGCCGTGCTTCAGCATGCGTCCAGAAAAATAAAGCCTATCATCGAAATCCGCCGCCGATTTAAAGAACCTGAATTTCCCGGATTTGATGGTTTACGGCTGAAATTCGTGGACCTGGAAAATCTATACCCTGCCTGGATAGCACATCTCACATCAACGCGTGGCGTTTATCTCCTGATTTGCAACAAAACGGGAGCTCAGTATGTTGGTTCGGCGAGCGGCGACAACGGATTTTGGGGGCGCTGGCAACAATATGCGAAGGATGGTCATGGGGGCAATGTTCTCATGAGGCAGGCAGGACATATGGACTTTTCAATATCTGTTCTTGAAACCGCCCGCTCCGTTGATGGTCAAGATGATATTTGGAGGCGGGAGACACATTGGAAAGATAAACTTGGAACCCGCGCGAAGAGCGACGCTGCGGAATTTCAACTGAATAGCAATTAGTGTTGGTTTGTGACATCGCCGTCATTTTTCATAAGGACAGATGATGGTTGATATTTCTCTGCTTACATCGAGTTTGATCGCTGGCGACCGCGCTGTCTTGGCGCGCGCGATAACGCTCATCGAATCGCGCCGCGCCGATCATCAGGCCGAAGCGCAGGCGCTGCTGAAGGCGGTGCTGCCGTTGACCGGCAAGGCGGTGCGGCTTGGCATCACCGGCGTGCCGGGCGCCGGCAAATCGACGCTCATCGATGCGCTTGGTGTCATGCTGACGGGGCGCGGCCACAGAGTGGCGGTGTTGGCGGTCGACCCCAGTTCGACGGTGAGCGGCGGCTCGATCCTGGGCGACAAGACGCGCATGGCGCGACTGGCGGTTGACGCCAACGCCTTCATCCGCCCCTCCCCTTCAGCCGGCACGCTGGGCGGGGTGGCAGCAAAAACCCGCGAGGCGATGTTGCTCACCGAGGCGGCTGGCTATGATGTCATCATCGTCGAGACCGTGGGGGTCGGGCAATCGGAAGTGGCAGTTGCCGGCATGGTCGATTTTTTTCTGGTGCTGATGGCGCCCGGCACCGGGGATGACCTGCAGGGGATCAAGAAGGGCATTCTGGAACTTGCAGACATGGTGGTGGTCAACAAGGCGGATGGTGAAAACCTGCCGCGCGCCCGCCAGGCGGCAAGCGATTATCTGGCAGCGCTTGCGGTGATGATGCCGGCGGAACCTGACTGGCCGATCCCGCTCAAGCTGGTCTCGGGCCTCACCGGCGGCGGGCTTGGCGAGCTGTGGGACGTTGTGGGGCGCCATCGCACATTGTTCGCAGCCGATGGACGGCTCACGCAACGCCGCGCCCGCCAGAATGTGGCGTGGATGTGGAATTTGTTCGAGACGCGCCTCCTTGCGGAAGCGAAATCCCGGCCAGTCCTCAGTGCAAGGATGGCTGAACTTGAGGATGCGGTGCGCGCAGGCCGGACAACGGTGGGGCTGGCGGTCGACGAAATGTTCGCGCTGCTGCAACAGGCGTAACGGCACAGGACTTGCGTTGCCATGGTCAAGGAGACCCTTGCCCATGCTCAAACGTCGTCATTTTCTTGGTTTTGCGCTGGGCGGTGGCGCTACTGCCGCCTTATCGCGTCCCGCTTTCGCACAATCGCCCTCTTCCGGGACAGCGACAGCCAATGCTTATGGCCTGGTCGCAAACGCCAGGCATGACCAGAGCGAGGCGCTGCAACACGCCATCAACGACAGCGCCAGACGCGGACAGGCGCTGCACTTGCCGGCAGGGCGCTTTCTTGTCAGCGGGCTTGTTCTCCCGCCGGGCGCGACGCTCATCGGTACGCCCGGCCTGACGCGGCTGGTGCAGTCGGGGTCCCGGCCGATCCTCAGAGCCGAAGGGACAAAGCGTCTGCGCGTCAGCGATCTCGTTCTCGATGGTGCGGGCCGGACGATTGGCGGCACGCGCGGCGCGCTTCTCACCGCCAAGGGCTGCGAGGCGATCAATCTACGCGGTGTTGAATTCACCCATACGCCGGGGTGTGGCCTCGTTCTTGAAGGATGCGGCGGCGCGGTTGAGGGCTCGACCTTCACGCAGGTCGGCGATGCCGGCCTGTTCGCGCTCGATTCGCGCGGCCTGAGGATCGATGGCAATGCCTTCTCTGATATCGGCAACAACGCCGTTCAGGTGTGGCGCTCGCAAAAGGGCGAGGATGGCACACAGATCACCCATAACCGGATTTCACATGTCGGTGCGCGCGATGGCGGCAACGGGCAGAACGGTAATGGCGTCAACATTTTCCGCGCCGGCGCGGTGGTGGTGAGCGCCAACACCATCAGGGACTGCGCCTTTTCCGGCATCCGCAGCAATGGCGGGTCGAACGTCATCGTTACCGCCAACAGCATCACGCGCTCGGGCGAGGTGGCGATCTTCATTGAATTTGCCTTCGAGGGTGCAAGCATCGCCAACAACATAATCGACGCAGCTGCAGCCGGAATCTCGGTCAGCAATTTCGATTCAGGCGGCAGGCTGGCCTCCGTCGTTGGCAATGTCGTGCGCGGGATCACCACCAAAAGCCTGAGCAATCCCGATACGCGGCCCTATGGTATCGCGGTTGAAGCCGACACAACGGTCATCGGCAATACGGTCGAAAACGTGCCCGGCGTCGGTATTCGCGTTGGCTGGGGGCCTTATCTGCGCAATGTGACGGCAAGCGCCAATGTGGTGCGCGAGAGCGACATCGGCATCGGCGTGTCGCTCGTCAAGGGCGCGGGCAAGGCGATCGTTGCTGACAACATCATCGCCGGCTCAAAGACCGCCCTTGCCGGCATGGAGTGGCAGACGAACGTGACGGGTGATCTGACGCGCGCAGCCGATGGCCAGCAGGCCAACCTCACCTTCGCCCGCAATCGCGCCGGCTGAAACGGAAAGCCAGGCGATGCGGCATCAACCCGCCTTAGGGTGCGGGACCGCCGACAACGCCTGCTCAAATGCCCGCCCAGGACGAATTCCACCGGTTTCGATACCGCGCCAGTTCCGCTGTCTGGGTCGGCGGAAGCGTTCGAATTCGCCAGCCTCGTCGTCGGACATGGTCACAAAGCTCGCAATCAGCGCCGCCGCCGCTGTCTCGGAAGCGCGGGTCGCCCCATCATCGATCTTGAGCGCAAAGCCAAGTCCGCGATCTGGGAAGGCGCCACAGAAGACGCCTTCCGCGCCCGTCTTGACGAATACCCGTTCGCCGAAGAGACGCATGACGTCGGTGCAGAAACGCCCGGTGCCCGCCACCATCTGCGGCGCCACAGCGCAGGCCTTGCGAATGCGCTCGCAGGCGCGGCCACGTTCGGGCGACAGCCCATGTCCGGTGCCAAAGCGGGCGAAGGCTATCGCCACCTGATCAAGCGGCATGGCGTAGGTCGGGATCGAGCAGCCATCGGTGCCGCAGATTTCAGCACCAAGTGATACGCCCACCATCTCTTCCAGTGCCCGCCGCACTTCCACCTGCACGGGATGATCAGCCTTGACATATCCCGCCGGCGCATAACCACGGTGAACTGCCAGCGCCAGAAAGCCGCAATGCTTGCCGGAGCAATTATTGTGCAGCGCTGACGGTTCGAGATTGCTTCGCGCCATGGTACGCGAGGCGATCTCGCCCATCGGCCAATGCGCCCCGCATTCGAGCGCTGCGGCACTCAAGCCAAGCCGCGCCAGAATCGCTGCCGCGCGCTCGGCATGTGCTGCTTCGCCCGAATGCGAGGCACACGCCATCGCCAAATCTTCATTGGAATAGGCAAAATGATCAGCGGCACCCGATTCAACGAGGGCTAGCGCCTGAATTGCCTTGACCGCCGATCGGGGATACACCGCGCGCTTCGTATCGCCCCATGAAAAGACCGTCTGGCCACGGTCGTTCATCACCGCTACAGACCCGGTATGGCGGCTCTCGATCAACGAGCCGCGACTGACTTCGATCAGTACTTCGTCCATACTTGCGGCCCTATGTCTGGCGTGGTGATTGATGCGTAATTATGTCAAGCTATCGCTGTTACCTTTCCTCATTACGGCAATTCAACACCTCGTCCAATGTTCATTCGAGCGCGACCGACATGATGGAATCATCTGCAGGCTCGTTCCCTGTTCCAGCCGGCTTTGCGAGCTTCGATGCGTTGGCCAATACGTTTGCCAGCATCGCATCCCAGGCTGGCTGTGTGATCCTTGCCGTCTATGCGAGCGATTTCACCATGCGGCAGAAATCGGATGCCTCGCCGGTATGCGAGGCGGATGAGGCGGCTGAACTGATCATCCTGCGGCTGCTGCAAGAGTTGCTACCCGAGGTTCCGATCATTGCCGAGGAAGCGGTAGCCCAGGGCCGTGTGCCTGACATCAGCAACGGCGTCTTCCTGCTTGTCGACCCGCTCGACGGCACAGTCGAATTTGCCGGGCGCAACGGCGAATTCACCGTCAATATTGCACTCATCGTGCAAGGCGTGCCGGTCTGCGGTATCGTCTATTCACCGCTCGACGGCGCGCTTTATCTTGGCGGCGAGCATGCGCGCAAGGCACAACTGGCCGCTGGCGCCCCGTTTGACCCCGCCAGTTCCACCGCCATCCACGTCCGCCAGCCCGGAACGCCGCTTGACGTTGTGATGAGCCGCTCGCACCGCTGCACCAGGACCGAAGCCTGGGCTGATGCCCAGGGCGAGAACCGGGTGGTGACACGCGGATCAGCGCTAAAATTCGGCCTGCTGGCGGATGGCAGTGCCGATCTCTATCCTCGTTTCACGCCGACCATGGAATGGGACACTGCTGCCGGTCATGCCGTCCTGCGGGCGGCGGGCGGAAGCCTGCTGACCCCCGATGACAAGCCTTTTGTCTACGGCAAGATCAGCGAGGGGTTCCGCAACGGGCCGTTCATTGCGCGCGGCGGCACCTCGACCTGAGCTCAATACCGGGTGACGAAGCGCTCCACGGCGGACGCCACCGCTTCGCTTGAGGCAAGCGCCAACGCATCCTCGGCCATGAGCTGGATTTCGGCGGACGAATAGGCTTTCAGCGCCTCCATGACATCGCCAAAAGCGGCCGGGCGCATCGACAGCGAGCGCACGCCAAGGCCAAACAGCAGCAGTGCTGACTGGGGATCGCCGGCAAGCTCGCCACAGACGGAGAGCGGGCGTTGCGAGACGGCGGCCGCTTCCACCAGCAACTGGATCAAACGCAGGAGCGCCGGGCTCGGCATGAGATCGCGCCGGTGATGGCGGGCATGCCCGTCAGTGAACTGCGCCAGATCATTGGTGCCCAACGAGAAGAAATCGGCATGAGCGGCAAAGGCTTTGGCCATCAGCGCGGTCGCCGGCACTTCGACCATGATGCCCAGCGCGACAGGCCATAAATGGGGGATGTGATCGGCCTCCAGACGCTCATGGACGCGCACCAGCGCCGCCCGTGCCGCAATGACATCGGTGACTTCGCTTACTTTGGGCAGCAGCAGACGTAAATCAGCGCCGATAGCCGACTGGAGAAGGGCTGCGATCTGACGTTCAAAGATTGCGGGGTGCTCGCCCGCGGCAATCGCCTTGGCGAGAAAGGGCAGCGGCTTGTCGGGCGCCGCGTCAAAAGTACGGGCAATCACGGTACGACCGGCGAAGATGTCGAATATCGGACGCAACGCTGCGATCTGCTCTGCTTCGCTCGGGACGTCGCTGCGCTCGAGGAAGGCCATTTCCGTTCGCAACAGGCCAATGCCCAGCGCGCCAGCGGCAAAGGCAGCCTGCGCATCCTTGAGGCTGGCGACGTTGGCGAAGAGTTCGGCCAGTACGCCATCGCTGCTCTCGGCATAGCCATTGGTGGGCGGCGTCGGTTGCGCCTCGCTCTCGGGCATACGTCGCGATTGCAGACGATGAAGGGTTGTGGGATCGGGGTCGAAGACAAGTTCGCCGGTGGCGCCATCAAAGATCGCGGATGATGGCAGTTGCGACGGGATGACGCCTTCAGCCCCGCACACTGCGGGAATACCTGCGGATTTCAACAGGACGGCCGTATGCGAAGTGGTGGCCCCGCGACGGTCGATGACGCCGGCAATTCGCGAGGGATCAAGTTTCTGCGCCAGTGAGGGTGGCATATCGCTGGCGATCAGAATGGCCGGTTCGCCGTCGGGAATATCAATGCTGGCGCCGGCAAGAAGCTGGATCAGCACCATATCGACGGCTTCTCCCAGATCAGCCGCGTGCGCTCGTAACCCGACTTCCTCGAAGCGAGAATAGACGGCGATGGCGGCAGCGCCCATGCGCGCGAAGGCGTCTGCTGCGTTGCGCCCTTCCGAGCGAATAAGCAACATCGCCTGATCCACCAATGCCGGGTCCTGGAGGAAGACATCCTGAAGCGCCAGGCTGTCGGCGATATCATGGTGGGAGGCGCGGGTTGCGAGGTCCTGTCGGGCACTCGACACCGCCTCCAGCAGACGCTCCACTTCAACCTCGGCGTCCTGCGCCTTGTCGAGCGGAACCGGCGGCAGGACCCGTGACAGAACGATCACCGGACCATAAGCGATACCAGCCGACATGGCGTGCGCACGCGCGTTCGACGGGCGCGGCAAGGCAGACGGAGGCGACGGGCTCCCCGTATTGATATTGTCGATGAGGTTGACCAGCGAAGCGACAGCCCGCTCGGCATCGGGGCCGCGCGCGTCGATGCGCAGGCGATGCCCGCTTCGCGCCTGCAATTCACCAAGCGCAATCAGGCTGCGGGCCGAAGCGGGACCGCGACCGGCCGTCGTGTCAAAGATCAATATTTCTGCATCGAAGGCAGCCGATACCAGGGCGATCTGCGCTGCTGGTCCGGGATGGAGCCCCAGGGGATCAGCAATAATTGTCTCGTTTGTAAACGTCGCGACGGCGGTGTCTTTCACCCTCACGGCAGCGGGTGACGCTTCGCCAAGGGCATTGACCGCGGCGGCGGCGATATCTGCAGCGGATTTTCCGGCCTTGGCTGCCAGGGCCGCCGCAAGGCCGCCTTCAAGGAACGGGCCATCGACAAGAAAAATCGCGGCGCGGAGCTCGGGCGACAAACCGACGAGACACTCGCGCAAGGCCGTCATGGTCTCGGCAACGTCGGAAATGACAACAAGTTCGCTTCCTGCCTGACGCCCGCTCACGACGGCATCGAACGGCGATACATCAAGCGCGCGCGGATCGGCGCCGTTACCAGGCGCTGCCAGCAGACCAAGCCCGAGTGGTGACAACGCCACCTCGGCGCCGGCATGCGAGCGAATGAAGCCGCATGCCGCTTCCGCCACCGCCGATGACTGCGCGACCAGAAGTATCGCTACCGGCAGGACATCAGGCGAAGGGCTCACATATATCTCTCCGGTCGGGCGCGCGGGCGTCATATTTCCACTGATATTTTGACCATGAACGCGCATCGATAGCGAGTCGAATTCGCTGTCAGCCTCAATCGGATGGGTGATGGAAAGGTCGTCATGAAACCGCAGATGTGAAATGACTAAGCCCTCATCGTTTTACCTTTGGCGAATACGCTGGCGACCATTTACGAATGATGATGTGGCAGGAAGTTATGGCTCTTCATGGGCGGTTTTACGGGCCAATCTCGTTTTTTTTGCGTTTAATGGTTTGGGATTGACGTCTGTAATGTCTAAAATAAGACCTTCCTGCGGGCGCAGGGTGCAAAGCCCGGCGCACGTACCGGTTGGCCGCTGAGGGTCGGTTGACAACACAATGCGCGGCGCTCCTCGCATTGCCACGTTGATCGTCTGCACCCTGTCGGACAGGTTGAGGACGACCTCCAGGCGCGCGCCCTCGTGCTGACGGCCAAATACGAGCACGCCCTCGGGCGCAGGGTGGTCGCTATAATCGCCGCTGTGAAGTGCTGCCGAGCGCCGGCGCAGCGCGATCAACTGACGATAGAAGGTCAGCAGGGAGGTGTGGTCGCTCTCCATCACCGCCACGTTGCGGCGCTGCCAGTCGCTGTGGAGAGGAAGCCAGGGTCGGCCTGTGGTAAAACCTGCAGCTGGTGCCGGCGACCACGCCATGGGTGTGCGGCAAGGGTCGCGCCCCATTGCCGGCTCGGATTTTCCCCACGGGTCGCTTATCCGGTCGGCTGGTATGGTTGATTGCGGCATGCCGATCTCATCGCCATAATACAGCGTCGGTGTCCCGCGCAGCGTCAGCAGCAGAAGGGCGGCGAGCCGTGCTCCCGCCTCGCCCAGCCGGCCCATCAGGCGCGGGCGGTCATGATTACCCAGCACCCAGTTCGGCCAGGCGCCCGGCGGCAGAACCGCTTCATAGCGGTTGATCAACTCACGCAAGGCCGGCGCCGTCCATGGCGTTTCAAGCAGATGAAAATTGAACGGCATGTGGGCGCCATCCAGGGCCTGCCCGTAATAGGCAGCCAGACGCGCCAGCGGCAGATAGGTTTCGCCGATAAGGACGCGGCCGGGGACTTCATCAACCACCTGCCGCAGCCCCGCCACGACATCATGCACGTCGGGGCGATCAGCGGAATAGACTTCGAGCAAGCGCTCGATACCCGGTCGCCCCGGACGATAATGCGGGTTTGGCGGATTATCGCGGAACTGCTCGTCCTTCATCAGATGCCACATGACATCGACGCGGAAGCCATCGGCGCCACGGTTGAGCCAGAAGCGCATCACATCATGGATGGCGGCGCGTACCGCCGGATTGCGCCAGTTGAGATCGGGCTGGGACGACAGGTAGGCGTGATAATAATATTGTCCGCTTGCCGTGTCGCGGGTCCAGGCGCTGCCACCGAAATGCGACAGCCAGTTATTGGGTGGCCCGCCCTCGCGCCCATCACGCCAGATATACCAGTCGCGCCGGGGATGGTGGCGGGAGGAACGGCTCTCGACGAACCATGGGTGCGTGATGGCGGTGTGGTTGGGAACGAGATCGACAATGATCCTGAGCCCCAGCGCATGGGCCTCGGCAACCAGCCGATCAAAGTCGGCAAGCGTGCCAAAGAGCGGATCAACCGCGCAGTAATCGCTGATATCATAACCGAAATCAGCCATGGGAGAGGGATAAAAGGGCGATAGCCAGATGGCATCGATCCCAAGCCCTGCAAGGTAGGGCAAGCGGGTGGCTACGCCAGCAAGATCGCCAACACCATCGCCATTGCTATCCTGAAAGGAGCGCGGATAGACCTGATAGATGACACCACTCTGCCACCAATCCGGCGCCGCCATGAGCCCGCTCCGCGCTGTCAGCGATGTCTGGCCGGCAGCGCAGGCGCGATGACGCGCTGAATCATGCGGCCCTGACTTTCGCAGCGTCGTTGGTCAGTTTTTCAATCAGCGATGTGGACAGGGTGTCCTCATCGTGATTGGCGCCGACCAGATATTGATTGACCCACATCACCGTCGCCTTGATTTTTACCTTGTCAGGGAAGTGAACGACAATCTGCTGGCCCTTCTCGATCCCGGGGAATTTGCGGAAGCACACACCGCTGGCCGAGACGTTATCAAGGCCGACTTCCATGTTGCCGAAGGAGCCTTCGACAACGACCGACTTCGTGGATGCATAGCGATCATAGCGCCGCCGGTTGGTGATCTCGCTCAGCAATTGCTTGACTTCGATGCCGAGACGGTGAGACGAGCCGGTCAGCGTATCGGCGATTTGTGAAATATCCTGTGCAAGCAACCCTGTCTGGCGGGTGATTTCCGGCACCTGCGCCACACCCTCGATCACCGATGACGTCTGTGTCGTGACGGTCTGGATGCTGCGACTGATTTCAGATGTCGCGGAATTCTGCTCGTCGACCGCGCTGGCGATGGCGTTTGAAATTTCGCTTATGTCGGAAATCGTCGCAGTGATCTCGGAGACAACGTCGAGAACGCTTTTGGCAGAGCTGCGGATTTCCTCGACCTGCCGGTCGATTTCGCCCGTGGCGTTCGACGTCTGGTTCGCGAGGTTTTTTACTTCAGCAGCAACAACCGCAAAGCCTTTACCGGCCTCACCGGCCCGGGCTGCCTCGATGGTGGCGTTGAGCGCCAGAAGATTGGTCTGCGCAGCAATGGTCGAGATAAGTGTGGCGATATCGCCGATCCGGGCGCTTGCCTGCGACAGACGGTCGGTCAACCCCTTGGCGCTTTCGGCGCGGCGCATAGCACCAGCCGTCATGTGAGCAGAGGTTGACGCGCGTTCGGCAATCGAGCCGATCGACGCTGACAACTCGGCAACGGCCGCCGCAACCGTGCTCACCTCTCTTGCGGTTGCGTTCAGTTCTCCCACCGAAGCGGACACCTGCTCGCTTGTGTTGACCGCATGGCTCTGCATGGCTCTGGTCGAGGTCGTCATGCGCAATGTAGACTGGTCGAGTTCCTCAACAATCCCGCCGACGCTGGACTGGATCTTGTTGGCAACCGTCGTCATGAATTCCCGCTCCTTGGCGATGAGTTCACGCTTGCGGTCATCAGAGGAAGCTTCCTCGATTTTTTTCAATGTCTGGTCACGATAATAGACAACCGATTTAGCCAGGTCGCCGACCTCATCCTTGCCCTTGGCTTCACTGATTTCGGTACCGAGCGCCTCATCGGCAAGGGCGCGGATGCTGCGGGTCAGACTACGCAGGCTGCGCAGGATGCTGCCGCGCAGCGAGATTGCCAGCCCGATGGCGAGCAGCGTCGACAGCATGGTGATGCCAAGCGCGTTATAGAGCTTCTGGGTAAAGCCGGACACGCGCAGATCGAGCAGCCGATCAAGATCATTGGCACAAATTGCCCAGAGATCGGCTGACCCCTTGAGAACCGCGTCATGGGATTTTTTCAGCTTCGCAAGATCGATGGAGGCATAATCATCGCTCGCATAGGCTTCAGCGATGGCCTGGACGTCCTGCTGAAACAGAGTGCTCGCTGCCACGAGCGCGCCCACCGGCTTTTCGATCGCCTTCCTGACGCTGCCATCGGTGCTTCCGGCATAGCCAGACTCAGCAGAGGCCGACACGCCTTCGATCGCCGCCTTGAAGCGGCCAGCGGCAATCAGAAACTCCGCTTTGGTCTTGAAGGGGACGCTCTTCTCCGCTGCATTGGAGCGCGCCGCGCCGAGCAAGGCGCCGGCAGCGTCAAGCACTTCCTGAATCTTCACGACCGTCAGATCCATCACATAGAAACTGTCGAGGTCGGGATCGAGAATGAGGTTTGAGCCGTCGCCGACCTTGCCAAAAAGCGTGCGCAGGGCGGCAATGGCCGCTTCGCTGTCGCCATCCCGCTTGACAGATTTGCCAGGCCAGCCGGCTTTGGTGAGAGCGGCAAGAGCGGCCTTGGAAAAATCACTCGTCTTCATCGCCGCATCATGGGTTTCCGCAGCGCTGCGCAGATTGCTTAAGGCCTTGGTGTCGCCGGCGATATTTTCTTCCGCTACCGCCGTCACAAGCCCGTTCAGCAATGGCCAGACGCTGCGCAGGTACACCACACCATTTTGTTCAGCCGCAGAGAAGGTGATGTCCTTGTTGCTCTGCTGCACAAAGAGAAACACCTGCAGAGATATCGGCACCAGAAACAGACTGACAAGGATAAGCAATTTGTGACGGATAGGTAATTTGGCAAGCATGGCAAATCTCACATCTAAGACATGCAAAACTTCTGCTTGAATGGTTAAGTTCCAATAAACGACGAGGGAAATAGCAAGACCCGCGCGACCTTCATATCGCGCGGGCAGCAAGGTTTGTGAGCAGTGACAGCAGGCTCAGTTGGCGATCACCGCCACATCACGCACATTGCCGGGCAGGCCCTGGATCGTACCCTGTTCGGTCGCCTTTCCGCTTGTGATATCAAGGGTATAGAGACGGCCATTGGCAACAAGATAGCCGGTATTGCCGCCATTCCCGTCCGCTGCGATGTCAAAAGCGACATCATTTGCCTTGACCCCCGTCGCACCAATCGATGTCAACACTCCATCATTTGGTGGTACCTGTTTCAGATAGGTGCCAAGAGCGGCATCGATATCATAGAGGGCTGTTTCCTTCGTTCCCTTGAACGAGTTTGAATAGGCACCGGCGGTGACTTTGGGTGTCTTGCCCTTGTTGACGTCAGTCTCGGCATAATTAAGCGGCTTGTCGGTGATGACCTTGCCATCATCGACATTGGCCCGCAGATTAGTGCCATCTGCGCCGATCACCCGCAGGCGATCAGCGACGGGATTGAAGTCGACGACGGTCGGGCCGGCGGCCACCATGGTCTCAAGCTTGACCTTCATGGTCGCTTTGCCGGTTGAGGTGTCGACAGTGTAAAGCGTTCCGTCGACGGCAAGTGCGTAGAGGACACCATCGGCGGGGCGGACATCAATACCGGCAAGCTTGCCGGCTATTCCTGTTACAGTCACCGTTCGGGTGATTTTCTTCGCCTTGCTGTCAATGACGCTGAGTGTGGCGTCGCCCGACAGCGCTGCCAGCATGTCCGCCCGCGCGGCAGTGATGGCAATGGTCGAGAGCGCTGCAATAGCGATGGGGTAAAGAATATGTCTTGTCATCATGGTTCAATTTCCCTGTTCAAAGCGATGGGGCCTGCCGCCCTCACGCGAAGTGAATAGAAATGACTGACATCCATGGATGCGCTGGATAAAATATATTTCGCGCCTGCATCCAAAGTGCAGCTTTGCGCGTAGTCGACTCTGTTTGCCTGCAACAAGGGGCGAGCCAACGAGGCGCCAGGACGATGTCATGACCGAGGCCGATGCCATTTCGTTGCTGATTGAAGCCTGCGCAGGGGGCGATGACCAGGCGCTGGCACAGCTGCATCAGCGTGAGGGCGGCCGGATGATCGGCGTCGCGTTGCGCATTCTCAAGCGCCGCACGCTGGCTGAAGAAGCGATGCAGGACAGTTTCGTGCTGGTGTGGCGTCATGCCAGCCGCTTCGACCGCTCGCTCGGCAATGGCCGCACCTGGCTTTACGCTATTCTGCGTCATCGCTCGCTCGAAATCCTGCGCAAAGAAAGCCGCTTCGATCTCACCGACGATATGGCCGTTTTCGAAGGCGCGAGTGACGCCGACGACGCGGAGACATTGATGGAAAAGCTGGATGGCGCGAGCCGCCTCAGATCATGTCTCGCCCGGCTTGAGCCAAAGCGACGAGCGGCAATCCTCCTGTCGTTTGCCCACGGGCTCAGCCATGGCGAACTGGCCGAGCGCCTGCGCCTGCCGCTGGGGACGCTTAAGTCATGGATCAGACGAGGCATGCAGAACCTCAAGGAGTGCCTGCAATGACCGGACTTTCGGCAGATGACGAAGATCTCGCCATCGATTACGCGCTTGGTCTTTGCGACGGCGGCGATGAAACATCGGCAAACACTCTTATGGCGCTCAACCGCGCCTTCGCGCTCAGCGTCAACGACTGGCGCGAGAAACTGACCGATATCGATCTCAGCGCTGCGCCCCAGCCTCTGCCTGCCGACAGCTGGGCCATGATCGCCCGGCGCCTCGAACCGCGCACCCTGCCCCGTCAAGCGACCGGGCGCACGACCCAACGCCTGCGCACATTATGGGGCGAGCTGGCCTTCTGGCGGCCAGCCGCCCTTGCCCTGAGTTTCATCGTAATGGTCGCAACGCTCGCCCTCCTGTTTGTTGCCAAACCCGGCCCCTCGCTCATCGCCGTTCTTGAAACGCCCGAGGGACGCCCGGGGGCAATTGTGACGATCAGCGGGAAAAACAACCTCGTGCTGGTGCCGTTGCAGACCATTACGCCTGATGAGAACCGGACGCTCGAAGTATGGACGCTGCAATCGCGCGATCGCGGCCCGGTGTCGATTGGACGAATGGCAAGCGCGCAGCGCCTCATGCTCGATCCATCGCGGATTGGACCAGCGGCAGAGGGTCATCTGTTCGAAATCACGCTTGAACCGGCAGGCGGGTCGCCTACCGGGCGTCCGACCGGACCTGTGTTGATGAAAGGTCTGGCACGAATGGCGCTGTGAAACAGGGTGTTTGCCGGATTGAACCGGCGTGTTCCAACAAATATCGGCCTGCGATCTTGATCTTTTTCCCGTCGACCTCTTTATAACGGCATGCGGGCAAGTTGATGGCACAGGCCAGACCCGGACCCAGTGGTAGGTGGTATGTTCGAACTTGCGATCACAACGCTTCTGTCTCCTGTCGTCCTCTTCTTCGCGCTTGGGCTCGCCGCGTCACTCGCCCGCTCCGACCTGGTCGTGCCGGAGGAGGCGGCGAAACTTCTCGCGCTCTACCTCCTGCTGGCGATCGGCTATCGCGGCGGCGCTGAACTCGCCCATTATGGCTTGAGCCGTTATCTCGCTTTTGCTCTTCTGGCAGGGTTCATCTTGTCGGCCCTGCTGCCATTCCTGGCTTTCGCCTTGCTGCGCAAGCTGACCGCTTTCAGCCGTATCGATGCGGCAGCGATTGCGGCGCATTACGGCTCGATTTCGGTTGTCACCTTTCTGGCGATGACAAGCCTCCTGCAGCAATTCCAGATCGCCTATGACGGTTTCATGGTGGCAGTGGCAGCGGTGATGGAGGCGCCCGCCATCTTCGTTGGCCTCATCCTTGCCCGACAGGGCGCGAGCACGGGGCCTAAAATCAACAGCAACCTGCTGAGGGAAATCGCGCTTAATGGCTCGATCGTTGTGCTGATCGGCGCGTTCGCCATTGGTGCGCTCACAGGGGCTAAAGGCATGGCAAACCTGAAGCCTTTTCTGATCGATGTCTTTCCCGGCTTCCTGTGCCTGTTTTTGCTGGATATGGGGCTTGTTGCGGGTCGAGGTCTCAGGCAAGGCTGGCGCCTGCTGACGCTCCCGGCTTATGCGTTCGCCGTCATCATGCCGCTGCTCTCGGCAACCATCGCGCTTGTAGCAGCATGGACCATCGGCTTGTCGGTTGGCTCAACCGCCATCTTCATGACGCTTGCCGCCTCCGCTTCCTATATCGCCGTGCCGGCGGCGTTGAAAGTAGCGTTGCCCGAGGCCAATCCGGCACTCAGCCTGACGCTATCCTTGTGCCTCACCTTTCCCTTCAACCTGCTCCTTGGTATCCCGCTCTACTTGGCGACGGCGCAGGCCGTGATCAGATGAGACTGAGCCGAGACATGAGCATCCAGGGTCACGGCGCCATGTCAAACAGCAGGAATTCAGCGTCGGCGTGCGCTTGCAGGCTGATATCGCTCATCGCTGTGAGCGAAGCGCCATCACCGGCCTCCAGCTGCACACCATCGACGGCGATACTCCCCCGCGCCACCTGCACCCAGCCGATCCGGTTTGCCGCAAATCGATGCGACAGGCTGGCGCCGGCCGGCAGGAGCGAAGCGTAGAGGTCCACATCCTGATGGATGACAAGGGAGGCCGCGCGACCCTGCCGTGAGGCGACAAGGCGGAGCCGGCCGCGCCGCTCCTCTTCGAGGAAGCTTTTCTGCGCGTAGCCCGGTTGCAGGCCGTTTGTCTCCGGCAGCACCCAGATCTGGAGGAAGTGCACGGGCTCACTGGACGAGGCGTTATATTCGCTGTGCCTGATCCCCGTGCCCGCGCTCATAAGCTGCACATCACCCGGGCGGATGAGGGCGCCGGTACCCAGACTGTCCTTGTGCGCAAGGCCGCCTTCGAGAACATAGGATATGATCTCCATGTCGCGGTGCGGATGTGTCTGGAAGCCGCCACCCGGCGCCACCTGGTCCTCGTTGATGACACGCAAGGGGCCAAAACCCATGTGATCGACATCATGATAATTGCCAAACGAGAAAGTATGGCGGCTGTCGAGCCAGCCGAAATCGACGCGCCCGCGCTCTTTTGCCTTGCGGATTTTCATCGCCATCGCGCTGCTCCATTGAAGAGGCGGCTGGCACGCCTCGCCATGTCCTAGGTTGGCTGGGCACATCAATCACGCAATGGGATGCGTATGCCCGCCGCAAGGGCTGGCTGGGGCGCCTGGATTCGAACCAGGGGATGGCGGAATCAAAATCCGCTGCCTTACCACTTGGCTACGCCCCAAAGTGCGGGGGGGTGTAGCCCAGCCAAGGGCGCGATTACAAGGCCTCAGTGACGATCTTCTTTTTAGCGACCGGTCAGTCTTGCCATTGCATGGCGTCAAGGCCTCGGTTATAGAGCGCCTCCGTTCGCGGCGCCGTGACGCCGTAATCGCCTGGCGGAGTGTAGCGCAGCCTGGTAGCGCATCTGCTTCGGGAGCAGAGGGTCGCAGGTTCGAATCCTGCCACTCCGACCATCCGCCTGCAGCGATCAGCTGCGGCGCAGACGCGCCGTTGCCTGCCACAAGAGGGGCATGGCAAAGGCCGCCACGGCGATTTTGAGCACTTCACCGGGCAGAAATGGCAGAAGTCCGATCTGGACGGCACGATGGACACCGATACCAAGCGATATCATCAGCCATGACAGTCCGCAGGCAAACAGCACGACATCAGCCATGCCCAGAATGATCGCGAACCGCCAGACCGAGCGATCAAGGCCGCGCCGGGCAGCGTTGCCCACGATCAGCGCCGCCATCAGGAAGCCCAGCAGGTATCCGCCTGTCGGGCCCATCAGATAGGCAGGGCCAGCCACCGCGGGCGGCGTGTTGGTAAAGACAGGAAAACCCATCAGCCCTTCGGCGACATAAAGAATGACGCTCAGCGCACCCAGCCGGGCGCCCAGCGTGGCACCGATGAAAAAGATGGCAAGCGTCTGCAGCGTCATGGGAACGGGATAGAACGGAACCTTGATCTTGGCGGCAATCGTCAGCAGGGCAGCGCCGGCAACCACAAGGGCGATGCGCGCTGCAAGTCCGCGCAATCCTTCCCTGCCAATCAAGCGACCAGCCAGCGTGCCAACATCGAGCGTGGTTGCGTTCATCGACCTTCACCTCCACTGTGGGCGTTCTCGGGCGCCCTCAACTTGCTTTACCATACTCGTTTCATAGCATGAACGCGGCGTTTGGCAAATATGGCGGATCGCGTAATGGCTGACGATATTCCCTTCGACCGAAGCCTTGTATTCGAATATGGCCGTGCGGACTGGCTGAGCCCGCGCCTGCGCCGTCTCATCGCCAACAACCCCAGCCCGTTTACCTTTGTCGGCACCAATACCTATATCGTGGGCGTCGGCAGGGTGGCGGTGATCGACCCCGGACCGGATGATCCGGTGCACCTGGCGGGCCTCATCAAAAACCTCAACGGGGAAAAAGTGGAGGCGATCCTTGTCACCCACACCCATCGTGATCACTCACCTCTGGCGGTACGTCTGAAGGAGTTGACGGGCGCCCCGGTTCTGGGGATCGGGCCCCATATCGCGGCGCGCCCCCTCAATTTCGGTGAGTTTGACCGGCTGGAGGCGAGCGCCGACACACAATTCGTGCCTGATCGGGCGCTTGGCGATGGCGAAATCATCGCTGGCGATGGCTGGACGCTCGAGACCGTGCCAACGCCCGGCCATACGATGAACCACGCCGCCTTCGCCTTCAAGGAGGATAACGTCCTGTTTGCCGGCGACCATGTCATGGCATGGGCGACGAGCGTTATTGCGCCACCCGACGGCTCGATGAGCGCCTACATGGCATCGCTGCGCCGCGTCGCGGCCCGGCCTGAAACCGTCTATTGGCCAGGACATGGCGGTCCGGTGCGCAATGCCAAGCAATTCGCCGCAGCCTATGTCAAACATCGCCTGATGCGCGAGGCGGCAATTTTGCGCCAGTTGAAGGAGGGACTTACCACCATACCGGCGCTGGTTGGCGCCATCTATCAGGGCCTTGACCAGAAACTGACGGGCGCGGCCGGTCTGTCGGTCCTGGCGCACCTGGAAGATCTGGTCCAGCGGCAACTGGTTATCGCCGCGCCGGCGGCGACACTTACCGCAACCTACCACCCTGCCGGATGAGGGCTGCTGCCGCGATCGCCGGCTTTATTTTTCAAACTGGAACACTGGAGCGAAACCGCCGAAGATCATACGCTTGCCGTCAAACGGCATGGGATTTTTGAGCGCATCGAAACGCGCATCGGTTTTCATCAATTCGTCCATGCGGGACATGGCCGCGTCGCGCGTCTGGCGATCCGGCCATTCGATCCACGAAAAGACGATTGTCTCATCAGGGCTCGCCTGCACAGCGCGGCGAAAATCGGTGACTTTGCCATCAGGCACATCATCTCCCCAGCATTCGACAATGCGTACTGCGCCAAGCTCGACAAATACAGTGTTGCTCAGCGTTGCATGGGCGATGAATTCTTCTTTTGCCGCAGTTGGAACAGCAATCACAAATCCGTCCACATAAGCCATTGATATCACCTGTTATCGTCGGCGTTCAGCCGCCCGGTCCCGCAGTTCCGCCAGAAAATCGACGATCCGCCGGGCGTTGGTTCCAAGATCGAATGACCCGCTGCGCGAGGCGGAGCGCATGTCGATGCGGCTTTCGCGCTGCATGGCGGTGATTCTTATCACCACATCATCACGAAAGCCGTAGAAGCGGGTGCGCGCCACGGCTTCGATGATGCCGGGCGTGTAGTCCTTGATGGCGTTGGGATCGGCAGGCCGCCGCGCCTCCTGTTCAGGGGCGGGCGGGCGTGGTGCCGTGCGGCTGCGGGTGGTTGGTCGCGCACGTTGCGCCCTGCCCGGCGCGGGGGTCAGAATTTCTTCGGGGGCTTTACGCTCGATGATCCGCCAGCCATTGCTTTCAGCAATCTGCAGGGCCAGCGCGAAGGCCTCCGGCGCCGACACATCGATGCGCAGCGGGACAACCGTCGGATAGGCTTCGCTTTGCAGGGCTTTTTGTTGCGGAGGCAGCAAGCCGGCAGCGCGACCATCAACCGGATGATCGCGCAGAGCCGCGTTGAAGGCAGGCGGGTCATCGAAGTCGGTCGTTGCCTGGCGAAGATGGGGAAGCGTGAGGATCGCCGGCAGCAGCGTCGCAGGGATCACCAGAACAGCCAGCGACCAGATGATGCCGATCATGGCGAAGCGCGCGCCATCATAGCCTTCAGTCCAGATCCGCATCAGCGCCAGCACCCCGCAGACAAGTCCCAGCAGGGCACAGGCAACAAACGCACCAAGCACGGCAATTCCCGCGTCGCCATCGGCCGCGCCGGCGCGATGGAAGACAACACCGAACACCGCCATCGGCACCGACAGCGTGCCAAAACGCCGCGACCACACTGCCAGATGGGTGGATCTTTGAGGTGCAAGCGTCCAGGCGCGTCCGAAGGTCAGCATTGTCATGTCAAGGCACCCTCCGTTGTCGGGCGGGCCCGTCGTGCCGTGCGCGGGAGCAAAATTCAAGCATTTGGCAGTTTGTATTCCTTGAATTGCGCCCGCAATGCGGTCTTGAGGATCTTGCCTGTGGCGGTATGAGGGATTTCCGCCACAAACACCACATCGTCGGGAAGCCACCAGCGGGCAACCTTGCCCTCCATGAAGGTCAACAGGCTGTGGCGATCGGGCGTACGTCCTGCCTTGGGCACGATCACCAGCAACGGGCGCTCATCCCATTTGGGGTGGTGGACACCAATCACCGCTGCTTCTGCAACGTCGGGATGGCCGACGGCGATGTTCTCAAGATCGATCGATGATATCCACTCGCCGCCCGATTTGATGACGTCCTTGGAGCGATCGACAATACGCATGTAGCCGTAAGGATCGATGGTCGCGACATCGCCAGTGTCGAAATACCCGTCATCATCGAGTATGCGGCCGCCATCGCCTTTGAAATAGGATTTGGCGACCGCCGGCCCGCGCACCTTGAGGCGGCCGAAGGTCTTGTCGTCCCACGGCAGACGCTTTCCGTCATCATCGGTGATCTTCATGTCGACGCCGAAGGGCGCATGCCCTGTTGTTTGCTTGACGTCGAGCCAGGCTTCTTTGTCGAGATCCTGATATTCCGGTTTCATCGAGCAGACCGTCCCCAGCGGCGACAATTCCGTCATCCCCCATGCGTGCAAGACCTCGACGTCGTAGACATCGCGAAAGGTCTGGGTGACGGCGCGCGGGCAGGCTGAGCCGCCGATGACGACGCGCTTGAGGTGCGGCAGGCGGGCGGCGGGGTTCTGTTCGAGATATTGCAGCAGCATCAACCACACTGTCGGCACGGCGGCGCTGCAGGTCACGGCATGGCGATCGAGCATGTCATAAATGCTTGCCCCGTCCATCTTGGCGCCCGGCATGACCATTGTCGCGCCTGCCATCGGTGCCGTCAGTGCCAGCGACCAGCCATTGGCGTGGAACATCGGCACCACCGGCATGATGACATCGCGCGAGGCGAGCCCCAGCATGTCGGGATTATTGGCCATGACCGAATGCAGGACGTTGGAGCGGTGGGAATAGACTACACCTTTGGGATCACCCGTCGTGCCCGAGGTGTAGCACATGCCGGCAGCGGTATTCTCGTCGAATTCCACCCAGGCGAAATCATCATCCGCTTCAGCCAGCCAGGTTTCGTAAGCCACGGCATTTTTCAAGGTGGTTTCCGGCATGTGGGCAGCGTCCGTCAAAATAACGTAACGCTCGACACTCGTCAGCCTGCCTGCCAGCTTTTCCAGCAAGGGCACGAAGGTGAGATCGGTCATGATCAGGCGATCACCTGCGTGATTGACGATCCAGGCGATCTGGTCAGGGAAGAGCCGGGGATTGAGCGTATGATAGACAGCGCCGATACCGACGATGCCATACCACGCCTCAAGATGGCGATAGCCGTTCCAGGCGAGCGTGCCGACCCGATCGCCAAAGCCGATACCGTCTTTCGCCAATCGCTTGGCAACTTTGAGCGCGCGCTCACGAATGGTGCGATAATCGGTCGTGACAATCGGCCCTTCGACAGAGCGCGAAATCACCTTGCGTGCGCCGTGATTGAAGGCTGCATGATCGATGATGCGGTGCATCAGCAACGGCCAATCCTGCATCAGGCCCAGCATGACATCCTCCCCCTTCATGTCGACGTCAATGATCGATCTGTCGGCAGCTTACGCCACGAGGCCGCAAGTGCAATCGCCGGTTATAACCCCAGCGATTTCAGCGCTGAAGGAAGGTCGAGGGCAATAAGATCAGCAGCCTGCGCAAGGTCGGCGTGATAGGCAAGGCCGGTCGTGACCGCGATGCCAAGCGCGCCAGCGGCGCGCGCAGCATGAAGATCGTGGAGACTGTCGCCGATGACCGCGACCTCGCTCGGTCTGAAGCCGCTGCGATGAATATAGGCGGTGATCATGCCGGGATGCGGCTTGGCGCCAAAGCCTGAATCATAGCCGGCGATAAAGGGCAAATAGATATCAAGACCAAGCTGCACCATCTGCTCACGGGCGGCTGCCTCGCTGTCGTTCGTCACCAGCCCCATCGGCATGCCCGTCGCGCCCAGAGCCAGTATTGCCTCGACAGCGCCCGGCAGCGGGCACAGGCTGTCGAGGCCATGACGGGCAAACAGCAGATCCATCTCGGTGAAAAAATCCTGAGTAGCCTCACGGCCGATGATGTCAGCAAACGGCACGCCATAATCCGCGCTCGAACCGGCGATGATCGGTGAATGAGGGGCGAAGACTGCGCTGCGGGGATCGATGGCGGCGACGTCGATCAGCGCCGACTTCCTTGCCGCATCACCGGCGGCCAGATCGTCAAGAACTCTCAGCGTTGCCGGGCCCCAGGTGCGGGCGAAATCGAGGATGGTGCCATCCTTGTCAAACAACACTGCGCGGATCGCCATCAGTTGATTTTTCCCTCACGAAGGTTCACCACTCGCGAAGCGAGGTATTGCCATGTCGATTGATCTCACCCTGCCCGCGCATCGCCTGCTTGCCTTGCTGACGTCACGCCAGATCAGTGCCCGCGAGGTGGTTGACGCAACGCTGGCGCGGATCGAAACGATCAACCCCCGTCTCAATGCCATCATTGCAGTTGATGCGAAAGGGGCGATCGATGCGGCAGAGCGGATCGATGCCGCGCGGCGCAAGGGCGAAGATATGGCTCCACTTGCAGGGCTGCCCGTCACCATCAAGGATGCCTTCGACGTCGCAGGATTTGCTACCGTCGCCGGTGTCGAGGCGCTGAAGGAGAACCGCCCTGCGACGGATGCGGTGAGTGTGGCGCGGCTGCGGGCTGCGGGCACGATCATCATCGGCAAGACCAATGTACCACCCATGTCGGGGGATTTTCAGACCTGTAATCCCGTCTTCGGCACCACCAGCAATCCGTGGAAACGGACCCACACGCCCGGCGGCTCGTCAGGGGGCGCTGCGGCAGCCATTGCCGCGGGGTTGAGCGCTTTGGAGCTTGGCAGTGATCTGGGAGGCTCGATCCGCTGGCCGGCCCATGCCTGCGGCATTTTCGGTCTGAAGCCGACGCAGGGGATCATTCCGGCGACCGGCGGTGTTCCGCCCGCGCCCGGCACGCCGGCAACACCCAATATCCGCATCGCCTCGCCCGGGCCGCTGGCGCGCTCGGCGAAGGATCTCGCGCATGGCCTGCAAGTAATGGCCGGGCCGGAAGAAGACGCGCTCGTGCTCAAACTGCCGCGCTTCAAGGCCCATGGTCTGAAGGGCAAGCGGATCGCGATGCTGACCGCACATCCGCTGGCGCCCACGCAGCGTGCGATACAAGCCGGCGTGGTGAGCGCGGGCGCCGCCCTTGCCAGCGCCGGCGCGGTGGTCGAGGAGATTGACGACCTGCCGGCAAGCCTCAGCAACATCCATCGCCTGTTCACGACGCTGATGATGGCGCTGGTGACCCTCGATTTTTCGGAAAAGCTCAAAGTGTTTTTGCGCGAGAAGGCAAAGACGATCGCGCCCGATGATCCCTCCGGCGAGGCGGGACAAGCGCGGGGGGCAGCGCTCGATTTTGCCGGATGGATGCAGGCGGAAGGTGAGCGCGCGCGCATGGAGGCGGCGATGAAGGTGTTCTTCCAGCGCTATGATGCCATATTGTGCCCACCGGCAACCACGCTTGCCTTCGCCCATGATCATGGGCCATTCAACAGCCGCACCTTCGATATCGACGGGACGGCGCGCCCGCATGGCGATTTTTCCGCATGGTCCTCGATTGCCGGATTGCTGCGCCTGCCCGCAGTCGTAGCCCCGGTTGGTATGCATGACGGCCTGCCGCATGGCGTGCAGATCATCGCTGCGCCCTATCATGACCTGAAGGCGATCGGGATTGCTGGCATCGTCGAGAAACACCTGGGTGGAGCGCGCACGCCTCCCCTGCCGTGAGCGCAAGCGGTCGCCTCTTGCGGAGCCGGCATCTCCATGACCAAAGTGGACCCGGCTCTGCCCCGTGTACTGACGCTGCCCCTTATGTCGGAGATGATCATGCCCCTGTCCAACTCTGCCGTGCGCGATATCGAGACGCTGGTCCACCCCTACACCAATCTCGCGCTGCACCGCGAGACGGGGCCGCTGGTGATCAATCGTGGCGAGGGCGTGTTTGTCTATGACGAGCATGGCAAGGCCTATCTCGAAGGCATGGCGGGCTTATGGTGCGCGGCGCTGGGCTACGGCAATGAGGAGCTGGCGGAGGTTGCCGCTCGGCAGATCCGCACGCTGTCCTTCACCCATCTCTTCGGCGGCAAGAGCCACGATCCGGCCATCGAGCTTGCCGAAAAACTGAAGGAAATCGCCCCCTCGCCCATGTCGAAGGTGTTCTTCACCTGCTCGGGCTCGGAAGCCAATGACACACAGGTCAAGCTCATCTGGTACATGAACAACGCACTCGGGCGGCCGCAGAAGAAAAAGATCATTTCCCGCATCAAGGGCTATCACGGGGTAACGATCGCCTCGGCGTCCCTCACCGGCCTGCCCAACAACCATATCGACTTTGATCTGCCGATCCCGGGCATTCTGCACACCGGCACGCCGCATCACTACCGCAACGCGCTGCCGGGCGAGAGCGAGGTGGATTTTGCTACCCGACTTGCAGATGAACTCGAAGCGTTGATCCTCAAGGAAGGGCCGGAGACAATCGCCGCCTTCATCGCCGAGCCGATCATGGGAGCAGGCGGCGTCATTATCCCGCCCACCACCTATTTCGAGAAAATTCAGGAGGTACTTCAGCGCCATGATGTCGTGCTGATCGCCGATGAAGTGATCTGCGGCTTCGGACGTACCGGCAAGATGTGGGGCTCGCAGACCTTCAACATGCAGCCCAATGCGCTGTCCTGCGCGAAAGCGCTGACATCGGCCTATTTCCCGCTGGGTGCGGTGATGATCGACGAGCGGATGTATGACGCGCTCGTCAGCGAAAGCCGGAAGATCGGCACGTTAGGCCATGGCTTCACCTATTCCGGCCATCCGGTCGGCTCGGCCATGGCGCTGAAGACGATCGAGATTTATCAGCGTGAACGTATCGTCGAGAAAGTCGCCGCCAAGGCGCCGCAATTCCAGAAAAGGTTGAAGGCGCTGGCTGATCATCCGCTGGTTGGCGAAACGCGTGGAATTGGCCTCATCGGCGCGCTGGAGATGGTGGCGGACAAAGCGTCGAAGCGCAGCTTCGAGGCGAAGAAAATGATCGGCGCCATGTGCGTCAAGCATTGCGAAAAGGAAGGTCTGATCCTGCGCAATCTGCCCAATGACGCGATTGGCATCTGTCCTCCTCTTGTCATCAGCGAAGCGGAAATCGATCTGCTGTTTGACCGCCTGACGACAGCGCTGGACAAGACAGAAGCGGATGTGTCGGCACAAAATCTGCGCGCCGCTTAAAGTAACCAATTCATGAAAAAATTTTCAAATTTGTCTGGCTTTTGCCGCAATGGCGGCGTCAAATCTCCGCGAAGGTTCGACATTGATACGGACCTCACGGGAGAACGCCATGTTTGAATCCTCAACCAGACCGACCACGACAAGTGCACGGACAGCAACATCTGAACACGATCCCCTGTTCGATACAGGTGATGTCAAACTCGCCGCCGTTGCCGGCGCACTTCATGCCGGGCGGGTCAGCGCCAAACCTTGCGTTGAAGGCAATGTGCTGCGCCAGTTCCCCTGCGATTCGGATTGACGCGTCCACCTCGTCGCTCTTCGAGATGGCTCACGATCATCAACCCTTCGGCGAGATTTGAGTGGCATAAGCTCGCGTCCTGACCGAAGGACTGCCATGACGATTCGCTTGACGCGCCGCCAGGTATTGCGCTCTGCCTTGATGCTGGGGGGCAGCGGTCTGGCGTTTGGCGCTTATGCCAGCTGGGTCGAGCCGCGCTTTCGTCTGGCGATCCGCGAATATCGGATCAGCCCATCGGGGTGGCCGGCCGGCCTGCGGCTTACCGCCGCTTTTATCTCCGATCTTCATGCCAGCGAACCTTACATGTCGACGCAGCGCATTGCTGGCATCGTCGAGACGACCAACGCCCTGAAGCCCGACATCATTCTGCTGGGCGGCGATTATTGCGGCGGCGCCATCAACAAGCCGTTTATCGGCCCAGCCACCGTCGCGCCAATTCTGGCCGACCTTCACGCGCCGCTAGGCCGCCACGCCATTTTCGGCAATCACGACCACAATATCGGGATCGCCAGTGTCAGGCGTGCCTTCGCGGTGGGGCGTATCCCGACGCTTGAAAATGCGGTGACCCGGATCGAGACCGAAGCTGGCGCGTTCTGGCTGGCCGGCACGGCGTCCGCTCTTGCCTATTGGCTGCGGCGCGGCGGCGAGAGCGGGCCCGAGGAGCGCCCGATCGTCACCATACACGGGCGGCGTTTTCGCGGAGCGGATGATTTGCCCGGCACGCTGGCCAAAATCACCGATGACGCGCCAGTCCTCCTGCTCGCGCATGAGCCGGACCAGTTTGCGCAAGTCCCTGAGCGCGTCGCGCTCACCTTCAGCGGCCACACGCATGGCGGACAGGTCTACATTCCCGGCATCGGCCGCCCCTTCGTTCCCTCGCTCTATGGCGAGCGCTACGCCTATGGGCATATCGTCGAGAAGGGGCGCCATCTCGTCGTCAGTGGCGGGCTTGGCCTGTCGTTTCTGCCGGTACGCGCCCTATGCCCGCCGGAGATCACGCTGGTGCGAATCAGCGCTTCCTTTGCTGCGTAATTTCTGAGCACAACCATGCCAGCGATTGCGCGGCCATAAAAACAATGCGGGAAAGTCGAGAAACAAGTACCATTATGCCTTCAATTGAGAGTTTTTGACTCCTGTTTTTCATGATTCTGCACAAAATTTGATGTTTTTTTTGATTAACGTTTCATTAACTATATTTCGATTGGTTGGCGTTGGGCGAACGGGATGCGCAGTTGATGCAGTGGACATCCGCTCGGTTAACGTCGCTCGAATGGCTGATTGATTGGGGGCACCATGCGCATTCTGTTTTCTGCCTTTGCGGCAACATTGATCACCGTGTCTGTCGCACAAGCTGCCGACCCGCCGGCGGAAGCGGCACCACCACCGCCTGACTTCGATATCGCTTTCGGCGCCAAATGGCTGAGCGATTATAATTTCCGCGGGGTGTCACAGACCGATCGCGATTATGGCTTCCAGGGATATATCGAACCTAAATATAAATGGTTTTATATCGGCGCTGCCGGCTGGTCGACCAGGCTGCCGACGCGGCCAACCGGCGAGTTCGATTTTTACGGCGGTGTTCGGCCCGTCTTCGGCAATCTCTCCTTTGATTTCGGCGCCACCTATTATTATTACGGCAAAGAAACCCAGTTGTTCTTCCAGGGCGCGCCGATAACCCCGCGCGAGACTTCCTATGTCGAGCCCTACGCCAAGGTGGCCTATAATTTTGACGACAAGGGATCGCTTGGCCTGGCGGTCTATCACGCTCCGAACTATCTGAATTCCGGCGCCTTCGGCACATATCTGTCGGGAACATGGTCGATTGCGCTACCCAATGATTTTTCCTTTTCGGGTGAGATCGCGCGCTACTTCTTCGGGCGCGTTGATCCGTTCCTTGGCGGCATCAACTTGCCGGAATACACCTACTGGAACCTCGGTCTGACCTACTCGGTACAGAACACGTGGAAGTTCGACGTTCGCTATCACCAGACCGATCTCAATCAGGCGCAGTGCCAGACATTGACGACCGATCCGCGCGGTCTGGTCTCAGGGCGCTCGCGGTGGTGCGGCGCGGCAATTGTCGGCACGATCTCGTTTGATACCAACTGGTCATCGCTGAAATGGCCGCTCTGACGATCAGCGCCCCGGCAGTATAATCAGCCGGGGCTTTTGAGGCAGGCGGGTCCGCGACACGATCAATTCCGGCGCGGCCCGCTCTTCCACCTGCCACTCATCGCGAACCTGCTCAACAAATCGTTTGAGTGTCCACGGGTTGAAATAGTGCATGGGTATCAGGATGGTCGGCGACAAATGCCGCACCACATCGACCATACCCGGCAAATCGAGCGTCCAGCTGCCGTCAACCGGCACCAGCAGGATATCGACACGGCCGATGGCCTGTATCTGTTCGGGCTCCAGCGGGTGGTGGAGATGACCGAGATGGGCGATGCACAGCCCCGCCACCTCGAAAATAAAGATCGAATTACCGCTTATCTCCGTACCCCTGAAGGTGCGGATATTGGTCGAGACATTGCGCAGCCGCACATCGCCAATCGCGAGATTATGGAAGGCCGGGGTGTCTGGAATATCGCTCCAGCCCCGCAGAACATGGGTAATCGCCGGGTCAGGTGAAAATGAAAAATGCGTGGAGTGCGCCTTGTTCATCGTCGCGATGACCGGCACCCGCCCTGATCTTACATAATCGTTGTAATCGGTTTCGATGGTGATGCCCTGCGGGCTTTCGATCAGAAACGTCGCATGACCGACAAACGTCAGTCGCACCTCGTCGCGGGCAAGAGGCGTTGCCGCGCGCCATACCGGGCCACGATCAGCCAGCAGCCGGCAGGCATCGCCTGTTGCCGGCTGAGCCATGAGAGGCGCGGCATTGAGCGCGAGCGCGGCCAGAAAGCCGGCTATCGCCCAAGTGCCTGTCGCGTTAGACGTGCTGCCCGCCATTGATGTGCAATTCCGCCCCGTTCACATAGGATGACTGATCGCTGCACAGGAAGTAAATGGCCTTGGCGACTTCTTCAGGCGTGCCAAGACGTCGCATGGGGATGTCCTCCTCGACGATCTTCTGGGTGCCGGGAGACAGGATCGCGGTATCAATCTCGCCGGGAGAAATGGCGTTGACCCTGATTCCCAGGGGCCCGAAATCATGGGCCATTTCGCGCGTCAGCCCCTGCAGGGCCGATTTCGACGTGGCGTAGGCGGCGCCAGCGAAAGGATGGACACGCGACCCGGCGATCGACGTGACGTTGACGACAGCGCCATGGGCTTTCGTCAATTCATCAACAAGGCCGCGCGCCAGCAGGATAGGCGCAAAGAAATTCACCTGAAACACCCGCTGCCAGGTCGGCACGTCCGTGAGGATCGTACCCAGACGCACACCATCGACGCCTTTGGGAGAAATGCCGGCATTATTGACCAGCGCATCGAGCCGTGACCCGTCAGCGACCAGCCTCCCCTTGATCTCGGCAATGGCCCGCATTGTATCCTCGCTGTCCGACAGGTCGACCTGGATGTGATCTTCCGGCCCCATTTCCCACGGACAGTTTTCCGGAAAGCCGTGGCGCGAGCAGGTGATCACCCGCCAACCTGCGGCGGAGAACCGTTTGACGGTGGCATGACCGATCCCTCGCGAGGCGCCGGTCAGCAACAAAATGCGACGCGGTTCGCTTCCACGTGCCGTGGCAGCTCCCTCGCTGTGGCGCGTCTCGCGTGCCGGCATGTCAATCAACCTCTCTGCATCATGGGTATAGGCGGGTGATCGACCATTGGTCAGTCGGGGAGTGGCGGCGAAAGACCGCCCGATCATGGAGGCGAAACGGTCGATCACGCCAGAACTCTATATAGGTCGGCACGATGCGAAAGCCACGCCAGTAGGGCGGTCGTGGAATATCACCGATGGCATAGCGCGCAGTCATTTTAGCAATTGCTGCTTCGAGTTCAAAGCGTCCGGCGATGGGCCGCGATTGCTGCGAGGCCCAGGCGCCGATCTGCGACAGGCGCGGCCGGCTGGCGAAATAGGCATCTGATTCGTCCTCGCTCACCGCTGTCACGGCGCCGCGCACGCGCACCTGACGGCGCAATGATTTCCAGTGGAACAACAAGGCTGCCTGGGCATTCTGCGCAAGTTCGCCACCCTTCTGGCTCTCTTCATTCGAGTAAAACACAAAGCCGCCATTATCCACGCCTTTAAGCAGCACCATGCGGACATTCGGCAGGCCGCTGCTGTCGGCCGTTGCCAGCGCCATGGCGTTGGGGTCGTTGATCTCGCTTGCCTGAGCCTCGCCAAACCAGCGGTCGAACAGCGCGAAAGGCTCAACACCGGGGACAAATTCATCGGGTGCATCAGCATTTTTTGATGCAGAAGGTTGCTCGGACTCACCAGCCATTAACCGATCTCATGTTTTTCTAACCGAAGGGGAAGGAGCCGCCGTCGCGGCTGCAGCTGTGATACCATGTTCGTTCGTTCAAGTGATATCAGCTTTCGACCGTATCCTCGTGGACAATCTCGTCGATGGCTCGGATGCCATGCCTTCTTTATCTGCGCGGTCGTGGTGCCGCTGCTCGGGGGGTGCTCGGCGATTTCCATTCCTCTCGGCGATGTTTTCGCCCAGAAACCCTCTGGGCCGTCGACCGCGACCGTGTCGTCAGTGCCGGTGACGAGCGTCACGAGGCAGGCTTTGGCCCCGCTCCCCAGCCGGACAATCGCCAGTGAGGCTGATCCCGTCACCACGGGATCAATCGCTGCGCCTGCCATTCCTTACAGCCCGACGCGGTCATCCTTGACGCAGAGCCACCCAGCGCTTGCCAATTCCGGGCTGGCGTCCATTCCGCCGGCAAAACTGCCCTCCCCCGTCATCAGCGCTGATGACCTGCCACTCATCGGTGCCGGTCTGGCGACAGCCCATCTTGATCAGGACAGTGCGGCGACGCTGCCATGGCTGAACGAAGCCAACGGCCATGGCGGGCTGATCGTGCCAGTTGCCTCGCCTGTCCGGCAAGGCGATACGATCTGCCGAGCCGTTGTCGTCTCCATTCAGCCGCGCGGGCAGCCCAGCGAATGGATTCAGGCCAATGCCTGCCGTACGGGTGCCGGCGAATGGACGCTCAATGACCAGCGGGCATGGCGCAATCCCGTTTGACAGGATACCCATTGCAGGATTGATCAAACCACCCCACATCTCGGGGCAGTCTGACGATGTCCCGATCATAGCGAAGCTTGCGATATCATGCGCGATCCCTACCAAATCCTGGGTATCAACCGTTCCGCTCCGGAAGCCGAAATCAAAAAGGCTTATCGCCGGCTGGCGAAAACGCATCATCCGGATCAAAATCAGGGTGATACCAAGGCAGCCGCGCGCTTCTCCGAGCTTAATCAGGCCTATGAAATCCTCAGCGACAAGGGAAAACGCGCGCAGTTTGATCGCGGCGAAATCGACGGCGAAGGCAAACCCCGTTTTGCCGGTATGGGCGCTGGCCAAGGGGGGGGACGCCAGGGACCTCAGGGCTTTGAATTCGAGTTTGGGCCGGGAGCGGGAATGCGCGGCGGGCGTCGCGGCGGAGGCGCTGATCCGTCCGATATATTTTCTGATCTGTTCGGCTCGATGCGTGGAGGCCCTCAGGGGCCACCGCCCCAGCGTGGAGCAGACGCACATGTCAAGGTCTCGGTGCCCTTCGCCGAGGCCGTGATCGGCGCCAAGCGGCGCATCGATCTGCCAACCGGAAAATCACTCGATGTGGCAATCCCTGCAGGTACGCTCGATGGCCAGACCATTCGCCTGAAGGGGCAGGGTTATGGCTCGGCCAACGGTCCGCCGGGAGACGGGCTGGTGACGATTGCAGTCCAGCCGCACGCCCTCTTCCGCCTCGACGGCGCGGATATCCGCATCGACCTGCCCATCACCCTCGACGAGGCGGTATTGGGGGCCAAGGTACGTGTGCCAACGCTTGACGGCCCCGTCGACATCACGATTGCGCCTCAGTCCAATAGCGGGCGCACGCTGCGCCTGAGGGGCAAGGGTGCGCCGACTGGCAGCTCGCGCGGCGATTTTCTGGTACGCTTGGTGGTCATTCTTCCCGAACAGAGCAACGCACTGTCTCAGCTTGCGGAAGAGATTCGCACGAAGCAGCCCTATTCGGTGCGCGGTCACGATTTTGGCTAATGACTTCAAATATTGCAACAAACCGACTTAATCCTCACGAAATCACGCAATCAGCGCATATCTTTAAGCGAAAGGGCTTTCGAAACAGCCCTTCGTCGTTTAAGGAAGCCGATCTTTTTACAGATCGCGACGGGGCGGTTGCTGCCGGCTGGCGGGCCTAGTCAAGCCGAAGCGCAGATGGGAGTGTAGTGGGTGAGCGGACAATTGATGGCGGGCAAGCGTGGCCTCGTGATGGGCGTTGCCAACAAGATGTCGATCGCCTGGGGCATCGCCAGGGCCGCCCATGCGCAGGGCGCTGAAATTGCATTCACCTACCAGGGTGACGCGTTGAAAAAGCGGGTTGAACCGCTGGCGCACGAGATTGGCGCCCAGGTCGTTGGCCATTGCGACGTGACGGATCCGGCATCAATAGATGCCTGCTTCGAAACGGTGCGCAAATTGTGGGGCAAGATCGATTTTCTTGTTCACGCCATCGCTTTTTCCGACAAGGATCAGCTGACAGGGCGTTACATCGAGACGACAGCGGATAATTTCAGCAAGACGATGCTGATCTCCTGCTATTCATTGACGGCGATTGCGCAGCGGGCGGAAAAGCTGATGGGCGAGGGCGGCTCGATGATCACGCTCACCTATTACGGCGCTGAAAAATGGATGCCGCATTACAATGTCATGGGCGTGGCGAAGGCAGCGCTTGAGGCATCGGTACGCTATCTGGCCGCTGATCTGGGGCCGAAGAACATTCGCGTCAACGCCATTTCCGCCGGCCCGATCAAGACGCTGGCAGCCTCAGGCATCGGCGATTTCCGCTATATCCTGCGCTGGAATGAATATAACGCCCCGTTGCGGCGCACCGTCACCACGGAAGATGTCGGCAATTCCGCGCTTTATCTGCTGTCGGATCTGTCACGCGGCGTTACAGGTGAAGTGCATCATGTGGACGCAGGCTATCATATTGTGGGCATGAAAAATCCTGATGCTCCCGATATGAGCCTTGCCCAGGACTGACGACGGACACGCGACCATGTCTGGCTACTTGCTTATATCGCGCGTAACGATGAAGCGGGCACCGAGGGATGGCTGCCGATGACGCTGCCATCCCCGCTTTATGTGGTACGGCACGGGCAGACCGACTGGAACAAGGCGGGGCGCTATCAGGGTCACGTCGATATCGCGCTCAACAATCACGGACGTTGGCAGGCGGTGCGCAACGGCATGGCGCTGGCGACGCATTTTGCCAGTATTGGAATGGCGCCTGCCAAAAGCGGTTTCGTCTCGTCGCCCTTGCAGCGCGCCAGCGAAACGGCGCGGCTGATCCGTCAGGCGTGCTCGCTCAAACCCGACGATATTCATCATGATGACGGCTTCGTCGAAGCGGCGTACGGGAGCTGGGAAGGATTGACGCAGGCGCAGGCAAGAGAGTGTTTTCCTGAGGATTTTCCCCGCCGGCGCGCCAATCGTCTCGAATTCGCGCCGCATGGAGGTGAAAGCTTTGCTCAATTGACAGAGCGCGTGATGGCACGTGTCAGAACGTTGACGGCACCCACCGTGCTTGTCTGTCACGGCGGCGTGGTCAAGGTGATCTTCGGTGCATATATGGGGCTTTCGGCGCGCCAATCTCTGTCGCTTGATATCCGCCAGGACCGCGTTTTCTGGTTCCGTTCGGGAAAGGTCGTCTATATCTGAGTTGATTTGACGCTGGGAGCAGCCTGCCGCGCATTTACCGTCTTTTTCAGCCCCAATTCAAATTCCGCTCAAGATGGTGCATAAGGGCAATTAACGTAAAGTTTGGTCCGGCCTGATGGCCGCGACCAACAGGGAGAAGGCCGGAGAATTCCGGCAGAGAGCATCATGGCGAAAGCCTTTTTCTTGTGGTCAATGATGGGTCCGCAGCGGCGCGGTCAGGTGAGACATGCTGACTGAAACGCCCGTGATCTCAAGCGATCCGCAGATTGGCCAACTCACAGCCTCGCGCGGCCCGAAACGCCCTGATCTTCTGCGCGATGAATTGCTGGCGGAAATCTTCGCGGCCACGGTGACCATTCATACCAACAAGACCGCGCTGATCGGCGAACTCGAGACCTTGTCCTACGGCGAACTTGATCGGCGCGCGAACGCGCTTGCCCGGGGGCTGGCGCGCCAGGGCGTGACACGCGGCGATGTGGTCGGGCTGTGGTACCCGCGAGGAATTGACCTGCTGGTCGCCCAGCTGGCCATCACCAAGGCGGGCGCTGCCTGGCTGCCTTTTGATGCTGATGTTGCCATCGAACGCATTGGTGTTTGTCTTGCCGACTGTGAGGCCAGGGGGCTGCTTGCCCCGCCGGCACTCCAGCACAAGGCCAGCGGTAAAATCGACGTCTTGATGTGGCATGAGGCTGAGCTGGCTGATCCTGCCAACAACGGCGCCATTGATCTGCGGGCTCTCGGCGTTACGCCGGATGACCGCGCCTATCTCATCTACACGTCCGGCTCGACCGGCATGCCGAAAGGCATCGCCATCTCGCATCGCAATATCTGTCACTATCTGCGCTCAGCCAATGAGACCTATCTCATCCGTGCCGATGACCGGGTGTTTCAGGGTTGCTCGGCCGCCTTCGATCTGTCGATGGAAGAAATCTGGGTGCCATTCCTCGTTGGCGCGACCTTGTGGGTCGCCAGCGCCGAGACGATTGCCGACAGCGAAACCCTGCCGCAGATCATCGCCGGTGCCGGCATCACGGTTCTTGATACCGTGCCAACGCTCCTTGGCCTGATGGCGCGCGACATTCCCTCATTGCGCATCATCATTCTGGGTGGGGAAGCCTGCCCGCCAAGCCTGGCGGAGCGCTGGTGCAAACCGGGGCGTACAATTTTCAATTCCTATGGTCCGACCGAGGCCACGGTGGTTGCCACCGTTGACATCGTTGAACAGGGCGCTCCGGTCACCATCGGCACACCAATTGCCAATTATACCGCGTATGTGGTCAGCGAAAATCTGCAGCCGGTGGCGCCGGGAACGCAGGGTGAATTGCTGATCGGCGGACCAGGCGTTGCCCTTGGCTATGTCATGCGGCCGGAACTGACGGCAGAAAAATTCATCGCCAATCCCTTTACCAGCGATGGCAGCGACCCGATCCTCTATCGCTCGGGCGATGCGGTGAGCCTGGGTCATGACGGCAAAATTCTCTTTCACGGGCGCATTGACGATCAGGTCAAGATCCGCGGTTTTCGTGTCGAACTGGGAGAGATCGAAAGCAAGCTCTCCGCCCTGCCCGGTATCCATCAGGCCGCCGTCATCCTGCGCAAGGATGATGGCATCGAAAGGCTGGTCGCCTTCTTCGTACCCTCAGGCAAAGAGGCGCCGCCCGTAGCCGATCTGCGTTCAGGGCTTGCCCGACAATTGCCGCCCTACATGGTGCCGACGCGCTTCGAGACGGTCGAGGCGTTGCCGCGCCTTGCCGCCTCCGGCAAGGTCGACCGCAAAGCGCTCGCCCTGCGCCCGTTACAAAGCGCGCCTGCCAACGACGTGCAGGAAGAGCCGCGCACGCCGGTCGAGGCAGCTCTTCTGGCAGCGATGCAGCAGGTATTTCCTGGACAGACACTGCCACTTGAAGGCGATTTCTTCACCGAGATCGGTGGCCATTCCCTGCTTGCCGCCCGGTTTGTGTCGCTGATGCGCGCCGACCAGCGCTTTGTCGGCATCACGCTTCAGGACATGTATGAAGGGCGCTCGATTGCGGGCATCGCCGAGCGGCTTGAGCGGCGCGGACTTGGAACAGGCGGGCAGGATCGTACATTTGAGCCGCCGCCGCTGCTGCGCCGCTTCCTGTGCGGGCTGGCGCAGGCCGCCGTCCTGCCGGTCATTCTCTTTTTCACCTGCATCCAGTGGCTTGGGATCTTTACGACGTTCCTGTTGCTTGATCTCGATGTTCTCGGCTTCTGGGGGCAGCTCTTATCGCTGCTTGGCATTTATGTCGTCCTGACCATCGCCACCACATTTGTTGGCATCGCCGGCAAATGGCTCAGTGTCGGGCGCGTCAAACCGGGCCGTTACCCGCTATGGGGCGTTTATTATTTCCGCGTCTGGCTGGCGATGAAATTCACTCTGCTCGTCAAGCCCAAATGGTTCCAGGGAACGCCGATCATGCGCGTCTACATGCGCATCATGGGGGCGCGCATCGGCAAGGACGCCATCATCTCGGAATTCGAGGCCGGCACGCTCGACCTCCTCACCATCGGCGACAGGGTCAGTACCGGCACGAAGCTCAAGATCGCCAATGTCGAAGTGGTCGGCAACGAGATGGTGATCGGTCGGGTGGTCATCGAGGATGATGCCTATATCGGCACCTCAAGCGTTCTCGAGCACGATACTATCATCGGCAAGGGCGCTGAAATCGGCGATCTGACTGCGGTGTTGGCCGGAACACATGTCGGCGCCTGGGAGAAATGGGAAGGCTCGCCCGCCCGCAAAGTGAGCGATATCGACGAGAGAGAATTGCCGCCGCAGGCTGAGGCTTCGGTGCTTCGCAAGAACATCATGACCTGCGCCTATGTCATTGCCTTGCTGACGATCCCGCCCATCGGCCTGCTGCCCATCTTTCCAGCCTTCGGGCTGTTTGATCATATGGATCTGCTGATCGCGGGATGGAGCAAGGCCGATACGCTGTCGGTGCTGCCGCTGTTGACCTGGCCAACGTCAATGGCGCTCATCGTCTTCACCATTGCCATTACGGTTGCCATGCGCTGGATAATCCTGCCAACCCGGCTGCAACCAGGCCGTTATTCGGTCCATTCATCCGTCTATTTCCGCAAATGGGCGCTGGCGCTGCTCACCGACGTCAAGCTTGAAACATTGTCGTCGCTGTTTGCCACGGCCTATATGCGCCTGTGGTATCGCATGATGGGTACCAAGATAGGACGCGGCGCGGAAATATCGACCAATTTGTCGGGGCGCTATGATCTGGTTGAAATCGGCGCCGGCAATTTCATTGCCGATGAAGTGCTGCTGGGAGACGAGGATATCCGGCGCGGCTGGATGACGCTTGAAAAGGTCACGACCGGCGATCGCGTCTTTGTCGGCAATGACGCGGTGGTGCCGCCCGGCACGCGCTTTGACAATGACAGCCTGCTTGGCATCAAGTCTGTGCCGCCGGCAAGCCGCCACATCAAGGCCGGTGAGACGTGGTTCGGATCGCCGTCGATCTCGTTTCCGACGCGCCAGCGCGTGACCGGCATTTCGGCCAACTGGACCTATGAGCCACCGCTCAGTCGCAAGATCGGGCGGCTTATCTTCGAGGCTTTCCACACCTCGTTTCCAACCATGCTGTTCATCACGCTTGGCTATTACACGGTGGAAACGCTTGATCCCCTGATGGAACAGCGCCAGTGGGGATTGGTATTCTGGCTCTTCCTGGTTGCATCCATCGTCATTCCGCTGATCATGACGTCATCGACCATTATCGTGAAATGGCTGTTCATGGGCGCCTACAAGCCGGTGATCAAGCCGATGTGGTCGTTCTGGGCGATGCGAACGGAAGCCTGCGCCGTTCTCTACTGGGGACTTGCCGGCAGGGTCTTGCTTGATTCACTGCGCGGCACTCCCTTTCTGCCGTGGATCTTGCGCCTCTACGGCGTCAAGATCGGCAAGGGAATCTGCATGTTCACCACAGACATCACCGAGTTTGATTGCGTCACCATCGGCGATTACTGCACCATCAACTCGTTGTCCGCCCTGCAGACGCACCTTTACGAGGACCGGCTGATGAAGGTCGGGCGGGTACTTCTGGGAACAGGTGTGAATGTCGGAGCGGGCGCGACCGTTCTCTACGACACTAAAATCGGTGATTTCGCCGATGTCGGTTCGCTGTGCGTGGTGATGAAGGGAGAGACCCTGCCCGCCCATACGGCATGGGTTGGCGCCCCGGCACAGCCGCACATCGCGCGCGCCCACACCTCGGCGAATACGCCGCATAATGCCGGCCTCACCCGCCAGGCGGCCGAGTGAAGACGCAACGCGCCTGAGTGATGAGCGCGGGCGCCGCTTCGCTGGCGCAAGCGCCGGCAAAGCCTTGCGGCAAATCGCTGAGATCATGCCAGTGAGCGTGTGCGCCATGATCCGCCGGCAGGCTCGACAGACCCTCCCATAATCCCTTGCCGCTCATTTTGGCGAGCGCCTCTTTGCGCACCCACATCTGCGTAAAATTATGCGCCAACGCCTCTTCCGACGCGCTGGCAAGCTCGCGGACCTCGGCGGAGGCAAATTCCGAAGCGGCGATGTCAAACGCCGGAATAGACGGGTCGATCGTTTCAAGATCAACGCCCACCGGGCCGGCGCGCGAGAGTGCAACAAGCGCCACGCCTTCCCGGTAGCTGAGGGAGAACGCGATACCACTCGCCTCCGGCCAGGCGAGATGAGGCTGGCGCGCCGGTCCATAGGAGAACAGAAGATCAGCCGGGTTCTGGCCAAGGGCAGCGGCAAGGATCAGCCGCAACGCCCGGCGTGCGGCGCGGTAGCGCTCGCCAACCAGCGGGTCGATCGCTGCGGCGGCACGAATGCGCTCGTCCTGCGACAGGCAGTCGAGTGGCGGCACCTCGGCCAGAACGACCAGCCAGATCGCCACCCCCGTATCCGGCAAGGGGCCGGGCATCATCGCCGGCCATTCGCGTGTATTGATGTCCATCAGAACACAGTGCGGCGGCCGGAGGGGACAGGCAAGCCAGCGCCGGCGATTTGACCGCGCGCCGCGTCCCGCCTAAACCGCAGCGAGGAGTGGCGATGTCGTTCAACAGTTTCGGTCATCTTTTTCGTGTTACCACGTTTGGTGAAAGTCATGGACCCGCCATTGGCTGCGTCGTTGATGGCTGTCCGCCGCTTTTGCCGCTGAGCGAGGCTGACATCCAGCCTTTTCTTGACAGGCGTCGCCCCGGCCAGAGCCGCTATACAACGCAACGCCAGGAAGCCGATCAGGTGCGTATCCTGTCGGGTGTTGTTGCTGACAGCGCCGGCATCCAGCGCACCACGGGCACGCCGATCGGCCTTCTCATCGACAACACTGATCAGCGCTCAAAAGATTATGATCGCATCCAATCGGCCTACCGCCCAGGGCACGCCGATTTCACCTATGATGTGAAATACGGCATTCGGGATCACCGGGGCGGCGGGCGCTCGTCAGCCCGCGAGACGGCGATGCGGGTCGCCGCCGGTGCGATTGCCCGCAAAGTGGTACCAGGCCTTACCGTGCGCGGGGCGCTGGTGCAGATGGGTCCGCACAAAATCGACCGTCAGCGCTGGGACTGGAACGCGGTGGAGGCTAATCCGTTTTTCTGCCCGGACGGCGAGATGGCGGCATTCTACGGTGATTATCTCGATGGCGTGCGCAAGGAGGGTTCCTCCATCGGCGCGGTGATCGAGATTGTTGCCGACGGCGTTCCCGCCGGCCTGGGGGCGCCGATTTACGGCAAGCTCGATGCCGATCTGGCGGCAGCCTTCATGGGCATCAATGCCGTGAAGGGGGTTGAGATCGGCGAGGGGTTTGGCGCTGCCGCACTGCGCGGCGAGGATAATGCTGACGAGATGCGGGCTGGCAATGACGGCAAGCCGGTTTTCCTCTCCAATCATGCCGGCGGTATCCTCGGCGGCATTTCAACCGGGCAGCAGGTGGTGGCGCGCTTTGCGGTGAAGCCTACCTCGTCGATCCTCATTGCGCGCCGCTCGATTGACAGCGCGGGCGATGATGTCGAGGTGAAGACCACAGGCCGTCATGATCCGTGCGTTGGCATCCGCGCCGTCCCGGTGGGCGAAGCGATGATGGCACTCGTGATCGCCGATCATTATCTGCGTCAGCGCGGCCAATGTGGCTGATTTGCCGGCGCTGATCAGGGTAACGATTGAGCGATTGGGGCATCGCGGTGATGGCATAGCCACCAGCGGTGGTCGCACGCTCTTTGTTGCTGGCGCCCTGCCGGGCGAGATCGTCGATATCGATCCCGCCGGTGGCGAGCGAGCGCAACTGGTATCGATCATCGAGCCCTCGGCGCACCGCGTCGCGCCGCCATGCATCCATTTTACAACATGCGGTGGCTGCGTCGCGCAACATATGGATGGTCGCCTCTACGACGAATGGAAGCGCGACAGCATCACAACGGCGTTGGGGCAACAGGGGATTTCAGTGCCACTGGAGGCGATGCTTCGCGTTGAGCCCGGCACAAGGCGTCGCGTTTCGCTGGCGCTTGTACGTGAGGGCAAGACAGTCATTTTCGGCTTTCACGGCGCACGCTCCAACGACGTTATCGCCATCACTGCCTGCCTGGTCATGACACCCGCCATCGCCGCAGCCCTGCCAGCGCTTGCCAGGCTTTTAAGCCCGCTGGTCACGGGGCGCGACAGCCTTGCCGTCAGCGTGCTCGATACCGCGCAAGGTCTTGATGTCTCGCTTGCGCCAGCAAAATTGCCGCGCGACGCGATGAGCCGCCTGTTTGCTGCGGCCGGGGCGATCGGTCTGGCGCGCCTCAGCATCGGGGAGGAAAACGCCACCTTCCGCCCGCCATCCCTGCCGACCGGCGAGATCGCTCGGCTGCAGCCGGCGGGCGGCTTTGCCCAGGCCGTGGCGCCGGTCGAGGAGGCAATTGCCGGGCTGGCAAAGGACGCATTGAGCGGCGCCAGGCGGATCATTGAACTTTTCTGCGGCAGCGGCGCGCTGACGCTGCGCCTGGCCCGCCATATGGCGATCCACGCGGTTGAAAGCGACCCACACGCGCTTGCAGCCCTCGACCAGACAGCGCGCCATGCAAGTGGTCTGAAACCGGTAACCCGCGAGCAGCGAGACCTCTTCCGGCGCCCGCTCATGATCTCGGAACTCAAAAACTACGATGCCGCACTGCTTGACCCGCCGCGCCAGGGCGCGCAGGCGCAGATGGCCGGGCTTGCGGCGTCAAAATTGAAGAAGATCGTCTATGTGTCCTGCGCGCCGGCGAGTTTCGCGCGCGATGCGCGGGTGTTGATCGATGGCGGCTTTCGTCTCAGCCGCATAACGCCGATCGACCAGTTCCTGTGGTCTCATCACGTCGAGCTTGTTGGCGTGTTCGAGCGCTGATCAGAGGGCTGCCACAATGCTCCCCGCATACGGCAAGCCAAGCTCAGCACCGCGCACCGAAGGCGTGCTAAACAGAAGATAGGTTGCCGCCACGACACTCATGGCCGCCATGAAACGAGCTCTATTCAACATGACACTCTCCCCGGCATCACTTGCCGCGTTGTTATGGCGGCACCATCGCGCAGGGCGGTTTCCAAATGGTTGAAATGGGCCATCCCGGCTTGGCCGCAATCGAAGAAGGGTTAAGATTTATGTCTGTGATGATGATCGCCAACAGGAGATCGGGATGGCTACGCCTGTCACGCGCCTTGCCTATACGCTGAACCACGGTTTGCGGGTGGCGTGGTATACGAGCGCTCTGCTGCTGGCGCGTCGCAACGAGGCTAAGCCGACCGATGCCGGCGCGGCGACGCAGGCGGCCCGGGGGTCCACCACCAGCCGCGAGGTGCTGTTGGCCGATATGGCAAGGCTTTTCACCCGGGATGTCAAAAATGCCGATGCCGGGATCTACCGGCTGGCGCATGACTGGTTCGGGCCGCTTGATGAAGAGGTTCGGCGCATGCGCCTTTTCCTCAACGACGTTCCAGCGGTGGCGCGGCGGCGTGCGCAGAAGAGCGCCAACGAGCCGCTCGCGACATATCGCGGCAAGCGCCCCGCCTATTATCTGCAGAATTTCCACTATCAATCTGATGGCTGGATGAGTGAAGAGAGCGCGGCGCGCTACGACATGCAGGTCGAGGTGCTGTTTGGCGGCACGGCGGCCGCCATGCGCCGGCAGACGATTGCGCCGATCGCCCGCCATCTTAAAGGCCGCGACCAGCGATCATTACGCCTTCTCGATGTGGGTGCCGGCACTGCCCGCTGGCTGAAGGATCTGCGCCCGGCCTTTCCTGCCCTGCCGGTCACGATTGCCGACATGTCGGAAACCTATCTGTCACGGGCGCTTGCCGAGCGCGGCAATGAAGGCCGGCTGACGGCGCTCCTTGCCAAGGCGGAAGCACTTCCGCTTGCCGACAGCAGCCAGGATATCGTCACCGCCATCTATCTGTTTCACGAATTGCCGCCAAAAATTCGTCGGGCTGCGGCGGCCGAGATCGCCCGCGTGCTGAAGCCCGGCGGTCTGTTCGTGATGAATGATTCGCTCCAGCGTGGCGATCATCCGCCCTATGACGGCATGCTGGAGCGCTTTCCCCAGGCCGTCCACGAACCTTATTATGCTGGCTATCTTGGCGAGGATCTCAACGCGCTCTTCGGCGCCCATGGCCTCTCGCCGGTATCGCGCGAGCGGGCGTTTCTGTCCACGGTTGCCGCCTTTCGCAAGGGTTGAGACGGCGGTGAGGCAGGCAAGGGCTTGAATTTTTGGCAAAACACCGCTATACAAATCTTCAGTTCGGGCCCCTCTGGCAGCCGTCGTTGACGGTTGCGATGTCGGACGGAAGTTCAACATCTAGGCGCCCGTCTCCTCAATGCAATCCATAGCGGAGCACGCGGCAGAAGGAATTTTGCCATGGACATGGTTTTGTCGTTTGCCTCGTCGTCGGTTCTGGGCACGCCTGTGTGGGTCTGGTTTGCCTTTCATCTCATGATCTTCATTCTGCTGGCTTTCGATCTGGGCGTGCTGAACCGCAGCAGCCGCGAGATGGGCATTGGCGAGAGCCTGAGGCTCTCCGTCTTCTATATCGCTATCGCCATCGCCTTCGGCGTCGTGGTCTGGGGCTATCTCGGATCGCAGAGAGCGATTGAATATTACACCGGCTACACGATCGAAAAGGCGTTATCGATTGACAATATCTTCGTTATTTCGCTCATTTTTGCCTATTTTTCCATTCCGCCAGCCTTCCAGTACCGGGCGCTGGTATGGGGCATCATCGCCGTGCTCATTCTGCGCGGCGTGATGATCGCCGCCGGGGCGGCACTCATCCATCAATATGAGTGGGTTCTCTATATTTTTGGCGCCTTCCTGATCTACACAGGCATCAAAATGCTGGGTGGGCACGACAACGCCCCTGATCTCGACCGCAATCCGCTCC
This sequence comes from Raskinella chloraquaticus (SeqCode), assembly GCA_002365175.1. Taxonomy (GTDB): domain Bacteria; phylum Pseudomonadota; class Alphaproteobacteria; order Rhizobiales; family UBA4765; genus Raskinella; species Raskinella chloraquaticus. The sequence continues at coordinate 100,240 of DEZK01000007.1, forward strand.
TTGCGTTTCTGCGCCGTCACATGCGCATCACCGAAAAGCTGCATGGGGAAGCATTCTTTGTTCGTCTGCCTGATCCGGCCTCAGACAAAAAAGTTCTGTATGCCACGCCGCTGTTTCTGGCGCTGGCTGTCATAAACGTTGCCGATATTGTTTTTGCCGTTGACTCAGTCCCGGCCATTTTCGCTGTAACGACGGATACTTTTATCGTGTACACGGCGAATATCATGGCCATTCTCGGACTGCGCGCGCTCTATTTCGCGTTAGCGGCGATGGTCGCGCGGTTTAAATATCTGTCGATCTCTCTGGCGCTCATCCTGGTGCTGATCGGCGTCAAGATTTTCTGGAGCGGTCTGGTTGCCAAAGTCGACCCGCTGCTGTCGCTTGCCATGACTTTGGCGTTGCTCGGCGGCGGTATCGGCTTCTCGTTGTGGAAAACCAGATCTGCAACTGCCAAAGATTGACACGACGGCGGGTGGGTCTAGGTTGCGCCTGCCATCTGGAGATCACTCATGCGCGTCGTCCTTGCCCTTGCTGTTGCCATCTTCGCCGCGCCATCGCTGACGGAAGCGCGAACGGTTGATCGGCAAATCCCCGCCGCGCGCTGCGGTCGCCTTGTCTGCGGGGCGCCGATCGATGTCGTGTGTCATGCGCAGGGCGGGCGCACCGCGACGGTGGTGGTGCCGTGGAGCCGCGCTGATCTGCCGTCCTCCGTCATGGCCGGCACACTGACGCGTCTTACCTTCTCCTCGGGGCAATATCGCAGCAGCCTCTATGGTTCGCCACGCCTGCGCACCCGTCACGGCAGAAGCGAAGCCGTCTTCGATATAGGCCCATGGTTCGATGGCGCTCTCTTCGCCCTGCTGCAGACAAGCAGCGATGTCCGGGTCTCTGGCGATTATGGCTCCTACCGGGTCGAACGGCGCAAAGGCCAGGCCGACCCCTGCGCCATCTGAACCAGGCGCTCGTCACCCGACTGAGGTTGAATGTCATGAACGAACGCCTGGACGCCGTGCAGCGAGTGATCGACGCCTTCAAACAGGGCGCGATGGTCGCTGTTCTTGATGATGATGATCGCGAGAATGAGGGCGATCTCATCGTTGCCGCCTCCATGTGTACCAGCGAGAAGATGGCCTTCATCATCCGCCACAGCTCAGGCATCGTCTGTGCTCCATTGACCGTTGCCGAAGCCAGGCGTCTGCGGCTTGATCCGATGGTATCGGTGAACGACGCGCCCCACAGCACCGCTTTTACCGTTTCCGTCGATGTGCGCCACGGCACCACCACCGGCATATCAGCCGATGATCGCACCAACACGGTGCGCGCCCTTGCCAATGGCAATATCGGCGCCAGCGATTTCGTCCGCCCCGGCCATGTCTTTCCGCTTGTTGCGCGCCCCGGTGGCGTTCTCATGCGCTCCGGCCATACGGAAGCTGCGGTTGATCTGTGCCGTCTCGCTGGTCTGCCGGAAGTCGGCGTCATCGGCGAATTGATGAATGATGATGGCACGGTGATGCGCGGGCCGCAGGTGCGCGCCTTCTCAAGCCGGCACGCCATTCCCGTTATCACGGTTGCCGACCTGATCGCCTTCCGGCAGGTGCGCGAGCGGCTGGTGGAGCGTGTGAGTGAGTTCACCGTCACCACGCCCATCGGCCCGGCGCGTGGTATTTCGTACCGCACGCCATTTGATGAGCTGGAGCAGCTGGCGGTCGTTTTCGGCGATGTTGCGGGCAAAGCGGGCGTTGCGGCGCGGCTGCACCGTCAGGATATTCTGGCCGACATCTTCGGCGACCAGACAACATTGAAAGCCACTTATCACAAATTTTCCGAAGCAGGCTGCGGCGTACTCATCTATCTGCGCGAAGGCTCGGCTGGCGTGCCGTCAGCATCGATGGCGCCAGGCGGCAATGAAGGCCATGGCAGCGCGTCAAGCCGTAACGAGACATGGCGCGAAGTAGGGCTCGGCGCGCAAATCCTGCGCGACCTGGGGATCTCTTCGATCCGCCTGTTGTCCTCGCGCGAGCGCCGCTATATCGGGCTTGAGGGATTTGGCATCACAATCGCGGCAACAGAACGGCTCGGTGATTAGGCGCGCTCATCCAGCGGCTCGCTGCCCTGCGGGCTGCCATCCTTTCCAAGCTTGATCTTGCGCACCTTCATCTCCGCTGCCTGAAGCATGGTCTCGCAATGGGATTTCAGCGCCTCGCCGCGCTCATAGATGGCAATCGATTCCTCAAGCGGCACGTCGCCACGCTCAAGCTTGCTGACGATCTGTTCGAGTTCGGCCAGCGCCTTCTCGAAACTCAAGCCGCCGAGATCAGTTTTACTGTCGCTTGCTTTGGCCACGGAGCCTCCTTCAGACGCTTGCCATACCAGCACCGGTTGCCTGCGGAAAGGCGGAAATGATTTCTTCAACAATCGGCCCGTTGAGCTTTTCTTCAAGGCGGCTCAGGGCGCGCGCCACGACGCCACCATCGAAGGCGCGATGGTCGAAGGAAAAAAAGAGTTCCAGCGACCCGTCATCCGCCATAGCGCCGTAGGACAACAGCACGGTGAACATATGGACGGCGTTGGTGATCGTCACACCCTGCCCGGCCAGAGATGAAATACCGAAGGTACCAAAATAATTGGCACGCTGGCGGCCGATATTGAGGCCAAGCCACCATATCAGGCGGCGCAGGGGCAGAGGCAGGGAGGCTATCGCGAACACGCGACGGAAATCGCGCTCCTCCTGCCAGTCAACGGTCTTGGCGCGGCGCAGGCGCTCGGCGAGTTCGCCCAGCGACATATGCTCCGGTCCCTTCATGCGCACGAAGAAGAGCGTCGGCTCGCCGTCGAACACCCGTTCGGTAGCGATCATCGACACGCTCATGGGATATTCGTAGATGTGCGGCCAAGGGAATTTGACATAGGCGCGGCGCAGTTCCGGCATGTCGGCTGCCACCAGCCCGTAGGCTCTGGCAATCATTGCCGGCCATAGCGGTTTGGCGCCGCGGGGCAATTGCGCCAGCACTCTGGCAAGCGGACCCAATCCGAGGCGGCGCGAAATCACGCCCTTCGTGGTGTCGCCAGCAAAATAACAGACATCGGCGATGATACGACGTGGCCCTGACAGAGCAATGCTGCGCCCTTTCATGATGCCTCTCCCGGTGACGCGGCGCTCACATGCCCATCAGCGCGCTTACATGGGAATCGACCGAGCGCGCCAAGCCTTCGAGATCATAGCCACCTTCGAGCACCGAGACGAGCCGCGAGCCGGCATGCTTGTCAGCGATATCCATCAGTCTGCGGGTGACGAGACCGAAATCGCGCTCGTGAACGTTGAGCTGGGCCAGTGGGTCTCGCGAGTGGGCGTCAAAGCCAGCAGAAATGATGACAAACTCGGGCGCGAATTTGTCGAGCGCCGGCAGGATCGCCGTATCAAAGGCGTCGATGAATTCCTCCGACCCCTCGCCCGGCCGCAGCGGACAATTGACGATATTGCCAACGCCGCGCTCAGCCCGCGCGCCGGTGCCGGGATAGCACGGCATCTGGTGGGTCGAGGCATACATCACAGACTTATCCTCCCAGAAAATATCCTGGGTGCCATTGCCGTGATGAACGTCAAAATCGATGATGGCAACGCGGCCGATGCCGTGCTTGTGCTGGACATGGCGGGCAGCAATCGCCGCATTGTTGAGAAAGCAGAAGCCCATCGCCCGGACGCGCTCGGCATGATGGCCGGGCGGGCGGATGGCGCAGAAGGCGTTATCCACTTGTCGTGACAGCACCTCGTCGCTTGCCTGAATGACGGCGCCGGCGCCGCGCATCAGCGCCTCCCAGGTGCCCGGCGACATGGATGTGTCGGGATCAATCGACACCAGCCCATCGCGCGGCGCCATGTCATGCAGCTCGTCCACATATTCGGCGGGATGAGCAAGATAGCCAAGATCAGGCGTGCCAAGGTGCGCACGCTCGCGGACCAGGGTCGAAAAGCGCTCATCCTCCAGCCGGCGCTCAATGGCGCGCATGCGATCAGGCCGCTCAGGATGGCCATGCGGCGGCTCATGGGTGAGGAAGGCCGGATGGGTCACATACAGGGTCGCCATGCGGCTGTCCTCTCAGTCAATCAGGATCACTTACGCCTAAAGCGCGCGGGCGCCAGCAGCAGCCCAGCCGCCATCAGCGGGAATGATCGCCCCTGATACATAACGTGCCGCATCGGATGCAAGGAAAAGACAAACCTGCGCCACATCATCTGGCGTTCCCATACGCTGCATGGGAACCGAGCGGGCGACCGCGTTGCGGGATTTTTCATCAGGTGCGAGGCGTGCCATGCCCTCGGTACCGTCAATCGGGCCGGGGATGACTGAATTGACGCGGATGCCCTCCGGTCCCCATTCGATGGCAAGCGTCCTGGTTACCATATCGACGCCGGCCTTGGCGGCGCACACATGCACCTGAAAGGCCATGGGGATCATCGCCTGCGGCGCCGAGATATTGATGATCGAGCCGCCCGGCTTGGCGATATGGGCATAGGCCGCCTTCATGACATGGAAGGTACCGAGAAGGTCGATATCAATAACCGCCTTGAAGCCATTGGTGCTGAGGGCGGCGGCGGGAGAGGGAAAATTTCCGGCAGCACCCGACACCAGCACATCGACCTTGCCAAAGCGCCCGGCAAAATCAGCAAGCGCGTCGGCGACTGCCTGCGGCTGGCGCACATCAAGGCTGTAGCCCGCTGCTTCAAGGCCGCCTTGTGAAAGGCGCTTGACCGCCGCGTCGACCTTGTCCTGACTGCGGCTGGCGACACCCAGCTGGCAACCCTGCGCGGCGAAGGCTTCGGCGATGCCCAGATTGATGCCGCTGGTACCGCCAAAGACAAAAACGCGTTTGCCCGACAATGCGAAATCGATACTCATCACAGCTCTCCAAAGGTTATCGGGCGCCTATTTCTTGCGGGTCATGAAGGCGGTGAAAGCCTGCATCGCTTCCGGCCCCCGCAGGCAGGCCTTGAAGTGTTCGGCCTCTTCGTCGATGCGGGCGAGCACCTCATCGCGGTCGCTGCGCAGCAAGCGTTTGGTGATCGCCATGGCGTTTGGCGGCTTGGCGGTAATTTCGCGGGCAACCTCGATGGCGCGCGCTTCGGTACCCTCATCCTCGATCATGTCGTTGATCAACCCCGCCGACAATGCCTTGCGGGCATCCCAGCGACGGCCAAGCGCGAAGAGTTCAAAGGCGCGTTGGGGTCCCAGCAGGCGCGGCCCCAGCAGGCTCGAGGCTGCCTCTGGCACCAGACCAAGATCAACGAAGGGGGTGGCGAATGTCGAGCGCTGGCTCGCCACCACGTAATCGCAATGAAGCAGCATGGTGACGCCAACGCCGACCGCTACACCGTCAACGGCAGCGACCAGCGGCTTGTTGCAGCCAACGAGCGCGCGCAGAAAATGCAGGACCGGATCGCCCAATCCGCCACTGCTTGAGGCGGCGATGAAATCCTGGAGGTCATTGCCGGCGCTGAAGGCCCCGGGAACACCAGCAATCAGGACGGCGCGCAAGGCAGAATCGTTGTTGGCCGCTTCAAGATGTCTGGCCATCGCCGAATACATCGCCAAGGTCAGCGCGTTTTTCTTGTCGGCACGGTCCATACGCATGAGCGCGACACCGCCCTCGGCATGATAGGAAATCGATGTCATGGTGCTCGCCTGTTTCCTTCCCGATTATTCAGCGGCGACAAGGGCGATATCGCCCAATGTGCCGGCGCCGTCGACGATGCTGGTTTCGAGGCCGGAAGCGGCGATGGCGATATTCTCGGCAAAGAAACGGGCGCGGGCAATGCGTTGGCTGCTTTCATGATCGGCCGGCCCGCGAACGGACGCCAGCGCCTCTTCGCCCAGCCCCGCTCCACCAGCAGCCAGCGCAAACAGCCGCAGATAGGGGGTGGCGCCGGCCAGCGCGTCGTTGGGCGATGTGCCAAGCGTTGCCAGCAGCCAATCACTGGCGCGCGCCAGAGCCTCAACCGCCTCGTGGAGGCGATCTGCCATGTGACCGAAGGCCGGCTGGTTGCTTTCCTTCAGGCGACGCACGGTGGCGCGGTGGCGATCAATCTCCTGGCGGACGAGCGCGCCATTGCCGATGGGCAGTTTGCGGGTCACGAGATCAATCGACTGGATGCCGTTGGTGCCCTCATAGATGGTCAGGATGCGGGCATCGCGCAGATGCTGGGCTGCCCCCGTCTCCTCGACAAAACCCATGCCGCCATGGATCTGGATGCCAAGCGAAGCAACTTCGATGCCGATATCAGTAGCAAATGCCTTGGCGACCGGGGTCAGCAGCGAAGCAAGCTCGCTTGCCGCGCGTGCCTTGTCACCTTCAAGGCGATGGGATTTGTCGAGTTCGGCCGCAAGGCGAAACGAGATCGCCCTGGCGGCGGCAGTCTTGGCCTTCATCTCCAGCAGCATACGGCGAATGTCAGGGTGTTCGATGATGCGGCTCATCGGGCCGGATTTGACGCCCAGCGCCTTGCCTTGGCGGCGCTCCATGGCAAAGGCCATGGCCTGCTGAGTGGCGCGTTCAGCAATCGCCACACCCTGCAGGGCGACGCCGAGGCGAGCATTGTTCATCATGGTGAACATGCAGTTGAGACCGCGATTTTCCTCGCCGATCAGATAGCCGATGGCGCCTCCCTCATCGCCATAGACCATCGTGCAGGTGGGGGACGCATGAATGCCAAGCTTGTGCTCGACGCCAGCGCAGCGGACATCATTGCGAGCGCCAAGCGCGCCATCGGCACCCACCATGAATTTCGGCACAAGAAAGAGCGAGATACCGCGCGTTCCCTCGGGCGCATCGGGCAGGCGGGCCAGAACGAGATGGATGATGTTGTCGGACAGGTCATGCTCGCCGTAAGTGATAAAAATCTTCTGGCCAAAAATCCGGTAGGTGCCATCCCCCACCGGCTCGGCTTTCGAGCGCAGCGCCGCCAGATCGGATCCCGCCTGCGGCTCGGTGAGGTTCATGGTGCCAAACCACTCCCCCTGGATGAGCTTGCCGAGGTAGGTTGCCTTCAGATAATCGCTGCCATGAGCGGTCAGCGCCTCAACTGCGCCCATGGTCAGCAGGGGGCCTAGCCCATAGGCCATGCAGGCTGAATTCCACATCTCGACGCAGGCTGAATTCAGCAGCACCGGCAGTCCCTGCCCGCCATGAGCCTCAGGACCCGGGAGGGCGTTCCAGCCAGCCTCGCACCATTCCCTGTACACCTCGCCCCAGCCGGTCGGCATGATGACCTTGCCGTTTTCGAGCCGGGCGCCCGCCTTGTCGCCCAGACGGTTCAGAGGAGCGATCCGTTCGTTCGCAAATTTGCCGGCTTCCTCCAGGATGGTGTCAACGAGATCACTGGAAAGATCGCCGTACATCCCAGCGTCCAGCGCCGCCTCAAGCCCGGCAACATGACGCATGGCAAACGCAATATCCTTGACGGGCGCAGTGTATGACATCATTCCTCCCTGAAGCCGCATTGGCGATATGGATCGCGCCCTTGGGGGCAACGGCTTTCTTCAACAGCACTGTCGGGGAAGGCTGGGCCGAGGTCAATGCTGGAGAAATGCGACCCTCGGCTGGCTGGAGAAACATGACGGTGACGGCGCCTTCGCGGATCATGGATGGGGATAACGATCTGGCCATCGCCGAGGCGGCGCGAATCGTGCGGACGGGTCAGCTCGTCGGTTTGCCGACGGAAACCGTCTACGGGGTGGCAGGCGATGCTACGTCAAGCCAGGCGATTGCGCGCATTTACGCCGCCAAGGGCCGCCCCACCTTCAACCCGTTGATCGTGCATGTCGCCAGCCTTGACGACGCGCGCTGCCATGGTGTGTTTTCACCAGCGCTGGAGACGCTGGCGCAGCGCTTCTGGCCAGGGCCGCTGACGCTTGTCATGCCGGTACGTCTGGACAGTCCGGTTGCTGAACTGGCACGTGCCGGCCTGCCAACGGTCGCGCTGAGAGTGCCGGCGCACCCGGTCGCGCGGGCTGTCATCGAGCGCGCTGGCCGGCCGCTTGCCGCCCCGTCGGCCAATCGGTCGGGTCATGTGACCGCCACCGAGGCGCGCCATGTGGCGCAGGATCTGGGTAGCGCGGTGCAGCTCATTCTTGATGGCGGCACGCGCAGCCTTGGGCTTGAATCGACGATACTGACCGAGATCGAGGGCAAAATCGTGCAATTGCGCGCCGGCGCGCTCACGCGGGACAAAATAACAGCCGTTCTTGGTTATCCCGTATCGGCTGCAGAAACCGGCGGCGATGGGCCGCTCGCTCCGGGCATGCTCGCCAAACATTATGCTCCGGAAAAACGGCTGCGGCTTGATGCGGTGTTTCCTTATCCGGGCGAGGCGTTTCTCGGATTTGGTGCGCTTCCGCCCCATTTATCGGCGCTTGCTCCCTCCCTTACCCTGTCGGCAAGCGGCGATCTGACCGAGGCCGCCGCCAATCTGTTTGCGTACCTCAGGGCTCTCGATGGCGGGACCGGTGCAGCCATCGCGGTCGCGCCGATCCCGCATGAGGGACTAGGCGAAGCGATCAATGACCGGCTGGCGCGGGCAGCCCTGGGTCGCTAAGTTCGCAGGCAGAAAAGGCCATTTCATGAGCTTCATCCAACCCACTCTTCTTCAGCGCAGCGTCGATCCACGCCTCATCCCCGGCCTGCGGGCGATTGTCGGCGAGCGATATGTGCTCATCGATGAGGCCGCTGTCGCTCCGCATCTGGTTGAATGGCGTCATCTCTATCGTGGTGCCTGTGCCTGCGTGGTGAAACCGGCAAACACCGCTGAAGTGGCGGCAATCGTTCAGCTGTGTGGCCAGCTCAACGCCGCGATCGTGCCGCAAGGCGGTAATACCGGCCTTGTTGGCGGGCAGATTCCGTTTGATTCAGGCGCTGTTGTTCTGTCGCTGGCGCGCCTGGATCGCTTGCGTTCAATTGATCCGCAAAGCAATGCCATGACGGTTGAAGCGGGAATGACGCTTCGGGCGGCCCAGGACGCAGCGGCCGCCGCTGACCGGCTGTTTCCCTTGTCACTTGCCTCCGAGGGATCATGCCTGATCGGCGGCAATATCGCCACCAACGCCGGTGGCACCGCAGTGCTTGCCTATGGCAATATGCGCGATCTGGTTCTGGGGCTCGAAGTGGTGCTGGCCGACGGGCGGATCTGGAACGGGCTGAGGGCGCTGCGCAAAGACAATACGGGCTATGATCTGAAGAACCTGTTCATTGGTTCGGAGGGGACACTTGGCATCGTCACCGCCGCCGTTCTGAAACTTTTTCCGAAGCCTCGCGCCCAGGAGACGGCCTTTATCGGCGTTGAAACGCCCGAAGCGGCTCTTGGTCTTCTGAACTCAGCATTGGCGCGGGCCGGGCGCGGGCTCACAACCTATGAGCTGATGCCGCGCTTTGGCGTCGACATCGTCCTCAAGCACGCGCCGGGCAGCCGCGATCCGCTTTCTGCCCGCTATCCCTGGTATGTGCTCATGGAGCTGTCATCGGGTCAGGAGGAACCGCTGCGCCCCTTTATCGAAGGCATTCTGGAAGAAGGAATTGCATCCGGCCTTGTCAAGGACGCGGCTCTCGCCGATTCGCTTGAGCAGCGACGCGCGCTATGGCGGTTGCGCGAAGCAATGTCGGAGGTGCAATCACTCGAGGGCGGCTCGATCAAGCATGATGTGGCGGTGCCCGTGCATCTGGTGCCGCAGTTCCTCACCGAAGCGCTGGCAATGGTCAATGCGCTCATCCCCGGATGCCGGCCTTGTGCCTTCGGCCATGTGGGCGATGGAAATATCCATTTCAACATCTCGCAGCCGGAAGGCGCTGACCGCGACGCCTTCATTGCCCGCTGGGAAGAGGTCAATGCTGCGGTACATCGCGTGGTGGCGCGCCTCAATGGCTCGATTTCAGCCGAACATGGCATCGGGCTGCTGAAGCGCGAGGCGCTCGTTGAGGTCAAAGAGCCTGTCGAGCTTGATCTCATGCGCCAGATCAAGGGGCTGCTTGACCCGACGGGGCTCATGAACCCGGGCAAAGTTGTCTGACCCGCGTCCGACCGGCTCAAGGTATGGCCTGTGGGGGATTGTCAGCCCTCATGTGTTGCCTATTTCCGCGGCATTAACTGATGATCAACCAAGATTGATCAAGAATGGCAGCGATGACCTATTTCAGCGAAAGCCCTGCACGCTATGCCATGTCCGTCTGATAGCACCCTTTGCCGTCATGATCTGGTGGCTTTCAATATCAATCCGAAATCTTTTCTTGCAACGGATTACCTCAATCATTTCAATGAAGTGATCATGTTGATCAACATGCTTCCCGATATGCCCGACATGCTCGATGATGTGCTCGAATGGGAGCCTAAAAGCTACCCCAACCATTTTGCACAATCCGGCTTTGCCGGGCGCGAGATGGCGATTGCCGCTTATCATCAATCACCGATCCATGTGCGCGGCGCCTTCGACGCGGTGGTGTCGGAAATCGACACGCTGCTGCTGTCGACCATGTCGGACCTGAAAAGAACGCGCGATAATCCCGAGATGATGATCAATCTGGCCCGCCAGGCCTTAGGCGATCTGCATGGGCTCGTGGAAGCAGCGTCAGGCATTATCAATGCTGCCGACTGCGTGCCGGTTGACAGTCGTGATCATGAAAATCATGCACAGTCGACTATCGATGCCCTGTTCGCAGAGGCTTGATCGTTTGCGCTGAACGGCGCACAAGACGACATGGCGAACCAACCCAAGACACCGGATACTCCCGTGCTCGGCGTCTCCGTCGGCATCTGGCATGAGGAGAAAGTGCTGCTCGTGCGGCGTGGCAACGAGCCGATGGCGGGCAAATGGAGCCTGCCCGGCGGTCGTGTGGAGTTTGGAGAAGGATTGGCGGACGCAGCGTTGCGCGAAGCGCGCGAAGAGACCGGCGTCAGCGTTCATCTCGCCGGCTTTGTCGATTTCATTGAGTTGTTCGCGCGTGGCAAAGCCAACATCCCGCTGCGCCACGTCGTTCTGGCGCTGTTCGCGGGGCGCTGGACGCAGGGCGACGTCGTTGCTGGCAGCGATGCCAGCGCAGCGAAATTTGTGACCCTGGACGAGTTGTCGACCCTCGATGTAACGCCCGGCCTGCGTGGCTATGTCGGGCGCACGAGGGCGTTTCTCGAACGCGTGAAACTCAGAGAAAGCCAAAGCGAACCGGTTGCTGGCGGCGGCGACGGCGACGGCAACAATCTGCTGTCGGCGTTTGCGCCCATGCTGGTCGCGCTATCTCTGGCGGCAGGTGCGTTGCTGCCCTTGCCCGTCGCGGCGCAGACGCCAAGCCCCGAACCGCAGTCAGCGATCGACACGCGTGAGCCGCCCTATCAGAAAAAGATTGAACGACTGAGTGAAATACTGGGCGCGCTCACCTATCTGCGTCCCCTGTGCCGGCCTGAGGACGGCCCGCTATGGCGTCAGCAAATGTCACAGCTCATCGAGGCTGAAGGGACGACGCCGGAGCGCCGGGATCGCCTTGTCGCTGCCTTCAATCGGGGATTTTCTGCGTTTGCCGAAACGCACCGCACCTGCACGATCACTGCCGTGGTGTCTGCTGAACGCTTTCGTCAGGAAGGGACACAACTTGCCGACGAAATCGCCAGTCGCTTCGTTGACTGAACACCGTCGCGTTTCTGTCAAATGCGCCAATTAACCTCTTTGAAAGGTGGGACAAGACGGCGTGGTTCGGGATTGCTAGTTTGCAGGTGTCGAGAAAATGCCCGAGGAGTTGAGTGGCGTGTACAGGATCATATTTCCTTCTGATCGATCCGATGAAGATCAGCGACGTCAGGCCCTGGATTATATCACCGATGCCTGGATCGAGGCGGTGAAGGATGGACTTGATCCCAACCAGATCGCCGTCGCGGCCCTTGAGGCGTCGATCCGCGAGATGGTGGCGCTGCGCGGTGAAACCTACACGATCGACATGCTGGCGCGCCAGAGCGGACGCGTGGAGGCTGGAGAATGTTCGGCGCACGCAACGCGTCAGTGAGCGCGCTTGCACGGCATATGGGACTGGCAGTGATTGCCCTCACTCTGACCGGCCGGCTGGCGTTCGCCGAGGATGCTTTCGGCGGCAAGGGGCTTGCTGATCGCCAGCCGGTCGTGACCAACGCCTCTGAGGTACCCTTCATTCAGCCGGCCAAGACCGAAGTAAAACCGGAAGCAGTGTTACGCGACATCTCGGAGCTGCCAGCGCCAGTCGCGTTGATGCGCAGCCGTATTCTGGCAGCGGCAAAAAGCGGCGATCTTGGCGCCGTCAAGGCGCTGATCAGCGATGGCAGCGTCAAACTGTCAAGCGGGCAGGAGCCGGCGGATGATCCGGTGAGGACATGGCGCCGGCAATATCCCGAGAGCAATGGCGTTGAAATCCTGTCCATTCTTGTTGGCATTCTCGAAAGCGGCTTTGTCCGGCTCGACGCCGGCGCGGAGCGTGAAATCTACGTCTGGCCCTACTTCGCACACATGCCGCTGAAGAACCTCGACCCGCCGCGCCTGGTTGAACTTTACCGGCTGCTCACCGCCTTTGATGTCCAGCGCATGCGCGAAGCCGGCAGCTATACGTTTTTCCGCGTCGGCATTGGCGCTGACGGCAAATGGCAATACTTCGTCTCCGGACAATGAACTGCGTCGCCGTCAGCCACGCGGCAACGCATCATCAAAAACTACCGGCAGACCGGCGCCGCGGGTGACAATCTCGCCTTCCCAGGCGACACGCTGCCCGCGAATGATGGTGCCTACCGGCCAGCCCGTTACCTTTTGCCCGTCATAAGGCGTCCATTTCGCCTTGGAGGCAATCCAGTCCCTGGTAATCGTCACCTGGCGTTTCAAATCGACAACCGTGAAATCCGCGTCGTAGCCAACGGCGATACGGCCTTTGCGCGACATGGAGAACAGGCGCTGCGGGCCGGCCGATGTGAGGTCGATAAACCGTTCCAGCGTCAAGCGTCCCCTGGCGACCCAGTCAAGCATGATCGGCACCAGCGTCTGGACGCCGGGCATGCCTGAGGGGGTATCAGGATAGACACCGCGCTTTTCCTCCAGCGTATGTGGCGCATGATCCGAGCCCAGCACATCAGCAACACCTGATTGCACTCCCCACCACAGAACGTCAGCATGGCGCTGATCACGCATCGGCGGGTTCATCTGCGCGAGCGTGCCAAGCCGGTCATAACAATCGGGGGCGATGAGGGTGAGATGATTGGGCGTCACCTCGCAGCTCGCTACGTCCTTGTGGGCTGAAAGATAACGCATCTCTTCAGCCGTCGAAATATGCAACACATGAACGCGGGCGCCGGCCAGGCGGGCTAAAGCCACAAGCCGGCGCGTTGCCATGAGGGCTGCCTGAGGATCACGCCAGACGGGATGGGAGGAGGGATCACCCTTGATCCGCAGATCGCGCCGCTCGCGCAGTCGAAATTCATCCTCGGCATGGAAAGCCGCCCGGCGGCGGATGCGAGCAAGGATCAGGCCCAGCGTTTCATCATCCTCCACCAGGAGCGAACCGGTGGAGGAGCCGATAAAAACCTTGATCCCCGCCGCGCCGGGAAGACGTTCAAGATCGGGCAGATCAGCAATATTCTCGCGGGTTCCACCAACCCAGAAGGCGTGATCGCAGGACATCCGCCTTGCGGCCCGCTTCAGCTTGTCGGCGAGCGCGCCCTCGCTGGTTGTCTGCGGATTGGTGTTGGGCATCTCGAAAACCGCCGTCACACCGCCCAGCACCGCAGCATCCGCCCCCGTCTGAAGGTCTTCCTTGTGTTCCAGTCCCGGCTCGCGAAAATGCACCTGGCTGTCGATGACGCCCGGGAGAATGTGAAGGCCGGTGCAGTCGATGGTCTGGCCGCCGACATCGCCTGGAATCGTGCCAATTGCGGCGATGCGCCCGGCGGTGACACCAAGATCGCGCCTGCCGATGCCGTCATGATTGGCAACGATGCCGCCGCGTAAAACCAGATCATAGGCAGCCATCAAAATCTCCGTCCTTGTAAGCGCCGCCTTAGCCCCTTACGTTCCGCGCCGGTCATTGGCAACTCTGCTACAGGGAGGGAAGGCATGAGCCTTTCAGCGGCACTTCTGGAAGATCGGGGCGTCGTGGCCGTTTTTGGTCCGGACGCCAGTTCTTTCCTGCAGAATCTGGTCACTTGCGATGTTTTGAAACTCGCGCCGCTCAATGCCAGCCTCGGTGCGCTGCTGAGCCCGCAGGGTAAGATTTTCTGTGACTTTCTCATTGCGCGTGATGACGAGGATGGCTTCCTCGTCGATATCACGCGGGCCCTGGCGGGTGATCTGATCCAAAAGCTCAATCTCTACCGGCTGCGCGCCAAGGTCGAGATCGTCGATGTCAGCGATCAACTCGCCGTCGCCGCGCTGTGGGGAGAAGACGTGGTGATCGGTGATGGCATCAGCTACCGCGATCCGCGCCATCCGCGCCTCGGCCAGCGCGCTTTTCTGCCGCGACAGGACGCTTCAACGTTACTCATTGCCGCAACCGCGACGATCGTCGATGCCGATGCCTATCACGCCCATCGCATCGCCTTGGCGATCCCGGAAGGCGGCAAGGATTTCACGCTTGGCGACACGTTTCCCCACGAGGCTGATCTCGACCGGCTCGGCGGGGTTGATTTTGCCAAGGGTTGCTATGTCGGGCAGGAGGTGGTGAGCCGCATGGAGCACCGCACCAGCGTGCGCAAGCGTGTCGTGCCGATCACTTTCGGCCCCATGCGCCCGATGGACGGCCATGACGTCACATGTGGTGAACGGGTCATCGGCTATGTCGGCTCAACCGCGAACGGGCGCGGATTGGCCATGCTGCGGCTTGATCATGTGGTCGAGGCGCAGGCGAAGGGCGAGACGCTGATGGCCGGCAGCATCGACATCCATCCTCGCAATCCCGACTGGGCCGATTTCCAGCTGGCAGGAGGCAAGGCGTGAGCCTGATATCGCACAGCGACGGGCATAACCGCTGCTGGTGGGCGGGCGAGGATGCCCTTTATGTCGCTTATCATGACAGCGACTGGGGCGTGCCGGAATATGATTCCCGCGCCCTGTTCGAGAAACTCATTCTCGATGGCTTCCAGGCGGGATTGTCGTGGATAACCATTTTACGCAAGCGGGAGAATTTCCGTCGAGCCTTTGCCGGATTTGACGCCCGCAAGCTGGTCGAGTTCGATGCGGGC
The DNA here is from genome assembly GCA_002365175.1 of Raskinella chloraquaticus (SeqCode). Lineage (GTDB taxonomy): Bacteria > Pseudomonadota > Alphaproteobacteria > Rhizobiales > UBA4765 > Raskinella > Raskinella chloraquaticus. The sequence continues at coordinate 115,460 of DEZK01000007.1, forward strand.
GATGTTGAGCGGCTGATGCAGGACACAGGCATCGTGCGCAACCGCGCCAAGATCGAGGGCACGATCAGGGCAGCAAAGCTTTATCTCGACATCGAGGAAGGTGAAGGGTTCTCGCCGTTTCTGTGGAAATTTGTCGGCGACGCCCCGCTGCAGCCATGTCGCCAGCAACGAAGCGATGTGCCAACCGAGACAGCCGAGAGCCGGGCGATGTCAAAGGAGCTGAAACGCCGCGGCTTTTCCTTCGTGGGACCGACCATCACCTACGCCTTCATGCAGGCCGTGGGCATGACCAATGACCATCTCACCGGCTGCTTCCGTCACGGCTCGTGCCACGCGCATGGCAAGCATTAAGCGCCTATCTGGAGGATCTGTCCGCAACCCGCATCGCCGTGAGCACGCGGACCAGCGGTTGGCGGGGTGCTGCCAGAACGACAATCCGCGCTGTCGCGGGCGGGGCATCGTCCAGCCCGGCGATACCCCCCTCAAGCGTATATTTCGAGCGCCCAAGACCATCGACGCGCCGGGGGGATGACATCACCCTGCCCTCGCCGAGAAGCGTCCGGACATCGTTGGCCGACAAGGCGCGCTCGCCCAGGCGGGTCCTGGCATGACCGGCAAAGTCGAGACGCAGGCGTTCACTGGCCAGCAGATAGCGAAAAAAGGCTTCCGCCTGGCGTGCGGACATGGGCGCTGCGGCTGGCGAGGGATCAGTCAGCATGATCGGGTTGATGGCAAAATCGGCACTGTGTATCGACGAATCGTCCTATCATCGCACCGTGCCAAGGGTGAAGCGCACTTTCATTCATCGCCCAATACCGGTTATCTCGCCACCATGCCGCGCTCGTCTGCCAAAACCCAACCTCCGCGCGCCTGGCAGCGCATGCTGTCGGGACGGCGCCTCGATTTGCTCGACCCCTCGCCGCTCGACATCGAGATCGAGGACATCGCCCATGGCCTGGCCCGCGTGGCACGGTGGAACGGTCAGACGCATGGGGCGCACGCCTATTCAGTAGCCCAGCACTCGCTGGCGGTCGAGGCACTCTATCGGCAGGCGCATGCTGAGGCCGATGAGAATTCATGCCTGACGACGTTGCTGCATGATGCGGCGGAATACGTGATCGGCGACATGATTTCCCCCTTCAAGGCTGTACTTGGCCCCGAATACAAGGATGTCGAGGCGAGGCTGTCGGCAGCGATCCATCGTCGGTTTCAGCTGCCGGCACTGCCAAGCGCCACGCTGAAACGGCATATCAAGGATGCCGACCGCGTGGCCGCCTATTTCGAGGCAACACGGCTTGCCGGCTTCGATGAGGCGGAAGCGTCGAAATTCTTCGGAGAACCACCCGTCCTTGCCGGCGCCTTTCTGACGGCCTATTTCCTGCCCTGGCCCACCGCACTGGCGCAGGCACGATTTCTTGAACGTTTCGCCGAATTGTCACGCAACCTCACTTTGCGTCGGCTAAAATAGCGCTCAATCCTCGAGGACATGTGATGTATATTCACGTCTGCCCCCTGTCGAAGCTGGAACGGACCGTCACCAACATCAATCCGGCGCGCCTGATCAGTCTGGTGCGACTGGTGCCGGAGGTGCCAAGCCCCCCCAGCATGGCGGCTGAACATCATCTGCGCCTGCCCTTCCACGACATCAGCGAACCGCGCGAAGGCTATGTCATGCCCGGCGCCGAACATGTCGAACGCCTGCTGGCCTTCGCCAATAGCTGGGATCGCAGCGCGCCGATGTTGCTCCACTGTTTTGCCGGCATTTCCCGATCAACGGCTGCTGCCTATGTGGTTGCCTGCGCGCTCCAGCCCCGGCGCAGCGAGGCAGAGATAGCCGATGAACTGCGCCATGCCTCGCCCACCGCAACCCCCAACCCCCGCCTGGTCGCCATTGCCGATGACATGCTGATGCGCGAAGGGCGCATGAACGCAGCAATCATCGCCATCGGACGGGGGGCAGAAGCTGCGGAAGGCGTTCCGTTCAAATTGAAATTATTGGCCGAGGAATGAACTCTCCTGGCGACAGCGCGCTACGCGACCCACTGAGCGGGGCTCCACCGGTGCGCCCCGGGCTCGAGATCGACCTGACGGCTGCCATCATCACGGTCAGCGCTGATCAGCCGCTTATCCTCACCACGCCACCCGAGACAACCGATGATGAGGCAGCAAATTCCGGCGGCCTGCCATCAGGCCCGTTCAATCCGCTCGCCCATCGTACGCTTGAAATCGGTCTGCGCAGCTGGGTTGCCGAACAGACGGGCTTCGAATTCGGCTATGTCGAACAACTTTATTCGTTCGGTGATCGCGGGCGTCATGCCCGCCCTGGCGACAGCAGCCCGCATGTGGTGTCGATTGGCTATCTGGCGCTGACGCAGCTGCGCGATGGCGGCGCGCCGACGCATGGCTCGGGGCGCTGGCGCAACTGGTATGGTCTCCTGCCGTGGGAGGATATGCGCGGCGGCAGGCCGGCTGTTCTCGACACGGTGATCCTGCCCGCTCTCAATAACTGGGCCAAACAAGTCCCGTCTGCCGGCGAAGGGCCAAGGCCTCTGGGGCGGGCGGAACGGGTGCGGCTGCTGTTTGGAACGGATGGTATCAGCTGGGATGAAGAGAAAGTGCTGGAGCGCTATGAATGCCTCTATGAGGCAGGCCTGATGGGCGAAGCCGCGCGCGACGGGCGCCCCAGCGCACTGCGCGACAGCCGCCCGCCGCAACTCGGCTCAACGATGCCGTTTGATCATCGCCGGATCGCCGCCACCGCCATGGGGCGCCTGCGCGCCAAGCTCAAATATCGCCCTGTCGTGTTTGAATTGATGGCGGATGAATTTACGCTCACCGCGCTGCAACGCACCGTTGAAGCGATTTCCGGAAAACATCTGCATAAGCAGAATTTTCGTCGGCTGGTGGAACATGCCGCCCTCGTCGAGCCGACGGGCGAGGTGACCTCGCGCACCGGCGGGCGGCCGGCGGCGCTCTACAGATTCCGCCGCGAGGTGACGCGCGAGCGCCCGGCTCCAGGGCTGAAGCTGTCGGTCGCGCGCCAAGTGTAGTCTTCCGCTCGATCCTTGACGACGGCGCGTGATATCTGCGGACCGCGCCGATCGGTCAGAACCCGACATGCGGCATGAATGCGACGGAAAGACAGCGGCTGTCAGCGGCCGCCGGCAACCTGTTCTGGCTTGTTTCCAGACGCCGCACTGCTCGAAATCGGCGCCGGCATGCTGAGATAGACGTCACGCACCGTTACGATGTGCTGCATCATCGCCAGACGAGCCTTGACATGATCGCCGCGCAAAATGGCTTGAATAACGGCCTCATGCTCCTGATGAGAGGCGACCAGGCGGCCCAGAGATGAGAAAAACTGCGCCCGCCGGAATGGCTGCAGACGCTGGCGGGTCTGCAGTGTCAGTTCGGCGAGGTAGGCATTGTGACCGCCTTCATAAAGGCGAGTGTGAAACACTTCGTTGGCACTCGCATAGGCGGCGCGATCACCTGAACTCACCATGCTCGCCATCTGTGTGTGGATTGCCACGAGATCGTCACGTTGCGCCAAAGTCATGGAGCGTGCCGCGTACTCGGCGCACAGACCTTCCAATTCGGTCATGATCTGGAACATATCACCCAGCATCTGGTCGCTTGGCAATGCGATCACGGCGCCACGATGAGGGCGATGAACGACAAGCCCGCTCGCCGCCAATTGCCGCAAGGCTTCGCGAACCGGCGTTCGCGACGCGCCATAGCTGCGGGCAAGCTCGTTTTCGTCAAGCGCAGACCCCGGCAGGCGCCTGCCTGAAAGAATCTGATCGGTCAGTGCAAGTCGTATAGTTTCAGCGCGCGTCATTCCATTCTACCGTGTATCTGTTCGGCACTGGATTTGTGTCTCACGGCGATGCCACAATTTGCAGCAAAGCGATACAGGCAAACGCGTCATCTACACCGCCGCAGCATCGTGGCGCCGCTTAAGCCGCGCACCAGGAGGCCCCGGGGGGCGGCAGCTTGACTCACCCTCCAGCGCTACCTAGCGTTTTGGTGCTCGTAATTGTGCATCGGCACATCGTCGCAGCAAGCGGGAGAACCAAGGTGGAGCGCAAGGTTGTGACGCGGCATGATGGCCGCATTCTGGTCATCGAACTTGCCAATCCGCCGGTCAATGCCCTGGCTCATGAGGTACGCGACGCGGTTCTGGCGGCGCTACAGGCGGCGCAGGCAGACGCCGGTACAGATGCTGTCGTCATCACCGGCGCCGGCAAGCTCTTCTGCGGCGGCGCGGAAATCAAGGAATTCGGCCAGACGCCGCGGGCACCGCATCTGGCGGAAATCGTCAACGCCATCGAAGAATCGGCAAAGCCGGTCATCGCGGCGTTGAATGGCAGTGCATTGGGCGGCGGATTTGAAATTGCACTCGGCTGTCATGTGCGTCTGGCGGTTCCCGGTGCCAATGTCGTGCTGCCTGAGGTCAAGCTTGGCCTGTTGCCAGGGGCTGGCGGCACGCAGCGTGTGCCGCGCCTGATTGGATTGCGCAAAGCTCTGCCCTTTATCGTCAACGGCGAGGCGATGAGTGCTGCGCAGGCGTTGACGCTTGGACTGCTCGACGGCGTTGAGGACGGCGATATTGTCGGCCATGCCATCAAGCGGGCCCGGCACATGGTCGAGAGCAACGCGCCAATACGGCGGACTGGCCGATTGCGCGACGCGCTTGAGGCGTCACGTCGCGATGCTGCTGCTTTCGAGGATGACGCCGCCGCACTCCTCAAGAAGGCCCGCAGTCTCGAGGCACCGGCGGCGTGCATCACCGCGCTGCGCAACACGCTGACTTTGACGCTTGAAGAAGGGCTCGCGGCGGAGCGGGCGCTGTTCGTCAAACTGCGTGATGGCGGGCAGTCGAAAGCGCTGCGTCATCTGTTTTTCGCCGAGCGCGCTGCGCAGAAGGTGGCCGGCGTGCCCGCAGACACAAAGCCGCGCAGCGTCGGGCGTGTCGCCATCCTGGGCGCTGGCACCATGGGTGGCGGCATCGCCATGGCGTTTGCCAGTGCCGGCTTTCCTGTGAGCGTCATTGATCCCGATACGGCGGCGCTGAAGCGCGGCTTCCAGACAATCGAAAACAATTATCGCGCGAGCGAAAAGCGCGGCGGCATGAGTGCGGGTGCGGTGGCTGCAGCGCTCAACCGACTGACACCGTCGCAGTCGATCAACGACGTCGCGTCCGCCGACCTTGTCATCGAAGCGGTGTACGAGAACATGGACCTGAAGAAGCGGATCTTTGCTGATTTCGACCGCTTGACGACACCGGGTACGGTGCTGGCGACCAATACGTCGAGCCTTGATATCGATGAAATCGCCGCTGCCACCAGCCGCCCCCAGGACGTGGTCGGTATGCATTTCTTCAGTCCGGCGAATGTGATGAAGCTGCTGGAAATTGTTCGCGGCAAGGCAACGGCGCCAGAGGTGCTCGTCACCGCCATGAACATCGGCAAGCGTATCGGCAAGGTGCCGGTGACGGTCGGGGTATGTTACGGGTTTGTCGGAAACCGCATGTTGCATGCGCGCGGCAGCGAGGTTGAACGGTTGCTTCTGGAGGGCGCCAGCCCGCGCGATATCGATGCGGCCGCCACCCGTTTCGGCTTTGCCATGGGACCTTGTGCGGTAGGGGACCTTGCCGGGCTCGATGTCGGCTGGCGCATCCGCAAGGAGCGCGGCATTACATCCCCCGTCGCCGACGCCATCTGCGAGATGGGCCGCTTCGGGCAGAAGACCAGCCGAGGCTATTTCATCTATGAGCCGGGCTCGCGACTTCCCGTTCCCGATCCTGAAGTCGACGCGCTGACAGCAAAACTTGCAAGCGACATGGGCATGGCGCGGCGCAGTATCGCTATCGAGGAAATCCAGGAGCGCCTGCTCTATCCTTTGATCAACGAGGGCGCGCGTATTCTGGAAGAAGGGATTGCCGAGCGGGCGAGCGATATCGATCTCATCTGGATCAACGGCTATGGTTTTCCGCTATGGCGCGGCGGGCCGCTCTTTTATGCCGATACGGTGGGGCTTGGTGTGATCGCCGAGCGGCTCGACCACTACGCCAGCTTGAGCGGCGACAAGCGGCTGAAGCCGGCAAAGCTGCTGCGATCACTTGCGATTGCCGGCAAGGGTTTCGGCGATATTGCCGCTGCTGCGAAAGGCTGAGTGCCATGGCGTCCCCGTGCTGGGAGCGCTTTTATCCACCGGGCATCACAGCCGACTTCGTGCCGGCGCGCGAGACGCTCAGTGCGTTCTTTATCGAATTGGTCGAACGGCATGGCGATCAGATCGCCATCGATTTCAACGATCACCAGATCAGCTATCGCCAGCTTGGCGCTCTCGCCGCTCGTCTTGCCGATGGCCTGAAGCAGCGGGGTATCGGGCCAGGCGATACGGTTGCGCTTTATCTGCCAAACTCGCCTTTTCATCCGGCATTCTTTTTTGCCGTCCTTCTCGCCGGCGCGCGAGTGACGCATCTCAGCCCGCTTGATGCCGTCCGCGAACTGGCGTTCAAATGCCGTGACAGCGAAGCACGCCTTCTCGTCGCTCTTGATGAACCGCCCTTTGCCGACATGGCGTTGCGCCTGCTTGGTGAGGGCGCTGTCGCGAGACTGGTCTTGTGTGATGAGGCAATCGCTTTTTCTGAACAATCCACGCCAACCGCAAGGTCGGTCGGGCCGGCGAACGTCGAGTGCGCGTGCGATCTCATGGCCAACACGGCAGACACGCTTGTCGCAGCCCCCGTCGCAGCCGACGACGTCGCCGTGCTGCAATATACGGGCGGGACGACGGGTGAGCCAAAGGCCGCCATGCTCACACATGGCAATCTGACGTCAGCCACCCGCATCTATCAGGCATGGTTCAGCAACGACATCAATTCAGGGCCGCATGCGGTCGTGCTCGCCGTTCTGCCGCTGTTTCATATCATGGCGCTGGTGTCGATCCTGTTGCGCCGCTTTGCCGACGGGGCACGACTGGTGCTGCTGCGCCGGTTTGAGGTCACAAAAGTCCTCACGCTCATCAGCCGAAAGCGGATCACCGGCTTTGCTGGCGTGCCGACGATGTGGATCGCGATTGCCAATCACCCCGGCGTTGAAAACCATGATCTTTCAAGCCTTCAGCGCATCAGTTCAGGGGGCGCGCCGCTCGCGGTTGAAACGCATGAGCGCATCCGCTCCCTCACCGGGCATGCGTTGCGTGGTGGCTGGGGCATGACCGAGACGTGCGCTGCCGGCACCAATCTTCCGGTCAATATGCCGCCGGGCAAGGAGGGAAGCGTTGGCCTGCCGCTGCCAGGCATCATGATCGATATCGTCGATCCCGATCAGCCCCAGCGCACGCTGGCGCCTGGCGACATCGGCGAAATCCGTATCAGCGGGCCCAATATATGCACCAGCTATTGGCGCCGGCCAGCAGAGACGAAGGCGTCGCGTCGCGGTGATGCGCTTCTCACCGGCGATCTGGCGCGCATGGATGAGGACGGCTTCATCTATATCGTCGAGCGCAAGAAGGACCTGATCGTGTCAAGCGGCTACAATGTCTACCCGCTCGCGATCGAGAATGCGCTGCTGGAACACCCGGCGATTGCCGAGGCGGTGGTGATCGGCGTGAAGGATGCCTATCGCGGCGAAGCAGCAAAGGCCTTTGTCGTACTGCATCCGGGAAAAGCACCGTTTTCACTCGATGAGCTGCGTCTGTTTCTGAGCGATCGCCTCGGGCGCCATGAAATGCCGCAAGCGCTGGTCTTTCGCAGCGACTTGCCAAAGACATCTGTTGGTAAATACTCGCGCAAGATGCTGCGCGATCAGGACGCCGCGAACGGGATGGAATAAAGCCATGGACCTGCAATTCACCGCCGAAGAAGAGGATTTCCGCCAGGAGGTGCGCGCCTTCATCAAAGATCATCTTCCCGAGCGCATCCGGCGGCACCTGATCGAAGGGCGCAGCGCCTCGAAGGATGACATCGTCGAGTGGACGCGCATCCTCTACAAAAAAGGCTGGTCAACACCACGCTGGCCGGTTGAGCTTGGCGGCACGGGGTGGAGTGCGATCAAGCAATATATTTTTCTTGAGGAAGGGCTGGCCGCACCGGCGCCCGAGCTTCTGCCTTTCGGCGTATCGATGGTTGGCCCCGTCATCTACACCTTTGGCAACGCTGCGCAGAAGGCGCGTTATCTGCCGCGCATCGCCAATCTCGATGAATGGTGGTGCCAGGGCTTTTCCGAGCCCGGCGCCGGCTCTGATCTGGCTGCGGTAGCGACCCGGGCGGTGCGGCAGGGTGATCATTACCTCGTCAACGGTCAGAAGACATGGACGACTTACGCGCAACATGCCGACTGGATCTTTTGCCTGTGCCGCACCGACACGGGCGCGAAGAAGCAGGAGGGCATTTCCTTCCTGCTCATCGATATGAAATCGCCCGGCATTGCGGTCCGCCCGATCCAGACGATCGATGGCGGGCATGAGATCAACGAGGTATTTTTCGACGAGGTCAAGGTGCCAGTCGGCAATCTGGTCGGCGAGGAGAACAAGGGTTGGGATTATGCCAAATTCCTGCTGTCGAATGAGCGTGTGGGGATTGCCCGCGTCGGCACGTCGAAGGCGCGCCTGCGCCGTCTGCGCGAACTGGCGGCCATCGCTGGACCTGATGGGCGCAGGGCAATTGATCGACCGCGCTTCCGCGACCGGCTGATCGAAACGGAAATTGCCCTCAAGGCCCTGGAGATCACGCAATTGCGGGTCTTGTCGGATGAGGCCGCCGGGAAATTCAAAGGCCGCCCCAACCCTGCCTCGTCGGTCCTGAAAATTCGTGGATCGGAACTTCAGCAGGCCACCAGCGAATTGCTGCTGGACATCGTTGGCCCCTACGCCCTGCCAGCGCAGCAAAGCACGGACGGGCGCAACGAACCGCCGGTTGGTCCTGACTGGGCGGATGCGGTGGCGCCGCTCTATTTCAATCTGCGCAAGGTATCGATCTATGGCGGCTCGAACGAAATCCAGCGCAACATCATCGCCAAAGCCATTCTCGGATTGTGAGCGCGCATGAATTTCGATCTCAACGACGAACAGCGGCTGCTGACTGAAAGCGTCAGCCGGCTGATGATGGATCGCTATGATTTCAATCAGCGCAAGACCTACGCCATGAGCGAGGAGGGCTTCAGCCCCGCCATGTGGCAGGCTTATGGTGAGCTTGGCCTGCTGGCGCTGCCCTTCAGCGAGGACGATGGCGGCATCGGTGGCGGGCCCGTCGAGATCATGATCATCATGGAGGAGATCGGCCGGGCGCTGGCGCTGGAGCCCTATCTCCCCCACATCGTCATGAGTGCCAGCCTGCTGCGCCACGCCGCAAGCCCTGAGCAGCGGGCGCGCCTGTTGCCCGGCATGATGGATGGTACACGCCATATCGCGCCGGCGCTGGGGGAAATGACAGGAGGGTATGATCTCTCCCATGTCAGGACGACGGCGCGGGAAGAAGGCGCCGGCTTTCGCCTCGATGGCGCGAAAACGCTCGTGCTTCATGGCGGGTGCGCACATACCTTCCTTGTCTCGGCGCGTCTTCAGGGCCGGCCGGCGGATCAGCAAGGGATCGGGCTGTTTGTTGTCGAGGCGGATGACAAGGGCGTCAGCCATCGTCCCTACCGCACACAAGATGGGCAGAGCGCGGCGGAGCTGATGCTCGCCGACGTTCATGTCGCAAAAGACATGATGCTTGCCTGTGGCAGCGAAGCCGGACCCGCCATTGCGCGCATGGCGGATGAAGCCATCGCGGCGATCGCGGCTGAAGCCGTCGGCGCCATGGACAGCCTGGTGAAGGGGACGGTTGACTACCTCAAGGTACGCAAGCAGTTTGGCCAGGTGATTGGCAATTTCCAGGCGTTGCAGCATCGGGCGGCCGACATGGTGGTCGAGCTTGAACAGGCGCGCTCGATGGCGCTTTATGCCACGATGATGTCGCGCCATGAGGATGCGATTGCGCGCGCGGCGGCGATATCGTCCGCGAAAGTCCAGATCAATCGCTCGGCCCGCCTGATCGCGCAAGCGTGCGTGCAGCTTCATGGCGGCATCGGCATGACCATGGAACACCCGGCCGGTCACTACATGAAGCGGCTGACAATGATCGAAAAGACGCTTGGTGACAGCGATTTCCACATGGATCGGCTGGCGAGCGATACCAACGGATAGTAGAGGCGTGCGCCTAAATTCGCGGCGCTCCTTGCAACGTTGTTGTGCTTGCCAGCCGGCGCTGCCCGCCTCACAATAAGCGGTCAAAGCACCGTGGGTGCGATGGGAGGGGAATGACAATGGATCGCCGGACATTTCTGAAAACAGCCGCAGGCAGCGGGACAATCGCAGCAGCACCCGGTCTCTTCGCACCTGCGCTGGCGCAGGGCGCCGCCAAGGTCCTGAGGTTCGTACCGCAGGCCAACCTTGCCAATTTCGACCCGATCTGGGGCACCACCTATGTCGTGCGCAACGCCGCAGCACTCGTTTACGACACGCTCTACGGCGTCGATGCCAATCTCAAACCGCAGCGCCAGATGGTGGAAAGCGAAGAGACTTCCGCCGACGGGCTGGTGTGGACCTTCAAACTGCGCCCCAATCTCAAATTCCATGACGGCACGCCGGTGCTTGCCAAGGATGTGGTGATGAGCCTCACCCGCTGGTCGGCCCGCGACCCGATGGGGCTGATGCTGAAGGGTATCCAGAAAGAGCTGGTGGCGGTTGATGACCGCACCTTCCGTTGGGTGCTGTCGAAGCCTTATCCGAAAATGCTGCTGGCGCTGGGCAAGAACAACGCGCCGTGCACGTGGATCATGCCGGAGCGGATCGCCAAGACCGACCCGTTCCAGCAGATCAACGAATATGTCGGCTCAGGTCCGATGAAATTCGCCCGCAGCGAATGGGTGCCGGGCGCCAAGGCTGTCTTCGAGCGCTTTGCTGATTACGTGCCGCGTGCGGAACCGGCATCCTGGCTTGCCGGCGGCAAGAAGATGAATTTCGACCGCGTCGAATGGATTATCATTCCCGATGGTGCGACCGCCGCGGCGGCGCTGCAAAGCGGCGAGGTCGACTGGGTCGAGCAGCCGCTGCCTGATCTTGTGCCCTTGCTGCGCAAGAACCCCAATGTCAACGTCGATATCGCCGATCCGCTGGGCAATATTGGCTCGTTTCGCATGAACCATCTTCATCCGCCCTTCAATAATGTGAAGGTGCGGCGCGCCGTTCTCATGGCGCTTGATCAGGAAGACTATATGCGCGCCGTCGTCGGCGACGACACCAGCCTGTGGAAGCGCCTGCCGGGCTTCTTTACGCCCGGCACCGAGCTTTATTCCGAGGAAGGGGGCGAGGTGCTCAAGGGACCGCGCAATCTGGAAGCGGCGAAGAAGCTTCTGGCTGAATCAGGCTATAAGGGCGAGCCGGTGACCTGCGTCGTGGCGCAGGATATCCCGATCACCAAGGCGCAGGGCGATGTGACCGCCGATCTGTTGAAAAAAATCGGCATGAATGTCGATTTCGTCGCCACCGATTGGGGCACGACGATCGCCCGTCGCGCCCAGAAGACCCCGCCCGGTCAAGGCGGATGGAATATGTTCCACACCTGGCATGCGGGCGCCGATTGCACCAATCCGGCCCCCTATACTGCCATCCGGGGCAGCGGCGAAAAAGCCTGGTTCGGCTGGCCAGATGTGCCGGCGATTGAAACCGAAGTAACCAACTGGTTTGAGGCGACATCGCTTGATCAGGAAAAGGCGGCGATCAGTCGCCTCAACAAGGCAGCCCTCGACAACGCCATCTTCGCGCCGACCGGCTTCTTCCTGGTCAATCAGGCGTGGCGCAAGAATGTCAGCGGCATCGTCAAGGGGCCGCTCCCCTTCCACTGGGGCGTCACCAAGAGCTGATCGCCGCGCAATCGCCGGAAAGGGCCAGGGCCGAGACCATGTTTGCCTACATTCTCAAGCGGCTGGTCTCCACCCTGCCCGTCATGGCGGTGGTCGGGCTGTTTGTCTTCAGCCTTCTCTACATTGCCCCCGGCGATCCGGCTGCGATCATCGCCGGGGATCAGGCAACGCCTGATGATATCGCCCGCATCCGTGCCGGACTGGGGCTCGACCGCCCCTTTCTGGTGCGTTTTGCCGAATGGGCGGTCAACATCCTTTACGGCGATCTCGGCACGTCGATCTTCACCGGGCAGCCGGTCATCTATCTTATCAACCAGCGCATCGCGCCCACGCTGTCGCTGATGCTGGTGACGTTTGTTTTTGCAGTGACCGTGGCCGTTCCCATCGGCGTGCTGGCGGCATGGAAAGCCGGCACGTGGATCGACCGTCTGGTCAGCACGTTTGCCGTCCTCGGGTTTTCGGTGCCGAGTTTCGTGGTTGGCTACGTGCTTGCCTATATTTTTGCCCTGCAGCTCAACTGGTTTCCGGTGCAGGGCTATACGCCCCTGTCGGAAGGCTTCGGCCCCTGGCTTGGCAATCTCGTTTTGCCGGCGATCACGCTTGGCTTTGTCTATATTGCACTGATTGCCCGTATCACGCGCGCCACCATGCTCGACGTGCTGCAGCAAGACTATATGCGCACCGCGCGCGCCAAGGGTCTCGGGAAAGGCGCCATCCTTTTTCTGCATGCGCTTAAAAATGCCTCGGTGCCGATTGTCACCGTCATCGGCATCGGCATCGCGCTGGTCATCGGCGGGGCGGTGGTAACCGAAAGTGTTTTTGCTATCCCCGGCCTTGGCCGCCTCACCATCGATGCGATTCTGCGCCGCGACTACCCGGTCATTCAGGGGCTCGTCCTGCTGTTTTCCTTCATTTACGTGCTGATCAACCTGGCCATCGATCTCATCTATACCGTTCTTGATCCGAGGATCCGCTATTGAGCGACGTTGCCCCACGCTTTACCGCCGCCGAAATGCTGCCCGACATCCTGCCGCAGCGGGTACACCGCTCGCTCGTGTGGACGCTGGTGCGCCGCTATCCGACGATTGCGGTGGGCGGCGGATTGCTGCTGGCGATGCTGCTCATCGCCCTGTTGGCGCCGTTGATTGCCAGCGCCGATCCAACCGCGCTGGCGCCAGCAAAACGTGCCCGCCCGCCTTCGGCTGATTACTGGTTCGGCACCGACATGCTGGGGCGCGATATCTTCGCGCGCGTCATTTACGGGGCGCGCGTGTCGCTGACGGTCGGTTTCTGCGTTGCGCTTCTCGCCTCGCTCGCCGGCCTCATGATCGGTCTTGTCTCAGGCATGGTGCGCTGGTCGGATGCGATCATCATGCGTATCGTTGATGGCATGATGTCGATACCGCCCGTGCTGCTTGCCATCACGCTGATGGCGCTGACACGTGGCAGCATTCAAAACGTCATCATCGCCATCACGCTGGCGGAAATCCCGCGTGTGGCGCGCCTGGTGCGCGGCGTCGTTCTGACCCTGCGCGAGCAACCCTATGTCGAGGCGGCGATCACCACCGGCACCTCGATGCCGATGCTGATCTGGCGCCATATCCTGCCGAACACCCTGGCGCCGATGAGCGTGCAGGCAACCTATATCTGCGCCAGCGCCATGATCGTCGAGGCGATCCTTTCCTTCATCGGCGCCGGCGTGCCGCCGACCGTGCCTTCGTGGGGAAATATCATGGCGGAGGGCCGCGCCCTGTGGCAGGTGAAGCCGTTCATGATCTTCTTTCCCGCCGTTTTTCTGTCACTGACGGTGCTGGCAGTGAACCTGGTAGGCGATGGCATGCGCGATGCGCTCGATCCGCGTCTTGCCAAGAGTATCTAGAGCGATGGCGCTTCTCGAAGTCGAAAATCTGCAGGTGCATTTTGCCACCAGCGACGGCGTCAACCGGGCAGTCGACGGCCTCTCGCTGTCTATTCAGGCGGGAGAAACCCTGGCAATTGTCGGCGAAAGCGGCTGCGGCAAATCGGTGACAGCCATGTCGATGCTGCGGCTCATTCCCACGCCGCCAGGCAAGCTTTCCGGCGCCATCCGCTTCGAGGGCCGCGATCTTCTTGCTCTTGGCGATGATGAGATGCAGGCGATCCGCGGCAATCGCATCTCGATGGTGTTTCAGGAGCCGATGACCTCGCTCAATCCGGTGCTGACGGTGGGCAGGCAGATCGGCGAGACGCTGCGCGTGCATCAGGGTCTCGACCGCGCGGCAGCAGAAGCCCGCGCCATCGACATGCTGAAGCTTGTCGGCATTCCAGCGCCCGAGCGGCGCATCCGCGAATACCCGCATCAATTGTCAGGTGGCATGCGCCAGCGGGTGATGATCGCCATTGCTCTTGCCTGCAACCCCAAGCTTCTCATCGCCGATGAGCCAACCACCGCGCTTGACGTCACCATCCAGGCACAGATCCTCGAACTGATGGCGGACCTCAAGCGCCGGGTGGGAGCGGCGATCCTGCTCATCACCCATGATCTGGGCGTGGTGGCGCAGGTAGCCGACCGGGTGGTGGTGATGTATGCCGGGCGCAAGGTGGAAGAAGCCCCGGTGCGCGAATTGCTGCGCCAGCCGCGCCATCCCTATACGCGCGGATTGATGGGCGCGGTGCCTAAACTAGGCGCTTCGCTGCGCGGCAAAAACGAGCGGTTGACCGAAATCCCCGGCAGCGTGCCAAGCCTTAAATCGCGCATTGATGGCTGCATCTATGCCGGGCGATGCGCGCTGGCGAGCGATGTCTGCCGCAAGATCGCGCCAGCCTTCGAAATCAAGGCTATCAACCATGGCGTTGCCTGCCACCATGCCGAGCGGACAGCAGAGGTCGCATGACACCGGTCCTGCTCGTTCAAAATCTCAAGAAATATTTTCCGGTTGGCGGCGGCTTTCCCGGCATCAGAAAACGCGTCGTCTACGCGGTCGATGACGTCACCTTCAGCATCGCGCGTGGGGAAACGCTGTCGCTGGTTGGCGAAAGCGGTTGCGGCAAGTCAACCGTCGGCAAGGCGATCCTGAAACTTTTTCCGCTGACCGGCGGCGATGTCATCTTGAATGGCGAGCGCTTCGACACGCTGGAGGGCCGCGCGCTGCAGGAGAAGCGGCGCTTCATCCAGGTGGTATTTCAGGATCCCTTCTCCAGCCTCAATCCGCGCATGAAGGTTGGCGATATCATCGCCGAGCCGCTGCGCAATTTCAAACTCGCTGAGGACCGTCAAACACTCGACAAGCGGCTTGCCGAGATCATTGCAAAGGTGGGCTTGCCGCGTGACGCCGCCGGGCGTTTTCCTCACGAGTTTTCCGGCGGGCAGCGCCAACGCATCGGCATTGCGCGCGCGCTTGCCGCGAGCCCCGACCTTATCATCTGCGACGAGGCCGTCTCGGCCCTCGACGTCTCGGTCAAGGCCCAGATCGTCAACCTCCTGCAGGATCTTCAGCGTGAGCTTGGCCTGACGCTTCTCTTCATCAGTCATGATCTGGCAATCGTCGAGCACATGACCCACCACGTGGCCGTCATGTATCTCGGGCGCATCGTCGAGATGGGCCCGCGCGAGGCTCTGTTTGCTGCGCCTCGCCATCCCTATACGCAGGCGCTTCTTTCCGCCGTGCCCTCGCTTGATCCTGACAAACGCGACGGGCGCATCATCCTGTCAGGCGATGTACCAAGCCCGATGTCGCCGCCATCGGGATGCCGTTTCCACACCCGCTGCCCGCAGGCCTTTGCGCGTTGCCGGGTGGAAGAGCCGGCAACCCGACAGGTGGGCCCTGATCATGTCGCGGCCTGCCATCTGAATGATCAGGCACCACAGCCGACGGGGGGTGCGACATGAGCCGGGTCCTGTCCATCGCCGCTGCCCAGCTGGGGCCCATCCAGCGCGCTGACAGCCGCGCGGCAGTGGTGACGCGCATGATTGCGCTTATGGAAGCTGCCAAAGCCAATGGCTGCGATCTCGTGGTGTTTCCCGAGCTTTGTCTCACGACGTTCTTCCCGCGCTGGTTCATGGAGGATGAGGCGGAGATCGACAGCTTCTTTGAGCGCGAGATGCCGTCCAACGAGACGGCGCCCCTGTTCACCTGCGCGCGCGAGCTTCAACTGGCCTTCTCCTTCGGCTTTGCCGAACTGGCGCAGGAAGATGGCCGCACACGACGCTTCAACACGCAGATCCTGGTCGGCAAGGATGGCCGCATCCTCAGCACATACCGCAAGATCCATCTGCCCGGGCATGCCGAGCACGAGCCATGGCGCGCGTTCCAGCATCTGGAAAAGCGCTATTTCGAAGTGGGCAATCTGTCCTGGCCGGTGGTGCGCGCGAGCTGTCTTCATGACGGCCTCTTCGGCCAGATGATCTGCAATGACCGGCGCTGGCCCGAAAGCTACCGCGTCATGGGATTGCAGGGCGTCGAGATGATCCTTCTTGGCTACAACACGCCCGTCCATAATCCGCCCGCACCTGCTCATGACCGCTTAAGCGATTTCCACAATCACCTCGTCATGCAGGCCGGCGCCTACCAGAATGCGAGCTTCGTGGTGGGCGTTGCCAAATGCGGGCTTGAGGAAGGCTGCGAGATGATCGGCGGCTCGTGTATCATTGCTCCCACCGGCGAGATCGTGGCGCAGGCGGTGACGCGCGAGGATGAGCTGGTGGTGGCGCGCTGCGATCTTGATCTTGGCCAGAGCTACAGGAATTCCACCTTCAATTTCGCCCGCCATCGCGAGCCGGAGCATTACCGCATGATTGTGGAGCGCAAAGGCGCCATAACACCGCCTTAAGCACAAAGGGACATCCCATGCACGACCTTATCCTCAGCGGCGGACACGTCATCGACCCCAGCCAGAAGCACGACGGCGTGGGCGATGTGGCCTTCACCAATGGCAAGGTCTCGGGCTTTGGCAAGGCCCTCGGCCCGGCCAAAGAGACGCGCTCGATGGCCGGCTATATCGTGACGCCCGGCCTCATCGACATGCACACTCATGTCTATTGGGGCGGCACCTCGCTTGGTATTGATGCCGATGAATTCTGCCGCTCCTCGGGGGTGACAACGAGCGTCGATACCGGCAGCGCCGGGCCGGGAAACTTCATGGGCTTTCGCCGCCATGTGATCGAGACATCGCAGGCACGCATTCTCGCCTATCTCCATGTCAGCCATGCCGGCATCTATGGCTTCGACCACCGGGTGATGGTGGGCGAGAGCCGGGAAATCCTCCATCTCAACCCCATCGATTGCGTGAAGGTGGCGGAGGAGAACCGCGATCTGATTGTGGGCATCAAGGTGCGCGTCGGGCTCCATTCGTCAGGCACGAATGGCGAGGCGGCGCTTGATATCGCGCTGCAGGTGGCGGCTGAAACCGGCCTGCCGCTGATGGCCCATATCGATTATCCGCCGCCAAGCTATGAGCATGTGGTGAACCGGCTTCGCGGCGGCGATATCCTCACGCACGCCTTCCGCCCCTTCCCCAACGCGCCGTGTACCGCGCAGGGGACCGTCAAGCCTGAGGTGAAGGCAGCCCGCGCACGCGGCGTGCTGTTTGACATCGGCCATGGCAAGGGCTCGTTTTCCTTTAAGACCACGCGCGCCATGCTGGCGAACGGCTTTATGCCCGACACCATCTCGTCTGACGTGCACACGCTGTGCATCAACGGGCCGGCCTATGAC
Organism: Raskinella chloraquaticus (SeqCode); assembly: GCA_002365175.1. Taxonomy (GTDB): domain Bacteria; phylum Pseudomonadota; class Alphaproteobacteria; order Rhizobiales; family UBA4765; genus Raskinella; species Raskinella chloraquaticus. The sequence goes on from DEZK01000007.1 coordinate 133,065, forward strand.
CTTGTGACCACCATGTCGAAGTTTTTAGTGATGGGGGTGAGCATGTACGAGGTGGTGAAGGCCTCGACGCTCAATGCGGGGCTGGCGCTGCAGCGCACCGAATATGGCTCGCTCAAAGTCGGCTCGCTCGGCGATGCCTCGATCCTCTCGGTGAAGGACGGCAAGTTTGATTATGAGGATGTCACCGGCGAGCACATGACGGGCGACAAAAAGATCATTGCCGAGGGCGTGGTGCTGAAGGGCAGATGGTGGCACCCGAAGCGGAGCCGGAAATTCGCGGTGGTGGGGTGAGACTAAAATAGGGTTCCTATCCATTTAAAAAATGGAAATTTGAACTGAATGGCGCTGGCTACCAACCAAGTAACGATAAGGCGTCGCCCCCATTTAACTAATGCCTCTCCATCCTTTGGACCTTGCTTCTTAAGGTACTCCGCTGCCCCTTTGCCCATCCCCTGAAAATATTCACTTATCGCTTTACGCCCGCCCTTCACAAACGGCGATGACCATTTTCCAGCCGCGAGCATCGCTTCCGCGATGCGTTTGAACACATTGTTGACGCTTTCAAGAGCGTCATACGCAAGTAAATTTCCACCAACTTCGATCGGATCGTAAGGTGTTTTCTTCTGATAATCTTGTTTTGCAATTTCGTTGATGGCATCAGGAATTTCACTGTGAATGAATTCTTGACTTTCTTTGTCCCGGAGCTGTTCCTCCGCTTCTTTCAGAAGCGCCGGCACGGCAACGATCTGTTCCGGCGTCAGACGATCTTTTTCAGCATTGCGCTTGAATTATCGCCAGTCAGGAAACTGGCGCATCGTTCGGTCAAATTGCAACGTCAGCGCATGGTAGCGCACCGCAAGAATGTCCGGCCATTCCTCTGAAACTTTGGACGCATAGCCAAACAACATCGCCTCATTATGCGCGATTGAATGCATCTCTAAATTGGTTGGCGGTGAGGCTGGGATGCGTTCGCCAATGCGGCGCAAATAGGCGATTGCCCGCCGATCAATATTGGCTTCGGACTCAGCATCATCCGCCAATTCGTTCAAACTCTGTTTGAGTGCTTCCAGTGCGTCTGACAGTTTGGTCTCAACGATATCAGCGGGTGCCAAAGAAGACGGCAGCTGGAGCTTACCGTCCTGCCATATCGGCTCGAGCGACGCCGGTTTCTGCGGTGGTATCTCGATTATCGTGTCTTCCGGTGGCGGCTTCTTTTGCTTGCCGAGTTCCTCCTCCCTTGCCGCCGCGACGATGCGCTTCATCTCGGCATTGACGCGGGCAGGGTCCTTCCAGAATTCATCGGGGATCAGCGCGATGTCGTGCCAGACCGCAAGCGCCTTTTTGCGCGTGAGGCCAAAGAGCGAGGGACCGCGCGACGGCGTTCCCTGCAACACGCCGGGGAAGGCTTTGCCGTTCCATGTCCCTCCGCCATACCAATCGGCCCAGATGTCGAAGTCATCGCCCATGCCGCGGAGGTCTTGCGCGAACTTGGACCATTCGGCGCTGATCTCTGACGGCATGCCGTCCGGCCACAACGTGGAGAGGGTGCGCGCGCGACGCGGCCCGGCCTTCCCGTCCAGCGCCGCGAGATCAATAGCAAAGGCGGCGGCGGAAAAGGAGGCGGCGGCGGAGGCGTAGGCGGCGTAGGCGGAGGCGGCGGAGGCGTAGGCGGCGGAGGCGTAGGCGGCGTAGGCGGAGGCGGCGGAGGCGGCGTAGGCGTAGGCGGAGGCGGCGGCGGAAAAGGAGGCGGCGGCGCGAAAACGCTCTCTTTCACTGGTTGGCGCAAGAGAAGCAACCAGTGAAAGAGCATTGCATCTCAGAACGCCTAAAAGATGACGCGCCCCTTCACTTTGTGGTGATGCCCCTCGTTCGCTTGCCGGGACAAATGATCGCAACAGGGGCACAACCCTGAGCGCCGCCCGCCCAGCGAGCAGAATGCAATCCTCGCGGCTGCGGCCTTTCAGCCGTGTTTCGAACCAGGCTCGCCGCTCCTCATGGTTTCCCGTAACCGGAAAATCCTCCGCGCCTTTTGCTGCCTTCGCCATTCCCTGCCCCCGGCACTTCTCTGCCTGAAGCATGAAAGCGCGGCAACCCTCTCCTCTCCCCAGCCAAGAGAAGGGGACGGCGACGCCGCCGGATGAGGGGCGGGGCGGCACACATGTTGAGGCTGAAGGTTGGCGCCGGCTGAAGGTGCCGTCAGTGCTGCGGTCACCTCGAGAGCGATGCGCTTGCCAGTTTGCGGTCAGCCGCTGGCGCGCGCCACACACAGGTCACATGACGCGACAGGGACGACAATTGAATGACGAACGTTCGAGATCCGTGGAGCGGACCGGCAGATGGCAGACGATCCGCAGTTTTCACGCGAACCGCTTCAGGCGGCGCCATCAACCATGATGTGGAGAGGAAGGCGCCGCCGAACACCAGCGTCAGCGACAGGACAGAACCAATCAGCAGAACCCGCATTGTCGTCAGCCTCCGTGATGAAATCGGTTGAACCTGCCCGGAAGGTCACGCTCACCGAGGTGACGGGCGGGAATGGACGCGCGCAGTCTCGCCCACCCTCGCGCGTCACATTCAGGCGTTGTCGACGAGCTTCTTCACCACGTCCTTGGCATCGCCCACGGCCTTCTGGGTCTTGCCCTTGCTTTCCTGCATGGCGCCTTCGACCTCAAGCCTCGGGTTGCCAATCATCTCTCCGGTGGCCTGCTTGATCTTGCCGGCAGCTTCGTTGGCAACACCTTTTGCCTTGTCCATCGTGCTTCCCATGATCTCTCTCCTGTTGTCTGGCGCGGGATCAGACCCGCTGTTTCAACAACCGGTGAGGACGCAACATGTTCCTGAAACGCTCATGAGAATGTGAGGAACGACGCCGGCTCGTTGTCGAATTCCGCCGCACCCGTCGGGCGGAAACGAAGCGTTGACAGCGTGCCCTGAGGCAGCGCCGCGCTCATGGTGAAGGTGCCGTTCAATTGCATGGCAAACAGCTTGATCAGTTGCAGGCCGACGCTTTCTGCCTCATCCAGCGAGAAATGCGCCGGCAGACCGACGCCATCATCCCGGACGCTGATTTCAGCACTCCCGTTGGCTGCATCAGCCCGCAAACGGACCGTCAACCTGCCCGAGCGGCTGTCTGGAAATCCATGCTCGAGCGCGTTGTTGATACATTCGGCGATCACCAGCCCGGTCGGCAGAAACTCGTCCTGTGACAGCAAAATCGTGTCACCCGCCACATCGATATCAACTGCTTGTCCCTGGCCGCCAACCTCCACGCAACGGGAGGCGAGATCGCGAACAAATTGCGCATCAAGCTGACCGCCGCTTCGTGACGGCTCAAGAAACAGACGATTGATGCTGGCAATGGTGCCGATGCGCTGCGCTGCCTCGACCAGAGCGCGGTGCGCATTTGTGTCGCCAATCGCGCGTGCCTGCAGGTTGAGCAATGCCGAGACCGCATTGAGATTATTGCCGATGCGGTGCTGCAGCTCGACAAACAGGGCATCACGCTGCGAGAGCGCGGCGATCGCCTCATTGCGGGCGCCGGCAAGTTCCGTCTGGGCGGCCACCATGCGGTCGATCACCAGGATGTCGACCCCGACCACGACGAGATAGAAGATCAGCGCAAGCATTGTCGTGCTGTCGGTAGCAAACGACCAATGAGGGGGCAGGAAGAAATACCAGGAGGCAAGGCCAGATAGAACAGCGCAAAAAATTCCCGCGCGCGTTCCCATGAAAAATGTCGAGAGCACGACTGCGGGAAAGAACGTTATGTAAGGAAAGCCGTCCGGCAGGACGCCATCGAGAGCGACGCGACTTGCAAGCGCTGCAGCAAACAGGGCAAAACTGGCGAGAACGCCAAAAAGCGGATCGCTTCTCCACCGGCCGGAGAGAGAAGCCACCGATTGCGCCATTACTCTCATGAGTACGTTTCTACCACAATTTCCATGACAGTGCCGGCAAGGCTCCTGCTTCATAATCCTCGTATCGCCAGACTGAAGCACAAGGCTCAGCAATATGATTTGACGCGCGTCAGGACAACAAACCCGAGGTGCGAATAATGATTGGGCATGCGTGAATTACGCGCAACACGCGATCTTGTTCCAGGAACATTTGACGCTGCCCGGCGTTGTTGCTGGAAAGGGCGTCAGTTTCTCTATTTTTCAGACAGCGCGCCCTTTGTCACACAAATGGGAGATATGAGCATGAATGGTATTTCGGCTGTTTCAGAAGATATGCTCAACGCAGTTTCCTCGGCTTCCAAGAGCGTCAAGGATGCGGCAAGTTCGGCAGCAAAAGCTGTCAGCAAGGACGCGTCGTGCCTGAGCGATACGGTCGGCCGGGAGGCCTCCGAGGTTGCTGACAAGGTCAGCGCGCACCTCAAGGATATTGGCGTTGATACCGGCGTGATGGCCAACGCCGCCAAGGAGCAGGTGAGCGAACTCCAGCGCCTGATTGGTGAGGAATTGCGCGCACGCCCGCTGCGCGCTCTGGGCATCGCCGCGGTGCTCGGGGTGTTCGTCGGCCTCATCTCGGCGCGCTAGGTCATGTGGCAGTCATTGCTACTTCTGGCGGCAAGCGAGGCGTCGGGCCTGGTCCGCCGCACCGTGCGGGCAGCCCTTTGCTATGGCGTGGCGATTATGTCCGTCCTCTTCGGTGTGGGATTTGCTCTTGTTGCGTTGAGAAACTGGCTCGCTCTCGCCTATCCCGATATCAATGCCGATCTGCTGATTGCAGCTGCAATGGCTGTCATCGCCGGCATGGCCTATGCGGGCGGTGTTGCCCTCCAGCACTATCGCCAGCGCCGCGAAACCCTGCGTGCGGCATCTCTTATCGCTGCGCCCGTCATCGCGGGTGCCGTCAGAAAGATGCCGCTGGCATCGGCCGCCTTGATCCTGGTTGCGGCGGTTGGCCTGTTCGCCGGCCGCGCCATCGCCAATGGAAAATAGGTGCCGCGGCGGCGTCGGGCGCCTTGCATCGGCGCGCGCAACAGACAATGCGATCGACAGCGGCAATCTTATCGAGATCAGGGATTAGACAGGCGCCTCCATGAAAATTGCCTATGGCTATGACATCGAGATCGAATGCGCCAATGAAACGCCCGTCATCGCCCTTGTGGATATTCATCCAACGCGGCGAGGGGATATTTGCCGCAACGATATTCCGGTCATCCGCTCACTGTCTTTTCCCGATCGCGATATCTCAAGCGAGCTTTACCAGGACAAGTTCGGCAATCTGTGTCGTCGGTTCGTCGCCCCTGCAGGGCGCCTCTCGCTGTGCGCATCCGGGCTGATTTCAGATAGCGGAATGCCGGATGGCTGCGACACGGACGCGGCTATGGTGCGCATCGAGGATCTGCCGAGCGATGTGCTTGAGTTCACATTGGGCAGCCGCTACTGCGAAACCGATATTTTGAGCGAACAAGCCTGGGCACGCTTCGGTCGTCCTGATCTTGGCTGGTGGACGGTGCAGGCCATATGCGATTACGTCCATGATCACATCACGTTTGACTATCTCCAGGCGCGCAGTACGCGATCGGCTGCGGAGGGCTTGCGTGAGCGCATCGGCGTGTGTCGTGATTTCGCCCATCTGGCGATCACGCTATGCCGTTGTCTCAATATTCCTGCCCGCTACTGCACCGGCTATCTCGGCGACATAGGGGTCCCTGCCGACCCCAATCCCATGGATTTCAGCGCCTGGTTTGAGGCCTATCTCGATGGACGCTGGTGGACGTTTGATGCACGGCACAACCAGCCGCGCATCGGCAGGATCGTTATCGCCCGCGGTCGTGATGCAACCGATGTACCAATCCTCAATTCCTACGGACCGCACGTGCTGCGGCGCTTCGACATTCTCACCCAGGAGATGGCCAGCAATGCCGACGTCCCTCCCTCTCCGCTCATGAATACGTTTGTTCAGTTAAGTTGAGGCGGGATCGGCAGGGCCTGCCTGCATCAGCTGATCGGTACCCGATCATCATGCTGTCGATGACGCCGAGTGTGGTGGTCTTCGGCAAACGCTCAGCACGTTTTGTCCGCGTCGCATCAACAGTGAAAACGCAAACGGATCACCCCGCCCGGCGCGGTTGGCACAATTTCGCCCTGCAACTGGCCGGCCAAACCTTTCAGGATCCGCGATGGCTGCTGGCTGTCTGGCAGCGTGCCATCGATCACCGCCTGCAATTCCACGCGACCATCTTCCATCGCTTCAAGCGAGATCGAGACTGATTGCGTGTCCGCTCCCTTGAATCCGGTCATGATGGCATCGACCAGCACCAGCCCCAAAGGGATGGCCCGGTCCACAGCAAGGCCTGCGTCACTCGTGATTTTAGCTTCGATCGACCGGCCGCTCTCGTTAAGGGCGCTGGCAAGTGTCAAAATGATTTCTTCCGTAAACGGTTTCAGCGGCACCGGCTGCATGTGGTTATCCGTCAGCGCCAATCGGTAGGCAACGGAGAGGACCAGCACCTTGGCCTCCATCTCGGCCAGGCTGGTGTCGGTACGGCTGCCCTGCTGCCGGCGCGACAGCGACATGTAGCTCTGAATAACCTGCAGGCTGTTTTTCAGGCGATGATGAAGCTCCCGGTTGAGAAAGCGGTTGGACGCCAGGGACTGGCTGAGGGCGCTTTCGCGCTTGATCGATTCATCGATCATGTCGTTAAAAGCCAGCGCCACCGATCTGATATCGGCCGGCATCTTTTCACCAACCGGCGCAAGTTCAGCCTTGCCGTGGGCGCGGGCACGCGCCGCCTGCTCGATACCCGAAATCCATCTGGTGATGCCGGTTCGAACAAAATGGGCATAGCTTGCAAACAGAGCCGCAAGCATCAGCACGGGGAGAGAGACAAGCATCACGAAGCGAAACCACGCATCGGCGCGCGGCTTATCGTCGAAGCGAGCGAGAATATAGAGGTCGGAATTGGAGATGGCTTCGGTGGTGTAATTGTATTCTTTTCCGTCCTGAGCGGAGGCACGCCAATGCGCCGATCCAGCCACAATGTTTTCGGCTTGCGGCAGCCATGACATGTCCTCCTCCCTCGCACCTCGCACCGCCATGGGTATGAGCCCCGGGCTCATCAGCGCGACAATCATCGACTTTCCCGAACCAAGTTCAAAAAAGCGATCGAGCAAGGACGGATCGACGAATGTCACTGATTCCCATTGGCTGCCGTTTTCCAGCACCGACCGTTCATAGACCGCCAGATGGCGTTCATTGCCTGCCCGCACCGGCCCGTAATCGGCTTCAACTTCAAGCGGGCTGAACGGCAATCTGACGTGGGGTTTTTCCCGGTATTCAGCCAACACCCGCAACGCCAGATCCTGGGTGATTGACGCGGTCCGCGAGGAAAAACACGACCGGCCATCAGCGTTGTTGATGGCGATGGCATTATAGCCTTCCATTTTATACAGCAATTGCGCCGCAACCGCGTAGCAGTCGATTGCGCCACCCGGTTGCGCCTGGATCGATTCGGTCAGGATAAAGACTGTCCGCAACACGCTGGTGACCCAGACGTCGGTTCGCACCGCAAAATCGGAAACTGCCTGGCCGCGCTCGTTTTCGATGCTTGTCAGAATCGACTGATAATTTCCGAATGCAAAAACAACGCTGAGACCGGCAATCGGAATCACAATCAGAATCATCAACGCCAACAGGCGTGCGCGGACGGTCATTAATCCCAGGCGTGTCAGCATCGGCGCGGCTAGGGCGTTGCGGAGCGATTGATGACAGCCAGGACAGACTTGTCAGCGGGCATATCGTCCACACCCGACATGCCAAGCAATTCAGCCAGCTTCACGCGCGCCCGATTGACGCGGCTTTTCACCGTTCCAATCGCAATACCGCAGATCTCCGCCGTCTCTTGGTAGCTCATGCCGGACGCGCCAACCATGATCAGCACTTCGCGCTGTTCTTCTGGCAGCTTGGCCAGCGCCACCCGGAAATCGGCGAGATCGAGGCTTCCCTCCTGTCCGCCGGAGACTGCGACATTCTGCGAGAACATCCCGTCGGTGTCCTGCACTTCGCGACCACGCTTGCGGTAGGCGGAGAAATAGGTGTTGCGCAGGATCGTGAACAGCCACGCTCTGATGCTGGTGCCTTCATGAAAGCTGGCGGCATGGCTCCAGGCCTTCAGGAGCGTGTCCTGGACCAGATCATCGGCCAGCTGGATAGAGCCGCTCAGGGACGCGGCGAAAACACGAAGCCGCGGGATTTCGGAGATCAGAAGCTCGCGGAAAGCCTTTCCGGCGGAATAAGCAGTCTTCTCGCAAGGCGCTGCTATCGACGCCGTTACCAGGACGATTGCATCACTGGTCATTGCTCTGCTCCTTGGCTTCCAGCTCAGCCAGAAGGGCCAGGAATCGATCGGGGATCGGCGCGCTCACCAGATCGTCGAAATGAGCTTTCAAACCGCGACCGATTGCATCCTGGACTTTGGGGTCCAGCGTTCCGGTCCGATGATCGTCGCCGAAGGCTGTCGATGTGTGCATTGATGAATCTTTTTCTTTGTCAGACATCATTTCAAGGTCCCGAAGAACAGCATCTGCAAAAATAATCAGCGCTCTCTTTACCTCATTCAATTCGCCAACGCACCAAATGCTCCCGGGTTCCACTTAAATTTAAAAATAAATTTCTTGCCAAAACGTATGAAGTCGCGATGCTCAACGCTACATCAGACGAGGTGTTTTTATGTCGATATCCAAGGAAATAGCCGCTCATCTTCCGTATCTTAGGCGGTTTGCGCGAGCGCTCAGCGGGTCGCAGCAAAGCGGCGACGCCTATGTTGTGGCAACACTTGAAGCGTTGATCGCCGACCCCACCATCTTCCCGCGCGACATGCCAGGCCGTCATGCCCTCTATCGCGTCTTTCTGGCGCTGTGGTCGACCACCAGCCAGCGCTCCCTTCCCGTTCCAGACGTTGACCGGCAGACGAGTGCCGAGCGCAATCTTGAAACGTTGACGCCGCGCCCACGACAGGCATTCCTTCTTTGCGCAGTTGAAGGGTTTTCCATCGATGAGGTCGCGCGCATCCTGTCCACCTCACGAGAGGACGCATCAGCCCTTATCCACAAGGCAGGCCAGGAAATCGCCGATCAGGTTGCGACCGATGTGCTGATCATCGAAGACGAGCCGATCATCGCCCTTGATATCGAGGCGCTGGTGGGAGATCTGGGCCACCGCGTTGTCGGTATTGCCCGCACTCATCGCGAGGCCGTCATCCTGGTCGCCAGCAAGACCCCGGGGTTGGTGCTTGCCGATATTCAACTTGCCGATGGCAGTTCGGGGCTGGACGCCGTCAACGAAATTCTCACTGCGGTCAACGTTCCGGTGATTTTCATCACCGCCTATCCTGAACGCCTGTTGACCGGTGACAAGCCCGAACCTGCTTTTCTCATCACCAAACCATTTCAGCCGGACGCGGTGAAGGCGGCGATCAGTCAGGCGCTGTTCTTTGACAGGAAAGCCCTGCAACCTGCCTGAGCAGGTAAAGCGCGCTGGCCTGCCGGCCTGCCTCTCGCCGCATCAAAAAATTACCCTTCGGCTCTCCATAGCCCGGATCGCCGTCAGGCTCTCCGTAGCAGCCCGGCGATCGCCGAAATGGCGAAGGCAATGAGGGCGACAACGAAGACGATCTGCGCAGCCGATACAGCGGTGCCGGCAAGGCCGCCGAAGCCGAGCGCAGCAGCGATCAGAGCGACGATAAGAAAGATAATGGCCCATTGGAACATGACTGCCTCCTAGAATGATGTGTGACAGGGAAGGAACGTCATTGTGTGCTGATTGTTCCAGGCGCGTGACAGGGTGGGTGGTGCCCATCCTGACGCTGAAGCCGCGTGAACTGCGCTGATGTGCCGGGCTCGGACGTTGATCTGTTGGCGATGGCGGCACGGTTTGAGAAGGAGCCACCCTCCCACTCCCGCGCTCCGCCCTGCGTCACATAAAGGACGCGCGAAACGCGGCAGCGCTTGGGCTCGTCCGGGCTTTCCGGCCGGCCAGTTGATCCACACTGATGGCCTCAATGGTGATCCGCGCCATCGCCTCTATGCAATCAATCAGCGGCACGCCCACCCGTGATGCCAGCGTCCCGGCGATCCCCGCAAGCCCGGCGCCGCCTAGAATGACGCGCTCCGCGCCATCGCCCGCGCATGCCGATATCTCTCCTGCGAGCGCATCCAGTGCACGGTCCGGATCGCGGGCGATCTCCCCACCGGTCATTGCCGTCGCCTTGATCGAGGCAAGACGGGCGGTGAGCCCGATGGATGCCACGAACTCCTCGAGCATCGGCACCCAGGCCGCGCCTCCGGTGACAATGGAAAACCGGCCCGCTGACCGCGATGCAAGGTGGCACGACGCCTCGGCCATACCAATCACCGGGACCGCCGATATCTCGCGCAACGCGGCCAGCGCCGGATCGCCGAAACAGGCGAGCATCACGGCATCAAGCGGCGTGCTGCAATGTCCGGCCAAGGCATCGAGCGCCGCATGCCCTCCAACAGCAAAGCTTGGCCGCGACGTGATATAGGGCGAACCAAACCGGCCGGTAACGCCCACAAGCTCGGTGCCCATTGGCAGAAACGATTGCGCCGCTTTCACCACCCGCGCGGTAATGTCCTGCGTCATGTTCGGGTTGATCACGAGGATGCGCATATGCGGCTTATCGTCCGGTTTTGGGCGGGGGCGCATTTCGCCCGGCGATACGCCCCTCGCGCCATTGTTCGACAGACATGGTCGGCAGATCAAAATAATCGCGCGTTGACGCGTAACCCTGCCCACCCATCCGGCCAATGGCATCCAGCGCCACAGGATCGACGTGATGGTTGGCGGGGTCAACCGTATCGGCATGAAAATGCGCAAAAACCACTTCGCCCAAGATGATCTCGCGTGAAGAGCCGATGCTCAGCGTCGTGTGATGGCGGCATTCAAATGCTGCGGGCGCCTCGCCAATCCACGGGCTTTGCACCTTCACGCCCGTCATCGCAGTCAGGCCGGCCTCGCGAAGTTCGTCGATGTCGGGACCAAAAGGCACGGCGCAAACGTTCATCGCCGCCAGAATGGTGTCCGATACGATGTTTACGGTAAAGACCTGGCTCTCGCGCACATTGCGACCGGTATCCTTCTGCGCGCCGGTCGGGCGATACTCGACGCCCAGAGCAAGGATGGCCGGGTCCGCCGACAGGCAATTGAAAAAGCTGAACGGTGCGGCGTTGACGACACCCTCCTTCGAGATCGTGGTCACCAGCGCGATGGGGCGCGGAACAACGGCACCGATCAGCAGCTTGTAGCGCTCGCGCGGGGTCAGTTTAGCGAAGTCGAAGGTGGTGATGCCGGTCGCTTCATCCGGTCTGGCAGCGTCCAGCGCAGGTGGGTGTGAAGTCAGGTTCATGGCCGGGCTGCTTCCTCTTTTCAGGTATAGAACGCGAGGAGTTCGCGAAATTCCGTGGCGCCGCGCGGCGCAGCATGGTTCGATCCTTGTTCCGGTTCTTTGCCCTGGTCAGGCTGCGGAGCCTTACTGCCATGGCACAACTAGAAAATCTACAAAACCGCTTGCTTCATTAATTTGCAGACAATGCGATGCGTCGATGATTTGAACCCCGTCAAGCACGCTCTTTAAAGCCGCAACAGGAGCCATTGAACAGGCAGACGCGACTACTGTTGCGCGAGGATACAACGCACCTGCCTCTGTGCCCCGACTGCGACATTCGGCGGCGGCTGGCTGGCGCATGTTTCGCGCGCCACCGGGCAGCGGGGCGCAAAGGAACACGCTGTGGGCCTGCTCTCCAGCGAAGGCGGCGCGCCAGAGATCGCATTGAGGCGCGCGCCCTTGACCGCGCCGTGGAGGTTCGCGGCCAGCAGCCCCTTGGTGTAGGGATGGCGGGCATCGCGGATGATATCATGCACGGTGCCCGTTTCGATGATCTCGCCCGCATACATCACCGCGACCCGGTCCGAGACCTCGACGACAACACCGATATCATGCGTGACGAAAATCATGCCCATGCCGAACTGGCGCTGCAGATCACGCAGCAGCAGCAGGATCTGGATCTGCACGGTCGCATCGAGCGCGGTGGTCGGCTCATCGGCCAGGAGCAGTTTGGGACGACACGCCAATGCCAGCGCAATCATGGCGCGCTGGCGCATCCCGCCGGACATTTCATGCGGATAAGCCCTCAGCCGACGCTCAGGTGAGGGCATCTGCACGCTTTTGAACATATCGAGCGCCCGCGCCATGGCTTCTGAGCGTGAGCAGCCTTCATGACGCATCACCGTTTCCGCGATCTGATCACCGATGCGATAAACAGGATCAAGCGCCAGCATCGGGTCCTGAAAGACCATCGAGACCGTACGTCCGCGATGATCCGCCAGCGCGCGCCCTTGCAGCGCCAGCACATCCTGACCATCAACGCGCAGCGTGCCGCCGATCTCGGTCCGGTTCTCCGGCAGAAGGCGCAGCAAGGTTTTCAGCGTCACGCTTTTGCCCGAACCGCTCTCGCCCAGAATACCCAGCGTTTCTCCTGATTGGAGCGTGAGGCTTACGCCGTTCACCGCGTGCACTGTGCGCTCGCCATGAAAGCGCACCGTCAGGTTTTCCATGTCGAGCAGGGGCGCGCTCATGCCTCCACCCCCCGGTTGCGATGGTTCGATCCGGGAATATGAATATGGCAGGCCACCTGATGCCCCTCGCCCGGCAGCCCGAAGAGACCAGGCTCAACCGCCGCGCAGATCGTGTCCGCATGCTTGCATCGCGTATGAAACCGGCACCCGGCGGGCGGATTGATCGGGTTGGGCGGATCGCCCGTCAGAGGGGCCTCCATCGTGCGCCGATCCGGGTCCATCGAGGGCATCGCCGACAGAAGCGCCGCAGTATAGGGATGCGCCGGCGCGGAATAGATCGCCTCCACCGTGCCGATCTCGGCCACTTGCCCGAGATACATCACCATCACCCGGTCGCTCATATGCCGCACGACATTGAGGTCATGCGAGATGAACACATAGGTGAGGCCCAGCTCCGCCTTGAGATCGGCCAGCAGGTTGAGAACCTGCGCTTCCACCGATTTGTCGAGCGCGGAAACAGATTCATCGAGCACGACGATTTTCGGTGAAAAGGCCAGCGCCCGCGCAATATTGACACGCTGGCGCTGCCCGCCGGAGAGTTCATGGGGATAACGGCCGGCGAAGCGGCGCGGCTCGAGCCCCACACGCTCCAGCAGCTCATGCGCCAGCCGGGCCGCCTGCTGCGGGCTCATCCCGTTCACCTTGGGGCCAAAGGCGATCGCATCTTCCATCGTCAGGCGCGGATTGAGCGACGCGTAGCTGTCCTGAAACACCATCTGGATCTGGCGACGCAATTCGCGCGCGGAGATATGCTTGCCCAGCAATTTGCCACCAAGCGTGATGGTGCCCGCATCGGGGGAGATGAGATCGACAATCAGCCGGGCGGTGGTGGATTTCCCGCACCCGCTTTCACCGACGATCCCCAGCGTTTCACCTTCAGCAAGATCGAAGCTGACATTGTCCACAGCACGAACCACGCCGCGCGATGAGCCCAGGAGCCCACCCTTGAGGCGGAAATGCTTCACCAGATTCTGGGCGGAGAAGAGCGGCGCGGGGATCATGATTTGAGATCCATCGCCGAGCGCAACCCGTCCGAGAACAGGTTGAATGAAATCGAGGTGCAGAAAATCATCAGGCCTGGGAGCGCTGCCACCCAGGGCTGCACGTAGATGGCATTGCGCAAGGTATTGAGCATCAGGCCCCATTCGGGCTCCGGCGGCTTGACGCCCAGCCCGAGGAAGGAAAGCCCGGAGGCGAGGATCAGCGAGACGGAGATCAACCCCGTCGCATACACAAAAATCGGACCAAGCACATTGCCCAGCACATGCACGCGCACGATGGTCATGGATGAAGCGCCCGAAGCGCGGGCCGCTTCGATGTATTCGAGTTTGCGCACGCCGGTGGTGACGCTTTCAGCAATGCGGGCAATGGGGGGAATAAACACAATCGAGAGCGAAAGCAGCCCGTTAAAAATGCCGGCCCCCAGCGCACCCGAGAGCGCGATTGCCAGCAAAACCGAGGGGAAAGCGAAGAACACATCGACGGTGCGCATCAGGAGGCTGTTCACCTTCCCACCGACGAAGCCGGCCGTGATCCCGATGAACGCGCCGAAAAAGAAGGCGATGAAGACGGGAGTGACGCCCATCAGCAGGGACAGGCGAGCCCCGTAGATGAGGCGCGACAGCATATCCCGGCCAAGTTCGTCGGTTCCCAGCGGGAATCCGGCTGTGCCGATCGGCCGCAGACGGCGGAGCAATTGTCCGCGATAGGGATCATTGGGCGCGATGTAGGGGGCAAAAAGGGCCATCAGCACCAGCGCCAGGATGACGAGGAGCGCGAACATCGCGACGGGGTCACGCCGCAGCCTGCCAATCACTCCGGACCAATAGCCGGGAGAAACCTCAAAGGGTGCTGAATTTTGCGATGCGGAGAGGCTGCTCATGATGTCAGGTCCGCTGCACGCGCGGATCGAGCATGGTTTGAACCACGTCCACGATCAGATTGAGCGCCACGAAAAACAGCGCCAGGATGAGGATCGTGCCTTGCAGCAACGGCAAATCACGCTGAAAGATCGCCTGCCCGAGCAGAAAGCCGGTTCCCGGCCAGGAAAAAACGGTCTCGATCAGGATCGATCCACCCAGCAGATAACCCAGTTGAAGTCCCATCACTGCGAGCGCCGTGGGCGCCGCGTTTTTCACGACGTGTCGGAAAACACCAAAATCCAGCAGACCCTTGGCCCGCTGGCCGACAATGAACTCCTGGCTGAGAATATCAGCCACCAGAGCCCGTACTGTCCGCGCAACAATCCCCATCGGGATCACGGACATGGTGATCGCGGGTAGGATGAGATGGCGCACATGCAACCAATTCCAGGCCCAGTCAGCCGATCCGCCCGGCCCGGCGCCAGTGGCGGGCAACCAGTTGAGCTGAACGGAAAAAATGATCACCAGCACCATGCCCAGCCAGTAATGCGGCACCGAAACCCCGATGATCGAAATGAATGAGGCCAGCCTGTCCACCCAGCCGCCGCGGAAATACCCGGCAACAAAGCCGAATAATCCGCCGAGCAGAAAGCCGATGAGCGTCGCGAGAACCGCCAGCATCAAGGTGTTGCCCAGCGCCTTGGATAATTCCAGAGCCACGGGCCTGCCAGTGGCAATGGAGACACCCAGATCACCCTGCACTGTCTTTGCCAGCCAGATGAAATACTGCACGGGCAGTGGCTTGTCGAAGCCGTAGAGCCGTCGCATCTCGGCTTGAAGCTGCGCCGAGGCGTCGGGCGGGAGAACCGAAGTCAGCGGGTCTCCCGGCGCGATATGCACGAGCATGAAGCATACAACACTGACGCCAAACGCCACCGGCAGGGTGTAGAGCAGCCGCTTGGCAATATACATCAACATGCAAAGCAACTTTCAACAAGGCAGGTTGGATCAGGGTGCCGGATCGGAAAACTGATCATGGGCCCGCAGGATGCCGCTTCGGTCCGAACGCCGCAGCGATTTTTCCAACCGCACTGGAGACCCCGCCGGACTGGTGCCGGCGGGGCGAGAGAGATCACTCGACCGACATCGGCGCGATATCGATGAACCAGCTCTTGGGTTGAACAACGCCTGTCACTTTTGCACTCATGGCGCGCGGGCCGGCATCATGGGCCACCCAGATGAACGGCGCTTCCTCGACAATACGCTTGTGCAAGGCGGCAAGCGCCGTATCGCGATCCTTGGCATCGAAGGTCGAGCGCGCCTTGGAGATCAGCCCGTCGAACTCGTCATTGCCGAAATAGCCCCAATTGTTCGAGACCGGCGGGAAGGTTTTCGTGGAGGTGAAGCGGACCATCGCGAAGAAAGGGTCCATGGTCGCGAAGGTGACGTTGATCGCGTTGGCGCCACGGGCCTTCGGGTCTTTTGCTCCTTCACGCCAGTTGGTGAAAACCGCATTCCACTCGATGACATCCAGTTCGACATCGAAGAAGCAGTCCTTCAGCGATTGCTGGAGGAACTCGTTCATCGGCACCGGCTGCATCTGGCCGGAGCCGGAAGCCGAGGTGAGCACTTTCACCTTCATGGGCTTGGCGGCCGAATATCCGGCTTCCGTCATCAGCTTTTTGGCTGCGGCGGCGTCATATTTGATGTCGAAGGTCGGGTTTCCCCACCAAGGATGGCTCGGATCAACGGAGCCTTTCGGCACGCCCATCATACCACCCAGAAGCGTCTTTAGTTCGTCGCGGTTGATGCACAGGTTGGCGGCATGGCGCGTGCGCTTGTCGAGCCAGGGAGACCCCTCGACGAATGAAAGCTGCCAGGGCCAGACATGCGGCTGCGGGTTTGAGTAAATCTTGAAGCCGCCACTCGTGATACGCGGCATCGCGTCTGGTGCCGGCGATTCAATCCAGTCGACCTGATTGGAAAGCAGCGCGGCGGTGCGGGCGTTTGCATCCGCCAGCGGCAGCAGCACGACGCGGTCGATCTTGGGCGTGCGCTTGGGATCCCAATATCCCTTGTTGGCGACCATTTCGAAACGCTCGCGCGGCTGGAGGCGAACCCCCTTGAACGGACCAGTGCCCGAAGGTTCGGCTGCAAAGGCTAACCAGGCCTGCTTGCCTCGCTCTGCGGCATCGCTCACGGAGGCCGGGACTGCGGCAAGCTTCGCTGCCCAATGGGCCGGAGAGGCCATGAACAGGTTTGTCAGATTGATGGGGAGGAAGCTGTCGGGCTCGGAGGTCGTCAGTTCCACCGTCAGATCATCGATCTTGCGCGCCGTACGCAGTGTCGGCATGCGCGAGACGGTGACGCCAACCTGGCTGGCGTCAAAATGGGCGGCTTCCTTCTTCAGAACCTTCTCGACATTCCACACGACAGCATCCGCAGTGAAGGCGGAACCATCATGGAACTTCACACCGGGGCGGAGCTTGAATATCCATTTTGTCTTGTCGGCGGCATCCACCGCCCATTCCGTTGCGAGACCCGGAATGACCACGCTCGCCTTGTCGGCTGACGACAGATCCCAATGCGTCAGCGCATCATACATCGGGATGCCGGTGAAGCGATTCCCTTCAAAGCCCTGATCCGGCTGGCCATGGGTACGCGGAATATCTGCCGCCGTCATGCCGATCCGCAGCACTTTCTCCTGCGCCGAAACTCCTCCGAGCATCGCCCCCAAGGCGATGCCCGCCAAAAGACTGCGACTGAGAACAGATGTCTTCATTTTCTTATTCCCCTCCATTTTCCGATACCCCTCCGCTGTTATGGCGTCTGCCAGACTGCTTTCAGGGCAACTAGCATGCCAGTTGGTTTTCCCGTCGATTGATCCTTATCAACGCTACTCTTGGCGGGGCAAGAAAGCGAGTATTGGCATTCCGCGTCATATTTTTAGACACTTCTCTATTTTGAGCAGATCAAACTTGCAGGCGATACGCCTAAAAACGAGGCGAACGCACAAATTTTAACACGGCCACACAAACGGAAACGTCTCAGAAAGCGCCCAGTCCCGCGCCCTGTTGCGACGTCCATCATCGCCATCCGCCGGATGATCTCGCGGCTGGTCTTGCAGTAGCGGAAGATGAACGGACTGCTCATACCCAGAAGACTACCGCCATAGGCTCAAACGACAAGCCGGTTTTCCTCTGGCAGTGCTGCGAGCGGGGCATTTACTGAAGCGCCGGATATCGCCGCGGTTTTTTGACAAACACGAAAAATAACGAGGTCGGCGGTGCGTGGCTGGTGCTGCTGGACAGGATTGAACTGTCGACCTCTCCATTACCAATGGAGTGCTCTACCACTGAGCTACAGCAGCCTGCAAATGGCCAAAACCAAATCTGGCGAAACACTTATAACGAATCGTTATCACCCGAAAGCCGGTGACAATCAATCGGCGCCGTTCCTGCCATAAGCAGGCTGCGCAGGCAAGCGCGAGGGCGCCGTTCAACCACCGAGATAAACCCCGCCATTGGCATGGAGCACCTGGCCGGTTACGTAGCGCCCGCCGGGGCCGGCAAGGAAGCGGCAGATGGCGGCGATATCGTCGGGCACGCCGCGCCGGCCGAGCAGCGTTGACTGCGTGGCGTGATGGCGCGGCTGCTGATGGCCGGTCGACGCGCCGCGCACCGTGTCCATCAGGCCGGGCGAGACGTTGTTGACGGTAATCGCATGAGGCCCAAGGTCATGAGCGAGTGCCCGGGTCAAGCCGACGAGACCAGCCTTGGCGGTAACCACATGAGGTCTGTCGGCGGCCCCCGTATGCGCCGTCAGCCCGCCGATATTGATGATAGTGCCGGCCCCGCTCGCTTTCAGCGCCGGCAGGGCGGCCTGCACACAGTGAAAGGCGCCATCGAGGCAGATCGCCAGAACGGTTTTCCAGGTGGCAAAATCAAGCGTGTCAAAGGCGCGCTCACCGCGCACCGCAGCATTGTTGACGACAATATCGAGCCTGCCGAAGCGGGCAAGCGTGGCAGCGATCATGGCATCGACGGCGGCACGGTCGGTGACGTCGGCCATCGCCACCATGGCGCGGTCACTGCCGATTTCGTCTGCCACCGCCTCGACCTCATCGCGGCTGGCGCGGGTGTTGACGATGATGCTGGCTCCGCCCGCCGCCAGGCTGAGCGCAATCGCCCGGCCGATATTGCGACCGGCTCCGGTGACGAGGGCTACCTTGCCGTCAAGTTCCTGCATGTGCGTGTCCCTTTCTAGCCGACGGCACGGCGCGGATCAGCGCCAACACCGGCAATCCAGTTGGCGAAACCGATGATGGCGAAGGTGAGGAGCAGCATCGTCACGCCGATGATGGCGATGGCGCCCAGATCACCGCTTTCGTTGAGATCGAAGATCACCACCGACAACACCTTGGTGTTTTGCGAGGAGAGAATGACGGCAGCCGACAGCTCACGCACAACGCCGATGAAGATCAGGCACCAGCCGGCGATGACGCCGCTTTTGAGCAGCGGCGCGGTAATGCGGCGCAACGTCCCCAGGCGCGTGGCGCCAAGAATGCGCGAGGCCTCCTCCAGCTCCGGATGGAGACCGCGAAAGGAGGCACGCATCTGCTGATAGGCGACTGGCAGCTCGATGGTGAGAAAGGCAAAGAAGAGGATCCACAACGTGCCGTAGAGCACGAGCGGGCCGCGCGTATAAGCAAGGAAGAGACCAACGCCCAGAACGATGCCGGGAATGGCGAGTGGAGCGCTCACCAGCGCTTCCAGCAGACGCCCCGTCCTGCCGCCCTGGCGGGCGACCCTATAGGCGATGAGGAGCGCGAGGATGGTGCCGGCACTGGCGGTTCCCAGCGCCAGAACGAAGGTATTGGCGAAAGCCCGCCGGGTCTGGGAAAATTCAATGAAGACGAAATTGACGTGGGCCAACGTCAGGTTGGCAAGATCGAGCGGGCCAGCGGGCACGCGCGAAAAGGCCGCCTTCAGCAACGCGCCATAGGGCAGGAAAAGCGGCAGCGCCAGAACCATCATGACCAGGGCAAAGGCCGGCCAGCGCCAGATACCAAGCGCCATGAGGCGCGCCTCCCCGCTCTTGCCGCCCACCACCGCATAGCCGCGCCGGCCGAGCAGACGGCTTTGCATGAACAAAAGAAGCATGGTGACAAGCAGCAACGGCAGGGCGGCGGCGGCGGCGACTTCCGGTTTCGGGGGAAACTGGAAGAGGGAATAGATTTTGGTCGTGATGGTATGAAAGCCTGCCGGAATGGCCAGGATGGCGGGTGAGCCGAAGAGGGTCATCGCCTGGAGGAAAGCGACGAGCGCGCCGGCCAGCAAAGCCGGCAGTGCGAGTGGCAGCGTGATCGCGCGCACGACCCGCCAGCGGCTGGCGCCAAGAATGCCGGCGGCGTCCTCAAGATCGGCTGGAATGCGATCAAGCGCGTTCGACAGCACGACGAACACATAGGGCGCGGTGTAGCAGGTGACGACAAAAACGAGGCCTGAGAAGGTATAGATATCAAACAGGGCTTCAGTGCCCCCGCTCATCTCGCGCCACAGGCGATTAAGGATGCCGCTATTGGGGGCAGCCAGGATTTCCCAGGAGATGGCGCCAAGAAAAGGCGGAGTAACGAAGCTGGCGGTGAGGAGCGCGCGGACGATCCGCCGCCCCGGCAGATTGGTGCGCGAGACCAGCCAGGCCAGAGGTGCCGCGCTTATCGCCGCGAAAACCGCCACCAGTCCGGCAAGGCTGAACGTGGTGATCAGCGGATCCAGCAAATCGGGATCGCTGACAAGATCGCCGAAATTGGCAAGCGTCGGCATGCCTTTCGCATTCGTGAAGGCAAACACCGCCAGCCACAACAGAGGCAGCCCGACGAGCGCCGACAAAAAAAGAACAATCGCGCCAAGCACGCCGGCGGAGAGGTCAATCCCCGCCGGATGCCGGCCATCCGCCGTCGCAAACGATTTCAGCGCCGGCGTTGCTGTCATGTTTTGAAGTAGCGCAAATAGCGCTTCTTGATATCACCCACCTGGCTGTCGACGCTGACCGGATCATCCTTCATCAGCTTGATCTCGGACAGTGGCTTGCGCCCCTGCGGCTCCTTGATGTCGGGGCGCAGCGAGCGCAATCCCCCCTTGTCGACGATCAGCTGCTGCGCCTCGAGCGTGAAACTCCACGCGTGGAAGAGGCGCGCGGCATTGGGATGCTGGGCGCTTTTCATGACACCCGTCGGGCCGATGACAAGAGGCGTTCCTTCGCTGGGATAAACGACCTCGATCGGGGCGCCACGCTCCTTTTCCAGAAAGACGTTGTACTCATTGCCATCGATCATGACGGGACGCTCGCCGGCAACCACCTTGCGCGGCGGATCGGTCGATGACTGGACCTGCATCACCTGCTGCGCGGCAAGCTTTTCAAAATAGGACCAGCCGAGATCACGCGCCATCTGGAAGGTGGCGGTGAGGATGGTGCCGGAATAGCCGGGATGGGCCTTGACCAGTTTTCCCTGCCATTTGGGTTCAAGCAGGTCGGCAAAGCTCTTGGGCGCGTCCTTCGCCTCGACCAGATTGGTGTTATAGGCGATCACGCTCAGGCTCGATCGCATGGCGGCGAAATAGCCTTCCGGGTCGAAGCTGCCTGCCGGATAGATTTTCTGGACTTCGTCGGGCAGGGCGGAAGCCAGCCAGCCCTCGCGCTTCCAGAAAATGAAATGGGCGGCATCCGAGCTGTTGACGATATCGACGTTGTAGATCTTGCTCGAATATTCCTGGCCGATTTTCGAGAATTGCCGCTCGGCGCCATTGCGTTCAACGACCACGTCGATACCAGGATATTTTTTCTCGAAAGCCTTCGCCAATTCCTCGGCGACCTTCACTTCGATCGAGGTGTAATAAACGACCTTGCCTTCCTTGCGGGCTGCCTCCTCAAGCTCGGGCGTGATCTTATATGTCGGGGTTTGTGCCTGCGCTGCCATGGTCATGACAATCAGCAGGGCCAATGATCGGCATATTCCGTTGATCATAGAGTTCCTCCCTTTTTTAGTCTGTTTTATTTTCGTACGTCTTGTCGTTCCAACCTCGTCATAACGTCACCGGACGGCAGCGCTGCGGGTCGAAGCGAACCCACACCGCGCCGCTCTCAGGAATGCGCAGATCGGGCGTGGTGGACGCCCGCAATGTCGTACCATTGGCAAGGACCAGCGAGAGATCGCGCGTTGCGCCAAGGAAAGTATGGCGGGTGACACGGGCCTGCACCGTGTTGACGCCCTCTTCAGCGCGGATATCAAGCTCGTGAAAGCGGATGGAAAACGCTCCCCTCGCATCTTTCGTAAACAACGGTTCGGCGCAGCGCACGACGCCAGCACCGATATCGAGATGGATATCATCGAGCGCTTTACCGCTCAGCACGTTGGCGCCACCCAGAAAGTTCGCGACGAAGCCGGAACGCGGGCGCGAGTAGATGTCTTCTGGCGAGCCGATCTGTTCGATACGCCCGCCATTCATGACGACGATGATGTCGGCAGCCGTCATCGCTTCGGCCTGGTCATGAGTGACGTAGACTGTCGTGTAGCGGAACTCGTCATGGAGGCGGCGCACCTCGAAACGCATTTCCTCACGCAACGCCGCATCGAGATTGGAGAGCGGCTCGTCGAGCAACAGGATTTCCGGATCAACCACCAGGGCGCGCGCCAGTGCCACGCGCTGCTGCTGGCCACCCGACAATTCGCCGGGATAGCGCTCAGCGAGGTGGTCCAGCTTGACAGCCGACAGCATCCTGCCAACGGCAGCGCCGATCTGCGCCTTGTCGATTTTTCGTAACGTCAGACCAAAGGCGACGTTTTCAAAAATTGTCATATGGGGCCATAGCGCATAGGACTGGAAGATCATCGACATGCCGCGCCGCTCGGGCGCCAGCACGTTTCCCGGTCGCGACAGAATATTGCCGCCCACGCTGATGGTGCCTGTGCTGGGCTCGACGAAGCCGGCAATCAGCCGCAAGGTTGTGGTCTTGCCGCAGCCCGACGGGCCCAGCAGGCACACCAGAGCGCCGCGCTCGACTGCAAGATCGATGGAATCGAGGACTGTTGTCGAACCATAATGCTTGCTGACACGTTCGAGGAGGAGGTGGCTCATGCGACGACCCGCTCCTCACGGTGGCCGGTGCGCCGGCGGGCGCCAGCCGCCACATGAGCCTTGAGTGCTGCGGATGCGGCGGCCGGATCGCGTGCGGCCAAAGCCTCGACGATGGCGCGGTGTTCGGTATTGGACACCGACAGGCCACCACCTCGCAGCAGACCGTTGCGGCGGATGGTGTGCAGTTCGTTGGTGAGGCGCTGGTATATCTCGATCAAACGACCATTGCCGGTCATCTCGAAAATGCGGCGATGGAAGGTAAGATTCAACGGAAAGTAGCGGTGAAAATCCGCCGGGTCGAGATAGGTTTCCATTTCATCGACGCGAGCGCGAAGCTCAGTGATTTCCTCGTCGCTGATGCGTGGCGCCAGGAGCGCACCAGCAAGACCTTCCAACGCCTCGCGCACGACATACATTTCCCGCGCCTCGGCCTCGCTCACGACACGCACGAAGGCGCCCCGATTTTTTTCGATCCTGACAAGTCCCGCCGCCTCAAGAGCACGCAGCGCCTCGCGCACGGAGGAGCGCCCTACTCCCAGACGTTCGGCGATTTTGACTTCCTTGATCTGCTCGCCTGAATCAAGGTCGCCGGCAAGAATGAGACGCATCACCTCCGCCTCCACCAGGCTCGAGAGTGAAGCCGTGCGGACCAGGGCGATGGCAGCCGGCGTGTCGATCACGAGGTCAACTCCCGGTGAATTCAGGCTTGCGCTTTTCCATGAACGCCTTGCGGCCCTCGCGATAATCGGCGCTGGCAAAACACGCCGCCACCATGCGATCGCAAAGCGCGATATCCTGCTCAGCCGGATCTTTGAGGATTTCGATGCTCGCCTGTTTCAGTGTCGCAATCGTCAGCGGCGCGTTGTCGGCGATCATGCCGGCGGTCGCCATGACGGTTTCCTCAAGCTTGTCGTCAGCCACCACCTGATTGACAAGCTGCAGGCGGAACGCCTCCTCGCTTGAAAACTGACGGGCGGTGAAGAAGATTTCCTTGGTTGCCACCGGGCCGATGGTCTCGATGTAACGGCGCAGCCCATTATAACCATAGCCGAGGCCCAGTTTGGCGGCTGGCAGGGCGAATTTTGATTTCTCAGTGGCAAACCGCATATCGCAGCACACTGCGAGATTGAGACCGCCACCGATGCAGAAACCGCGGATCATGGCGATCGTCGGTTTCGGCATGCGGTAGATGCGGGTGTACACGCGGTCGACGAGGGCGTTATAGCTTTTCACCGCTTCCTCGCCGGCGCGCTCACTTTCAAACTTCGAAATGTCCGCCCCTGAAACGAACGCCTTGCCGCCGGCGCCCGTCAGTACGATCACACGAACTGAAGGATCGGTGACGAAATCGTCGAGGATCTTCTCGGCTGCTTCCCACATGTCGAAGGAGACGGCATTGTGTTTTTCAGGGTTGTTGAAGGTCATGATGGCGACCTTCCCCTCTTTGCGCGACAGCATTTTATCAGTCATCGTCTGGGTCCCTCAAATGGTTCCGGCAGCACGCAAGGCTGCGATCTCGTCGGCGCCGAGGCCGATCTCGTGTAAAATTTCGTCCGTTTCGCCACCACAGTCCGGCGGCGCACGATCAAGATGGCTTGGGGTCCGGCTGAGGCGTACCGGCTGGGCCATCAGCCTCATATCGCCATCCGCCACTTTGGCAGCGATGCCGAGATGGTGCACCTGCGGGTCGTCGAACATTTCGTCGATGCGATAGATCGGGCCGCAGGGAACCCCCGCTGCATTCAATCGCTCGACCCAGGTGCTGGTGGGTGCGGTGAGGAAAACAGCTTCAAGTTCGCGATTAAGCGCGTCGCGATTGTCCGAGCGCAACACCATCGTCTTGTACTCATCTCGCGCCAGCAGGCTTTCGGCATCAAGCGCTTTGGCGCAACGCTCCCAGATCGACTGTCCGGTGGTCGCCAGATTGAGGAAGCCGTCGCTCGTCCTGAAGACGCCGGTCGGGATGCTGGTCGGGTGGTTATTGCCGGCCTGCCTGGCGACTTCGCCCTTCACCAGAAAGCGCGCCGCCTGAAAATCGAGCATGAAGGCCTGCGCCTGCAGCAGCGAGGTCTGTACCCATTGCCCTTCGCCCGACACGTCCCGCTCCAGCAGGGCGGTCAGAATGCCCAGCGCGCAGAAGAGGCCGGCCGTCAGATCCGCCAGCGGAATGCCAACCCGCACCGGACCATCGCCCGGCAGGCCGGTGATCGACATCAGGCCGCCCATGCCCTGGGCAATCTGGTCGAAGCCCGGACGCTTGGCATAGGGGCCATCCTGGCCGAAGCCCGATATGCTGGCGTAGATGAGGCGCGGATTGATCACCTTCAGATCGTCATAGGCAATGCCGAGACGATGCTTCACGTCCGGGCGGAAATTTTCGACGATCACATCGGCACCCGCCACCATGCGCTTCAACAAGGCGATGCCATCGGGCGATTTCAGATCAAGCGTCATCGAGCGCTTGTTGCGGTGCAGATTCATGAAATCCGGGCCCTCGCGCGGACCGCCCAGTGCTTCGCCTTCATCCAGATGCGGTGGCATCTCGATCTTGATGACGTCAGCCCCCCAATCAGCGAGCTGGCGCACACAAGTCGGGCCGGAGCGCACCCGCGTCAGGTCGAGCACGCGAAATCTCTTGAGAGCAGCAGAAGCCTGCGGCGCCGGCATGGTCATCCCCCAAAGATCAGACGTTGGCCGCCTGATATTGGCCTGACGCTTCACGTCGGCCTTTGATGACAGCATCTTGTCGATTGTCGACAATGTCAACCGCCCGAACGCGCAGGCAGCCGAGCGGTGATTTCAATCGCCGCGCTGCTGTTTTCAGCCGTGGCGAAGGGCAGCGACAATGGCAAGGAGGGCCTGTGTCGAGCCATCGATCGCGGCCGGCGCCGCCTTGCCCTGAAGAGCCGGGAGAAGGGCCGAGGCGCGTTCCTTGCCAAGCTCGACGCCCCATTGGTCGAATGAATTGATGCCCCAGATCATTCCTTCGACGAAAACGCGATGCTCGTAGAGTGCCAGCAGCATGCCGAACATCGCCGGATCAAGACGCGGGTACAGGATCATCGTCGAGGGCCGGTCGCCTTGAAAGACCCGATGAGGAGCCAGTCTGGCGATGGCGGCATCATCCATCCCTTGCGCTTTCAGTATCGCCTCGACCTCGCCCCGGTTCCTGCCCTGCATGAGGGCCTGCGCCTGGGCCAGGCAATTGGCGACAAGGACGTCGTGCTGATCGCCATCAGCATTTGTCGGGTTGGCGGCAAGCAGGAATTCGACCGGCACGATGTCGCTTCCCTGATGCAGGAACTGGAAGAAGGAATGCTGACTGTTGGTGCCGGGCTCTCCCCAGATGAGCGGGCCGGTCGGGCCATCAACAGGCGTGCCATCGGCCTGCACCGACTTGCCATTTGATTCCATGTCGACCTGCTGGATGAGGGCTGGAAAGCGGGCAAGGCGCTGATCATAGGGGATGATGGCACGGCTGGCATAGCCACAGACAGAGCGGTGATAAACGCCGATGACGCCCAGCAGCAGCGGGATGTTGTCGCGCGGTGGGGCGGTGCGGAAATGATCATCGACCATCCGCGCGCCTTCCAGCATGGCGCGGAAATGAGTGGCGCCGATCAGGATGGCGAGGCTGAGGCCGACGGACGACCACAGAGAATAGCGCCCGCCGACCCAGTCCCAGAAACCGAAAATGCGCTCCGGCGGAATACCGAATGCCGCCACGGCGGCGTGGTTCGTCGATACAGCGCAGAAATGGCGTGCCACCGCCGATTCACCGAGATGCCCGGCAAGCCAGGCCCGCGCCGCGCGCGCATTCATCATCGTTTCAACCGTGGTGAAGGTCTTGGAGACGACAATCACCAGAGTTTCTGCCGGCTCCAGCCCGGCCAGCGCTTCGCAGAGATCAGCACCATCGACATTGGCGATAAAATGGCAGGTGAGATGAGGTGCGCCGAAGGGCTTCAGCGCCCGTGCTGCACAGGCCGGCCCCAGATCGGAACCGCCGATACCGATATGAACAATATGGCGGATGGGGCAGGTGGCCGGATTGCGCATCGCCTCGGCAAAGGCGAGCATCCGCTCGCGCTCTATCACTACATCGGCCATGACGTCGCGGCCATCAACGAGCGCGGGCCGGTCGGTCATAGCGCGCAGGGCCACGTGCAGAACCGCACGGTTTTCGGTGATGTTAAGGCACTCTCCAGCAAACATCGCGTCGCGGGCGGTGGTGACGCCGGCTGCATCGGCAAGCGACAATAGCAGGTCGAGCGTCTCGTCCGTCAGTTTCTGCTTGGCAAAATCGACATGAAGACCGCCCAGTCGGCGGCTGAAGCGGGTAGCGCGAGTGCTGTCGGCGGCGAACAGATCAGCAATGCGGCGCGGGGCGAGCGCGGCATGGTGCGCGGCAAGGCGCGCCAGCGACGATTTAACCAATCGTGTCATGTCAGCTTCTGCTCCTGCCTGACGAATGGGCCGTCGACCCGGTCGATCCTTTTCCTTGACCACAAGCGTGCTCGCTGCCTAGCCTGAAATCTGTCCCGGAGAACCGCATAATCATGACGCCGAAAGATATTCTGGCGAAGCTCGTTTCGTTTCCGACCATTCCTGCCGTGTCCAATCTCGATCTCATCGGCTGGGTAGGCGATTATCTCGCCCGCCACAGCGTGCCCTTCACGCTTATCCCCAGTCCCGACGGAACGAAAGCCAATCTCTTCGCGACCATCGGCCCCGATGTTCCAGGTGGAGTGGTGCTGTCAGGCCATACCGATGTCGTGCCGGTCGACGGGCAGACCTGGGCCAGCGACCCGTTCACGCTGACACTGCGTGGCGACAAGCTCTATGGGCGCGGCACCTGCGATATGAAGGGATTTGACGCCGTGGCGCTGGCGCTGGTGCCGGACATGCTGGCGGCCGGGCTGAAGCGGCCGATCCATCTGGCGCTCTCCTATGATGAGGAAATCGGCTGCCTCGGCGCGCCGTTGATGGTGGAGCGGATGGTCGCCGACGGGCTGAGGCCGGCAGCCGTCATTGTTGGTGAGCCCTCACGCATGAAAGTCGTCAGCGCGCATAAAAGCGGCCTGCGCTACTGGGTCAAGGTGACGGGTAAATCCGTGCATTCGAGCCGGATCGATACGGGCGTCAGTGCGGTGATGGTGGCGGCACGGCTGGTCACCTGGCATGATGACCGCTTGCGCCGGAATGCCGCGCAGGCCGACAAATCCAATCCTTTCGAGCCGCCCTACACGACGCTCCATTGCGGCACGATCGAAGGCGGAACAGCCCCCAACATCACCGCTGAACATTGCCGTTTCACAGCTGAAATCCGCGCCATCCCGAGCGAAGACGGCGAAGCACTGCTCGATGAATTTCGCCAGTTCGTCGATCGCGACGTCGTGCCGGAAATGAAGCGCATCGCGCCTGAAAGCCGCGTTGATATTGACGTGTGGACATCAGTGAAGGGGCTGCGACCGGAAGACAATGGCGTGGCCGAAGCACTGGCCAGACGTCTGACGGGCGATAATGGAACGCATGTGGTCGCCTACGGAACCGAAGGCGGTATCTTTCAGGCAGGCGGCTATTCAACCGTCGTCTGTGGACCGGGCGATATTGCCCAGGCTCACCAGGCGGACGAATTTATCGAGGAAGGCGAAATGGTGGCGGCCGAGCGCTTCGTGCGCGGCATCATCGCCGAGCTGGCGGCGTAACACGGCCTTGCGGTCAATTCGTCACAACGCCCTTCCCCGCCAGGCGTTGTAAGGCTAGCATGCCGGCAACGGGTGATCCGGGAGATGAAAATGCGTTATGCTGTGTTGACTGCCACCCTATCTGCCGTGCTTGCCTGTCATCCGGCGTCGGCGCAATCACCTGCGGCGCTCGTGAGCCCAACGCTGGAGGCAGCGAAAGCACGCGGCCATGTCCTGTGCGGCGTCAATGAAGGGCTGACCGGCTTTGCCGCACGCGATGCCACCGGCGAATGGCAGGGCTTCGAGGCCGACATCTGTCGCGCCGTTGCCGCCGCCACTCTCGGCAAAGGCGAGGCGGTGCGCTACGTGCCGCTCGATACCAATAGCCGTTTCTCCGCCCTGCAGGCCGGCAAGGTCGATATTCTGGCGCGCAACACGGCGTGGACCATGGAGCGTCAGGTCAAATTCGGCTTTGAATTCGTCGGGATCAGCTTTTTTGACGGCCAGGGCTTCATGATCCGCGCCGATCGCGGCGTCGTCTCGGCGCTGCAACTGGCCGGCACGCGTATCTGTGTGGTGGCTGGTACCACCAGCGAGGCCAATCTCAACATCTATCTGCAGCAGCAGGGCGTGCCGTTCACCGCTTTGCCATTAGCCTCGCACCAGCAGAATATCGAGGCCTATCGCGCCGGCAAATGCGATGTTTATTCTGCGGATTATTCTACCTTGTTTTCACTTCGCACCTCCCTCGAACAGCCAACCGACCATGCGATCCTGCCCGAGCTCATTTCCAAGGAACCGATTGGTATTGCCGTGCGCGAGGATGACAGGGCGTGGGGCGAGATCGTCCGCTGGACGCTCAACGGCCTGATCAACGCCGAGGAATTCGGTCTCACCCGTGCCATTGCCCTCAGCGGGGCGGCGGCCGGCGATGCGGCACGCCTGATGGAAGGCTCGGATGTGTCGGGGGTACGACTTGGGCTGAAGCGAGGCTGGCTTGGCGCTGCGGTAGCAGCCGTTGGCAATTACGCCGAGCTTTTCGACCGCACCATTGGCGATGCCGGGCCGCTTGGCATGAAGCGCGGCCTCAACGCGTTATGGCGCAATGGTGGCATTCTCTATGCCCCGCCGATGTGGTGAGGAGCGTCGATGTCCATCGAGCGGCGGACTTTCCTGCTGGCTTCCCTTGCCGGCCTGACTGCAACAAGCGCCCGGGCGGAAATCCCGCTGGCGTTCAAACCCGGCGATTCGCCGCTGATCAGCAGCGAAACCGAGCAGGGCATGGTGCGCTATATCGGCCTTTATCGCCAGATTGCGGCGAGCGGCGGCTGGCCGCGGATCGAGACCAACGGGCTGCAGGCGGGAGACAATACGGCTGACGTTGCCGTCCTGCGCCGACGGCTGGTGGCGTCGGGCGATCTCCCGCGCGCCAGCAATGAGACGGCTTTTGACGGCGAATTGCGTGATGCGGTGCTGCGCTTTCAGGCACGCCACGGCGTCGCTCTCAATGGCCGGGTGACCGGCATCACGCTTGCCCACATGAACGTTTCGGCCGCCGACCGTGCTGTGCAACTTGAGGCCAATCTGGAACGGTTGCGTCAAATCCTGCCCAGGGTCAGCCGCAGCCGCCATGTGGTGATGAACGCGCCTTCCTTTGAAGCCCAGGCGGTTGGCGATGGCCGCGTGCAACTGGTCACCCGCGTGATTGTCGGCAAGCGGGCGACACCAACCCCCGTCATCAGCGCCGCCATCCAGAATGTCGATCTGCTGCCCTACTGGCATGTGCCGTCAACCATCGCGTTCCGTGATCTCGTGCCGACGGTGAGAAAGGATCCGACCTATCTCGCCTCGAGGAAAATTCGCGTCTACTCCTCGTTTGGCGGGCAGGAGATCGACCCGGCGGTCGTCAACTGGTCCGGGCAGGAGGCACAGCGCTACGTCTTCCGCCAGGACCCGGGACTGCAGAATGCCCTTGGCCTCATCCGCCTCGACATGCCCAACCGCGAAATCGTTTACATGCACGATACACCGACCAAGGAATTATTCGCGCGTGATGAGCGTGCCTACAGCGCCGGCTGCATCCGTGTGCAGTCGATTTTCGACCTCGCCACCTGGGTTCTGAACGGCACCGATGGGTGGTCACGGGGGCGCCTTGAACAGGCCACCAGCGGGGGCCAGAAGACAACGATCCATCTGCCGCAGCCGGTGCCGGTGCATTTTGTCTATATGACTGCCTGGGAGGATCAGGGTCAGATCCACTTCCGCAACGACCTCTATAATCGCGACGCGTCCGCCTCGACATTAGCCCAAACAGCCGATGCGGCAGGACGAGCCCCCTTCCAGCAGATCGCGCCCTAAGGCCGCGATCAGAGTCAACGACAGCCAAGGAGATGATGATGGCTCAAAAGGTCACCTGGCAGGGGGTCTATCCGGCAGTAACAACCCAGTTCAACGATGATTTCAGCCTCAACATCGCCGCCACCCACAAGGTGATGGAAGGGCTGGTGCGCGACGGCGTGTCAGGACTAGTCGTCTGCGGTACGGTTGGCGAGAACGGAACGCTGGCGCGCCACGAGAAGATCGCGGTCATGGAAGCAGCCAAAGACGCAGCGCGCGGGCGGGTGCCGGTCATTTGCGGGGTGGCTGAATTCTCCGCCGCCTTCGCCGGAGAGATGGCCAAAGAGGCGCAGCGCGTCGGTATTGACGGCATCATGGTGATGCCAGCCATGGTCTATACCGCAAAGCCCCATGAGACGGTCGCCTTCTACCGCGCGGTGGCGAAAGCCTCCGACATGCCGATCATGGTCTACAA
Organism: Raskinella chloraquaticus (SeqCode); assembly: GCA_002365175.1. Taxonomy (GTDB): domain Bacteria; phylum Pseudomonadota; class Alphaproteobacteria; order Rhizobiales; family UBA4765; genus Raskinella; species Raskinella chloraquaticus. Next base: position 164,167 of record DEZK01000007.1, read on the forward strand.
TAATCCCCCGATCTATCGCACCGACGTGACGCCGGCGATGCTGGCCGAGCTTGCCGATTGCGAGACCATTGTCAGTTTCAAGGAAAGCTCGGGTGCCACCAACCGCTTTAGCGATGTGCGCAATCACGTGGGTGAGCGCTATGTGATGTTCTGTGGCCTTGATGACGTGGTGGTGGAAAGCGTGGCCATGGGGGCGGTTGGCTGGGTGTCGGGCCTGTCGAATGCCTTTCCGGTCGAGGGTGAAACCTTGTTCCGCCTGGCACGCGCCGGGCGCTTTGCCGAGGCGATGGCGCTATATGACTGGTTCATGCCGCTCCTCCATCTCGATGCCCGGGCGGACCTCGTGCAGTGTATCAAGCTGTGCGAGGCGATCATGGGACGTGGCAGCGCGCTCACCCGCCCGCCCCGGCTGGCGCTGCCGGCAGCGGAAGCGGCGCATGTTGAGGCGCTGATGGCAAGAGCGCTTGCCAACCGGCCGGCGCTTCCCGATGTCGGATTAAAGAACGCCGCCTGAGGCAGCGATGACAATATCGACATTCTTTTGCATCGATGGCCATACCTGCGGCAATCCGGTGCGTGTGGTAACCGGCGGGTCCATCCCGCAGCTTGCGGGCGCGACCATGTTCGAGCGCCGCCAGCATTTTCTGGCAGAATTCGACTGGATCCGCACCGGGCTGATGTTCGAGCCGCGCGGCCACGACATGATGTCGGGCTCGATCCTCTATCCGCCGACGCGGGATGATTGCGATGTCGGCATCCTGTTTATCGAAACCTCCGGCTGCCTGCCGATGTGCGGGCATGGAACGATCGGCACCGTCACCACCATCATCGAGCACGGGCTCGTCAAGCCCAGGGAGCCGGGCGTGCTTTATCTCGATACGCCTGCCGGCAAGGTGGTGGCGCGGTACGCCCAAGAGGGCCGCTATGTCGAGAGCGTGCGCCTTACCAATGTGCCCTCCTATCTGCATGGGCAGGGTTACCGGATCGATGTCGAGGGGCTTGGCGAGATCAGCGTCGATGTTGCCTATGGCGGCAATTTCTACGCCATCGTCGAACCACAGGCGCATTATCGCGATCTGTCGGAGGTAAAACCCTCCGATATTCTGGCCTGGAGCCCGAAATTGCGCAAAGCCTTCAACGCGCGCCATGCCATCGTCCATCCCGAGAACCCGGCGCTTGATCGCCTCACGCATGTCCTGTGGACCGGCAAGGCGACGAAGCCTGGCGCCAGCGCCCGCAATGCGGTGTTCTATGGCGACAAGGCGATTGATCGCAGCCCGTGCGGCACCGGCACTTCGGCGCGCATGGCGCAGCTGGCTGCCACGGGGCGGTTGAACGACGGCGAGGATTTCGTCCATGAATCGATCATCGGCTCGCTGTTCAACGGGCGCATCGACGGGCGCACCCATGTCGGCCACAAGGACGCCATCATTCCCTCGGTCGAAGGCTGGGCGCGGGTGACGGGCATGAACACCATCACCATTGATGAGCGCGACCCGTTCGCCGCCGGCTTTTCGGTCGCCGATCCCAACTGAACGGAATTCCTATGAACCCTATTTTTGCCGATCTGCCGACAACGGTGTTCGAAGTGATGTCACGGCTGGCGCGCGAGCATGACGCGGTCAATCTGGGTCAGGGCTTTCCCGACGATCCGGGCCCGGCGGATGTGCGGGCAAAGGCTGCCGCAAGCGTCGTTGACGGGTGGAACCAGTATCCACCGATGATGGGCATCCCCGAATTGCGTCTGGCTGTTGCAGCGCATCACCGGCGCTTCTACGGGCTCGACATCGATGCCGAGCACGAGGTGATGGTGACGTCTGGCGCGACGGAAGCGCTGGCCGGCGCTATTTTCTCTCTGATAACACCCGGCGATGAGGTGGTGCTGTTCGAGCCGCTTTACGACGCCTATCTGCCACTTGTCAGGCGCGCTGGCGGCGTGCCGCGGCTGGTGACGCTGAAACCACCCCATTGGCGGTTCAGCGAAAGCGATCTGAGCGCTGCCTTCAGCGCGAAAACCAAAGTGGTCCTTATCAACGACCCGCTCAATCCGGCAGCCTCGATCTGGCCGATCGAGGATCTCGACATGCTGGCCCGCTTTGTTGAAAAATCGGGCGCGGTCGTCATCCAGGATGCGGTGTGGGAACATGTGATTTTCGACGGGCGCGCGTTTACCCCGCTGATCACACGGCCCGGCATGCGCGAGAGGGTGGTGCATATCGGCTCGGCGGGAAAAATCTTTTCGCTGACCGGTTGGAAAGTGGGGCTGGTGACAGCGGCGCCCGCCCTCATGCGCGTGCTGGCCAAAGCGCACCAGTTCCTGACCTTTACAACCCCGCCCAATCTGCAGGCGGCGGTAGCCTATGGCCTGGCGAAAGAGGATCGCTATTTCACGACGATGCGCAGCGATTTTGCCAAGGCCCGTGACTATTTTGCCAACGGCTTGCGGCAGATGGGCTTTGATCCGCTGCCCTGTCATGCGACCTATTTCGTCAATGTTGATCTGGCGGCCATCGGCATTAACGAGACCGACCGGGCGTTTGCCGAGCGGCTGGTGAGCGTCGGCGGCGTCGCCACCATCCCGGTCAGCGCGTTCTACGACACACAGGCCGTCACCACGGTTGTGCGTTTCTGTTTTGCCAAGAAGCAGTCAACCCTCGATGCGGCACTGGAGCGGCTGGACGCCTTCCTGAAGCATCATCGTCGATGAGCTTGGGAGGTTCACTGGCGATCGTTGATGCGGCGCAGCACAGTCGAGACAATCGGCAAAGTGAGCGCCAGCGCCAGAAAGCGGAGGAGGTGGTGTGTGCCCACATAGGCAACATCGAGGCCAAGCGAAAAGGCGATGATCGTCATGGCCTCAATACCGCCGGGGGCAAAGGCAACCATGGTCTCGGTCAGCGGGATGGCAAGCAGCCAATGGACCAGAAAGGCGCCGGCGAGGGCGACAATCGTCGATGACAGAAAGATCAACGCCGAGGCGGCGATTTCCGCCCGCAACATCGCGAATGTCGTGCCGTGAAAACGCAAACCCATATAGGCGCCGAGTATAACGAAAGCCGGGAGCTGGATGGCCAGGGGAACCGGCGCCTCGATGAGGTCAAGCCCGTGGACAAGGCTGGAGGCGATGGCAGCGCCAATCAGGATGGGCGCTGGTATCCGCAAAAGGCGGGCAAGGGCGGCGCCCGCAACACCGGCGACAAACAGCAGGATATAATCGAGAAGGGCCGTATTGGCCTGGCCCTGTGCGCGCAGGCCCGTGCCGATGGTGTGCGGATCGATGAGCGCCAGCACGAAGGGCAGCACGGCGACGAGCAAAAACAGACGGATTGTCTGGGCGATGACGACGCGGCGCATGTCAGCGCCACTCTCTTCCGCCAGGATCAGAACGGTCGAGAGAGCGCCCGGCGCGGACGCATACATGGCGGTGTTGCGGTCCCAGCCAAAGGTGCGGCTGACGATGATGGCCGCACATATGATCGCCACAACCGTTGCGCCCAGGATGGCGAGGCTTGCCGGCCAGCGCGCCATGGCATGCAGGGTTGCGGGCGTCACGCTGACCCCCATGGATACGCCCAGCACGAGCATGGTCAGGTCACGCAGCGCGTTGGGGACGTGAAGGCGCAGGCCAAAGATCAGGCCGCAGGTGGCACCCACCATGGCGCCTGACAGCCAGGCCGCAGGCAAGCCTACCGCCGCAAACGCGGTTCCCCCCAGCGTCGCCAGTGCGAGCGTGGCCAGGGTGCGCATGATTTCGGAACGGCTCGGCAGGGATGGCTTCAGCGGCATGGCAAGGCACTACATCATTTTTCAGCTGTTGTGCACGCCGCGCCAACGCTTATCCGGCGATTGGCGCTCACAACAAACCGGATCACCTGCCGCCCCACCCTTGCCCCTCAATTGTCGTTATGATCGTGCCAGATCGCGCCCGTCCCCGCAGCCGTTCACATCTGCGGCTCAACGGACGATGGCTTCGAGAACGGCCTCGCGGGTCAGCGGTTTGCGCAGCATCTTCTTGACACGCAGATCACGCAGCTGGCGTGAAATGACGGATTGGGACTGCGCGGATACGACGATGATGTCGGGCGGGGACGACATCGCCTGCACCCAGCGCACGACCCCCGCTCCATCAATACCAGGCAGTGCAAGATCGACGATCAGCGCGTCTTCCGGACAGGGTGGGCCAGCGGCAAAAAAAGCCTCGGCTGATGCATGCGTGAACGCCTCAAACCCCTGAAGCCGCAGCAGATACGCCATAGCGTCGGCGACCGCGTGGTCGTCCTCAACGATGTGAATTGCCATGCATCCCTTTCCCGCTTGCCACCCCACGCTGACTTCAACGGGCGGAAGGCGATGATTCAGAAAGCATTTTGCATTTGAAGAATTAATTATTCAACGGCGATTGAATACTTATATGGGCAAAAAGCGACGTAAAATTGAATTACACATATAAACAACCCCTTGTTTTACTGCAATTCGCCGGTCAGAACGATGCGCACGAGATCAGCCGCATTGCGCGCACCGAGCTTTTCCATGATCCGCGCGCGATGGACTTCGATTGTCCGCGGCGAGATGCTCAGCGCCCTGCCCGCTTCCTTGTTGGACGCGCCGGCGGCAATCTGCTGGAGGACTTCCCGCTCGCGGGGCGTCAACAGATCCTGTCCGGCGAAAGCCGGCGCTGCCGCCGCGCCTGACTGGCGCTTCTCATAAATATCAATCGATTCACGGACGCGCTGGATGACCGTATCGGCGTTGAACGGCTTTTCAAAAAAATCAAAAGCGCCATTCTTTATCGCCTGGACGGCCATGGGAATATCACCCTGACCGGAGATGATAAAAATCGGCGCCGGATAATGATTGGCGTCAAGATCGCCGAGGATTTCGATGCCGGACTTTCCCGGCATGTTAACGTCAAGGATGACGCAATGCGGCGTTTCCTTCAAAGCCGTTTCAAGAAAGCTGCGCCCTTCCGCAAATTCGCGGACAATGAACCCTTCAAACGACAACAAGACCGCCAGTGAATCACGAACCGCAGCATCATCATCGACCAGATAAATCACACGTTCATTTTGCACGTTCGACCTCACCAGATGTGGTTACAGGCACAGAGAGTGTTGGAGACATCGCCGCCGGCTGCCCTGACGGCAGACGAAGCACGAAGGTTGCCCCCTCGCCCTTCCCGCCCGGCAGGCACTGCAATTCGCCGCCGTGGTTCTGGGCGATAGATCGCGAGATCGCCAGCCCGATCCCAAGGCCGGAGCGTTTGCTCGTTGAAAAGACCTTGAACAAACTCGGCAGGATATCGACGGGTATTCCCGGTCCGTTATCAGCGATTTCGACGATGATGTCGTCGTCGATTGCTTTCGTTTCAATTCTGATCTCGGCTGCTGGCCGGCCGCGCACAGCTTCCATGGCGTTGCGTCCGAGATTGACGATGATCTGCTGAAACTGAACGCCATCGACAAGGAGTGGCGGCAGGTCGGGCGCATCACGACGCACGATCCGTACCTTCGTGTGATTGCCAACCAGGGTCAGCTCGATGGCATCATCGATCAACGCCTTGACGTCATGCAGTTTGCGTTGCGGTTCCCGCTTTTCGGCAAACGAACGCATACGCTGAATGATTTTTCCGGCACGCTCCGCTTCATGAGCGGCCTTGGCGAGAATTGCGACCGAGCCGGGTGGCATGTCCCTGGCTGCGTCGCCTTTCTGCCCTCCGCGCAGGATCGTCTGCAGATACAGCAGCACCGCCGTCAGCGGCTGATTGAGTTCATGGGCAAGTGCTGCGCCCATCTCGTCAATCGCTGATACACGGGCAAGATGAAGGTGGTCGGCCTGCAGGCGGTCCAGACGATCAGCGACCTCCTTGCGTGAGCGCAAATCACGCACAATGGCGATGAACTGGATACCATCGAACGTTGCGGCAATGCCAACCGTCAACTCGACAGGAAATTCATCTCCCGATTTATGACGCGCCTGGATTTCCCGTGTCTGGGCCGCCAGAAGGCCGGATGAAGCGACAAATTTTTGCCGGGACAAGGCGTCAAGCGGCAGCTCTGATTCGTGATAAAACAACGATACGATATTCGATCCCATGGCCGCCGAAGCGTGATAGCCAAACAGGCGTTCGCAGGTGCGGTTGAAGGTGAGGATGGTGCCGGACGCATCGAAGATGATGATGCCATCAAGGGCAATATCCAGCACACCTTTGAGCTGCGCAGCGGCTGCGCCATCATTCATATGATAGCTCGCCGGATGGTTCATTGGACCTCGACACACGACATGGGCGGCAGGACGATGCGCTCGCCATCAATGGGCAACATGGTGTTGGTTGCTTCATCCAGAACCAGCAGTCGACCGGTGGCGATCGAAAAATAGACCGCGTGAAGAGCAAGCCGGCCCTTTTCCTCCAGGATCGAAATACAGGGAAACGTTCGCAGATTGGCGAGGCCACGGCGAAGCGAGGCCACTTCCAGCAAGCTGCAATCCTCGTCCTCATTACCCGACAGGACGCCTGCAATATCGTCATGAGCGGGGCCGAGGATCGATACCCATTTGCCGACGAAATCGCCCGGCGACAACGGGGCGCGGCGCGCACTCAAAAAAGCGCGCACCCCCCCACAACGCGCATGCCCGAGGATGACGATGTTCGCCACCTTCAATTCCTGAACGGCGAATTCGAGTGCAGCACTTGTCGAATGCTGACCGCCATCCGGCTCATAGGGAGGAACAAGATTGGCGACGTTTCGCACGACAAACAATTCGCCGGGATCAGCGTCAAACACCACTTCGGGGGGCACGCGCGAATCGCAACACCCGATCAGGGCGGTCAACGGGCGCTGCCCGCTCCAGCCCATTTTCCGGAACCGTGCCTGTTCATCATCCAGCCTGCGCGTGCGGAACGCGTGGTAGCCCTGGAGCAGATGATCGGGTAGCGCCAAGACACGGCCTTTCAGGTTTTTTGTCGCAAGTCCTTCATATAAATGAATTTGTTTTTTGTGCAAGACTAATTATGCAACCGCGCTCCTACCGTTTCAGCCACGCGACCAGACGGAAAACCGCTTCTTCAACAAGGTCTTCGCGGCGCAGGAAACAAAATCTCATATAGCCTTCCCCGCCCGGGCCGAAGGCGGTTCCCGGCGCCATACCGATATTCGCTTCGTCGACGAGACGCAGCCCAAGCTGGCGCACATCCTTCTCGCCATCGATGGAAAAGAAGAGATAGAAGGCGCCGTCGGGCGGCGTGAAGCGCACGCGGCCGGTTGAAGCCAGGCCATCGCAAACGATGGCCCGCCCCCGTCTGGCACGATCGATCACATGCTCGACATAGGGCTCGCCATGGGTGAGGGCGACGATGCCGGCGCGCTGCATGAAGGCGGCCACGCCCGATGTCGCGTATTGTATGAGATTTTCCACCACCTGGCCCAGCCGTGGCGGCGCCATGATCCAGCCCATGCGCCAGCCGGTCATCGACCAGTTTTTTGAAAAGGTATTGACGAAGAGGATCTTGTCATCCTCCTCCATGATATCGAGGAAGGAGGGAGCGCGGGCGCCGGCATAATAGAAGCGGGTGTAGATCTCATCAGCGATGATCCACAACCCATGCTGGCGCGCAAAGGCAAGGATAGCACGAAGCTCATCGGCTGTTGCGGTCCAACCGGTGGGATTGGACGGCGAGTTGATGAAGATGGCACGGGTGCGATCGGTGCGGGCGGCGAAGAGTTTTTCGAGATCAAGCTGCCACCCGGTATTACCGAAAGTCATCGGTATAAACCGTACCTTGCCGCCATTGACGCCGGCGGCTGCCGCAGCATTCGGCCAGGCGGGAGAGGGAATGAGGATTTCATCGCCAGCGCCAACCGTCATGCCAAGCGCCACCTGGATGGCCTGCATCCCGGAACCGGTGACAAAGAACTGCTCAGGAGAAAACATCTTGCCGAACAGGCGCTGATGATAGTCAGCGAGCGCCTGGCGCAAATCCGGCAGGCCGCGCTGATAGGTATAAAACGTCTCGCCAGCGGCAAGCGCGCGGGTGGCGGCCTCGGCGATAAAGGCGGGCGTCGGCTCGTCCCCTTCGCCTGCCCATAACGGGATCAGCCCGGGGCGCATGCGACCGTAATTCATCACTTCCACGATTCCGCTTTCAGGGGCCGAAAGCGCCTCGGGGCGCAGTGATGATGCAAGAGTGGACGTGTCGCTATGAATGGTCATGGGAGCCCGCTTTCTGTGCTGAAGCTCCGGATGTAGCCAAGGACGGGTGGATTAGAAAGCGCTGGATCGTGATGGTTCTCATCACGATCCGCGATGACATCGAGTCGCCGAGCGCCACCTACTTCTTCAGCAGGTCACGAATTTCGCTGAGGAGCGTGACCTCCGCCGTAGGAGCGGCTGGGGCCGGGGGCGCTGCGGCCTCCTTGCGCTTCAAATTGTTCATCAACTTGACCACCATGAACATCACCCAGGCGATGATGATGAAATTGATGGCAATCGTTACAAAGCGGCCCCAGGCAAGCACGGCGCCCTGCTTCTGCGCTTCAGCAAGGCTTGTGGCGGTGACCGATTTGGCAAGACCGACAAAATAATTTGAAAAATCAAGACCGCCGGTGATCGCGCCGATAATGGGAAGGAAAATATCGCCAACCATCGAATCGACGATCTTGCCGAAGGCGGCGCCGATGATCACACCGATCGCCAGATCGACAACATTGCCTTTCATGGCAAATTCTTTGAATTCCTGAAGCATTGAACACCCCTCTGCGTCTATCGCCTCACTCACTGGAGGTGAATTGATGTTAGTGAAGAGCGGCACAATTGGAAGTGCTAAATCCACCTCCCGCACCCTTAGCGTTTTTTTCCAAAGCGGCTAATGTTCCCGGACGTGTGAGGAGTGCAAATGCTGTTTGGCTGGGCTGTTGTCGTCATTGCGCTTGCCTATATAGGCGCGCTCTTTGCAGTCGCCGGCTGGGCCGAGAAGCACGGCGCAACCTATCTCGCCCGTCATCGCCCCACGATCTATGCGCTGGCGCTTGGCGTTTACTGCACCTCCTGGACTTTCTACGGGTCGGTTGGCATGGCCACGACACGTGGTTTCGACTTTCTGGCGATCTATCTAGGCCCCATCCTTCTGTTTGCGGTCACGCCTGGCCTGCTGCGCCGGGTCGTCGCCTTGAGCAAGACGCAGAAGATCACTTCGCTGGCGGACTTCCTCGCGGCACGCTACGGCAAAAATCAACGTGTCGCAGTCGTTGCAACCATCATTATCGTCGTCGGCGTCCTGCCCTACATCGCCCTGCAGCTCAAGGCGATTTCGACCTCGATCACCGCACTGCTGGGCGGCGAGGGGACGATTGCCTATGTCACCGCGCCGCTGGTCGGCGATCTGCCTTTGCTGGTGGCGCTGTCGCTGGCGCTGTTTTCGATCCTCTTTGGTACGCGGACGCTTCATCAAAGCGAGCGCCAGTACGGGTTGATGTTTGCCATCGCTGTCGAAAGCGTCGTCAAGCTCGCCGCCTTCCTTGTGGTTGGCGGGTATATTGTCTTTGTCCTTTATGACGGGCCGGGCGATCTCCTCGAAGCGGCGGCAATTACACCGGGGGCGCTTGCCCCCTTCAGCCGCGACATCGATGGCGGGCAGTGGATCACGCTCACCGGCCTGTCCTTTGTTGCCGCCTTGCTGCTGCCGCGCATGTTTCATATGGCGGTGATCGAAAGCGATACGGCAGACGACGTCCGTCGCGCGACATGGCTGTTTCCACTCTATCTGGTGGCAATCAACCTCTTCGTACCCTTCATCGCCATTGCCGGGCTGACCGCTTTTGCCGGCCAGACGTTCGATGCGGACATGCTGGTTCTGGCACTGCCGCTGTCGGGGGGCGCAAGCGCGGTATCGATCATCGCCTTCATCGGCGGCCTGTCATCGGCAACCGCCATGGTGATCATCGCCAACGTCGCCATCTCGGTGATGATTGCCAATGAGATCGTGACGCCCCTCCTGCTTTTTCGCCGGCAGAAATCGCAGGTCGGCGAAGCGGATATGGGACGAACCGTCCTGTTGGCGCGCCGCATCGGTATCCTGGTGGTGCTCATGCTGGCCTATGCCTACCAGAAGTTTGCAGTCAGCGATCAGCACCTGGCCGCCATCGGTCTTCTGTCGTTTACCGCCATCGTCCAGCTGGCTCCGGCATTTTTCGGTGGGCTGATCTGGCCAGGTGCCAGCGCCGCCGGCGCCTTGTGCGGGCTGATCGCCGGCAGCCTGATGTGGGCCTATACCCTGCTGCTGCCGAGTTTTGCGGCATCAGGCCTGATTTCCTCCACGTTTCTGACGCTCGGGCCTTGGGACATCGGCTGGCTCAAACCGCAGGGTCTTCTTCATGTCGGGCTTGATCCGCTGACGCATGGCGTTTTCTGGAGCCTGCTGGTCAATCTCATCGGCTATGTCGCCGGGTCGCTTTTCTTCCAGCCCAAAGACATTGAAGCCTCGCAGGCAAAGACGTTCATTGCCCCTCCCAACAGCAGCCCCTCGACGCGGCTGCGCATCTGGCGCACCGCCATCACCGTCCGCGATCTCGAGGAGACGGTATCGCGCTATCTGGGCGCGGCGCGGACGCAGGCCTCCCTGCAAGGCTTTGCGCAAGCACATCGCGTTGATCTGCAACCAGGCATGGAAGCGGATATCGAACTGTTACGCCATTGCGAATACCTTCTGGCGAGCGCCATCGGCGCAGCCTCGGCACGCCTCGTTCTTGCCCTGCTGCTGCGCCGGCGCAACGTGTCGGCCAAGGCAGCGCTGCGCCTTCTCGATGATGCCTCGGCCGCTCTCCAGTATAATCGCGACCTGCTGCATACGGCGCTCGATGAGGTCAATCAGGGGATTGCGGTTTTTGATCGTGATCTGCGGCTGATCACGTGGAACCGTCGTTTTGATGCGCTGCTGGAACTGCCGACGAACCTCATCAGCATCGGCACATCGGTGCAGGATATCATCACCTATCTTGCGAACCGCGGAGAATTCGGAGCGGGCAGCGCGGACGAGCTTGTGGCAACACGACTGGCTGCATTCCTTGCCACCGGCAAAACGCAGCGCCGGCCGTTCCTCGCGCTCGGTCTCATCCTCGAAATCAGAACGGCAAGACTGCCGGGTAGTGGCTATGTTTCGACCTTCAGCGATGTCACCCAACAGGTGCAGGCGGCTGAAAATCTCGAACGCGTCAACGCAAGCCTCGAAATCCGTGTCCGCGAGCGCACCGATCAGCTGATGCGTCTCAACGACGAGCTGGCGCGCGCCCGGGCGACGGCGGATGACGCCAACCTCGGAAAAACCAAATTTCTTGCAGCCGCCGGCCATGACATTCTGCAACCCCTCAATGCGGCCAGGCTCTATATTTCCGCCCTTCTCGAGCGCGATGCATCAAGCGAGCACAACCGGCTGGTCAGCAATGTCGACCAGTCGCTTGAGGCGGTCGAAGAAATCATCGGCGCCTTGCTCGATATTTCGCGTCTCGACACGGGAGCGCTCAAGACCGAGATCACATCCTTTCCGCTCGGCGAATTAATGCGCCAGATCGACATCGAATTTGTTCCAACCGCGCGTGATCGGGGGCTTGACCTTGTTGTCCTTTCAACCGAGCTGTGGGTGACGTCCGATCGACGATTGCTGCGAAGGCTGCTGCAAAACCTCGTGTCAAACGCGCTGAAATACACGAGGGAAGGGCGCGTTCTTGTCGGCTGTCGGCGGCGCGGCGCGCACCTCGACGTGCAGGTATGGGATAGCGGCCTTGGCATACCTGAGCACAAACAGGAGGTGATCTTTCGCGAATTCGAACGGCTGGATCAGGGTGCACGCATGGCGCGCGGCCTGGGCCTTGGTCTGTCGATTGTCGAGCGCATCGGCAAGGTGCTTGACCATCCCATCATGCTGCGCTCGTGGCCGGGGAAGGGCTCGATGTTTTCAGTCAGCCTGCCACGCACGGTTGCGCGGGCAGTGCCGGCCAGCGCACGCGCGGACCCGACATCAGCCAATGCCTTTGCTGGAATCAAGGTTGCCTGTATCGACAACGACGTCACCATCCTCGATGGCATGTCGGTGTTGCTGAGCGGCTGGGGCTGCACGGTGGTCACGGGCCAGACCAGCGGCGAGGTGATGGAGAGCTACGCTGCAAAAAATGCGGAACCTGCCATTGTTCTTGTTGACTACCATCTCGACAGGGCGAGCGGCATCGACGCCATAGCAGACCTGCGGCGGCACTTCGGCGCTCGTCTGCCGGCAGCGCTGGTGACGGCCGATCGATCTCCAACGCTGCGTGCCGAGGCCGCTTCAAGCTCGATTGCGATTATCAACAAACCGGTGCGGCCGGGTGCGCTCAGAGCACTCGTGGCGCAACTGCACGCGCAACGCACGGCTGCGGAATGACGGCTGGCCTGCAGCCCTCGTATCAGCTCAACGCTGGCAGCGTGCCGTTGCCGGCCTGCCAGGCGGCGATATCAATCCTGGAGGCGGCGATCACCGCCTGCGTCCGGCTTTCGACGTCGAGCTTTTGCAGGATCGCCGAGACATGCGCCTTGACGGTCGCCTCCGACACTCCCAGCTCATAAGCAATCTGCTTGTTGAGAAGCCCCTCGGTCAGCATCATCAGGACACGGACCTGTTGCGGCGTCAGCGTCGTCAGACGGTTAATGAGGGTCGCGGTTTCCTGGTCGTTATCAGCGCCGCGCCCCAGTTCCGGCGGCAGCCAGATGCCCCCATTCAGCACGTGCTGGATCGCGTGCCTCATCAAGTCAGCACCAAGCGATTTGGGAATGAAGCCGGAGGCACCAAAATCGATGCAGCGCCTCATCACCCCGTGATCTTCATTGGCGGAGACGACGACGACAGGGACCGCCGGATATTGGGCACGCAGATACATCAACCCGGAAAAACCCTTGATGCCAGGCATCGCCAGATCAAGCAGGACAAGATCGACATCGCTGCGCTCGGCCAGCAGCCGGGTGACATCTTCAAAGGCCGCCGCCTCGTCAATGGTCAGGTCCGCGTCAAACCCGCTCAGCGCCTGGCGCAACGCGCCGCGAAACAGTGGATGATCATCAGCAATGACGATCGAATAGGCGTGAGCCATCAAGCTGCTCTCCTTCCCAAAGCCACAGCGTATCGATGGCCTCATTTAAACAATGCGCGGTCACGAAAACAAGATCGCTTCACTATCCGCCAGATTGCGTCAGACGTCCAAGCCAATTAGCGTCAACCAACCACCAAGCAGGGATATTGCCTCATGTCGACCCCAAGCCTGCCCTTCTTTCCCGATCTTGAACCTTACCGGCGTGGAAGCCTCAAGGTAAGCCCGCGCCATACGCTTTATTTCGAAGAGTGCGGCAACCCGGCAGGCAAACCCGTCGTGTTGCTGCATGGCGGGCCGGGAGGGGGCGTCAATCCGCTGATGCGGCGCCTGCATGATCCACAGGCCTATCGCATGGTTCTCTTCGACCAGCGCGGTTGTGGACAGTCGACACCCTACGCCGATCTTGAGGATAATACGACTTGGTCGCTCGTTGGCGATATCGAGGCGCTGCGACAGCATCTGAGCATACAGCGATGGCAGGTGTTTGGCGGTTCCTGGGGCTCGACATTGGCGCTCGCTTACGCGCAGGCGCACCCGGAACGGGTGAGCGAGCTGGTATTGCGCGGGATATTCCTGCTGCGTGAAGCCGAAATCCGTTGGTTCTACCAGGAAGGAGCGAGTTGGGTTTTTCCGGAAGCATGGGAAGGCTTTCTGGCGCCCATTCCGCTTGCCGAGCGTGGCGATATGATCACCGCCTACCATCGGCGCCTGACGGGCAGCGATCAAACCGCACAGCTGGAGGCCGCCCGCGCCTGGAGCCGGTGGGAGGGCTCGGCCCTGTCGCTACTGGAAGACCCCGGGCGTGTGGAGCGGTTCGGCAGCGACAGCTACGCACTCGCCTTCGCGCGCATCGAGAACCACTATTTCGTCAATCGCGGTTTTCTGCGGCAGGACGACCAGCTGCTGGCCGACGCTCACCGGCTCAAGGGCATTCCCGGGCGGATTGTGCACGGGCGCTATGACATGTGCACGCCAGCCAAGAATGCCTGGGACCTGAGCAAAGCGTGGCCGGATGGTGATCTGACATTTGTCGGTGACGGCGGCCACGCGCTGAGCGAACCGGGCATTGCGCGCGGCCTCGTTGCTGCAACTGACGCCTTCAAGTCGCGCGCGCCGTAGACGCGAGACGTTGCGCCAAGGCCGGCAGTTTCCAGGCAAGCCAGATGGCGCTGACGATGTTGCCAAGGATGAGGAGAGCAAGAATGAAGCCCGCCGCATGCAGCTTCCGGGGCTCAGCGATCCAGAAGAGCGTCGATGTAACGGCAAAACCAAGGTAGAGATCGCTGAAGGTCACCACCCCCCAGGGATCATCGCCGATACGGATAAAAGCAGCGATCATATCTTCGGCGAGTGCCGCGCGGATGATAAGCGCGACCAGCACCAGAGCTGCTGCAATCAGAATCGCGCGCCATATCCTCATCTCGATCTCCTCTGTCAGGTTGACGTGAGTTGTACCTTGCCAATCGCCTGCTGATGCCCGATTTTCACGGGCACGCGCAGGAGCGCTCGCACATCTTACATCAGCAGGACGATTCATGCCCCTAGCCATCGACCCCGCCCTTTTTGCTGACAGCGCCATCAGCGCTGAGACGCTGGCGCTCAACCGCCACATCGTCGATACATTCGCCGGATGGCCCGACCCCTGGGCCTTCCCGCCTTCCGTCATCCGTGAGGCACGCAAGCAGGGGCGTGGCATTTTCCCCATCAGACCAGCCTCGCCGCGTGCCGAGAGCCTCGACATTCCAGGTCCGCGCGGGCCGATCAATCTGCGGATCGTCAAGCCGTTGCAACCCTCACGCGGCGCCTTCCTGCATCTCCATTTCGGCGGCTGGACGCTCGGCTCGAATGACATGCATGACTGGTTCTTCGAGCGCATCGCCGACGCAACCGGGCTTAGCGTCGTCTCGGTCGATTACAAGCTGGCGCCGGAATTTCCTTATCCCGCCGGGCCGGATGATTGCGAGGCCGCCGCCTTGTGGCTGACGCGCGAGGCGGGGGTGCGGTTTGGCGGGACGGTGCTGGCGATTGGCGGTGAATCGGCGGGCGCGCATCTGGCGGTGGTGACGATGGTGCGCCTGCGCGAGCGCCATGGGTTGGTGCCGTTCCGGGCTGCGGCGTTAACGGCTGGCAGTTTCGATCTGACGATGACGCCGAGCGCTGCCAATTGGGGAGCGGAAAAGCTCATTCTCAACACCCGCGACATCGTGAATTTCGCCCGCTGCTACGTTCCTGCCGGCGTCGCGCTCAATCACCCGGATGTATCGCCCATGTATGCCGATGTGCGCGGCCTGCCGCCAGCGCTCTTCAGTGTGGGCACCAAGGACCCGCTGGTTGATGATTCAATGTTCATGGCCGGGCGGTGGATCGCTGCCGGCAACAGCGCCGAGATCGCCATCTATCCCGGCGGCTGCCATGTCTTTCACATGTTCGATGGTGCCTTGAGTGAAACCTGCCTGACGCGGCTGACAGATTTTCTGGCAACCATGACAGCGTGAAGTTCAGCAGATGACAGCCCCAGCCGGACGGGACGCGCGCTCCCGCCAGGCAGAAGAGGCTGCGCCTTTCAAGCCGCCTGTCTGGCGCCAGCGCCTGAAGCAAAGCGACCGTAGAACGTCTCGTTCTTCTCCGCCATCTCTTTCAGGAGCTTGTTCGGCTTGAAGCGCTTGCCGTATTTCTTGGCGAAGAACTCGCAAAGTGCGACAAAGGCTTCGGTTCCCATCTGGTCGATATAGGTGAGAACGCCGCCGGTGAAGGGGGAGAAGCCAAAGCCGAGTATCGAGCCGACATCGGCCTCGCGCATATCGGTGATGACCCCGTCCTCGACGCAGCGCGCGGCTTCGAGCGCCTGTGTCACCAGAAAGCGGCGCATCAAATCGTCGCGATCGAATTTGTCCGGGTTATCAGTCGGCTTGATGATATCGACGATGCCCGGCCACAGGGATTTCTTGCCGCCTTGCGGATAGTCATAGAAACCCTTGCCGTTCTTGCGACCGAAGCGCTCGCGCTTCACCACCATTTCTTCCAGCAGGCTTTCCTGACGCTCATCAACCGCCTTCACGCCGAGATCGGTCTTGGTTGCCTGCAGGATCTTCCAGGCAAGATCAAGCGCCACCTCGTCGTTGAGTGACAGCGGGCCAACCGGCATGCCGGCCATGCGCGCCAGATTTTCAACCATCGCCGCCGGCACGCCTTCGGTCAGCATGATATGGCCTTCGCGGACATAGTTGAGGACACAGCGATTGGCGAAGAACCCGCGCGAATCATTGACGACAATCGGCGTCTTGCGGATGGCCTTGACGAAATCCATCGCGGTGGCGAGCGCCCGGTCATTGGTCTTCTTGCCGAGGATCACTTCAACCAGCATCATGCGGTCGACGGGCGAGAAGAAATGCACGCCGACAAAATCGTCCGGGCGGCTCGAATAGGCGGCCAGCGACGTGATCGGCAGCGTCGAGGTGTTGGACGCAAAGATGACATCCTTGCCGATCACAGCCAGCGTCTTCTCGATGACATCCTTTTTGACGTCACGATTCTCAAATACCGCCTCGACAACAAAATCGACGCTTCTGAGGTCTTCATAATTGGCGGTCGGGCGCACCCGCTCAAGGATCATATCCTTCTCGGCGGCTTTCATCCGGCCCTTGTTGACCTGATCGGTCAGCGCCTGAACGATATGCTCCTTGCCCTTCTGCGCGGCCGCCTCATCACGATCGACGAGATAGACCATCATGCCGGCACGCGCGCTCACCTGGGCGATGCCGGCACCCATGAAGCCGGCGCCGATGACGGCAATGGTCTGCAGTTTCGATGGCGCCACGCCGGGCGGGCGTCGCGCTCCCTTGTTCAGCTCACCCATCGACATGAAGAGGGTACGGATCATGGCGGCAGCTTCCGGCGAGCGCAACACGGAGGTGAAGTAGCGTGCCTCGATGCGCAGCGCTGTGTCGAAGGGAACGAGCAACCCTTCATAGACTGCGCTGAGGATCGCCTTCACGGCCGGGTAATTGCCATTGGTTTCGCGGCGCGCAATGGCAGCAGCGGCCGGCCAGACCTGGGAGCCACCGGCCGAATAGACCGGCCCGCCAGGAAGTTTGAAGCCATCACGATCCCACGGCGCTGCCGCTTTCGGGTTGGCCTTGATCCAGGCCTTGGCCTCAGCAATGAGATCGGCTGGCGGCACAACCTTGTCGACGAGCTTCATGGCTGATGCCCGGTCGAGCTTCAACTCCTGCCCCTGGACGATAAGCTGAAGGGCATCCTGCGCCGGGACCAGGCGGGGAATGCGCTGCGTGCCGCCGGCGCCGGGAATAAGACCAACCTTCACTTCGGGAAGGCCAAGCCGGGTCTTGTCGTTCTGCGCGGCGATGCGGCCATGGGCGGCCAGTGCCAGCTCGAACCCACCGCCCAGCGCCGTGCCGTTGAGGGCAGCCACCACCGGCTTCTTGGCAAGTTCCAGGCGGCGGAACATCTGGCCGAGTTTCGAGGCTTCCTCAAAGAGTGCTTTCATCGCCGGCTTTTCGCCACGCTCGATCGTGAGGCGCTCAAAACGCGCCTTCATGGTGCTGAGCAATGTCAGGTCGGCGCCAGCACAGAAGGTTTCCTTGCCCGACGTGATGACCATGCCCTTGATGGTGTCATCCGTATGCAGCCGTTCAACGATGGCGGCGAATTCGCCAATGGCGTCCTCGTTCCACACATTCATGGAGCGCCCTGGCATGTCCCAGGTCACGGTCGCGATGCCATCGCTATCGATCTCTAGTTTGAAATTGGTCATGCTCATATGGTGCCTCCCCGGCTTAACCAGCGCGTTGTTGCGGCTGTGAAATCTGTATGTCCGCGATGATCGCGGCAGTTGTGGTGATAGTGGCGAATTCGCCAGCCAGATTGGCAAGCGACATCTGATGAATATCCTCGGCGCGATGATGCTCGCCGTCAGGGCCTGTGCGCCCGTAGGTCCAGGTTGCATCCCGCACGAGAAAAGCGCCGTAACCGAGATTGCCGGCCATGCGTGCTGTGGTCTCGACGCAGTGATTTGTGGTGGCACCGGTGATGATGAGTGAAGCGATATCCCATGCCTGCAATCGTGCCTCCAGATCAGTGCCGATGAAGGCGCTGTTGGCGGATTTCGTTACGACCACTTCGCCCGTGCGTTCAGCGGCAAAAGGCTGGACGGCAAAGCCGGGCTTGTCACGACGAAACGGTGAATGCGGATGGCGCGAGGCGTGGCGGATATGGATCACCGGCACGCCCGCCCCGCGACAGGCGGCGAGCAACACGGCAATGTTTGCCTCCGCCTGCGGATTATTGCGGGCGTTTCCGGCCGAAGCCATCTCGACAAAGGCCTGCTGCACGTCAATCACCAGCAGGGCCGCATGGCGTGCGTCCAATTGCGTCATCTCAGACACGTTCGATGATGGTGGCCGTTCCCATGCCAGCGCCGATGCACAGGGTGATGAGCGCGGTGTTGAGATTGCGCCGTTCCAGCTCATCGAGCACGGTGCCTATCAGCATGGCACCGGTTGCTCCCAGCGGATGGCCCATGGCGATCGCCCCGCCCGTCACATTGACCTTGTCATGGGGCACATCGAAGGCCTGCATGAAGCGCAGGACAACGGAGGCAAAAGCCTCGTTGACCTCGAACAGATCAATGTCGGAAATCGACATGCGCGCCTGTTTCAGAAGTTTCTGCGTCACATCGACCGGGCCTGTCAGCATGAGGGCCGTATCGGAACCGATATTGGCGTAGGCGCGGATACGGGCGCGCGGCTGCATGCCGAGCTTTTTCGCGCCCTTCTTGTTGCCGATAAGCACGGCAGCCGCGCCATCGACGATACCCGAGGAATTGCCGGCATGATGGACGTGGCGGACGGTCTCGACGTCGGGATGTGCCTGGATCGCCACCGCGTCGAACCCGCCCATCTCGCCCATCATCTGGAAGGAGGGTTTCAACTGGGCAAGCGACTGCATGTTGGTGTCAGGGCGCACGATTTCGTCATGGGCTAGGATGGTGAGGCCGTTGACGTCGGTCACCGGCACCACCGATCTGGTGAAGCGCCCGTCAGCCCAGGACTGGGCGGCACGCTTGTGGCTTTCTACCGCGTAGGCATCGACCACGTCGCGGGTGAAGCCATATTTGGTGGCGATGAGATCAGCGGAGACACCCTGCGGCATGAAGTAGGATTTCATGGCAATCTCAGGGTCCATGGCAATCGCTGCGCCTGAGGCGCCAAGGCCAACGCGCGACATGGATTCAACGCCGCCGGCGATCATCACATCATCAGCGCCGGCGATCGTCTGCGAGGCGGCGAAATTCACCGCATCAAGCCCCGAGGCGCAGAAGCGGTTGATCTGGATGCCGGGCACCTTGGTGCTGTAGCCGGCATTCAGCGCGGCGGCGCGGGCAATATCGCCTCCCGCCTCACCCACCGGATCAACGCAACCGAGAATGACATCGCCAACCACCGCCGTGTCCATGCGATTGCGCTCGGCCAGCGCTTCCAGCGACTGGGTGGCAAGTTGCAGCGCCGTCACCTCGTGCAGCGAGCCGTCCTTCTTGCCGCGCCCGCGCGGGGTGCGAACCGTATCGAAGATAAAGGCGTCAGCCATATGGAGCTCCCGAAATCGTTTTTGTGCCTTGACGGCATGGTCGTGATGATTTGAGCAAATTCATGGACAGGCCGGGCGGAATGCCGCCCGGCACTGCCGGATCAGAAAGCCTCAGGCGCCAGCGCCATCATGGTCTTGGCTCCCGTCGACAGGCGCGCCAGATGGGCGGCCGTTTCTGGCAGAACGCGTTCAGCGAAATACTGGGCGCTGACGAGCTTGGTTTCGTAAAAGCTCTTGTCGCCGGCACCGTTTGCCAGCTTCTCCTGAGCCGTCTTTGCCATCATCGCCCACATATAGGCAAAACAGACAAGGCCAAGCAGATGCATATAGTCAGTCGAGCCGGCCCCGGCATTATCGGGATTGGCAAGGCCGTTTTGCATAAACCACATGGTGGCCTGCTGGAGATGCTGCAGGCTGTTGGCGAGCGGGCCGACGTAAGCCTTCATTGCCGCATCGCCTTCATGCTGCTTGATGAAGGCGCCGACTTCATTGAAGAACGCAGTGATCGCCCGCCCGCCATCGCGGGGCAGCTTGCGGCCGATGAGATCGAGCGCCTGCACGCCGTTGGCGCCTTCATAAATCATGGCGATGCGGGCATCGCGCACATATTGCGACATGCCCCATTCCTCGATGTAGCCATGCCCACCCAGCATCTGCTGGGCGTTGACCGCGTTCTCGAAGCCCTTATCGGTGAGAAAGCCCTTCAGCACCGGCGTCATCAGACCCATATGGTCATCGCCCATCTGCTTCTCGGCCTTGTCCTCGGAGCGATGCGAGATATCGCCGCGGATCGCCGTCCATACAACAAACGCCCGCGCCGCCTCGTTGAAGGTCTTGATGTTCATCAGCGTGCGACGGACATCGGGGTGGACGATGATGGGATCGGCCGCCTTGTCCTTGGCCTTCACGCCCGAGAGCGAGCGCCCCTGAATACGGTCCTTGGCGTAGGCCAAGGCATTCTGATAGGCGACCTCGGACTGTGACAGGCCCTGGATGGCAACGCCGAGACGCGCCTCGTTCATCATGACGAACATGGCGTTGAGGCCGCGATTGGCCTCGCCCACCAGCCAGCCTACCGCGCCGTCATAGTTCATGACGCAGGTGGCGTTGCCGTGAATGCCCATCTTGTGCTCGATCGACCCGCAGGCAACCGGATTGCGGGCGCCCAGCGACCCATCGGCGTTGACCATAAACTTCGGAACGACGAAGAGCGAAATACCCTTGGTTCCTTCCGGCGCGCCATCGATGCGGGCAAGCACAAGATGGATGATGTTCTCGGTGATGTCCTGCTCGCCGGCGGAAATGAAAATCTTGGTGCCGGAAATCTTGTAGGAGCCATCGCCCTGCGGCGTGGCCTTGGTCTTGATCAGACCAAGATCGGTGCCGCAATGCGGTTCCGTCAGGTTCATGGTGCCTGACCAGCGCCCTTCCACCATTTTCGGGACATAAATCTGTTTCAGCTCTTCGGAGGCGTGTTCAATGAGGGCGGCAATCGCCCCCATGGTGAGGCCGGGATACATCGACAACGCCATGTTGGCGCTCGACGAGAATTCATTCATGATCGCGCCAAGCGTATAAGGCAGGCCCTGGCCGCCATATTTGGGGTCGGTCGCCAGACCAATCCAGCCGCCCGCAGCATAGGCTTCATAGGCTTCCTTGAAGCCCTTGGGCGTGGTGACGCGCCCGTCCGCATGGCGCTTGCAGCCCTCGACATCGCCACTGCGATTGAGCGGCTGGAAGACTTCTTCCGTCAGTTTGGCAGCCTCGCCGAGAATCGCTTCGATGGTTTCGGGGGTTGCATCCTCGAAGCCTGGAAGATTGCCGTATTTTTCGAAGTGAAAGACATCATTCAGCAGAAAGAGCGTGTCATGTACCGGCGCCTTGTAGCTTGGCATGGTCTAGTTCTCCCGACGTGCCGCGACATTTCAGTCCGCGCGGCTACTTTGCCATTATCATACCCGTGATGGGGCGACGCTCCGCGCCGCGACGCTATTTCTAACGTCGCATCGCGCGTGCAGCAGCGCCGCCTTCTCAAGGATGACAATGTGCGCCGAACCTAAGCCCGACGCAATATTGACCGCACACACCACGAGAGCTTTTATACGACATCGCGGGCGATGTCGTGCGGACAACCCCTAGGTGCGTACCGCACCAATAATTGGGGTGCGCCCGCCGATCGCAGGTTCAGTACTATGTTCCCCTGACCGCCAGATCGCTGTCGAGGCCAGCAATGTGACCGCTCAGCTCGTCAATTGCCTTTTCCACCTCATCCCTGCGCTCGATGAGCATGGTCAGCTGGCGGGAAAAACGATCACGTATGGTGAGCTGGTGTTTATGGCCACCTGCGGCGTTTCGCGCCTGGTGGTCGAGCGCCAGCATCTCACCGATATCGATGATGGACATGCCGACACGCTTGCACAGAAGAAGGAGCGTCAACTGCTTCCTGTCGGCTTCGCTATAGAATCGCGACGACCCCTCCCGTCTGGGATGAAGAAGCCCACGGTCCTCATAAAATCGCAGGGCGCGCAAAGTAATACCGAAATCACGTGCCATCTCGCCGATGGTAAACACGTCTTCCTTACGCGTGGTCTCCAAGCTGGACAAAGACGTTGTTCTGACCTCTTCGATAACCTGAATGTTCTGTGGCACGTCTTATCTCTCGAATTTCATGATGGCGTCTTTCCATCTTCAGCTTAACAAGCGGGATATGGTCGACCGTGGCCAGTCAGTGACCTGTTATCTTATTGTTCCAGCCAAAAGATCCTCACCTACGTTTTGATTTTATTCGTTTTTCAACGTTTAGCGTCGGTGATTTACGCATACGTCCAAGTGACCTGCCAATCACCTGTTGTAAAATTTGCGTGACATGACTCGCTTATTTTGCGGCACCGTCCTCGATACGATGGCGTGATCAGACGCGACGCGTAGCGCGGACTGTTCTGAACTGCGCAGTCAATGGCCAGCGCCGGCGTTGAGCCTCTTCCCGGAAACGCCGGCAGCCACCCGTTAACCAGGTATTTACCATAATGGGTTGAAGGTCTCGCCAGATCGGATGGCGCCTGCTGTGCCAGATCCGATTGGATGGCCAGAGCCGGAAGGCAGGCCAGCGGGTGGAGCGGGATATGGCCGCGCGTAAGTCATGGACCAACGACAGGCCTGTCGGCTTCGTTGAGGACGAGGAAGTAGGCTATGAGCGGGCGATGGACATCGCGCGCCGCTCCGGGCTGTCGCTGGGAGCATGGCTCAATGGTGTCATCAGTGACGCGTCGGCGCGCGCCGGTGATCGCCCCCCCGCCTTCAGCGGTCAGCGTCACGAATTTTCAAAACGGCAGCATTTTGACGGGCGCGGCGATGAGCGGGCAAGGAAAGCTGCGCAACCGCAACGGCGTGACAACCGCGACAATGTGCAGTTGTCGCAGATGTTCAAGCGACTGGCCGATCTTGCCGAACGCGTCAGCAGTGCCGAGTTGCAGGCGCAGCGCGCGCTGGTGCTTGCCGAGCGCCGTCTCGAGGCCGCTGATCAGGCAGGTCCGGTCACCGCCCGTCACGTCAAAGCCTTTGCCAGCGAAGTCGACCACGTCCATTCTGATCTGGCGGCTGTAGAGCGCGAGGCGCGGCGCGCCGTTCGCGACCTTATCGGCGAGACGCGCACGCTGGGCGGCAGCCACCTTGCCGATGATCCCCGCCTGTCGGCCATCATGGCAGCCATTCATTCGGTTGAAGCCCGGCTCGATCACATCAGCGAGCGGTTGAACAAGCCGGCGCCTCCCCTTCCACCCTTACATGATGACGGTCGGCTGGCGAAGATCGAGGCGCAACTCGTCGACATCGCCCGCCAGCTTGAGGATAGCGGATCGCAGCCGGTGTTGTCGATTGACGCCGGTTTGAGCGAAACCGTTCGCCAGATCGCCAGCCGGCAACGCGAACTGGAAGATTCGGCGGCCTCCCGCGACCAGGCTGATTTTCTTCATCATCAGCAGGCCCAGCGGGTCGACGCGGAGTCGCTGCGCGACATTCAGGAGCGTCTGAGCGGCCTTGCAGCGCAGATTGCCGCTTCGCGCCACGAGCCGTCCTTCGATCGTCGGCTGAATGACCTGCCCGAGCGCTTCGAAACATTGCGGCGCAGTCTCGAGCGCTCCGCAGGCGAGCCCCAGCTTGGGCAATTGCTGGCTGAAATCCGCATGCTCGATTCCAAGATCACCGGGGCGCGCGATGCGGAGGTCGACCCGCTGGCCCTGTCACGGATGGCAAGCCAGCTTGATGAGATGGGCGAATTGTTGCGGGCTGGCCAGCCCGGCGACGTTCTCGTTCATCTGAAAACAATCGGCGACAAGCTTGAACGACTGCAGCCAAGGCAGGATATCGCGACCATCGAGCGACTGCGCGAGGACATCGCGGGGCTGCGTGCCCAGATTTCAGAGCGACCGGCCGAGGCGGCAGCTTTTCACAGTCTGCCGGATGAGCGCATTGATGATCTGCGCCACCGTATGGAACAGATTCAGTCACTTCTGTCGACGCGTGACGAGACACCGGATGCGATCAATGTGCTCGCCGGGCGCATCGACGCGCTGGCGGTGCAGTTGCTGGCTAAAGGAACATCAGACACCACGCAGCGCATGATTAGCGAACTGCGCGGGCGTGTTGAGGAACTGGCAAGCCATCCGCCCGACACAACGGCCTTTTCGGTCATCGAAAAGCGTCTGACGGCGCTTGTTGATAAAATCGAGCGGGCGCAAAGCGAACGCCCCGCCGCCGAGACATCGTACAGCGACGTCGACAGCCGACTAAAGCGCCTGACTGAACTGATGGAATTGCAGCGCGACACCCCGCCGCAAAGTGATGTCATCCAGTCGCTGGAAAAGCATGTCAGCGAATTCCGGCGCAGCGCCGAAGGCTCAGACCGGCGTGTTACCGAAACGCTCAACTCGATGCACGAGGCGCTGACCCGCCTCAACGAGCGCATGCGCGATAACGCTCCGCCAGCCGAGATGCCCGTCACGCGCGCCGCCGCCAAGCCGGGGGCAGCCGTTCCTGCAGCACCACCAGCGCTCCCGGTCGACGCACGGTCGGCTGCAGCGAAAGCCCCCGTTCAAACCGATCAATCGGCCCTCAGTGCCGCTCGCGAAGCGGCTGCGCGTGCGGCTGAACTTCAGCGCGCTCATGATGATCGGGGCGAACTCGATCTGCCGCTTGAGCCAGGATCAGGACGCCCGCAAGCGCAGATGCCGCGAGCACCCGGCAAATTGCCAGCAGCGAAAGCCGATGCGGGGAGCGAGAGCCTTGGTGCGGGCGATCCGATCCGCGCTGCCCGCGTCGCCATACAGCGACAGACCGAGAAAGGCGGCGGCGCCAAAAGCAGCCTGCGCTCCTCATTTATTTCAGCCCTTCGGCGAAACGGCACGCCCAAAGCGGCAGCCGCGCCCTCGCCATCGGGTGATGCGTTGCTAGCAAGGCCCGCCCAGCGGGCACCCCGCAAAATCAGCGGCCTCGTCATCCGCGTCGGCGTTGCCCTGTCGATTGTCGCCATTGTGTTGAGCGCGGCGCGCATCGTCTGGTCGCTTGGCCAGTCGGGCGGCGACATCGCCACGCCGACGCATGACGAACGGCCGATCGGCAAATCACCATCCGAACCGACAAATGGCGAAAACACCCGTCGCAACGATGATGCAACCAGCAGTCTCGACAAGCGCGGCGAAGTGGCGTCATCACGTGTCGCGACGACACAGGCTGGCGTCACTCTGCCTGCGCTTCCCGAGGGCGTTTTATCCCAGCGCCTGAAGCAGGCGCTTGAAGCCCAGAACCCGCGCGCTTATTTCGATGTCGCCATTCGCCTGGCTGACGGCCGTTCGATCCCGCGCAATGTTGAAGCAGCCATCCCCTGGCTGGTGCTGGCGGCCGAGCGGGATCATGCGCCGGCCTATTACCGGCTGGGCAACATTTATGAGAAGGGGCTTGGCCCGAAGCGCGATATCGGCCAGGCGGTCAGCGCTTATGAGAAGGGTGCCGCCCTTGGCAACCGCAAGTCGATGCATAACCTTGCCACCCTTTATGCCGCCGGTATAGCGACGGGAAACCCAGATTATCAGCGGGCGTTCCCGCTCTTCGAGCAGGCAGCCGAGCTGGGGCTGGTCGACAGCCAGTTCAATCTGGCTGTGCTGCTGGTCAATGGGCTCGGCGCCAAGCAAAATCTCGGTGAAGCCTACAAATGGTTCACAGTCGCGGCGCAAAACGGCGACAAGGAAGCCAGCAAAAAACGCGATGAGATCGCGGCCCGCCTGAATGGCCAGGCACTGGTCGATGCCCGGCTGGCTGCGCAGAATTTCCGCCCCAAGGCGATTGCGGCGGCGGCCAACGAAGATACACCGCCCACCTTGCTGTTCGAAGACAATCCCCTCGCCGCGCCGACGGCGAGCGGGCCGCAGGCAACGCCAAATCTGGGAATTTCCGTTGCGCCGGCGAGCAAGCGCAGCTGAAACGTCGCGTCCACGATCAGCGCACCGCTAAATGGCTAGTCTTCCTCACTTGACGAGGGTCTGACCGCCCGGCACGACACAGGCTGACAAAGCGATGCTGATCGCAAACCTCCGTTTGCCGCGCCCGGCAGCGCCATGATGTGGAGCCATGATGATGTCAGTTCGAAACGGCGCTGGCGCTGCCACGTCAGGTGGCAATCATGGCCTGCAGCGCGCCATTATCGTCGGCATCATCGCCTTTCTGACTCTGATCGATCTTTTCGCCACGCAGGCCATCCTGCCAACGCTGACCCGCCATTACGGCGTCAGCCCGGCCGACATGGCGCTGGCGGTCAATTCCAGCACCATCGGCATGGCGGTTGCGAGCCTTGCGGTCGCGCTTTTAAGCCGACGCCTCAATCGCCGCACCGGTATCGTTGTCAGCCTGTCGCTTCTGGCCCTCCCGACGCTCCTGCTGGCGAATGCGCCTGACCTCACCATTTTTACCACGCTTCGCATCGTGCAGGGTTTGCTGATGGCAACGGCCTTCACCCTGACGCTGGCCTATCTGGGCGAAGAACTCAGCATGGAGGAAGCGCCACGCGCCTTTGCCGCCTATATCACGGGGAATGTCGCGTCCAACCTGATCGGTCGGTTATTATCTGCGTCCCTCGCGGATCATTTCGGGCTGGCGACAAACTTCTACGTTTTCGCCGGGCTTAACCTGCTTGGTGCCGGCCTTGCGCTGCTGGCCATCCATCCGGCCATGCGCCTCACCGGCACCGAGCCGCTGGGGCAGGCGGTCGCGTCCGTACGCAAGCATTTTTCCAATCCGCTCACCCGTTCGAGCTTTCTCATCGGCTTCTGTATCCTGTTTGTGTTCATCGGGACCTTCTCCTTTGTCAATTTCGTGCTGGTGCGCCCGCCGCTCAGCATCGGCCAGATGTCGATTGGCTTTGTCTATCTGGTCTTTCTGCCGTCAATCGTCACCACCCCGCTCGCCGGCAAGCTGGTTGCCCAACTTGGTACGCGCGCATCGCTGTTGATCGGGCTTGGTGCTGCCGCTCTTGGCCAGCCATTGCTGCTCACCGGAAATCTCGCCGCCGTCCTTCTCGGGTTGTCCATCATCGGGGTTGGGACTTTCTTTGCGCAGGCGACTGCCACCGGTCTTGCCAGTCGCGCGGCTGACGGCGACAAAGGAGCTGCGAGCGGCATTTATCTCGCAAGCTATTTCTCGGGCGGGCTTGCCGGCAGCGCTGTCCTCGGTCAGATTTTCGACCGTTTCGGCTGGACGGCGTGTGTCGCTGCGATGACCTTCGTCCTGGCGATCGCGCTGTGGATTTCGTTTCGACTGGCGCCCGCAGCAAAACAGTGAATTGAACCAGTCGCGCGTGGCTGCATTTGCCGGCGGTTCAGCCCGTCGGCGGGGTCTGGATTGCCAGTTCGCCTGCCCCGGCGCTGCGCAGCAGATGCCCTTTCATAAGCGCCGCCGCGCCACGCCTGTCGCCAGTCTCCAGAACATCCAGTATGTCAAGATGCTCTCGGGTGAGGCTTTCGAGCCCGTGTGCGTCGGGCATCTGGCAATAGGCAAAGAGCCGGCGCATATGGTTGACGCGCTTCAGCGTGTCGAGCAGGAACACATTGCCTGAACACTCAGCAATCGCTTCGTGGAATTCGCAACCAAAGCGGAACATTTCCGACAAATTATAGAGGCGCATGCCATCCCTCAGAACTCGCTCCTGATGCTCGCGGACAATGGCCATGCGCTCGGGGTTCCAGCGAAAGGTCGGTTCAAGAATGCCCGCCGGCTCGATGATCAGCCGCAGCCGCGCCGTCTGGGCGTTTCCCGTCGGGTCACGCAAGGATTGCGCGAACATCCAGCCATACCCCTTGGCGCGCTCGACCCAGCCCTCGGCGGCAATACGGTCAAGCAATCGCAGCAATTGCGCGCGCGTGAGATGGTAGCGGCGCATCAATTCCGCCTCGCTGACAATCACCGGAAACTGCCCGTCGAAATGATCCCGGGCGATCGCCTCGTAATGCTTCTCACCGACATCGGCAGCGATCAGAGCCTGTGGCGATGACAGGGACGCCAGCGGTACGCACAGGATGAACCCCTTGTGCGGTATCAATTTTGTCAAACCTTGCGTACTCAGAGCCAGAAGGGCTTGGCGGACAGGCGGGCGCGACACCCCCAGACGCTGCGCCAGGCGCGACTCATACAGACGTTCACCAAAACCGATGCCGTCACGGCGGATGATGTCAACAATCTGGCCGATCAGAGCGGGATTTGCTGATTTTTTTATTCGTTTTTGCATTGCGCGCGCCCTTTGATGTAGAATTACTGATTGACAGAAAAGTTCAATTATCTGTACTTCATCAATATAAAATACACAATTTTGATTTTACGGCTTTTGGAAAATTGACCCCGATGCACGGAAGCCAGCAACGTGACGTGGATATCTGCGAAGTCGGCCCCCGCGACGGGCTGCAATTGGTTGGCGAACTTGTGCCGACAGAGACGAAATTGCGCTGGATCGAGGCGCTTGCCGCGACCGGTCTGCCGGAGATAGATGCTGCGAGCTTTGTGCCCGCAACCTCCATGCCGCAATTTGCCGACGCCGCCGACATTGTCACCGGTGCCCGCAACCTGCCTGCGCCATGGCGCGTCGGCGCTCTTGCCCCCAACCTCAGGGGAGCCGAGCGCGCACTTGGAGCAGGCGCTGAAATGCTGTTTTGCATCGTCTCGGCCAGCCATAGCCACAGCCTCGCCAATACGCGGCGCAACCGCGAGGACCAGGTCAGGATCGTCGGCGATATCGTTCGCCTGGCCAGACAGGAGAAGGGGCGCCGTGTGCTGGTTTCTGGCGGCATTCCCACCAGCTTCGGCTGCTCCATCGAAGGCCGGGTGTCGGAAGCCGATGTATGCCGGGTTGCTGCCGATCTGGCGGAAAGCGGCGTCGACGAAATCGGACTGGCTGACACGGTCGGTTATGGCGATCCGGCCCTGGTCAGCGCGCGCATCAAGGCCGTGCGCCGGGCCGTTGGCAAGGACATCTCGCTGCGCCTCCATTTCCACAACACGATGGGGCTCGGGCTCGCGAATATCCTGGCCGGCCTTGAGGCGGGGGTCACGGTGTTTGATGCTGCCTCGGGCGGGCTTGGCGGCTGCCCCTTCGCTCCGGGTGCCTCGGGTAATGTCGCGACCGAGGATCTCGTTTTCATGCTGGAACAAATGGGGATGAGAACCGGCATCGATATCGACAAGCTTAATGCGGCAACCGATATTCTCGCCAAGGCGTTGCCAAATGAACGCCTGCGCAGTCATGTGCGCGAAGCAGGCGTACCGAAAGTCTATGGCTGCGCTGCATGAGCCTCGCGCCGCTGGCCGCCATGCCATTCACTGAATTCCCGCAGATGGTGACGAGGCCCCGTACGGATGGGGATCGATATCGCCATTTCGGCGCCAAGGCTGGATAAAGCGCCGACTACTCCTCCATGACATGATGTCCGCCACCCAGATCACGCCAGCGACGAAGCGGCGGCACGAAATCCGCGGATCGCACCGGGCTTGGTATGTCGCTGGTTGACAGCGCGCGCGCCGGCCGGCGCCGTGCCGGATCGGGAACAGGAACAGCTGCCATCAGGCGGCGGGTGTAGGGGTGGGCAGGATGATCGATAATGGCAGCGCGCGGGCCGATCTCGACGATCTCGCCCAGATACATCACCGCAACGCGGTGGCTGATGCGCTCGACGACCGCGATATCATGCGAGATAAAAAGGAAAGCGAGGCCAAGCTCATCCTGCAATTCCATCATCAGGTTGATGATCTGCGCCTTGATCGACACGTCAAGCGCTGACACGGCTTCATCGGCGACGATGAGTTTGGGCGCAAGCGCGAGCGCGCGCGCGATGCACAGACGCTGGCGCTGGCCTCCGGAAAATTCGTGAGGAAATCGCCCGGCCATGTCGGGGCTGAGGCCAACGCGCTTCAGCAGGGCGCCAACGCGCTCGGCTGCTTCCGCCCTGCCCGCAAGGCCGTGCACGATGATCGGCTCGGCAATGGCGCCGCCGACCGTCTTGCGCGGGTTGAGACTCGCATACGGATCCTGAAAGATCATCTGCATGCGCTGGCGCGCCCTGCGCAGCCCTTCACGATCAAGCGCGCGGACGTCGTGGCCCTCGAAGCGAATACTGCCGGCAAGCGGCTCGACGAGACGCAGGATGGACCGACCGGTCGTCGATTTGCCGCAGCCTGATTCGCCGACAAGCGCCAGCGTCTCGCCAGCGTGCAGGGCAAACGATATATTCTCCACCGCATGCACACGGGCACTGACTCGGGAAAAGACGCCACTCCTGACATCGAAGCGCGTGGAGAGGCCGGCAACCTCCAGGAGCGGCGCGCCTGCCGCATCGATGCGTCGCTGTCGCTTCGCGGGCATCGTCTCTGCGCCGCTCAGCACATCAATGAGAACAAACGGCTCCGGCTCGCTCCTGCCCGCCATGTCACCAAGCCTCGGCACGGCAGCGAGCAGGGCGCGGGTATAGGGCGCCTGGGGATTTTTGAAGAGCGCCGGCGTCGCCCCCTCCTCCACCTTCTCACCCTGAAGCATGACGACAACGCGATCAGCGATCTCGGCCACAACGCCCATATCGTGCGTAATGAAGGCAACCGCCATCTCCTCCTCGCGTTGCAGCGTCTTGATGAGTTCGAGGATTTCCGCCTGGATGGTCACATCGAGCGCGGTTGTCGGCTCATCGGCGATCAGCAAGCGCGGACGGCAGGCAAGGCTCATGGCAATCATGACGCGCTGGCGCATGCCGCCGGACAGGCGATGCGGGTAATCGTCAAGGCGGCTGGCGGCAGCGGGCATGCGTACGCGCTCGAGTATGCGCAACGTTTCGGCTGCAGCCGCACTGCGATCAAGACCGCGATGATAGATGAGCGCCTCGGCGATCTGAAAGCCGATGGTGAGCACCGGGTTGAGGCTCGTCATCGGCTCCTGAAAAATCATGGCGAGGCGATTGCCACGCAGCTGGCGCATCTCCTCTTCCGGCAGGCTGAGAAGGTCGCGCCCGTCAAACCGGATCTCGCCCGTGGTGCGGCTGTTGGCCTGAGGCAGCAATCCCATGATCGACAGGGCGGTGACGCTTTTTCCCGAACCTGACTCGCCGACGATGGCGAGCGTTTCGCCTGCCCGAACATCAAACGAAACATGGCGCACCACATCGCGCCATTGCCCGTCGACACGAAAGGATGTCGTCAGATCGCGAATGCTGAGAAGCGCTGCGCTCATGCCTCTCCCTTGAGCTTGGGATCGATGGCATCGCGCAGGCCATCGCCAAGGAGGTTCAGGGCGAAGACAACGATGAGGATCGCCGCGCCCGGCGCAAGCACGAGCCATGAGCTGTCGAGGATGTTCTCGAAGCCCTCGCGGATCATCCCGCCCCAGGTCGCGGCGGGAGGCTTCACGCCCAGCCCGATGAAGGCAAGCGAGGCTTCGGTGCGGATGGCGTTGGCAAGCCATAGCGACCCCATCACCAGAATTTCCGGCAGGATGTTGGGGAGAATATGGAGGCCCAGAATGCGTGCGTCGGAATAGCCAAGCGAGCGACACGCCTCGACGAATTCGCGCTCCTTCATGGCAATCGTCGGCGCCCGCGCGATGCGGGCGAAGGGCGGGATGGAGGTGAGCGCGATGGCAACGATGATGTTGATCATCGAGGGACCCAGCATGGCAACGATGATGAGGCCGAGGATGAGCGAGGGGAAGGCCAGCAGCACATCCATCACCTGCATGATGAGGGTATCGACGCGCCCGCCACGCCAGCCGGCCAGCATGCCGATGAGCGAGCCGATGACCAGCGCAAGCGCCGTCGAGGCAAGGCCGATGATAAGCGAAATGCGGGCGCCATAGAGCAGGCGCGACAGGATATCGCGGCCGAAATTATCCGTTCCCAGCCAGTAGGTGTCGCCTGGTCCTTTCAGGCGGGCAATGAGGTTCTGCTCGAGGGGGTCGTGCGGCGATAAAAAGGGCGCAAGCAGCGCCAGCATGACAACAAGAACAAAGACCACGAGCCCGACCCATGACGTCTTGTTGGCGTTGAAGGCACGCAATGTCGCCATCAGCAGATAGCGTACCGGCGAGCGCGGTTTTGCTGGCGCCGCGATGTCTGTCATCTGAGCTTCACCCGTGGATCGGCGATGCCGTAGGCAAGGTCGGTGAGCAGGTTCACGATGACAACGACGAGGGTGTAGATCACCATCATGCCCTGCAGCATGGTGTAGTCGCGCTGGTTGAGCGCGCCGACGATCAGCTTGCCAAGGCCGGGGCGGCTGAAGACAATCTCGGTCAGCACGGAATTGCCGATGAGAATGCCAAGATAAAGGCCGACGATGGTGATGACCGGGATCAACGCATTGCGCAGACCATGACGCCAGATCACGGCACGCCACGGCACGCCCTTGGCGCGGGCGGTGCGCACGTAATCCTCCTGCAACACCTCCAGCATCGCCGAGCGGGTGACGCGGGTGATATAGGCCGCTGTGATCAGGCCGAGATTGAGAGCCGGCAAAGTGATCGACTGATACCATTCATAGAACGTTGCATTCTTGCCGCTGATGACCGGAAACCAGCGCAGAGCGATGGCAAAACCCAGAAGCAACAGAAGCGCCGAGACAAAGGGCGGGAAGGACAGACCGAGCAGGGAGGCAATCCGCGCTGCGTAATCAACGAAGCGATTGCGCCTGACGGCAGCGGCAACCCCCAGAGGCACACCGATGACGATGCCGATGGCGAGCGAGAGCAGCGTCAGCTCGATTGTCCACGGCAGGACGTTCAGCACCTCGCCAATGACCGGGCGCCCGGTGACAAGCGATGTCCCCCAGTCTCCGCGCAGCGCGCCGGCGATGAACACGCTATATTGCTCGAACAGCGATTTATCGAGGCCCAGACGCTGGCGCAGCGCCTCGATGGTTTCGCGGCTTGCCTGATCACCCAGAATGAGCTGAGCCGGATCGCCAGGAACGATGCGCACCAGCACGAAGACAAGCGTCAGCACCGCAAAAAGCGTTACAAGCGCGAAACCACATCGCCGCACGAGAAAAGCCGTCATTACCACTCCCGACGGAGGCCGGGGATTGCGAGAAGCGCCCCCCGGCTGTCAACGGCTTACTTGGTGAAACGCGTTTTCTCGGTGATGGGCGGCGACAGATTAAGCGACCCGTTCAGCTCATAACCAAGATCAAGCGTGTCCTTCCAGGCCCATAGCTGCAGCTGCTCGTAGATGGGAATGCCGCAGACATTCTTCACCAGCTTCTCCTGTGCCGCCTTCCACAGCGCCAGCTGCCTGGCCGCGTCGGTCTCGGTGCGAGCGCCGCGGATGTCTGCATCCGCAACATCGCAATGGGTGAAGTTGGTGACAGCCGTTGGCTTGCCGACGATTGAATTCGAATCGTAGAACTGCGTCAGATAGACATCGGCCACCGGGAAGCGCGCTGCCTGATAGTGAACGATCGGCGACAGATCCTTGCGGATATTGGCATGGAAGGTTGCGTGTTCCACAAGCTCGATATCAAGGGTGATGCCAGCCTTTTTCAACTGTGCCTGCACGGCTTCAATCAACGTCTGCATGCCGGTGAGGGTGGTGTGGATCGTCTTGACCGTGACGCCATTGGGATAGCCGGCTTGCGTCAGCAACTGCCTGGCTTTGGCAATGTCGTAGGCGTAAAGCGCGGACTTCTGGTCAGTGCCGAGATAGCCGGAGGGAACCACTGACACCGCCTCGCGCGACGAGCCCTCGCCCTTGAACTGGACGATCGCCTTGCGATCAATGGCGTGGGCAATTGCCTGGCGAACGCGGATATCATCGAGCGGCTTTGCGGTGACGTTGAGATAGAGCGCCGACAATTCGCCAGGCTCCATGGCTTTTACCTTGACACCCGGCAATTTGGCCGTGCGGTCGACCCAGGTCTGGTCCTGTTTGCCATAGATCATGTCAAGCTCGCCGGACTGGAAGGCGAGATCGCGACTTGAATCGGCGGGGATATAGCGAAACGTGATGTCGTCGAGCTGTGGCGCGCCACGGAAATACTGCTTGTTGGCGACGAGCTTGACGAATTGCTGCGGCTGGTATTCGGCAAACATGAACGGGCCGGTGCCAATCGGGCGCTTGCCGAAATTGTCGCCCGCTTCTTCAGCAGCCTTCCTGCACACCATGTTGCCGCCATTGATGTTGGCGACATAGCCGAGGAAGCCTGCAACCGGCGTCTTCAGCGTGATTTTGAGAGTTGAGGGATCGACAACATCGATCTTGTCGACGGCGGAAAAATCGCCCGAATAGGAGGAGGTTGCCTTGGTCGCGGCGCGCTTCAGTGAGTAGGCCGCATCCTCGGCCGTAAACGGCCCAAAGCCGTGATGGCACTGGACGCCGGCACGGATCTTGAAAATCCATTCACTGCCATTGGCGTTCTGTGTCCAGCTTTCGGCAAGATCGGGCTCAATGAAATTGGGGCTTGCCTCGCCCGGCTTGATGCGCACGAGACCGTTGAAGACATAATTGAGGAGCCCCTTGTCGGGCGTCGTGGATGCCAGATGTGGATCAAGCTTGCCGGCGTCCGCCGAGCCCATGCCAATCACCAGCGATTTCTTCTGTGCCAGCGCCGGGCCGGCTGCCACGAGGCCGGCAAATGCCAGACCCAATATCCATTTTTTTGTCATGAATGCGCTCCCTTTGTTTTATAGGCGCGATTGTGGGCGAAAGGCAGCCGGTGATGCAAGCCTAAAGCGTCCGCAAACGCCGGTGTGCCGCATGATTGACGCCTCACACCATATCTTCCAGGCGGCAATTGACGAGGAGTTCAGCGATGCTGGCCGTGTTTGGCAGCGCCATGATGGTGGCGACCAGTTCGGCCAGATCAGCGGGATCGGTCATGTCGGCGGCAGCAAAATCCTTCACCGATGACGTCATGTCGGTGCGCACATAAGACGGGCACAATGCGGTTGCCCGGACACCCTTGTCCCAGCTGATGCGGCGCAGCGCATGGGTGAGCGCGACGACGGCAAATTTCGACATCTGATAGGCGACATTATCGCCGCGCACCCGCTTGCCCGACAGGGAGGCGACGTTGACGATGCGCCCCTGCCCTGCGGCTTCAAGATGGGGCAGGCACAGACGCGCGAGATTGAGCGGGGCCTTGCAATTGACGGCCCAGATGCGGTCAAGCTTTGTCTCGTCGGCCTGCATCAGCGGCATGGCGATGCTGATGCCGGCATTGTTCACCAGGCCGTCTATGCGCCCGAATCGGGTCAGCGTCGCCGCCACCCACTCCTTATGGCTAGCCCAGCTTTCCGCCTGATAGGGCGCGCTCATGAGGCGCGCCGGGTCGCGCCCGGCCGTAAAAGACTGGAGGCTTTTGTTGTCCCGCACGCCAAGGCTGAGATGGCACCCGCGCGCGTAGAGGATCTCAGCGATGGCCCGGCCGATGCCGCGGCCGGCGCCCGAGACGAGAACGACGGTTCCGGCCAGGTCACGCATGGCAAATCCCTCCTGTTGGCGCCCGCAATGGCAGCATGCTGGAGGCAGAGCGAGGATCAGCGCAAGGGGTGCTTGCAGGCACACCGTTATCAGGTCAGGTTTGGCGCTGGCGACACAACCGGACAGGCAAGCGATGAATACGCTCACGCAGGATCCCTATTGGTGGCAGGCAGCGCCCCGCGAGGCCGCATCCAACATCACGTTGCCGGCCAAAGTGGATGTGGCGGTGGTGGGGGCTGGCTATGCCGGGCTGTCGGCCGCACTCACCCTGGCGCGCGCCGGGCGCTCGGTCGTGGTGCTGGACGCGGGCGCCCCAGGCGCGGGCGCTTCCAGCCGCTCGGGCGGCATGATCGGCCATGGCCACCGCCTGTCCTACTCGAAGCTCATTGCGGCGCATGGCGCGCCGAAGGCAAAAGCGATGATCGAGGCGGGTATGGCGTCTCTTGCCTTCGTCAAGGAGATGATCGAGGCTGAGCGTATCGACGCGCGGCTGCAACCTGTCGGGCGCTTTCGCGGCGCCTGGACGTTAGCTGACTACGACGCGATGGGCCGCGAGGCGGACCTGCTGTCGCGCGATGTCGGCCTGCCGGTCGAGATCATCCCCAAAAGCGCGCTTCACCGCGAGATCGCCAGCGACTGCTATCAGGGCGGGCTTGTGTTCCACTCCCATGGCGGCGTCCACCCCGCCCTCTTCCAGCAGGGCCTGCTGGCGGTGGCGCGCAACGCCGGCGTCGTGGTGGCGGGCTATAACCCGGTGCTGCGCATCGAGACCGGCAAGCGGCAGCACCGCGTGATCACCGCCAGCGGCGTCGTTGTGGCGGGCGACGTGGTGGTGGCAACCAACGGCTATTCCGGGCCGGCTGTTGCAGATTTCGCGCGCCGCCTCGTCCCCTTCCCGAGCTATCTGATTGCCACCGAAGAGATCGGCGAGAACCGCGTCCGCGCGCTCATCCCCAATGGCAGGATGATCGTCGAAACGCGCGAGAAGCACCTCTACTACCGCCCCTCACCCGATGGCAAACGCCTCATCCTTGGCGGGCGCGCAGCACTTCATCCGATCGCGCTGATGGAGGCCGGCGAGCGGCTGCGGCGCGAACTCGTCGCCATTTTTCCCGATCTGCGCGACACTGCGATCACCCATGCCTGGACCGGCAATGTCGCCATGACGCGCTCTGATCTGCCGGGCATCGGCCAGCGGGGAGGCGTGTGGTATGCGCTGGGCTGCAATGGCTCGGGCGTGGCGCTGATGCCATGGCTCGGCCATCGCCTGGCGCAGAAGATATTGGGCAACCCCGAGGGCGCCACCGCCTTCGACGATATACCGTTTCGCGCCCTGCCCTTCTACGATGGTCGGCCGTGGTTCCTGCCGCTGATGACGGCGTGGTACCGGGGGCGCGACTGGTGGCGAGCAAGCAGAGTGGGTTGAGGCTGCGCCTTCATCCTGAAACGCTTGCCCGCTGTCGGGCTGCTCTGCTCTCCCCTGCGGGAGAGGATGACGCGCGAGCGCAGGGTGAGGGAGAGAATTGCACAATGATCACAAAAACCTTGAAGCCAATGAGGTATGTCACAACGCCGCTTGGTTACCCTTCCTTTTTCGCGGGAGGCATTCGCTTGCGGCCTCCCGTGCTCGCCGGGTCGTCGAAATCGTCGAAGTCCGTGAATTCAAACATCTCCATGAAATCCGAACGCATCATTTTCAGTGACATGCGATCGAGCCCAAATTCTTCGAAGAATGGACCTCGTTGCATCAGCTCCAACGCATCGCGAAATCTCTGCAAGGATTTTTGCCCCTCTTCCTTTTCCCCAGATCTGATTGCCCGGTACGCCTCAAGCGCGAGTTCGTAAAGCCATGGCACATCGTCGCGAAGTAAACCGGCAAAGAAAGGAATCTGTATTGGATGACGTGGTCCTTGTGCAACGCGATGCAGATAACTCCAAATTTACAACTCTCTCATTCCTTCGCAATCTCAATGCTCCAGCGCTCGCCAGCCTGAATATCCGACTGCGAAAGCCAAGGTTCAACAAAATGCAGAACAAGCGGAAACCATTCATGGAGAGCCTTCGCAAGGGCCTCGCTACGTTCGCCGCTCCAACTAATAAAAATCTTCATCGTCAATGCTCAGCCCTGATCACTCCATCCAGCGGTAGAGGACTTTGCTAATCCGCGCAGAGCAATAGTTAAACGCCGAGCATCGGCCCTAACAATTTCCAATCCCATCAATAAAGCAAAGATGCTCAGATCGATTCGAGCACACCCTGACGTTACCCTTCCCTCTCATCCTCACCTCAAAATTGTCGGCAGCCTCAGCCTCTTCTCCTTGGCGCAGGTGATTGCCTCCTCACAGCCAGCAACGGCACGGCGCCTATTGGCGCGTCAGGGTCATGGCAACGGGCGCGGGGCCGAGATTGACGGTTCCTTCGAACCCTTGCGTGCCCCTTTGCTGAAGGCGCGCAGCGAGCTCCTGGCCTTTATAGATCAGAAGCGTCCCGCTATCGAGCCGCCAGGCGGTTATGCCAAGAACCGGGCTGAAGGCCGGACAGTACTGGGTATCGGCTGTACCCTCGACGCCATTAGGCTGTCCGTTGAGTATGATCGTGCAAGGGGTAGCAACCGTATTTGGGTTCGACACCAGATATCGGCCAGGTGCACCAGTATTGGGCGAAAGGGGCGGGTTTGACGCTGGCACCAGTGGCCCCAGAAGTCCTCCCACAACCACGCCCGGCGCCACCACCCGCGAGGTGTCAGGGCTGATGCTGACGCTACTGGAACAAGCTGTCAGGGGCAAAGCGGCAACAAGGCACAGGAACCGGGCTACATGTCGGGCGATGGTCGTCTGCATGCTGGAAAACCCCTCCGACTAAACATGCCTATTCGTCCTTACGGCAGGCCAGAATGGATTGCAATGCCGGTTGCCTCGTAATGACGGCGCGGCTATTCACCTCACTTCCCCAAAAATCGTCGGTAGCCTCAAACCCTTCTCTTTGGCGCAGGTGATCGCCTCCTCATAGCCGGCGTCCGCATGACGCCACACACCCGAGGCCGGATCGTTCCACAGCACACGCTCAAGCCGGCGCGCGGCTTCCTTTGTGCCATCGGCGACGATGACCATGCCGGCATGCTGGCTAAACCCCATGCCGACCCCGCCGCCATGATGGAGCGACACCCAGGTGGCGCCAGAGGCGGTGTTGACGAGCGCATTCAGCAGCGGCCAATCGCTCACCGCGTCCGACCCGTCTTTCATCGCTTCGGTCTCGCGGTTGGGCGAGGCGACCGAGCCTGAATCGAGATGGTCGCGGCCAATCACGATCGGGGCTTTCACCTCGCCGCTCGCCACCATGTCGTTGAACGCCAGCCCGGCCTTGTGGCGATCACCAAGCCCGATCCAGCAGATACGCGCCGGCAACCCCTGAAAGGCGATGCGCTCGCGTGCCATATCGAGCCAGCGGTGGAGAGGGGCATTGTCGGGGAACAGCTCCTTCATGCGCTGGTCGGTCTTGTAGATATCCTGCGGATCACCCGACAGCGCGCACCAGCGAAACGGGCCGATGCCGCGGCAGAAGAGCGGGCGGATATAGGCCGGCACGAAGCCTGGAAAGGCAAACGCATTCTCCAGCCCTTCGTCTTTGGCAACCTGGCGGATGTTATTGCCGTAATCGAGCGTCGGCACGCCGGCGTTCCAGAAATCGACCATGGCGGCCACATGGGTGCGCATGGAGGCGCGCGCCGCCTTTTCCACCGCCCTGGGCTCGCTCTCCTGCTTCGCCCGCCATTCAGCCACGCTCCAGCCCTGCGGCAGATAGCCATGCAGCGGATCATGCGCCGAGGTCTGGTCGGTGACGATATCAGGGCGAGGGCCGCCAGATTTCATGCGCTTGACGAGTTCGGGAAAGACGTCGGCGGCGTTACCGACAAGACCTACCGATTTTGCTTCGCCTGCCATGGTCCAGCGGGCGATGAGGGCCAGCGCCTCGTCCAGCGTCTGCGCCTTCTCGTCGACATAGCGGGTGCGCAATCTGAAATCGATGCGCGTCTCGTCGCACTCAACCGCAAGGCAACAGGCGCCCGCCATGACGGCGGCGAGCGGCTGCGCGCCGCCCATGCCGCCAAGTCCGGCGGTGAGGATCCATTTGCCGGTGAGATTACCGCCATAATGCTGGCGGCCTGCTTCCACGAACGTCTCGTAGGTGCCCTGAACGATGCCCTGCGTGCCGATATAGATCCATGAGCCGGCGGTCATCTGCCCGTACATCATCAGGCCCTTTTTATCGAGCTCGTTGAAATGCGCCCAATTGGCCCAGTTCGGCACGAGGTTCGAATTGGCAATCAGCACGCGCGGGGCGTCCGTATGGGTTTTCACCACGGCCACCGGGCGGCCTGACTGGACGATGAGCGTCTCGTCCGATTCAAGGTCTTTGAGCGCAGCAACGATACGGTCGAAATCGCCCCATGAGCGGGCGGCCCGCCCGATCCCGCCATAGACCACCAGCTCATGCGGGTTTTCGGCGACATCGGGATGGAGATTGTTCATCAGCATGCGCATCGCTGCTTCCGTCTGCCAGGATTTGGCGGTGCGCTCCGGCCCGGTGGCGGGGAAGATGTCGCGAGCGTTCTTGCGGTCAAACATGGGTAATCCTCGTGATCAGATAGAAAGCTCAGGGGCCGCGAGGCCTGATGCCTCGACCAGCGCGCCGCTGGCAACCAGGGTAGCGGCAGCTTCAAGATCGGGCGCGAGATAGCGATCTTCCTCCAGACGTGGCGCCACCTGCCGCAGGCAGGTGACAACCTTGGCGAGCGGTGCGCTCGTCACCAGAGGGTGGCGAAATTCGATGCCCTGCACGGCGCACAACGCCTCGATACCAAGGATGCGGTCGAGGTTTTCGATCATACGCTGCAGACGCCGGGCGCCGTGGGCAGCCATGCTCACATGATCTTCCTGATTGGCGCTCGTTGGCGTTGAATCGGTGACGCAAGGTGTGGCGAGATGCTTGTTCTCGCTCATCAGCGCCGCACTCGTCACTTCGGCAATCATGTAGCCCGAGTTGAGGCCGGGATTGGGGGTGAGGAAGGGTGGCAGGTCAAAGCTCAGCACCGGGTCAACCATGAGGGCTACGCGGCGCTGCGCTATGGCGCCGATCTCGGCGATGGCCAGCGCGATCATATCGGCGGCAAAGCCGACAGGTTCGGCGTGGAAATTGCCGCCTGAGACGATCTCGCCACTCTCGATCAGGACGAGGGGATTATCGGTCGCGGCATTGGCCTCGATTTCAAGCGTGCGGGCAGCCATGCGCAGCACATCCATCGCCGCGCCCGTCACCTGTGGCTGGCAGCGGATGCAGTAGGGATCCTGGACACGGCTATCGTCATGGCGGTGGCTTTCGCGGATGACTGAGCCTTCCAGCAAAGTGCGCATATAGGCTGCCGCCGCGATCTGCCCCGCATGGCCGCGCAGGGTATGGATGGCCGGGCTGAGCGGGGCCGTCGAGCCCATGACGGCATCGGTCGAGAGTGCCGAGATCACCAGCGCGCCCTGCGCCGCGCGCCAGGCTTCAAACAGGCCGGCAAGCGCGAAGGCGGTTGAAAACTGCGTGCCGTTGATCAGCGCCAATCCCTCTTTGGGTCCAAGGACAACGGGGCTGAGGCCGGCTGCAGCAAGCGCCGCGCCAGCCGGCATGACATTACCCTGATATTCGGCCTGCCCCTCGCCGATCATCGCCGCTGCCATATGGGCAAGCGGGGCGAGATCGCCGCTCGCGCCCACCGAGCCTTGCGCCGGGATCACCGGCGTCACACCCTGCGCAAGCATCCCTTCGAGGAGCGCCACCACGTCCCAGCGCACGCCAGAGGCGCCGCGCCCGAGGCTCAGCAGTTTCAGCACCATCATCAACCGGGCATGGCGGCGGGCAATCGGCTCGCCCACCCCGCAGCAATGCGACAAGATGAGATTGCGCTGCAGGGTGGCGGTATCGCGCGCCTCGATCTTGAGAGACGCAAGTTTGCCAAAGCCGGTATTGACGCCGTAGACGGGGAGATTACCGGCAGCAGCGGCAGCAATCCGGGCATGGGCTACTTCGACGCCGGGGCGCGCCTTATCATGAAGGCGCGCGGGCGCCTCGGCCCAGTAGATGGCTGCGAGCGTATCAAGACCGACGGCGCCGGGTTGCAAGGTCATGACCTTCACAGACAGCCTCCGATAATGCGGGCATGAAGCGGATTGACACCAAAGCGATAGGAAAGCTCAGCCGGCTCGGCACAATTCCACACCGCCAGATCAGCCTTCAGCCCAGCCGCGATCCTGCCTCGATCATCACAGCCGAGCGCCCGGGCTGCGTGTCTCGTGGTGCCAGCGAGGGCCTCTTCCGGCGTCATGCGAAACAACGTGCAGGCCATGTTCATGGCAAGCAGCAGCGAGCCCAGGGGCGAGGAGCCCGGATTGAGATCGGTCGAGACGGCAATTGGCACACCCGCCTGGCGAAAGCCGTCAACCGGCGGCATCTGTTTTTCGCGCAGCGTGTAGAAGGCACCGGGCAGCAGGACGGCGACGCATCCGGCAGCCGCCATGGCAGCTATGCCCTCGTCATCGACATATTCAAGGTGCTCGCATGACAGCGCGCCGAAGCTCGCGGCAAGTTTGGCGCCACCCCGGTTAGACAATTGCTCGGCATGGAGCTTGACTGGCAGGCCAAGTCGTTTCGCCTCGCTAAAAAGCCGCGCCATCTGCGTCGTGGAAAAGGCAATTCCCTCGCAAAAGCCGTCGACTGCGTCGACAAGACCTTCAGCGTGGGCAACGCGCAGGCCGGGGATGCACACCTCGTCGATATAGGCATCCGCCCGGCCCGCATATTCCGGCGGCACGGCGTGAGCGGCCAGATAGGAGGCGCGGATATCAATCGGGCGCAAGGACGACAGCCGGCGGGCAGCCCGCAGCATGGTGCATTCGCTGTCAATCGTCAGCCCGTAGCCGGACTTGATCTCGACCATCGACACACCTTCAGCGATGAGACCGTCGAGGCGCGGCAGGGCGCTTTCGACGAGTTCATCGACGGTTGCAGCGCGGGTGGCGCGAACGGTTGACAGGATGCCGCCGCCAGCGCGCGCCACCTCCTCGTAAGTGGCGCCTTTGAGACGCATCTCGAATTCATGCGCCCGGTTACCGCCATGGATGAGATGAGTATGGCAATCAATCAGCGCCGGCGTCACCAGCCGGTTGCCGAAATCATGACGGGGGAGTGTGGCAAACCGCGCCGGTATCTGATCGCTGGCGCCAACATAAGCGATCATGCCATTCTCGACCCCGATCGCGCCGTTCTCGATCAAGCCGTAGGGTCTGTCCAACGCCTCCATGGTGGCGATGCGGCGGGCCGTGAACAGGGCGAGGTTTTGCGTCATGGCGGAGCGCTGATCCAGGTGCGGAACAAACCGGTTGATCGCATACCCTCTATGCGATTAGAATTATTATGTCTAGACATAATGAGAGGTGCTTTATGATCTTTGCCAAGCGAGCGCTGATCGATGGGCGGTGGTCCGAAAATGCGCGCCTGACGATTGCCGAAGGTCAAATCACGGTGCTGGAAACCGGGGCTGCTGCGCTGGCTGGTGATACGCTCGTTGATACGCTGCTACCGGCGCTCGCCAATCTGCACAGTCACAGTTTCCAGCGGGCGATGGCCGGGATGACGGAACACCGCGCGGCCGGGCGCGACAGTTTCTGGACATGGCGGGAGATGATGTACCGTTTTCTCGGGCGGCTGACGCCGGAGATGGTGGAGGCGATTGCAGCGCTTGTTTTCGTCGAGATGCTGGAAGCGGGCTACGCGTCGGTCGGCGAGTTTCACTACCTGCATCACCAGAGCGGCGGCACGCCTTACGACAGGCCGGCGGAATTGTCGTTGCGTATCATGGAAGCCGCCAGCGCCACTGGCATCGGTCTTACCCATCTTTCCGTACTCTACAGCTATGGCGGGGCTGGCAAAGCGCCCTTGGCTGGCGGCCAATTGCGGTTTGCCAACACGCTGGAGAGCTATCTTGAGCTGATCGAAGACGTGCGCCTGGGGGCGAAGGCAGCGCCGCACGATACTATTGTCGGCATCGCTCCGCATTCTTTGCGAGCAACCACGCCGGAGGATCTGACCGCACTTCTGGCGATCGTCGGCGATGGTCCGATCCACATGCACATCGCCGAACAACCAAAGGAAGTCGACGATATCACGACCTGGCTCGGGACCCGACCGGTGGCGTGGGCGCTTGACAATCTGCCGCTCGACCATCGCTGGTGCATGATCCACGCCACTCACATGAATGACGCAGAAACGGCAGGTCTGGCGCGAAGCGGGGCGGTCGTCGGCCTGTGCCCGATCACCGAGGCAAATCTCGGTGACGGGCCGTTCAATGGCCGCTCCTGGCTCGCGGCCGGCGGTGCGTTTGGTATCGGCTCCGATTCCAATGTGCGCATCTCGCTCAGCGAAGAGTTGCGAACGCTTGAATATTCCCAGCGCCTGCGTCATCTCGAGCGCAACGTCATGGTTGCGGATGTCGGTTCGGTTGGTCTCCA
Source organism: Raskinella chloraquaticus (SeqCode) (assembly GCA_002365175.1). Lineage (GTDB taxonomy): Bacteria > Pseudomonadota > Alphaproteobacteria > Rhizobiales > UBA4765 > Raskinella > Raskinella chloraquaticus. The sequence continues at coordinate 208,420 of DEZK01000007.1, forward strand.
CCTCTATCAAGGAGCAGCGCACGGCGGCGCGCAGGCGCTGCGACGCAATTGCGGCGCGATTGCCGTCGGCAAGCTCGCCGATCTGGTTGCCATCGACAGCACCCATCCGGCGTTGTGCGCACTTGACGCCGACCAGATCGTCGATGGTTTCATTTTCGCCGGCTCGGATACCATCATTACTGATGTGTGGTCGGCTGGTCGCCACCAGGTGCGTGGCGGGCGACACATAGCGCGCGAGGCGGTGCACAGACGCTGGCGCAAGGTCGCCCATTCGCTTTTTACGGCACGCTAGACGGTCATGGGCAGCACCGCATCGGCGATGATCACGATCACACAACTCGCGGCAGACAGGACGAGCTGCTGCCGGCAGCCGAGCGCTGCGGCACCCACGGGAAGCCGCGCGCCGTCAACCTGCACAAGCCCCTCGATACAGATCGCGGCAGCGACAGCGGTGGCGTGCAGATTGATGTTGGCCGGGCCATCACGTCGTGACATGTCGGCGTTGAGATTGCTGGCGTCGAAGATGAAATTGAGGTCGCGTACGGGGCCTTTCGTCAGGCGCCCTTCTATTGCTGCATCGCCGGAAAAGCGTACGGGCTGGCGCGGCTTTGCCGTCAGGATGGCGTCGTCTGCTTCGAGGGTCATACCGTTGCCAGTGATGACCGTCAGCAGCCGTGTCATGCCAGGGAAAAGCGAAAAGGCGCCGTCGCTGGCGACCTCGGCGATGCTGAGGCGCCACAGCATGGCGCCATTGCGCTCGTCGCGCGCAATCTCGTGGGTGACCCCGCCGCCATTCTTCCATGGCATGGTCGTGAAATCACCGGGGAGCAGAATGGTTGCCATGGTGTTCGTTTCGCTTGTGGCAAAGCTGCACATGCCTGTGAGGGCATCAGGCATGAACCGGGAATTACGTACATACTACAGTCGTGAGCAGGTCAACCCATGATGACCAATGGATCGCTCGAGCGCGCCTCCTTCCGCCATATCAAAGAGGAAATCCTGCGCCGGGTCACCCAGGGCGAATGGGGACCGGGTACGCTGCTGCCGGGAGAAATCGAGCTTGCGGTTGAATTCGGTTGCTCGCGCGCCACCGTCAATCGCTCGCTGCGCGAACTCAGCGAAGCGGGGCTGCTTGAGCGCCGGCGCAAAGCCGGAACCCGGGTCCGCCTTACGCCGCTGCGCCAGGCGCGCTTTGAAATACCACTCATCCGCGAGGAGATCGAGGCTGCTGGCGCCGCCTACCGCTATACACTGCTCCAGCGCGCGGTTGGCCCGGCGCCTGTGGCAATGCGCAAGCTGTTCCATACCAGACCGCGCGAGCGGCTTCTCCATCTCCTGTGCCGGCATGATTCCGACGGCGCGCCCTATCAGCTGGAGGATCGCTGGATCAATCTTGCGGCCTTGCCACAGGCAGGCACTGCTGATTTTTCAACGCTGGGCCCCAATGAATGGCTGGTCCGCGCGGTTCCCTATTCGCAGGTTGAAATCAGCTTTCTGGCCGAGGCTGCCGGTCCTGCCGCCTGCGAGCATCTAGGCTATGCAAGCGGCGAGCCGGTGTTCATGACCGAGCGCACGACGTGGTGGGAAGGGCAGACGCTCACCCATGTGCGGCTTGCCTATCGGCGCGGCCATCGCATGACGGCGCGCTATTGACACGACGCCGGACGTCGCCGCTGAACACATCGCCCGCGACCAGGAACTGCAGCGAGTGTCCTTGAAAATTGTCAGACTGCCCCTTATTGAAGCTAAAGGGATGACAATCTGCTAGCTTTTTGCCTTTCACCGACTAGTGGCGCTTCTTCGGATTTGTTGGTCGATGGCTGACGTATTCATTTCCTATAAATCGGACCGGCGTGCGGCTGTCGAACATCTGACGCGCATCCTTGAGCTTAATGGCTACAGCGTGTGGTTCGATTATGGACTGCTGTCGGGGCAGAATTTCGCCCGCCAGATCGAGCGGGAAATCAGAGCTGCTAAAGTCGTTCTCGTACTGTGGTGCCAGTTGTCTGTCGACAGCGAATGGGTGAACGGCGAGGCACGACTGGCAACGCGTCTGGGAAAGATGATCCCCGCGTGGATTCAAGACGTTGATCTTCCGCTCGAATTCAACGGTGCTGATACCATCAATCTCGAGCATTGGGACGGCTCGCCGCGCAGCCATGTGCTTGACCGCCTGTTCGAACAGATCGGCGCCAGAGTCGGACGGGAGCAGGTGCCACAAATCGCCGGGTTGAAGGATTTTGATAGTTTGTGGCGCCGGTACGGAGCGCCAAATCTGTTAAGTTTTCCGCTTGAAAAAGTAATTCCGGAATTTGAAAAAAACGATGGCTCGCCCAGCGAAGCCCGGCACGTGACGAGCAGACCTTCCGTCACACCTTCTGATGAGCCAGTCGACAAATCCGGCCAAGATAACCGCAGCGATGGACATTCAGCCGCCGCACGCGAGAAAAAGACAGGAAGTTCCTCTGCGTTCCTGATGTTTACAGCTGGCCTGCTACTTGCCGCGCTGCTCGGCGGCGGAGGGTATGCGACTTGGCATTACCTGCGCCCGGCGGCCCAACCGCCAATCATCGTACCACCGCCGGTCGAAGCCCAGACGGCAATCATCGCCCCGCGACCAGTCGAAACCCAGACACCAATCGTCACACCGCCGCAAGTCATCGCCCCGCCGCCAATCGAAACGCAGACGGCAGTCATCGCCCCGCTTACCCTGCCAAGTCCGAGCAGAGAAAGGACGCCCGGACGCAGCGAGAACCAGTTTCGCGACTGCGAGGCATGCCCGCTTATGGTTATGATTCCGGAGGGTAAATTTCTAATTGGATCGCCCGATGCGGAAAGCGGTCACAAGGCAAACGAAGCGCCGCGACGCGAGATTTCCATCAAACGCAAATTTGCGATCGCGCGTTTGGAAGTATCATTCGCGGAATGGGATGCCTGCGTCGCCGATAGCGGATGTCGCTCGTACCGCCCCAATGATTATGGCATGGGCCGCGGCAACAGTCCGGTGATCTTCGTCTCCTTCTTCGATGCCATTGCCTATGCTGCCTGGATGTCGACGAAGACGGGCGCAACTTACCGTCTGCCCTCGGAGGCCGAGTGGGAGTTCGCCGCCCGCGGCTGTATTGCCGCGGGTTGCGCCAATGATCCCTTTGGATTTGGCGGCGATATCGGGCCTGACTTGGCCAATTACAATTGGAACACTGCTTACAATGGCAGTCTCAGACGTCAGCCGCGACGCCAGACCATGGCGGTCGAGGAAGGCTCCAAGGCGAACGGCTTTGGTCTTCTCCACGTTCACGGCAATGTTGCCGAATGGGTTCAGGATTGCGTCAATGGCAGCTATGATCGCCTTCCCGAGAATGGTGCGCCCGCGACCAGTGGCGATTGCCGTTCGCGTGTTGTGCGCGGGGGCAACTGGAATGATAATCCACGTGAGCTGAGGTCATCGGCGCGCGCCTTTGAAGAAGCGACAACACGCTCGCACCTCATCGGCTTCAGACTTGCGCGTGATTTGACAAAATAGCGTTGTATACAGCTCGGGCAAAGGCGTCGTCGATGATGAAGGATTAAGGATCAAGATATGCGGCACCGATTAGCAGGGTTCATTGTCACCGCTGGCGTTATTGTTTTGACGTTGATCGGGTCCGCGCAAGCCCAGACCAGGCGGGCTTTCCTTGTCGGGAACAATGCCTACAGCGATAAGAACCTGCAAAGACTGTCACGGTCGGTTGCCGATGTGAAGGATCTTGAGGGCGAACTGATTGAAGCCGGTTTTGACAAGAAAAACATCAAGCGTCTGGAAAACGTAAAAACCAAAGCAGAGTTCGACAAGCAGTTCGATGCCTTCCTGAAGACCGTTCGGGCTGACGACATCGTTTTCTTTCACTTCTCCGGGCATGGCTTTGGCATCGAGGAAAAACAGGATAATTTTTTGCTGATGGGGGATATCAAGAGCCCCTTTACTTTTACTCGCTCGAAATTGCCGGCAAATGAGCAGAAGGACGCGGCGATCACGCGATTGCGCATTACCACCTATCTTGGTGATTATCAGGAGCAGGAGGTGGCACGAGGCGGCGTCTCAACCAGGGAAATCACCAAAAAGATAGCAGCCGTTAAGCCAAAGGCAGCAATCATTGTCCTTGATGCCTGTCGCACCCTGCTTACTGACGACGGGCTTGATTCCAGGACCATCGAGCGTAGCTCCACCAGCGGCAGCCGATTAGTGCCGGCCGAGGGCGTGCCGCCTGGGTTCCTGATCCTTTATTCCGCATCATTTGGCGAGCAGGCCATCGAAGCGTTCAATCAATACGACCGGCGGCGAAACTCGCTGTTTACCGAGGTGCTGCGACAGGAAATGATCCGTCCCGGCCAAACGGCGGTCGAACTTGCCGAGCGCATTAAACTGGTCACACGCGATATCGCCTCGCTATATGGATTGCAGCAGGAACCTGAATTCTATCACAGCTTCGACAAGGCTGAGGACTTCTTGTTTATCGATTCAATCGGCAGTGAACGCTTCAAGCTCGATGTTGAACCGTGCAAGGATAGTCTCAGCGATATCAAGGACATCCGCAAGCTGCCGACGCGTGAAGCACTGGACAGCCACCGCCGTCGTTTTTCCGGCTGCGAAACGGCTGAGGAAGCGCGCCGACTGATCGCCCAGATCGAACTTGGTTCCGATGAGCAGCCTGACCGCTGCGACGGCTCGCGCATCGACCTCATCGACAATCTGCGCCAGTTGCGGCCAGAGCTTCTGGAGCGTCACGCAAGGCGCTTCGAGGGATGTGCGAGCGCGGAGGCGGCAACGCGTCTCAACAATGTCGTCAAGTCCCCGCCCGGCAGCGACGAGAACAGCCTCAAATGCCAGACGGCTTTCGCCGAGAGCCTGCGCCAGCTTCAGCGCGAGAACCTTGAGCGATTCATCACCACCTTCGCCCAGTGCCCGGCACGCGGCGCCGTCGAGGCGGTCCTGGCTGCCTTGCCGCCCGGTTCGGGCGAGCTTGGTGATGTGAGGATCACACGTGGCGCCATACGCCGCATCGATTCCTGCGATTATTTTGCTGCCTCCGAGCAAGATAAAGCCCGGCCGCCCGAAGTCCCCGGCGTATTTTTTTCCTATGTGCGATTTGAAGATGCGATCGAGGCCTGCGAGAAATCAATCAGGGAGAATCCGCGCATCAGCCGCTACCTGTTCAATCTGGGGCGCGCCTATCACCGCAAGGGATGGGATGAAAAAGCTGGCTCGAAAGAACGAGACGACAATTTCCGCAAGGCACGGACAGCCTACGCCGACGCTGAAAAGCGTGGCTATGTCAGCGCGCTCAACGGCCTGGCTGTTCTTCTTGGCAACACTGGCGACGGCAAGGAAAATGAGGATGAGATTGTGCGCCTCCTCGAACAGGCGGCACAGCAAGGCCATCCGCTTGCCATGTATAATCTGGCGAGGCGCTACGCTGCGGGCGACGGCATTTTACAACGCAATCTGAAGAAAGACTACCAACGCGATCTGAGGAAAGCCTACGAGCTGTTCGCCCGCGCAGCCGAAGGCGGCTATGTGCCAGCGATGGTGCAGGCGGGTTATGCGCTGCGATATGGCCGCGGCGTGGCACAGAACCCAAGGCGCGCAGTCGAGACGTTGCTGCGCGCGGCAGATGCTGGCTCCATCTTCGCCAAGCGATATCTCGGGCAAATCTATTTCGACGGAGTGACCAATAGTTCGGACCGCAATCTCAGAGTCGAAAAAGATCGGCAGCTGGCGCTTCTTTTCCTTAGCCGGGCAGCAGACGAAGGTGACAGCTATTCCCGCAAGCGGGTGGCGCAGTTGATGGAGGAGGGCGACGGCCTGCCATCGACGCAACCCGAGCTTGCCGAACGCTTCTGGCGGCTGGCGGCAAATGGTGGTGATAGCGAAGCGCAGTATAATTTTGCTGAGCGTCTACGCACCGGAACCGTTCTGATACGCCCTGAATTCGGTGCGAAGGAAGCTATTTTGCTTCTGCAGCGGGCTATGGCACAAGGCTCGGCCCCGGCGGCCAAGCGGCTGGCGGAAATCTATCGGCGAGGTGAGCTCGGTGAGACGATTGATATCGATAGAGCCATCAAATATGCTTTTCAAACGATCGCGCTTGCATCACGTACAGCACCCAGTAACTGGGCTGGCAGTCCCTATTACGAGATTTCAGCTGGCCATCTGTTAGTGGAAATGGCGCGTAATGGCGAGGCGGTGGATGCTCGCGGTCGACCATTATTCAGCGCGGATGAAATTGAACGGTTGGAAAAATTCTACGGAAAACCGGATGGGGACACGAAAACCGTCAAGGTTCGCCGCGTCGAGATACCGCTGTATTATTCCTGCGAGAATTCGAAGCAGCGCGTTCCGTGGCGCTATGATCATATCTGGATCTGGGATTGGGGTCGTGCAACCTCGCCAACCGAAGCCCAGATCACGCTCCTTGAACACAAGAATCTATACTGCGCCGACAATCGTCCCGAGCGTCAAACGCTGATTGCCAGCTTCGAAACGGCAAAGCGCAACAAGGTGCTCTTTGCCGATCTGATCGAACAGCAAATCAGAGCGGCACAACTTGCTGAAGCGACGAAAAATAGCAAGAAACGCAAGTGAACCGACGCAGGCGCCGGCCGATCAGCCTGCGGATGGGCTTGCGCGCCATGGTCAGAACAAATATATTTCTTGTATCGTAAAAAATGCATATTCGCTTGCGCGGAGGCTTTTATGATCATCACATGTGGTCAACGTTATCTGGCGATTGGTTGTGCCGTGCTGATGACGGCTTCCCTGCCGCCGCGGGAGACCCATGCAAGAGGCTTTGACACTGGATTGGCGATTGGTGTCGGCGCTGCCATTATCGGTGGGCTCCTCGCCAACGGTAACAGAAATGCGCAGGCTGGAGTTCGCCGCGAGACCCGCGGCACGAAGTCGGCAAAGAAATCGCGGGCACGTCAAAGTGATACCGCGTCCACGACCAATGAAAGCAGCTCGTCGCCCTCAAATGAGCAGGTTCTCTCGTCGCTTGCCGGTCCTGCAGGTAAAGTGTCTCTTCCCGTCCTTGCGACGTTCCGTTCCAGCACGGTGATCGGTTCAGTTGGCACCGTCTCGGAAAACGACAACATCCTCAAACTGCGCTCGAACGATGAGGAACGTGATTATTCTTCGAAAATGGCGACGATCCTTCAACGTTTTCAAATCGAAAACAAGGATCGCCGGAGCGGCGACGTCACGGCTTTGGCGATCGAGACCGCTCTGGATGAAGCTTTACGCAAGTCTCGGCTGGACCAGTTTGAAAGTTTCCTCAACGAGAACTGGACGACCGATCGCCTGCGGGTGATGATTCTCAACCGGGTCATTGGCGAACTGCCCTCGCTGTTTAACGGCAACAATCGCGGTCTGGCGCCGATGGCAACACTTCATTCGCTGATCCAGCGCTCAGCCGAAGCGATCTATGTACGGCTCTTCGAGTCCTCGGAGCTTCTTGCGGCAAACAAGAGTATTGTCACCTTCCAGCGGCGCGTCTACGAGGCGCAAGGGAACGGCGCCGCGCCTGTCAATGTGTCCGACGCTGCTGACGCTGCTTCCGCCCATGAGACCGAACAGAAGCTTTCGGAAGAACTGCGGGAGCGCGCTGACTCCATTCTCTCCAGCGCCGCCAAATTGGCGATTTCGCGTTATGAAACAGCCTTTCGTCTCGATCCCAACAGCTTTGCGCTTCGCTATCGCGCCCAGCGGATCATGTATGATTGCTTGTCGGAGTATGTCGAGGAAATCACCACGTCAGCTTCAGCGACAAGCCTGGCTGAAATTCCCGAGATCGAAAGGCGTGCCTTTCAAACCGCTTTGAATACATGCAATGATTGGCTGGTCGTGACGTTTGGTGAATCGCTCGACAAGCTGAAGGAGCAGAAGCCCTATCCTATTCGCGTCATATGGTCGGCCGGTGGGCCCAAGGACGAGCCTAAACTTTACGGGCGGGCTAATCGAGGCTTGTAGATTCTGTTGAGGCCTTCGTTGGATCAACGGATGGCAATCAGCGATTTTGACAGGCCGAAGACACGCTCCGAGCTGATGCTTGCATCGGGAAACAAAGCGCTCATACGTTTGCGGTCAATGAGAATTGAATCTTCAATATAGCGCTGCGCGTCGTCAAGCGTGGCGGCGCGGGGAAAGGCGCCGCAGTCAAAGCGCATGACGAGGGCGAGACGCACCGGCTCCGGCAGCCAGTGGAAGAACGGCACACGGAAATGCGGCTCCAGCGGAAACCAGAAATCCGGTGTCTGGACGAAATAGCGCGGCGCCAGTCGCCTCACCTCACGCGCCATGGCGCGCATGGCCTGCCAGCGGCCCACATGCTCCAGGACTGAATTGGAATGGACGACGTCAAAGGAATTATCGGCAAATTCCGCCATGTTGGTGCAATCGCCAACGCGGCTTTCGAAGCGCTGATCATCGAGGCGCTGGGACATCAGATTAATCAGGACGAAGCTGACAGAGCGGCCTGACCAGACGGCCTCAAGATCACGCCAATACTCGATGTTGCCGCCCAGATCGACGATCCGGCAGTGACCTTTGCGGGCGATGACCTCATCGACGATCTTAACGAAGCGCACCAGCCGCCGGGCACGAAAATCAGTCTGCGTGCCCCAATGCTGTTCACCGATATGAATAGCGGCATCCGACATGGTATAACAGTTCCTCGCTCATGACGTTTCGATTTGATCAACTACTAGCTGGCAGAATGATCCGGCCGGCGGCGGCCTTCGCCGGAGCGTCGGTCGCGTCGCCGAAAGCGCCTGGCACAGCGCCGTAAGACACGCGTTTTCTACGCGCAAACCCGGTTATTGCGAAGCCATTTCCCTGATCAAGGTTAAGCTCGATGACGGTCAACAGACGCGATCTCCTTGCTCTTCTCGCAGCCCCTCTGGCGTCCGGAACCATACCGGCGATCGCGGCTGAGGGAACCAGCCTCGGGGCGGTGGCGGCCGCCGTTGGCATTGCCTTTGGCTCTGCCTTTGATCGTGAAGTTTTCGATGATGCGGATTATCGCAAGCTCATCGCCAGCGAGACGCGCCTGGTTACGGCGGAGAATGCGCTGAAGTTTGACTGGCTGCGCCCGAAGGGGCCCGATGCCGACTTCTCGACCGCTGACCGGATCGTTGAATTTGCCCGCCACAACGACCTGCTGCTGCGCGGGACAACATTGGTGTGGAACGACAATCCACCACCCTGGCTGCGCCGGTCGAGCCTCACCGAGCTGCGGTACCTCTTTGATCGCCATATCGACGAAACACTCACCCGCTATCGTGGGCGCATTCATTCATGGGACGTCGTCAATGAGCCCTTCTACCCGCCGCAGCGCCTGCCCGGCGGCTATCGCCAGGGGCCGTGGTATGACGCGTTCGGGCCGGCATATATCGAGCGGGCTTTCCGTCGTGCCGCAAGCGTTGATCCGGCAACACGGCTTGTCCTCAATGAGGCGTTCTGCGAGCAGCAGGATGCGCTGGGCATCAGCGTGCGCGCTGGTTTGTTGAAGCTCGTCGAGCGCCTCAAAGGCGAAGGCGTACCGCTCCATGCCATCGGATTACAGGGTCATCTCAAGCCGGCGCTGCCTTTCGACGATCAGGTGTTCGTTGAATTTCTGACCAGGCTCGCCGGGTTTGGCGTTGATCTCTACATTACCGAACTTGATGTCGACGATGGCGGCATGCCTGATGACATCAACAAGCGCGATCTCATGGTGGCAAGTCGCTATCGCGATTTTCTGAAAGCGGTGCTGACGGTGCCAGCCGTCAAAGCCGTCATCACCTGGCAGTTATCCGACCGCTACAGCTGGTATGGCGAGCTGGCGCGGCGCAAACATCCGCCGGGACGACGGCCACGCCCCCTGCCCTATGATGACGGACTGCAGCGCAAGCCCGCCGCGCAGGCGATGATCGAGGCGTTGCTGACGCGGGTGAAGTAGACCATTCATGGGGAGCTTGGTGAAGGCCGGAGCGACAGGAGCCGCTGGATAGCCAATCCGCAGATGCGCGGAAAGCCGGCAGCGATTGCCAGCGCGAATGTGATGGCTCCCGCCAGAATGTGTCCGACCAGTTCAACGCGGCTATGCGCCGGCGGCAGAATATGGAGGACCAACATCATCGCCGCGACGGCAACAATGACCCGCAAGACATCGAGAGGGCGCAAATAGTAGCCGAAAATTCGATTGACGGTAACGAAGCTTGCCAGCGTGACGATTGCGTTGGCAATCAGGCAGCCCATGACGGCGCCGCGCCCGCCATCAAGATGCAGCCCGATATAGCATGCAAGCAGAACCAGAACTGCCTCGGCACCAGCGAAGATAATGTCAAGCTTCGGGCGATTGAACAGAAGGAAACATTGATCGGTCGCGTGAATGCGAAAAATTCGCACCGCGCCGGTTGCGATCGCCAGCGGCAGAATATCCCGGGTGATGGCGCGGTATGGTTCGGAGACGAGCGCATCGACCAGCGGAGCGTTCAGCATGATGACACCGGCAACGGTGGGGATGAGGGCGGCGAGCAACAAGGCGCCATTGCTGGCAAGTTGCGGCAGGGCGGCCCGCTGACCGGCCTCGCGTACTTTCTCCACCGCCAGCGTGAAGCCGGCCGTGGTGGCGAGCTGACCGGTGAAGGTGGTTGCGCGCATGCCAAGCCACCAGCCGACCGAGATGAGGCCGACGCCCGCAAGGCCCTGTTCATGCTCGACGACAAAACGAAGTCCATGCATGGCAACCCAGGCCAGCGCATTGCCGATCATGAGCGGCGCGCCATAGGCGAAGGCGCCGCGCACCAGCGAGAGATCAAGCCGCGGGCGCAAGGTGGAGGTGCGGATGAACGACCAGGCGAGCACCAGCCCCAGAGCCTGGGCAAGCGCATAACTCCACAGGACGATTTCCGGCGTTGGTGCAAACAGCAGGACAGCGACGATGCCGAAGGCAAGACCAAGAACCGAGCCGCAGCTGTTGAGGATTGTATAGGCCAGAATGGCTGAACTGGCACGTGATCGATCCGCGAAATGCCAGGTGAGGTTGCGCGTCAGCGTGAAGGCGAGCGTCGCGGCCAGCAAGTTCATCCCCGGCAGTTCATGAAAAACAACAAGCAGCGCAAGGGCGACGAATAATGTCTGCAGGATTGTTGCAGCGAGCTGGATGGCGATTTCAACGCCGTCAAAACGCAAGATATCATCGTTGTGGCTGGTGATGTAGCGCAACGCATAGGCGCTCCACCACGACAACACCAGTAACAGGGCCAGTTCCTGGATAGCCCACACCAGGACATAGGTGCCGAAGGCTTCCGGCGCCAGAAAATAAGTCCATATGGCTGCCGCAAGAAACTGCGCCAGCGGCCCCATGATCTGAGCGGGCATGTAAATGAACGTACGGCGCAACAACATCATCAGCCCCGTTCAGCGATCTGCCGCTGTGCGGCGCAACAAGACCAGAGAGAGGATAACCATCAGGGTAAAGGAAAGTGTTTTCGCGGCGATCGATTCGGACGATGACGCGACCAGGATGAAATAAAAGACGACCCATCCCCCTTCCTTGCGCGATGCCTTGGCGATGCTTTTGCACAGGCAGAAAAGACCAGCCAGAAAGATCGTCGTGCTGAGCAAACCGTAATGGGCGACCAGGCTGACCCAGAAGCTTTCAATGCCATATTCAAGGCCAAGCTGACGCTTGAGCGTGGTTATCAGTTCGGCGTCGGGGCCGAAAATGAGATCGTGCATAGGTAGTTCGGCGAGCAACACGAACATTTCTAAACGGGTCTTCGCCGATCCGTCATCGTCAAGGAAGCGGGCGACGAACTGATCGAAAAGACCTGCATCAAAGGCAAGGGCGACTGCGGTCGCGAGCAGCGGCACGGCAATGGCAAAGAGCCCGGCCGCCATGGCGGTCAATCGCTTCTCGCGAACGGCGCGCACAAACCACAAGACAATGATCACGGCGGCGAACGGGACCACCAGAACGGCGGCCGCACGACCGCCAAACACCACCAGCGCCAGAACCTGCAACATGAGGGCCGGCGCGCGCAGGGTTGGTGCCAGATCGCGTCCGCCGCCCAGAAGAAAGCTGATGACGTAGCAGCCAATGGCCGCCGCGTTGGCAAGCGGATGACCGAAGATGGCACTCGGGCGCCAGTCGCTCGTCAGTTCAGCGCCGCTGACAATCAGCGGTGTCAACCGCCAGCCACTGCCTAACTCGACGATGCCGAGCAGGGCATTGAGCGCGAAGATCAGATGGATGGCGACTGCCAGTCGACGCAGCGTTTGCTCGTCAAGACGCGCGAGCAGCACGAGCAGGAAGGGCGGCAGCAGGAATGTATCGATGATGTTGGTGAAAGGTCCTTTGAGGACGAGCGAAATATGCACCAGAAGAAACAGCCAGGCGACGAGAAACAGCAGCAACCCATGATGGCGTCGCACGATATCGTCAATCGCGATAAACGGATTACCCGGCGCGCACAGAAGAGCCAGCATCGCCAACGACGCGATATAGGTCGCGGGATGAATCTTTGTCAGAGGCAACCCGCCCTCAACATCGTAGGGAATACCCAGTGCCGACAGGGCCAGATTGGAAATCATGAGCGCTACCAGCACGGCAATGATGCTGCATACCACCGCCATCGTCTGAAAGAGATTGTGGCGGCGCGCCGTTGCGGGAACGTAATAGATTGCCTCGCTCATGATGCTCACACCGGCTCATAACGCTTGACGATGTCGGGCGATGCCATGTTGAGAATGACGCCGGCAAGTTTGTGCTGTGGCAGGCGCAGCGCATCCAGTGCTTCCTCGACCGCCTCACGCCGCGTGGAATTGGCGCGGACGATCAGCACCGTGCGATCAATCAGATCACCAAGCGTGCGCATGGATGCCTCGGCAATAGCCGGCGCGCCATCGACAAGAACGACGTCATACTGTCTGGCGGCAGCGGCAAAAAGACGTTCCCACTGGATACGGGTCGGACGCGGCGCGGCCTCGTCGTTGCTGACTGGCAGGATGGAGAGGTTTTCACCGCCGCTGACAACCGCCTTGGCGAGTTCGACGCGCTCGCTCAGAACGCCAAGCAGGCCAAGACTTGCCTGTGGGGCGATACGACGCGAGAGAGCCGAGCGTGTGAGATCGCCATCGATCAGCAACACACGTTCGCCATGCCCTGCCAGGGTGAGAGCGAAATTGTGCGACAGGGTGGTCTTTCCTTCCCCCGCCTCGGCTGACACCATGAGAAACGTTCGCGCCTTGGCGTTCTGCCGCTCTTCACGCAGGCAGTCGCGCAAACGATAGAGCGCGGCGGTGAACGCCCGGCCATCGGCAAGCGTCGTCTTTTTGGCCCGACGCAGGAAGGGGAGATTGGCTGCAAGGACAGTCCCGTGATCATCGCGCGCCACGAGCGGAATGGCGGCCAGAAGATCAAGCCCGATATGGCGACGGATGTCCTTGCCACTGCGGAACGTGTCGTCGAAATGCTCGCGCAGCAAGGCCAGCGTGGCGCCAAGCCCCGCGCCAAAGAACAGGGCAATGCCGAGGATCAGCAGGCGAGGCGGAAAACTCGCACCGTCGGGAACCACTGCCGGGGCAATGATACGCGCAGTATTATAGCTCAGGCGCTCCTGTTCGCTCGTCTGTTTGGCGCGGATGAGGAAGGCCTCATAAAGCGCGCGGCTGGCCTCGACCTCGCGATCAAGTTCGCGCAGCTTGATCTTCGCACCATCGGTCGCGGTCGACTGCAGCTGGAGGCGATCAAGTTCACGGCTCAGTGTCTGTTCGCTGGCGCGCGCTGCGTCGCGGTCGCTGCGCGCTGAGTCAGCGATCCGCTTCAGCTCTTCGCCGATGAGGGCGCGGATATTCTGGAGCTGGGCACGGACGGCTGCGACCGATGGGTGGCGTGGCCCCAGCGTGTTGCTGAGGTCAACCTCACGACGGCTGATTTCCGCAAGCTGCGCGCGGAGCGCCTGAACCACATTGGACGCAAGCGCATCGCTTAACGCGCCGGTATCGCCGCCAGCACGAATGACGCGCTGGAGCTGCTCATAGCGCGCATCGCTTTCGGAAACGCGGGCGCGCGCCAGAACAAGCCGCTGGTTGAGTTCGGAGAGCTGCTGTTCGCCAACCAGCGTTCCCTTGGCGGCAACAATGCCGTTGGCACTGCGGAAAGCCTGCACCTTGTCCTCGGCAGCGCGGACATTATCACGCAGCGCATCGAGCCTGGAGGTCAGTTCGCCGGTTGCCTGGCGCGTCACAGCGCGGGCGGCCTCGTTCTGGTCATCGATATAGGCTTCGGCAATCGCATCGGCGAGGCGGGCGGCCTTTTGCGGCTCGCGTGACGTCACGCGGGTTTCGATGACATAGGTCTTCTCGGCACGCCTTACGGACACACGCCGCTGCAGGACATCAAGCGCGCGCGCCGCCGGATCGGTGTGATCAGTCTTGGTGCTGCCGCCCAACATGCGACGAAGCGCCGATGACAGCCCGCCCGAGGTGCTGACGGCGCCGAACTCTGTATCCTGAGCGAGGTTCTGCGCATCGACGACACGGCGCAGCACCGTTTCCGATGTCAGCAGTCTGAGCTGGCTTTCGATCAGCGAGGTATCGATGCCGATGCCGCCGGTGCGCACTTCCGTCTGCAATACTTTCTGGTCGCGCGGATCAATCAGAAGCTGGGTTGAGGCGGTAAAGAGCGGCGGCGTGACAATCAGAAAACCGATCGCGGCAAGGACAGCCGCCACCAGCGTTGCCAGAACCGTCATCCGGCGCTGCTTCAGCACATTCACAAGTCCGCGCAAATCAAGGCCGTCGGCCGCGCCAGCGTTTGGCGCTGATTGCTGCGGCCGTGGCGGCCACGTCTCGACGTGAGGCATTTCGGCACTGTGAACGGTCATATCGTTACTCCAAACCTAGTTGAGCCTGTGCCAATGCGGAACAATGCTCTCGGCTTAACGTGAGCGCAGCAAGGCCTGTGCCAGCTAACCGCGCGACGCGAGATTGCCGGGCTCAAGGCCAGGCGTTGATGGTGGGAACCGCTCCCCTTTGGTGGAGCCCGCAAAGCGGGCGCGGGCGAGGCGGGCAAGAAAGACGAGATTGCCGAGCAGATAGCGGCGCCACAGACGTGCCGGTTCGAGGATGAGGCGAAAGAGCCATTCAAGCCCGGCGCGGCGCATCACACGAGGAGCACGCGGTACAACGCCAGCAAGAAAATCGAACAGGGCGCCAACGCAGATCGCCAACTCGCAATTGAAGGCGGAGAAATGTTGCTCAACGAATTTTTCCTGGTCGGGATTGCCCAGCGCCACCAGCAGAAGATCGGCGCCGGAGGCGCGCACAGTTTGCAGAACAGCCGGTATGTCGGCAGGAGCAAAATACCCATGATGGAACCCGACCACGTCGTGCGGCCAGTCGCGCAGCTTCATCGCCGCCGCAGCGCGCTCAGCGATGCCCGGCCGACCACCCAGCAGGAAGATACGGAAGCGATGGCGCGATGTGCTCAGATAACGCGGAACGAAGTCCGTGCCGTTGAGGTTGGCGTTGAACCGCCGGCCAAACAGAATGCGAGCGGCGATATCGACCCCTATGCCATCGTTGAGAACCATGAAGCGGTTGAGGCAGGAGCGGAAATCGTGATCGCGCGCGGCGATATTGCTGCCATGGGCGTTGAGGAAGGCAAGCTTGACCCGGTGCCCCCTGCCGATTTCATCGTCAATGGTGGCGACCGCGGTTTCAGCGCGCGCGTTTACCACGCCAACGCCCATGATATTCAGACGGGCAATCGTCTCAGTATTTTCGTCCTGTGACCCGTTATGGTGTAAAAAATGTTGATTCATAACTATTCCTCACCCAAATCGTGCCGCGGTGACACAAAGCGATGCCCGCAGCGCTGCGCTGGTTAAGGATTTGCAAAGGATGTACCGACCGCCAGGTGCACTGTGCCGCCGGGCCGTCTGAAGGATGACCAACCGGTGTTAAGGTAAAGATCCGGGAGGGGGTGCAGATTATTGCACCGTGCACTGGCGCTTTGCGTAGGTTCAGCGCGACATGGGATTTTCGCGGGGTGCGCCGTTAAACACCTTCCTATTGTCGATCACCTGAAGCGCGATCTCAACCGGGCGATTGCTCGTAATTTAATCGTATCAAGACTTTCTTCATCGCTTCGCCTTAATCTCAACTCCCCAAGTGTTGTGAAGTGAGTACGGCGTGATGTCCACCACCGGGCTGGCCGATTCTTCGACCGTTGCGGCGCGGCTAGCTGAGTTCCGGGTTCTTGATGGGCTCAACCCGCGAGCCGTGCGGCAGGTAGCGCGCATGGGATCATGGCTTTGCCTGCCAGGTGGCCTTGAGCTTGCCCGCGAGGGCAGCCATGACCGCTCCCTCTTTTTCATTCTCTCCGGAACCATGAGCGTTCAGGTCAGCGACGGGCGCGGAGCGCTTGAATGCGTCGCCCATGTGCCTGCCGGCGAGACCGTAGGCGAAATGTCGCTCCTTTCGGATGAACCCCACAGTGCGCGGCTGATTGCGCACCGCGACTGCGAGATCTTCGTCCTGGGGCGCGACGCTTTCGAGCGCATTGCCGCGCACCATCCGCAGATCCTGCGCAATCTGTCGCTGCTGCTGATCGAGCGACTGCGCCGCACCACCTCGCGCGCCCTGCTGCATCCACGCTGCCGCGCCATTGCGCTGCTTGGTGAAGGGCATCGTGACGAGGTCCACGATATCGCGATGCGGTTGCTGCCGGCGTTGAAAAACCTCGGCCTGTCGGTCGAGTGTCTTGATGCCACGGCCCAGGGCCGCCCGGCTGAATGGTACCAGAGGCTCGAAGCGCACCACGACATCCTTCTTTATCTCGCCAGCGAGCAGGACACGGTATGGTGGCGGCAGGCTGAACGTCAGGCTGACCGCATCATGCTGGTTGGCAAGGGGGAGCGGCCGCCGCCGGGCAACAATGAAGTGCGTGCGCACAAGCCGGCTGACCGGATTGTGCTTGGTGATGACTTGATGCCGGTCGAGACGACCAGCTTGCGGCCGGTCGCAGGGCTTCGCCATGTGGTGCGCCGCGGCGTCGCGCGCGATATCAACAGGCTGGCACGCCATCTTTCCGGGCGCGCTGTGGGGCTCGTGCTGTCAGGGGGCGGCGCCCGCGGATTTTCCCATGTAGGTGTCTATCGCGCGCTGACGGAAGCCGGCGTGCCGATCGATGCCATTGGCGGCACCAGCATGGGCGCGCTGATTGCGGCTGGAATTGCACGCGAATGGGATGTCGCCGAACTCCAAGCCCGGCTCAAGGCCGCCTTCGTCACCTCAAATCCGATTTCGGACTTCACCCTGCCAACCGTCTCGTTCTTCGGCGGGCGCAAGGTCCGCAGCCTGCTGGAGCGCAATTTCGGGCCGATCAAGATTGAAGACCTTGCCCTGCCCTATCTCTGCGTCACCGCTGATCTCACATCGGGCAGCGATGTGGCCCATCGCACCGGTCTGCTTTCCGAGCGGCTGGCGGCAAGCGTCGCCCTGCCGGGGCTCCTGCCGCCGGTTGTCATCGATGATCACATCCATGTCGATGGCGGCATCATGAACAATCTGCCGGTCGATCATATGCGCCGGCTTACCACCGGCCCGATCATCGCGGTTGATGTTTGTGGCGATACGTCGCTGGGTGGCGCGCGCGGCACGATCCCTGGCATCCTGTCGATCCTGGCGCGCACCGGCACTGTCGGCAATGAATGGCAGCGCCGCGAGGCAAGACGCCAGGCAAGCATCCTGATCGAGCCCAGCGTGTCGATGGTGGGGTTTCGCGACTGGCCGCTTTTTGATCGCGCTGCGGCGATTGGCTATGAGACCACGTGCCGCAGTCTTGAAACATGTGCCGACAGCTTTGCCGCATTGACGGCGCTGGCCAACAAATCGGCGGCGTAACCACCTCCCAGCCTGCATTGAAAACGTCACGTTTCACGCCTAGCCTTTTGCCGGTAGCGGCAGGGGGCACGACCAATGAAACTGATCACGACGGCATGGCTGGCCATCAGCACCATCGCATGCACCTTTGGGACGGCGGGGCATTTGTCCGCCCAGACCATTTTTCCGGTGGATCGCGCCCGCTTTCTCGTTGGCTCGCGGCTTGATGTCAAAATCGAGTTTCAGGGCGTGGTCACGGCCGATAAAATCAAGCTGTCGATCAATGGCGCGGACGCAGCCGGCGTTCTTGGCAAGCAAGGCCAATTGATCGAGCGCGAAGATGGCGCTGAGCGGTCGTCCGTCCTGTTTCGGGATGTGAGCCTGACCAAGCCCGGCAGTTATAAGGTGGAGGCAAGCGACGGCGTGCTCAGCGGGCAAGTGGTCTGGGAAGTCTATGACACACCTGAACCACGCCGCGCCAAGAACGTGATCCTGTTCGTTGGGGATGGTCTGTCGAATGCGCATCGTGTTGCCGCCCGCGTCCTCTCCAAAGGCATCACGGAAGGGAAATATCGCGGCAAGCTGGCGCTCGACACCATGCCGGCGACGGCGCTTGTCGCGACGTCGGGTGTTGATTCCATCATTACCGATTCCGCCAATTCGATGAGCGCCTACACGACGGGGCATAAATCCAGCACTAACGCGCTTGGCGTCTACGTCTCGCGCGCGCGATCCAACACCGATCATCCCAAAGTCGAGACCATCACCAGCCTCGTTCAGCGTCGCCTGGGCATGGCGGTCGGCATCGTCACCAACACCGAAATCGAGGACGCGACGCCCGCCGCCATGGTGGCTCATACGCGCCGGAGAGCCGATTACAATATCATCGTTCAGCAGATATTCGAGGCCAGACCCGACGTCATCCTGGGGGGCGGCAGCGCCAACTTCCTGCCGAAATCGACGCCGGGCTCGCGGCGCAATGATGAGGAGGATTATATCGGGAAATTCCGCTCCGCCGGCTATGAGTATGTTGCAACGGCAACCGAGCTTGCCGCCCTCAGCGCCAAACCCGAGACCACGAAGCTGCTTGGTCTCTTCAACAGCGGCAACATGGACGGCGTGCTCGACCGGCGCTTCCTCAAGGGTGGATCGGTCAAGAAATTCCCCGACCAGCCCGATCTGACCGATCAGGTGCGCGCGGCGCTGTCGATCCTGGCGAAGAACGACAAGGGCTTCTTTCTCATGGTGGAGAGCGGCCTCATCGACAAATACACCCACGCGCTTGATATGGAGCGCGCCGTCTACGACACGATCATGCTGGATAATGCGGTGAAGATCGCCCGCGATTTTGCCGCACCTCGCAACGATACGCTGATCCTGGTGCTCGCCGACCATACCCACCCGATCGGCATCGTCGGCGTCATGCATGATGACATGCAGGGCGCGCTGCCCAACGCGCCGTTGCGCGAGCGACTGGGCGTCTACGCTCAGGCCGGATACCCCAATTATCCCGCTCCCGATGCGCAAGGCTATCCCGACCGCGTTGATGTGAGCCGCAGGCTGGCGATCTTCTCAGCCAGCATTCCTGATTATTACGAGACGTTCCGTCCCAAGCTGGATGGGCCTAACGCACCCTCGCTCGCCGGCCAGGGTGAAGGGGCGACGTCCCGTCCCAATCCGAAATATGCCGACGCTCCGGGCGCGCTGCTGGTGCGCGGCAATCTGCCGTCGAATGCCAATTCCGACGTGCACAGCGCCGAGGATACGCTATTGTCGGCGGCAGGCCCCGGCAGCGAACGCGTCCAAGGCTTTCTCGACAACACCGAAGTATTCGAAGTGATGGCGCGTGCGCTGGCGCTTGGCAACGTGCCCTGACGACGGACATGCGGGAGCGGGCAGCGCTCCCGCTCAGTCGCGCAGCAATTCGTTGATCGACGTTTTGGAGCGGGTTTTTTCGTCAACCCGCTTGACGATCACCGCACAATAAAGCGACGGACCCCAATTCTCGCCCGGGAGCGCCTTGCCGGGAAGCGAGCCTGAGACCACGACCGAATAGGGCGGCACGCGGCCGATGTGGATTTCACCTGTCGTGCGATCCACGATCTTGGTGGAGGCGGAAATGAATACGCCCATCGACAGAACGGAACCCTCGCCGACGATGACGCCCTCCACCACTTCCGAGCGGGCGCCGATGAAACAATTATCCTCGATGATCGTCGGATTGGCCTGCAATGGTTCGAGCACGCCGCCGATGCCAACGCCGCCCGACAGATGAACGTTCTTGCCGATCTGGGCGCAGGAGCCAACGGTTGCCCAGGTATCGACCATGGTGCCGCTGTCGACATAGGCGCCGACATTCACAAAACTTGGCATCAGCACGACGCTTGGCGCGATAAAAGCCGAGCGCCGCACCACCGCATTCGGGACGGCGCGGAAGCCGGCTGAAGAAAATTGCGCCGCGTCCATCGAAGCGAATTTAGACGGCACCTTGTCCCACCAGCCACCGCCGCCCGGCCCGCCCGACACCAGCGCATTGGGCGTCAGGCGGAAGGAGAGGAGAACGGCTTTCTTCAGCCATTGATGCACGAGCCAATCGCCATTGATCTTTTCAGCAACCCGCGCCTTGCCGCTGTCGAGCGCCTCCAGAGCGTGCTCGACGGCCTCGCGCACCTCGCCGGTCGTTTGCTCGTTGACACTGGCACGATCGTCCCAGGCGGCATCGATGATACGGCTTAATTCACTCATGGCGTTCCCTCTTCCCAGCCGCTCTTTGCCTGCTTGAGCATGAAGCGTCAATTACCTGCCGCACCAACAGGCTGATGGCGGTTCACCTGCTGTAGAAAACCTGCAAGATCGCTGGTGACATGATCGATATGGCGGCGCTCGGTATCGCCAACGATATTCCATTCGGCATGAACGGTTGGCGCGGCAATGCCGGACGGGGTCACCAGGACGGTGCGCATGCCAAGCGCGTGCGGCACGGCGAGGTTATGCGCCAGGTCCTCGAACATGGCAGCGTGCACGGGATCGATGCCGTGGCGCGCCAGAAAGCGCTCATAGGCGTGCGGTTTCGGCTTGGGCGTGAAGTCAGCGTCGGCGATGTCGAAAATATCATCGAAATGCGACAGAATCTCCAGACGCGAGGCAATCGTCTCGGCATGGCGGCGTGAGCCATTGGTGAGGATGAAGCGCCGTCCCGGCAGGCGCGACAAGGCAGCAGACAGAGCAGGCGCCGGCAGGATCGCTGAATGATCGATATCATGGACAAACGCCAGATAGGGCGCGGGGTCGATGCCATCGACCGTCATCAGCCCGTTCAGAGATGTCCCGTGCTGGCGATAATAATATTTCTGCAACTGACGGGCCGACATGCCATCGATGCCATGGAAATGCGCGATCCATGCGGTGATGCGCTGATCAACCTGCTGAAACAGGTTGATCTCGGGCGGGTAGAGGGTGTTGTCGAGATCGAATATCCATTCACGGACATGGTCGAACACTGCAGGCTGAGCCAAGGATCGCCTCAGCGCTTGATCAAAGTACCCGAGCCGTGCTCGGTGAAGAGTTCCAGCAGGACGGCGTTGGCCACCTTGCCATCGAGGATGACAACCGCCTCGACGCCGCGCTCGATGGCATAGATGCAGGTCTCGATCTTGGGGATCATGCCGCCGGTGATGGTGCCATCCTTCATCAGCGCGCGGCACTCCTCAATCGACAATTCCTTGATGAGCTCCTTGTTCTTGTCGAGTACGCCTGGAACGTCGGTCAGAAGGAGAAGGCGCTTGGCCTTCATGGCGCCGGCGATCGCCCCGGCGAACGTGTCGGCGTTGACATTGTAGGTCTCGCCCTTGTGCGAGGTGCACACAGGGGCCAGCACCGGGATCAACTCGCGGCGGACGATGGTGTCGAGCACCGTGGTATCGACGCTTTCCGGCTCGCCAACGAAGCCGAGATCGACCACTTTTTCGATCTGCGAGCCGGGATCGACGACAGTGCGGGTTGCCTTCACCGCACGCACCATATTGCCATCCTTGCCGCACAGGCCGATTGCCTTGCCACCCGCATCGTTGATGTAGCCGACGATCTGCTTGTTGAGCGATCCGGCAAGCACCATCTCGACCACCTCGACGGTGGCGGCGTCGGTGATGCGATGACCGGCAGCAAACGAGCTCTTGATACCGAGCTTTTCCAGCATGGCGGAGATCTGCGGGCCGCCGCCGTGGACAACGATGGGGTTGATGCCCACCTGCTCCAGCATCACCATGTCGCGGGCAAAGGAGCGCGCCTTGGCCTCATCGCCCATGGCATGACCGCCATATTTCACGACGATGATCTCATCATCGTAATGCTGCATGTGCGGGAGGGCTTGCGTGATGATCCGCGCCTGTGACTGCGGATCGATGAGGTCGTCCATGGCGCTCTCCTCAATGTGGCTGGCGAAGCGAATAGCCGTTTCAGCAGCAACGATCAACGCGCCATTGCCCGCCTTCCCTATCAGGCTCGTTCACAGCCCCGGCATGGTGGCGATGGCGGCACGCAATTCCGCCAAACCCCAGCCTTTTTCCGATGATGTCGACAGAAACAAGGGATGAGCGGCCGGCCGTTTGGCAAGTGCGAGCCGTGTCGCCTCGAGGCGGGGAGCGATCTCGGTCGGCTTCAGCTTGTCGAGCTTGGTCAGCACCACCTGATAGCCAACCGCCGTCTTGTCCAGCAAATCCATCACCTCGACGTCGACCTTGCCGGGACCGTGGCGGGCATCAATCAGCAGCAACAGGCGGGCGAGATTGGGGCGCCCGCGCAGGTAGGAGATGACGAGATCGGTCCAGGCGGCGACCTTTTCGCGAGGCGCTGCGGCATAGCCATAACCCGGCATGTCGACGAGATGGATGCGCTCGCCAAGCGTGAAGAAGTTGATTTCCTGGGTGCGCCCCGGCGTGTTCGACGTTTTGGCAAGCGTCCGGCGCCCGGTCATGGCGTTGACAAGCGAGGATTTGCCGACATTCGAGCGCCCGGCAAGCGCCACCTCGACGCGGCTGTCGATCGGCGGCAGACCTTCAAGCGCCACCACGCCTTTGACGAAACCGCTTGGTCCGGCAAACAGCAAACGGCCAGCCTCGAGCGCTGCCGCGTCGAAAGGCGGTTCGGCATAAAGCTCCGGCGGGTCAGATGCCGCCATTGTTCAAGGTACGGCCCGTGACATCACGATTTCTTTTCCGCACTCTTGCCGAACATCGAGGCAATATTGTCCCACAGCTCCACCTTCACGCCCTGCTTGCGCATCATCATGTATTGCTGCGTCACCGACAGAAGATTATTCCACGCCCAATAGATAACGAGACCGGCGGGGAAGGAGGCCAGCATGAACGTGAAAATAACAGGCATCCAGGTGAACATGGTTTTCTGAACCGGATCGGGCGGATCAGGGTTCATCTTCATCTGGATGAACATGGTGACGCCCATGATGATCGGCCAGGCACCCATCTGCAGGAATTCCGGCATCTGCACGGGGATGAGCCCAAAAAGCGTGAAGAGATTGGTCGGGTCAGGCGCCGAGAGATCCTTGATCCAGCCAATGAATGGCGCATGGCGCATCTCGATGGAGACGAAGATCACCTTGTAGAGCGCGAAAAAAACCGGAATCTGGATGAGCACCGGCAGGCAGCCCGACAAAGGATTGATCTTCTCGCGCTTGTAAAGCTCCATCATCTCCTGCTGCTGCTTCATTTTATCGTCGGGATAGCGTTCACGCAGCGCGACCATTTCGGGTTGAACTTTCTTCATCCGCGACATGGATTCATATGATTTGTTGGCAAGCGGATAAAAGACCGCCTTGATCAACACTGTCACCAGGATGATTGACCAACCAAAATTACCAAAAACGTGGAAAAAATAATCGATAATCCAGAAGAGAGGCTTGGTAAGAAAGTAGAACCAGCCCCAGTCGATGAGCAGGTCGAAACGGTCGATACCGAGGGTGGTGCGATAATTATCAACGACCGTTACTTCCTTGGCGCCGGCAAAGACACGGTGCGAGAACGTGATCGTGGAGGCGGGCGCAAGCGTGCGCGCGCTGCCTAAAACATCTGCCTGATAGATTTCGCCCGCGCCAGCACCCGAGGCGTTGAAACGTCCCTGAACGGCTTCCGCCTGTTCGGGGATGATTGTCGCGGCCCAGTATTTATCCGTGATGCCAACCCAGCCGCCAGTCGCCTTTTCCGTATATTGGGAGGCCTTCTTGATGTCAGCGTAGGTGTATTCCTTCAGGCCTGCCTGACCGAGAACGCCGATCAACCCTTCATGCAGGATGTAGAAACCGGCAACCTTCGGCGTGCCATGGCGGGAGACAAGGCCGTAGGGGTAAAGCGTCAGAGTGTCGCTGCCGGTGTTGCGGACCTCTTCGTTGATGGTGAACATATAGGCATCATCAACCGCGTAGGTGCGACGAAACTGCTGACCCTTGCCGTTATCGTAGACGAGTGTCACCGGCGTTGACGGGCTGAGGGCGCCACTGCCCTCCTGGCGCCACAGCGTGTCCGCGCCCGGCATGCCCGACCCTGCGGCCCCCACAACCCCTGTTTCGGCATAAAACGCAGCGGCCGTGCCGGAAGGCGAGAAAAGCGTGATCAGCGGGCTGCCGGGGTCAACCGTCTCGCGGTATCCGGTCAGCTTCAGATCATCAATGCGACCACCCTTGAGGGAGAGCGAGCCCTGCAGGCGAGCGGTGTTGATGGCAACCCGTGGCCCTGCCGCCAGCGCGGCCTCTCGCGTCAAAACGCCTGTCGGAGATGGATTGACAGGTGCTGGTGCGGCGCCAGGCGATGTGGGGACAGGTGGTGCGCCAGGCGCGGCGGTATTGGTTTGAGGCGCAGTGGTGCCTCGCGGTGCGGCTACCTGTTCGGCCGCCTGTTTCAGGCGCTCCTGCTCGACGCGGGGATTGACCACCAGAAACTGCCAGCCAAGAAGGACCAGCAGCGACAGGGCAAACGCCAGGATCATATTGCGTGTGTTATCGTCTTTCATAATCGATCGCTTCCATGACCGGTCGCATTGCTCTGAGGCGCGGTGACGCCCTGTGTTGCAGCTCTCTCACCGTGCCCTCGCGCCTCGGCAGAGGCATGGGCGCGCTGAAGGGATTTGCTGAAGTCTCGCATCAACTGGCGAAAATCAAGTGACAATGCATCGCGCCGGCCAATGAGGACGTAGTCAAAGCCCGGCCGGGCATCCATATCTGCGGCAAGACGGACAATTTCGCGCAGGCGCCGACGGATACGATTGCGCTCAACGGCGTTACCGGTTTTCCTGGTGACGGTGAACCCAAATCGCGCCGGCCCTTCTCCCCGCGCCAAAGCTTCGCCACGCGCCTTGGCCTGAACGCTGAAACCACGCGATGACGCCCGCGCGCCGGTCGCGGCGGCAAGAAATTCCCGGCGTTTCGTCAGACGTTCGATGGAAATCACGTCCGACGCGTTCCGTCCCTCAAGCCGACAAGCGCTTGCGACCACGAGCCCGACGCGCTGCAATGACCTTGCGCCCCCCATTGGTGGCCATGCGCGAACGAAAACCGTGACGACGCTTGCGCACGATCTTGGAGGGTTGATAAGTGCGCTTCATTCTCTGTTCCGCGCCCGGCGCGGCCTCTTTCTCGACGGGCGAGCGACTGCGCCACGAACGCAATCACATCGCCAAACCAACATCATATCTCGCGGCTCGCATATCTCGCATCTTGGCGACCGCACGGCAGGGCATAAAAAAACCCCGCGCGCAGCAGCAAGCGGAGGCGTGCTTTACTGGCGCGGCTTATACGCAAACGAGCGGCAGGCGTCAATCACGCAAGCTTGCGACCCTCGCCAGCATAAAGATATTGCCCGCTGGTCATCCTCATGCCCTAAGCTGGCGGGATTGCGATGACATGCGGCGAGGGAATTGGCGATGGATAACGAAGCCCCAGGAGCGCTTGCGGCCGGGCCTGACAGGCGGGGGGACGCGGCGGTGACGGATTTGAGCGGGAAACGTAAATCCTTCGCGCCCTGGATCATCGCACTTGTCTTTGTTGGCGTCACAATCGCTATTTTTGCGAGCGGCGTTCATCGTTACCTGTCTTTTTCGACGCTAGTGACCTACCAGGATTCGCTTCATGACATGGTTGCGCGCAATCCTGCCGTGGCGCCGCTGCTGTTCGTGCTGGCTTATGCGCTGGCGGTTGCCTTTTCCATTCCTGGCGCCGTTGTTCTGACGGTGACCAGCGGGTTTCTTTTTGGCGGCATCCTCGGCACCATGCTGACACTCACCGGTGCCACGATCGGTGTCGCCGGCATTTATGCCATCGCTGGTAGCGCCCTTGGGCCTGCTGTCAAACGCCTCGTCGAAGGCCGGCTCGCCAGTATCAATGAAGGGTTTCGCGAAGGGGTCTGGAGCTATCTGTTCTTCCTGCGCCTCGTGCCGCTCTTTCCCTTCTGGGTCGTCAATCTGGCAACGGCTTGCCTGCAGGTGCCGCTTGTTCCGCTGCTGGTCACCACCTTTCTCGGCACCCTGCCGGCAACACTCGCCTTTTCCTTCGCGGGCGCAAGCTTTGCCGAAATCGTTCGCAGTCAGGGCGAGGCGCTGCGCACCTGTCAGGCAAGCGGTGCGACAACATGCGGCGTGACTTTCGACGCATCGCATGTGATTTCGCCGCAAATTCTGGCAACATTCGTTGCGTTAGGGGTCATGGCGCTGGTACCTGTAGCAATGAAAACGTGGCGCCGCCGCAGCAAAAGTGTCGGCAAATTCTGAGCGTGCACGGCTAGGAGCATTGGTTGACCATCATCGCCTGCGATCTTTGTGTCATCGGTGCCGGTTCCGGCGGATTGTCGGTGGCCGCCGCCGCCGCCGCCTTTGGCGTCAACGTGGTCCTGATCGAGCGCGGCAAGATGGGCGGCGATTGCCTGAATACCGGCTGCGTCCCGTCTAAGGCCCTGATCGCGGCCGCTCACCAGGTTCATGCCGCGCGCCATGCCAAGGTCTTTGGCATTGATGCCGACCAGATCACTGTCGATTACGCACGCGTTCACGATCATATCCACGATGTCATCGCCACCATCGCGCCGGTTGATTCGCAGGAACGGTTCGAGAGCCTGGGGGTCACGGTACTGCGTGGCGAGGGACGCTTCGTTTCGCCATCGACCGTCCAGGTTGGCGACAGCACGGTCCGCGCGCGCCGCTTCGTGATTGCCACCGGTTCGCATGCGGCTGTGCCACCGATTCCCGGTCTGAAAGACGTGCCTTATCTGACCAATGAATCGGTATTTGATCTCAAGGCGCTCCCCGCCCGCCTCCTTGTCCTTGGCGGCGGGCCGATTGGCTGCGAGCTTGCCCAATCATTCCAGCGGCTGGGAAGTGCGGTCACGGTCATTGAAATGGCACGGCCGCTGGCCAAGGATGATCCTGAGGCTGCTGCCATCGTCATCGAGGCGATGCGCCGGGACGGCGTTGAATTCATGCTTGGCCGCAAGGCTGGCGCGGTCACACGAGACGGCGACATGATCACCCTCAGTCTGGAGGGCGAGGATGGCAGCGTGTCACAGGTGTCGGGGACGCATCTGCTGGTGGCGACCGGGCGCCGGCCGATCCTTCACGGGCTCAATCTCGAGGCTGGAAACATTGCCTCGACACCGCGCGGCATTACCGTTGACAGCGGGCTGCGCAGTGTGACCAACCGGCGCGTCTATGCGGTGGGCGACGTGGCGGGCGGCGCGCAATTCACGCATGCGGCCAATTATCATGCCGGGCTGGTGATCCGAAACGCCTTGTTCCGCCTGCCTGTCAAGGTCGAGGCGACCGCCATTCCCTGGGCGACCTATACCGAACCGGAGCTGGCGCAAGCCGGGCTGACGGAGGACGCCGCGCGCCGCATGCATGGCGATATTCGCGTCATGAACGCCCCCTTCCACCACAATGACCGGGCGATCGCCGAGCGTGACACGGATGGCTTCATCAAGGCCATCACCACGAAAACGGGACGCGTTCTGGGCGCCACCATTGTGGGACGCGGTGCGGGCGATATTGCGGGGCAGTGGCAAATGGCCGTCAACCAGAAGATGAACATTCGCGCCTTTGCCGGCACCGTCTATCCCTATCCGACGCGCGCAGAAATATCCCGACGCGCGGCGATCGCCTATTTTGCGCCGAGCCTGGCGTCACCTTGGCTGCGCCGCCTGATAGCGCTCCTGCGTCATCTCGGATAGGCCAACATGAACTACTCATCCCCGCCCCCATCACAAAAGCAGTCGGCAGACAGCGTCGAAGACGCGCTCGCTACTCCCTTCATTCAGGGTGGGTTGTCAGCAAAATTGCTCATATTGACTATTTTCTTCGTGCTTCTGGCTGAAATCCTGATCTACATCCCATCGATCAGTAATTATCGGCTGACGCAGCTCCAAGACCATCTATCCGCCGCCCGGACAGCCGCGCTCGTGCTGGATGCAGCGCCCGAAGGGCTGGTGCCGCGCGCGCTCGAATTGCAGATCCTGCAGCAGGTCGGCGCACGGGCGATCATCCTCAAGCGCGGCAACGCACGGCGGCTGCTGGCGTTTTCCGACATGCCGCCGACCGTGAGCACGACATTCGATCTTCGTGATGCGTCACGTATCAAGAGTGTGTTTGATGCCTTTGCCACCCTCTTTGGCACAGGGCCGCAGATCATAGGCCTCATCGGAGACGCACCTCGGGAAGGCGAGTTCGTCGAAATTGTCATGAGCGATGAGGAGCTACGCGCCTCGATGTGGCGCTTTTCGCTCAATATCCTTCTGCTGTCGCTGGTGATTTCGATCTTCACCGCCGCGCTGGTCTATCTCTCGCTTCTGGCACTTTTTGTTAAGCCGATGCGCGAGATATCAGCCAAGATCATGGCGTTCCGCGAGGCACCGGAGGAGCCCAGCGCCATCATGGCGCCCAGCGACCGACAGGATGAAATCGGGCTGGCGGAGCGGGAATTACGCCGCATGCAGCGGCAAATCCAGACAGCGCTGGTGCAGAAAACGCATCTTGCCGCGCTTGGTCTGGCTGTGTCCAAGATCAGCCATGATCTGCGTAACATCCTCGCCTCGGCGCAGCTTTTTTCCGACCGCCTGTCGAGCGTGTCGGAGCCAACCGTGCAGCGTCTGATGCCGCGTGTGATCGGCTCTATCAACCGCGCCATTGCTCTGTGCCAGAGCACGCTTGCCTATGGCCGCGCCGCTGAACCGGCTCCCAACCCACGGCATGTGCGCTTCAAGATGTTGATCGACGATGTCGGGGCAGCGCTTGGCCTTGGCGAGGGTTATCCCGCCTGGATCAATGAGGTCGACGACAAGGCAACCGTCTTTGCTGATCCCGAGCAGCTTTACAGGGCGTTTCTCAATCTTGGCCGCAACGCGGTGGAAGCTTTGCGCGCGCAGCCGCCCAGGAATGGCGGGGCAATTCGTATCGCCATGCGCGCCAGCGAGACGAGCGTGATTATTTCTATGGCGGATAATGGTCCAGGCATTCCGGCAAAAGTACGTGACAAACTGTTTCAACCCTTCGCTGCCAGCGGCAATAAAGGCTCGGGACTTGGTCTTGCCATTGTCGCCGAACTCATTCGCGGCCATGGCGGAACCATCACTCTTCAGCCGTCGCCGGTTGGGACATTGTTTGAAATCGAGCTGCCTGCGCAAACAACGGGCAGGGCGTGATTTTAAGCAAAAAACTAGCTCGACTATCCTTTTTTGCTAAAAATCCGTCTTATGCCTATTTCTGCGGACATAGAGCCGATGGTGCAGCGCGAAAGAAGGCGGGCACGGCTTAACCACATCACAGGTCGCAAGCCGCCTGCCTATTGAAGCCCTGTCATGTTTTCGTTACAGAGCCGTCCAGCGCGGGCGGTGATCACATTCATCCACCCGCCGACTGAAGGGTGATGGACGTCAGCACTGCCGCTAGAGCAGGGCGCATGGGAGGGTTTCAGTGAAACAGACAGGCATCTTCAACAGCGCTGCGGGCGCCGCGGAATTCGGGCTTGGCAAGGCGTCATCCATTCAGTGGAACCTCACCGAAGCACCGCTTTACGAAGCAGCGATTGCGCGCGGCGAAGCGCAGGTGGTTGCCGGCGGTCCGCTGGTTGCCGAAACCGGACAGCACACCGGCCGCTCACCCAAAGATAAATTCATCGTCCGCGATGACACCACCGATCAGTCGATCTGGTGGGATAACAATGCGGAGATGTCGCGGCAGCATTTTGATACACTGCACGCCGATATGCTGGCGTTCGCCGCCGACAAGGATCTGTTCGCCCAGGATCTCTATGGCGGGGCTGATCCCAAATACCGCATCAATGTGCGTGTCTATGTCGAAAAGGCGTGGCATGCGCTGTTCATCCGCCATCTGCTGCGCCGCCCTTCCCGCGAAGAGCTTGCAAGCTTCGTCCCGCAAATGACGATCCTCGATCTCCCCTCCTTCAAGGCTGATCCCAAGCGTCACGGCACGCGCAGCGAGACCGTCATTGCCTGCGATTTCACCCGCAAGATCGTGCTGATCGCCAATTCGGCCTATGCAGGCGAAATGAAGAAATCCGTGTTCAGCCTGCTGAACTTCCTGCTGCCGCCGCAAGGGGTGATGCCGATGCATTGCTCGGCCAATACCTCAACGGAGGGTTCGGCGGCGGTCTTCTTCGGCCTTTCGGGCACCGGCAAGACGACGCTGTCGTCGGATGCCTCGCGCATTCTCATCGGCGATGACGAACATGGCTGGGGACAGGACGGTATCTTCAATTTTGAAGGCGGCTGCTACGCCAAGATGATCCGTCTGTCGAAGGAGGCGGAGCCGGAAATCTATGAGGCGGTGAGCCATTTCCCGGCGGTACTGGAAAATGTCGTCATTGATCCTGATACCCGCCGCCCGCTTTTTGATGATGGCTCAAAGACGGAAAACACGCGTGGCGCCTATCCCATGCACGTCATCCCCAATGCGTCCGAAACCGGGCTTGCCGGCCATCCGCGCAATATCATCATGCTGACGGCGGATGCTTTCGGTGTCATGCCGCCGATTGCCAAACTCAATCCGGCGCAGGCGATGTATCATTTCCTGTCAGGTTATACGGCGAAGGTTGCTGGCACCGAGCGTGGCGTGAGCGATCCGACCGCCACGTTCTCCACCTGTTTTGGCGCTCCCTTCATGCCGCGCCACCCGTCTGTCTATGGGGCGTTGCTGAAAGAGCTGATCGCCAAGCATCAGGTCGATTGCTGGATCGTCAACACCGGCTGGACCGGTGGCAGCTTCGGGGTAGGCCGGCGCATGCCGATCCAGGTGACGCGCGCGCTTCTCAATGCAGCGCTCAACGGGACGCTGAAGAGCGCCAGTTTCCGTACCGACCCTTATTTCGGTTTCCAGGTGCCAACCGATGTGCCGGGCGTTCCCGTGCACATTCTCAACCCGTTCAAGACATGGGCGGATAAAGCGGCCTTTGATGCGACCGCCCGCAAGCTGGTTGCCATGTTCCAGGAAAATTTCACCAAGTTTGAAGCCCATGTCGACCGCGAGGTGGCGTTAGCCGCGCCGTCGATCCGGCTGGCTGCCGAATAACGCTCGCGGTATTCCAGAAAAGAAAGGCCGGGTCCAAAGCCCGGCCTTTTTTGATTTATATAGCGCGGCGCTAAACGCCGACGGCCTGCACTTCACGGACTTCCGGCACGAAATGCTTCAGCAGGTTCTGGATGCCGTGCTTGAGCGTCGCGGTCGATGAGGGGCAGCCGGAGCAGGCGCCGCGCATATTGAGATAAACCACGCCATCGGCATAGCGGCGGAAGGTGATGTCGCCTCCATCCTGGGCGACTGCCGGGCGGACCCGCGTTTCGAGAAGATCCTTGATGGCTTCGACGATCTCGGCATCTTCCGGCGCGAACTCCTCCTGCGTGGCTTCGCTTAAGGACGCCTCCGCCATGACCGGGGCGCCGGACAGGTAATGCTCCATGACAGCGCCGAGAATCGCTGGCTTGATATGCGCCCACTCCTCGTCCGCGGTCTTGGTTACGGCAACAAAATCCTCGCCAAAGAAAACCGTCGCCACACCTTTGAGCGCAAACAGCCGCTCGGCCAGAGGTGATGCAATCGCATCCTCCGCCTGGCGAAACTCGCGGGTGCCGCTGCCCAGGACCGGCTTTCCCGGCAGGAATTTCAAGGTGGCGGGATTGGGCGTTGCTTCGGTCTGGATAAACATCGGGGCCTCGCTGGCAGGTTACCGCCTGAGATTGTGATGACGACAGGCTGCTTCAAGCCGTCTTATGGCATAAATCGCTCAGGATAGCGCATCAATTTCCGCATCGCTGAGATGTCCAGGAACGATGGTGATGGGAACAGAAAAGGAGGAAATCGCCCCGCCCGCCAATGCAGCGATCAACGGGCCCGGTCCCTCACGCCCGGTGCCCGCCGCCAGAATCAGGATGGCGATATCCTCATCCTCGCTGATGAGGCGCAATATTTCGGCAGCCTTGTCGCCCTCGCCCACATGGCGTTCAGGCTCAAGGCCGGAGACGGCGCGTACGCGGATGGCTGCTTGTTGCAGCGCTTCTTCAGCCGCGTCCAGCGCTTCCTGGCGCATCAGCGCTTCGACACCTGCCCAGGACTGGCGGTCCGGCGGCGCGCTGATTGCCAGCATCACCACCTGGCCGCCGGTCGATTGCGCGCGTCTGGCGGCGTAATAAATGGCGCGGTCGCTCTCCGCCGTACCATCAACGATGATGAGGAATTTGCGCTGATGTCCCGGTTCACTCGACCGACGTGGCGATTGCGGCATGGCACGGCCTCATGAAGGATCAGGATTGGGGTCCAGACCTATTAATTTCAGCGCAAAGGTCGCTGGCGGGAAGCGCGAGATCGCGAAGCAAGCCTGCGGGAAGTCTAAAGACTTTCAAAGGCTTGCGACCAAAACACTGGTGAGCTGGATATCGCGTTTCCAGCCGCGATCCGCAGGACATGAAAGGGGTGGCGAACTGGTTCGTCGAAAGGCTCAACCATACGCAAGGGTATGCTTTTCGCCTTTCTCCTACCATTTCATCCACCCTTTTCATGCCGTTGCGTTGAAATTAATAGGTCTGGACCCTAGGCGATCAGTGACAAGCCTAGCCGTTTCAGCGGCTGCGCAACAGGCCGACGATATCGCGAACCTCGCGCATGACCGGGGCCGCAATCGCGCGCGCGCGCGCTGATCCCTCGGCAAGAACAGCCTCGACAGCACCTTCATCATCAAGCCAGCGGCGCATGTCAGCCGAAATCGGCGACAAGCGGGCGACCGCGGCATCAGCCAATGCCGTCTTGAAGCGCGAAAACTGCCCGCCGCCGAATTCACCGAGAACAGACGACACATCCGCGCCCGTTAGTGCGGCATAGATGCCAACGAGATTTTCAGCTTCCGCCCGCCCCGCGAGCCCTTTTTCTTCCGATGGCAGAGGCTCGGGATCGGTCTTGGCCTTGCGGATCTTCTGGGCAATCGCCTCAGGGCTGTCGGTCAGATTGATACGCGAATAATCGGAGACATCCGACTTCGACATTTTCTTCGTGCCATCGCGCAAGCTCATTACGCGGGTCGCCGGCCCGGTGATCATCGGCTCGGGGAGCGGGAAGAAGACCTCGCCAAACCCATGGCTGGCGATCGAGCCGGCGAAATCCATATTGAATTTCTGGGCGATGTCACGCGACAGTTCGAGATGCTGCTTCTGATCATCGCCGACCGGCACGTGGGTTGCCTTGTAGACCAGAATGTCGGCTGCCATCAGCACCGGATAGGCATAAAGCCCGACCGCCACGTTTTCGCGATCCTTGCCGGCTTTTTCCTTGAACTGCGTCATGCGATTGAGCCAGCCGAGACGGGCGACGCAATTGAATATCCAGGCGAGTTCCGCGTGCTCCGCAACCTGGCTCTGGTTGAAGATGATCGACTGTTTGGGATCAAGGCCACAGGCGAGATAGGCTGCTGTCACTTCAATAATGGCGCGGCGCAATGCGACCGGGTCCTGCGCAACGGTGATGGCGTGCAGATCAACCACGCAATAGATGCATTGATGGGTCGACTGCATCGCGATCCAGTTGACCATGGCGCCAAGATAATTGCCAAGATGAAGATTGCCGGTTGGCTGCATGCCCGAGAATACCCGCGGCGCAAAAGGCGTGGTCATTATTCGCTTCCCTGTTTCCGGCGCTGCTTATCGCCGCAAGCACGCAGGCTGGCAAGGGGCGATGTCACCTCAACGAGCGGGCGGCGGGCTGTCGCTGAAGACGGCCAGAAGTGCGGTGCGGATGTTCAGCTGAACCTGCTTTTCCTGAATTTTACCACCCAGAAGGTTCGTGACATAAAATACGTCAACCGCGCGCTCGCCAAAGGTGGAGATATGCGCCGAGCCGATATTGAGATCAAGATTGGAGAGCGCGGTCGTCAGATCGTAAAGCAAGCCCGGCCGATCAAGGCCGGAGACTTCGACGACGGTAAACGCATCCGACCAGGAATTATTGACAAGGACGTCGGGCTCGATCTCAAAATGCCGGTAGCGAGGTCGTTTGGCCAGACGCTCGGCTACAAGCTGGGCCAGGCGCAGCTTGCCGGACAAGACATCGCGTATCGATTTGGCGACACGCTCGGTGCGCGCCAGTTCCTCGTCCTCACGCTCGAAAGCGCGCGTGAGGAAGATTGTGTCGAGCGCCTCGCCCCTGGTCGTTGTGAAGATCTGGGCATCAACGATATTGGCGCCGGCGGCAGCACAGGCCCCGGCGATCGTTGCCAGCAGGCGCGGGTGATCGGGGGCAAGTACCGTCAGCTCGGTGATGGCGCGGAAGGCGTCGGTCTCAACCGAAGTCGCCAGTCGCAGGCCGGAGCGGCGGGAGTCTCGCAGCAGGCCCGCATGCGCCACTTTGCGGCTTGTTTCAACCTTGAGCCAATAGGGAGGATAGTGACGGGCAAGCAATTCGGCGCGATCCTCGTCGCTCCATGTCGACAATGCCGCCGCCAGATCGGTCTTTGCTGCTTCGACGCGATGGCTGCGATCAATCTGGCTGTGCCCGCCGGCAAGCACAGGCTCCGTCTCGTAGTAAAGGGTGCGCAGCAACTGCCCCTTCCAGCCATTGAAGACGCCAGGGCCGACGGCGCGAATATCGGCAACCGTCAGGATCAACAGCAGCTTCAGACGCTCAAGGCTCTGCACGGTCGTGGCGAAGGCGGAGATGGTCAGCGGATCAGACAGATCGCGCGACTGGGCAATCGTCGACATGGTGAGATGTTCGCGCACGAGCCAGGCAACGGTATCGGTCTCAGCTGCCGTCAAGCCAAAGCGTGGCGCGAGGTGGCGGGCTACTTTCTCGCCCGCCAGTGAATGATCCTCAGCACGCCCCTTGGCGATATCGTGGAGAAACAGCGCCACATAAAGAACGCGCCGCGACTGGATGGTCGCAAAGACTTCCGTTGCCAGCGGATGCTCTTCTTTAAGGCGCCCGTTCTCGATATCGGAAAGGATGCCAATGCTGCGTAGGAGATGCTCATCAACCGTGTAGTGATGGTACATGTTGAACTGCATCATGGCGATGACGCGGCCGAACTCGGGAACGAACCGGCCGAGAACGCCCGCTTCATTCATGGCCCGCAGCCGCAATTCAGGCGCGTCATGCGAGGTCAGCAATTCGAGAAAGACGGCATTGGCCGCAGGATCATCCGCCAGCCTGCTGTCGAGGAGATGAAGCGAGCGGGTGACCGCCCGCAAGGCGTCGGGATGCAACGACACGTTCAGCGCCTCGGACGCCGCGAAAAGCTTGATGAGATTGATCGGCGCGCGCTCGAACACCTGGTCGTCGCGCAGCGTCAGACGATTATTGACGATCAGAAAATCGGGATAATCGGGTGCTGCCACAGGGCGCTGGCCACGGAAGCGGCGCACGAAGCGGTTGAGGAGCGGCGGCGGCTTGACATGGCGCGCTTCAAGCGCGGCAGAGAGGATGCGGGTGAGATCGCCCACGGTCTTCGCCACCATGAAATAATGCTTCATGAAGCGCTCGACGGCGCGCAGCGCCGAATTGTCGCGATATCCCATCCGCAGCGCCACCGCCGCCTGGACGTCGAAGGACAGGCGCTCTTCGGCACGGCCGGTCAGGAAATGGAGATGGCAGCGCACGCGCCACTGAAATTCTTCGCATTTTTCGAAACGGCGCAGCTCGTTGCGGTCGAAAACACCGGCACTGACCAAGTCACGCGGGCTGCGTACACGGTAGACGTATTTGCCGATCCAGTAGAGCGTGTGCAGGTCACGCTGGCCACCCTTGCTTTCCTTGATATTGGGCTCGACGAGGTAACGTGTATTGCCGGCACGGCGATGGCGCTGATCCCGTTCGTTGAGCTTGGCGGCAACGAATTCGACGGCGGTCCCCCGCGCCACCTCGCGGTCGAAGCGCTGCATCAACTCGTCATGGAGGGCCGGATCGCCCCACAGATGACGGGCTTCAAGGATCGAGGTGCAGATGGTGGTATCATCTTTCGCTGATCGGATGCATTCAGCGACCGAGCGGGTCGCGTGGCCGACTTTCTGGCCAAGATCCCACAGCATGTAGAGGATGTATTCGATAACGCTCTCGCCCCACGCCGTCCGTTTGTAGGGCAGAAGAAAGAGCAGATCGATGTCCGAACCGGGCGCCAGTGTCCCGCGCCCATAACCACCAACGGCGAGGATCGCCACGTGCTCGCTATCGGAAGGATTGTCCTGACGAAAGACGTGGGCGGCAACGAAATCAGCGAGCGCGCCGATCAACTCATCCTGGAGGCGCGACAGGCGCTCGGCACATCGCAGCCCGTCGCGATCGGCGAGGAGCGATTGTTCTGCTGCCTGCCGGCCGGAAGCCAGCGTGTCCTTCAGAAGAGCGCGCACACGGGCTGTCGTCTCGGTTGAGCGGATATCGACCGCCTCGCCGGCGATCTCGGCAAGCAAGCGACGCAATTTTTCCTGATCGCCCAGTCCCGCATCGTGACTGAGCGAACTGGCAGGCAGGCCCGAATCGGCAAGGCGCGGATCAGCTCTCATGCCGGCAGCAGATACCGGCTTCCCCGGCTGTCAGGCAAGAAGGGGAACCAGACGGTTCACCCGGTCCGCGCCAATCTGGCGACAGGTTTGGACGCAGCTGCGGCTTTGGCGCGGCGCTGGGCGTGGGTTGAAATAAAATCGGCAATGCGCGGCTGGATTTCGGAGCGGAAGCGCGAACCGTTGAACACGCCGTAATGGCCAACGCCGGGCTGCATGTAGTGCGCGCGCAGGTCCTTGCTCAGCCCTGTACACAGGCGGTGCGCGGCCTCGGTCTGTCCGCCGCCCGTGATGTCGTCATTCTCGCCCTCAACCGTCATCAGGGCGACACGGGTGATCTTGCCCGGATCAACCAGGGTGTTGCGATGCATCATCTCGCCTTTGGGCAGTGCGTGACGGATGAACACCGCATCCACCGTCTGCAGATAGAATTCCGACGTCAGGTCCATGACCGCCATGTACTCGTCGTAGAAATCCTTGTGCTTGGTTGCCGAATCGCCATCGCCCTTGACCATGTTCTCGAACATCTCACGATGGGCGTTCACATGGCGGTCGAGGTTCATCGACATGAAGCCGCCAAGCTGGAGGAAGCCCGGGTAGACGGTACGCATGAAGCCTGGATAGGGAAACGGCACCGTCATGATCACGTTGCTGCGGAACCAGTCGATGCCCTTGTCCTCGGCAAGCTTGTTGACATCGGTTGGCGCGATGCGAGTGTCAATCGGCCCGCCCATGAGCGTCATGGTGGTCGGCACCAGCGGATCCTTGCGCGCCTCCATCACCGAGATTGCCGTCATCACCGGAACAGAGGGCTGGCACACGGCGATGACATGCGTGCCTTCACCCAGGTGATGCAGCATGGAGATGACATAATCGACATAATCGTCGAGATCGAAGCGGCCCGCCGCCAATGGCACCATGCGCGCATCTTCCCAATCGGTGATGTAGACCTCGTGATTGGGCAGGAAAGCCTCTACGGTGCCGCGCAGCAGCGTCGCGTAATGGCCCGACATCGGTGCCACCAGCAGCACTTTCTGCTGGCTGTGGCGCGGCGCGAAGCCCATTTTTTCGAAATGGATGAGATTGCAGAACGGACGCTTCCAGACGATATGCTCGTGCACGTCGACGCGCTGGCCACCGGCAAAGACCGAGGCGATGCCGAATTCCGGCTTGAGGTAACGGCGCGTCGTGCGCTCGAACATCTCGGCCGAGGCCGCCATGGCGCGACCGACCCAGGTGTGGGCGAACGGATTGATCGGGTTCTTGAACATCAGCCGCGTTGCGTCCGCCACGGCTCGATAAGGCGACATGGCGGCATGGTTCCATTCATACATCTGGTAAAAGGCCATGGAATTCCCCTCTAACGCCGTTTGACACGACGCAATTCCTATCGGCCGCCCGATCGGTTCAATATAAGAGCGCTGCCCCATCAGCCCAATCGGCGGTCAGATATATCAGGCTATTGGCAGGGTAGGCACGACGCAACGTGACTAAGGTCGCAGAATTTATATTGCAGTGCAACATAAATCCGAAAAACCACCTGATCGCGCTGTGGGCGGTCTTGAAGGAGGGCCGCAGGCTGACGTGATCCGGCAATCGGACAAATGCCGCAAATAGCGCCGCATCCAGCACCAAAACGTGTTTTCGTACGGCGCTTTTGATGATTCTGTGCCTCAAAGATTGACGAAACCTTACGGAAGGTGGGCTTGCTGGCGGATTCAACTTAAGGAGGTAAATGGTTGATACCTGATTTTTTCTACGAAAAATCACGTACTTACTTTCGACCAAGCAAGCGAATTCTCTAGTTATTGCAAGAAGATGCGCAGTAACGCTGATGGGGCAAGGTGACGCGGCTTTCGGTGCATAAGTGAACACTCAGCCGGCAGAACTGCCTGAAATGACGGCAATGATCGGCACGTTCCCCGCCGGCGTTCTGGCTGACGCCTTGTGATCGATGACCCGGGCTGGCGGGGGCACGGGATGGCGCAAGGCATCCGACCGGACATGAAGCGCGCCCGCTCCGGGTGTGCGCTGACCTTGGCTCGCAGCGCGTCCGGCGCCGTTTGAGCCACGAGGCACCCGCAAGCACTTTGGCTATCAGGCGCGCGCGGGCCCGCTGTCAGGAGCCTCAGGCAAATACAGGGCTTGCCAAGGGCAGGCGCAGAGGGTAACCAAGCGCCTCTTTAGCTGCGGGAGACAGGCTCTCCGGCGGCAGGCGCCCGTAGCTCAGCTGGATAGAGCACTAGACTACGAATCTAGGGGTCAGAGGTTCGAATCCTTTCGGGCGCGCCA
>DEZK01000008.1:0-66068 GCA_002365175.1 Raskinella chloraquaticus (SeqCode)
ACCGCCCTCCGGCAAACCCA
The DNA here is from genome assembly GCA_002365175.1 of Raskinella chloraquaticus (SeqCode). Lineage (GTDB taxonomy): Bacteria > Pseudomonadota > Alphaproteobacteria > Rhizobiales > UBA4765 > Raskinella > Raskinella chloraquaticus. The sequence goes on from DEZK01000008.1 coordinate 21, forward strand.
GGATGGTTCAGGACAGGCGGGCCGTCACTATTGAAGTCCATTCGCTCAAGCACGACGGCGAGGAGTTGTTCCTCGTTGGATTTCTGGAGGTGGATCTACATCACCAAGGTGTTGACATCGCGGTCGCAAGAGCAAGCGGAAGCGTCCAGCCTTCTTCCGACGACCACGCGCGAATGGCCGAACTCGAACGGGAGCTGCAAACCACGCGCACCGAACTTCGCGCCGCCATTCACAATCTGGAGCTTTCCGGGGAAGAGCAGAAGGCCGTCAATGAAGAGGCACTGTCGGTCAATGAGGAATTCCAGTCCACGAATGAGGAGCTGCTGACGTCAAAAGAGGAACTGCAGTCACTCAATGAAGAACTGACGGCGCTGAACAGTCAGCTTCAGGAGACGCTCGACCGACAGCGCACCACATCGAACGATCTGCAGAATGTGCTCTACAGCACCGATGTTGCGACGCTGTTTCTGGACTTTGACCTTCATATCCGCTTCTTTACGCCAGCAACGAAGGCCTTGTTCAACGTGATCCCCGGTGATGTTGGCCGGCCTTTGTCGGATCTTCATTCGTTGGCAAGGGATACGGAGCTGGCGATCGATGCGCATGCCGTTTTGAAGGACCTGCAACCGTTCGAGCGCGAGATCCAAACCGACGATGACACCTGGTTCATCCGCCGCATTTTGCCTTACCGGAACCACGAAAGCCGGGTGGAAGGCGTGGTCATCACTTTCACCGACATCAGCGATCGCAAGCGCATTCGCAAGGCGCTGGAGCAGGCCAAACTCGAGGCGGAGCGAGCCAATCGCGCCAAATCACGGTTTCTGGCGGCTGCGAGCCATGATCTGCGCCAGCCGCTCCAGACCATCGCTTTTGTGCAGGGATTGCTCGCCAGAACTGTCCAGGGTGACAAGGCGCAGAACCTTGTGAAGCGTCTGGACGATACATCGCACGCGATGTCCGGCATGCTCAATGCACTGCTCGACATCAACCAGATCGAGGCGGGCGTCGTGCGCGCCGAAATCATCAGCTATCCACTCAACGATTTGTTCGATCGTTTGCGCGAGGAGTTCGCCTACCACGCAGAGGCGAAGGCGCTGGGGCTGAGGATCGTGCCTTGCGGACAAACGATCCACACGGACCCCCGCCTGTTGGAGCAGATGATCCGCAACCTGCTGACCAACGCGATCAAATACACGCGTTCAGGCAAGGTCCTGATGGGATGCCGACGGCGGGCGGGGTCGCTGAGCATTGAAATCTGGGATACTGGCATCGGTATTCCGGACGCTGAACTCCAGACGATCTTCGAGGAGTATCATCAGCTCGACAATGCCGCGCGAGAGCGAAGCCGCGGTCTGGGGCTCGGTCTTGCCATCGTCCAGCGCCTTGTGGCCTTGCTCGACTACAAGGTGAATGTGCGCTCGAAACTCGGCAAGGGATCTGTCTTCGCCATCGAGATTGCGCTTCCGGCCGATGGTGTCGATGCGGGAAAAACAGCGGTTCAAGACGCAGAGAAACCGTCCGTACCGACGGCCATGGCGAGTAAAGACTGCTCAATCCTTGTTGTCGAGGACGATCCCGACGTGCGTGAACTGCTGGCGCTTTTGCTGGAGGCGGAAGGTTATCAGGTCACCACCGCTTTCGATGGTTTTGAAGCACAGGCGCTGGTCCAGAAAGGGACATTGAAACCCGATCTTGTGATTGCCGACTACAATCTGCCCAATGGCATGGACGGACTTCAGGTGGCGGCCAGATTGAGGAGGGCTTCGACGCTTCCCATTCCGGTTATCATTCTGACCGGTGATATCTCGACCAGCACGTTGACAGAGATCGCGCGCAGCGACTGTGTTCACCTGAGCAAGCCCGTTAAGCTGAAGAAGATGATGGCCGTCGTCGAAACGCTTCTGGCGGCCCCACCGAGGGCAGTTGCGAACCTTGTCGCCAAACCCATTCCGGCCACGCCAGATGGTACATCGGACACTGTATACGTCGTGGATGACGACCAAAACATCTGCGACACGATGTGTGCGTTGCTCGACGACAATGGCTACGCCACCGCGAGCTTTTCCACGTGTGAGGCTTTTCTTTCCGCGTATCACGCCGGCAGCGGCGGATGCCTGCTCATCGATACCTATTTGCCGGGCATGAACGGGTTCACGCTGTTGCAGCATTTGAACGACGCGAACGATCCTCTGCCTGCGATCATGATCACCGGAAACAGCGACGTTCCCATGGCGGTGCAGGCTATGAAGGCCGGAGCGGTCGATTTCATCGAGAAGCCGATCAGCCCGAGCGACCTGCTGGCCAGCATAACGCGGGCGCTCGAGCAGTCCCGCGATGTCAGCAAAGCGGCGCAATGGCGCGCCGAGGCGCAGAGCCACGTGGCAGGCCTGACGGTGCGACAAAAGCAGATCATGGGACTGGTGCTCGCGGGCCACCCCAGCAAGAACATCGCGGCGGACCTGGGCATCAGCCAGCGCACCGTCGAAAACCACCGCAACGCCATCATGACCCGAACCGGGTGCAAATCTCTGCCGGCGCTGGCCCGCCTCTCGCTGGCGGCCACAACCCAGATCGAGCGCGAGAAACCCGCATGAACAGCAATGCCGTCGTCAACGCACCGGCGCTGTGGCGACACATGCTCATCGACCAAGCGCCAGATGCGCACAAATACCAACACGGGTCCGTGCTGGTGTGGAGCGGACCTCCTCTGGCGACCGGAGCCGCAAGATTGGCGGCGACTGCAGCGTTACGGGCAGGCGCAGGTCTGGTAACGCTTGCGGGCGAGACGGCTGCCTTGATGGTGCACGCCGCGCATGTGACGGCGATCATGCTCAAGCGGGCGGATGGCCCTGCCGGCCTTGCGACGCTGCTGGAGGATTCACGTTACAACGCCGTCATCCTCGGGCCGGCGATTGGTGTGGGGGCGCACACCTGCGAACTCGTGGCGGTCGCCATGGCGGCTCGGCGCGCCTGTGTGCTCGACGCCGACGCGCTCACAAGTTTTGCAGGGAAGGCGCGTCAACTGGCGGACCTCATCGCAGTGAACGGGTATCCGGTTGTTCTCACGCCACATGACGGCGAGTTTCAAAAACTGATGGGCGCACAACTCGAACAGAGCGACGTTGGTGGGGATCAGGCCGCATGGCGCATGGACCGTGCAAGCGAAGCAGCTGCCTTCTTTGGCGCGACGCTGGTATTGAAAGGTAGCAGGACAATCATCGCGGCTACCGATGGGCGCCTCGCGGTCAACGACAATGCCCCGCCATGGCTGGCGACAGCAGGGTCGGGCGACGTCCTGTCGGGCATCATCGGCGGCATGCTGGCGCAGGGCATGCCCGGCTTCGAAGCGGCCTGCGCCGGTGTATGGCTACATGGCCTTGCCGGACAGATCGCCGGACGCGGGATGATTGCGGATGATCTGGCGCTGGCGGTCTCAAAGGCCGTGGCGCGGCTTCACGGCGATCCAGCGCTGCTTGGGTAGTTTCCGATCCTGTCTGGCTGCTGACACGCGCAATACGATTGACAATGCGAACCGGCATTTCGGCTGGATTGCGGCAGAGAACCCGCGACACTCGCCAAAAGGATGTTTGCCAGATGAACAGCTTTGCTGAAGCACCGCGCTTTCCCGTCAGCCACATCATCTTGCGGCTGGCCCGGTCCAAGGCGTTTCCCGAAGGCTCGCTGCGCCGCGGGTACGACATCAGGGCAGTGATCGATGCTGCTGGCCACTTGAGCGCCGATGCCTGGCACAAGCACAAGACCGCCTACAGCGTGCAGCGCTTCTGGGATGACGAACCCATCAAGCACGGGATGCTGCTGCATCGCGCCGGGGGTGCAGACGGCGCGACATGGGCCATTCACTATGCGGGGGGCGCCGACGAAGACGAAGTTGGCTTTCGCCTGGACAAGCATGTCTTTCAGCGCGATGCGTTTGTTTCCATTCGCGATGATGACGGTGTCACGCAAACTTTTCAGGTCTCCGGCGTCAATCCGACCGGCGAAGTGCTGAAATAGTGTTTACCCCGTCAATGAGATAGAAACACCGGCAAAGTTGGATTTGCGGTCATGGTTGTGGTCGCCCCGCCGAGGAAAAAATCTCGAAAGCGCGAATGGCCGTAAGCGCCCATTACAAGCAGATCTAGGCCAAAGTTTTCAGAATACTGCAACAGCGTATCGCCGATCGTCCGTCCGGCGGCGTCTTCCTCGTCGTCGAAAAACTCGATGCCGTGAAGGCCGAGATGCCGCTTCAGATCGGACAGGGATCGGTTGGTCGAAAGCGTTTTTTCATTCGTCACTGTGATGACGCGCACGACCTTCGCCTGCTTGAGAAGAGGCATGGCATCGGCAATCGCGCGCGCAGCCGGGCGGCTGAAATCCCACGCGATCGCAATGCAGTCAAGCGTCTGGACAGGGCGTTTCGCCGGTCCCCTCGTTTCCGGTTGAGGCAGCATGACGACGGGTCGCCCGGATTCAAAAATGACCTTCTCCGCAATGAACTGTTGAAAATCGCCGGGACCGCCTGCCGGTATCAGCGTTAGATCGCGAAGGCGTGCGTGGTTTGCCACCGCTTGGTCTACCAGACCAGAGGCGGTGCGTTCGAGCATCTGACTGTGCGGAACGCCGGCCTTGAGCGCGGCGGCATTGAAGACTTTGAGCGCTTCATTCGCGTTTGCCACGCTCTTCTGGGTCTCGGCGGCAACCATGCCTCCGACGTCGAGAACCATGCCGCCCATCGGAGAATGCGGCACAGACATCTCGTACTCGAACGTCAAAGCGGTGAGCTCCGCCTTCAAGGCGGCAGCAAACGCCACGGCGTTTTCGATGACGTGATCATGTGAACGCTCCGGATAGCAGCTGATCTGAAGCAACAGGTCCTTGAAAGCCATGATCGTCTCTCCGTCGGGCGGGCGTGGTAGAGCGCCGACAATGCTCACACCGAACCGTGATGCGGGGATGCCTCAGCGTACAGGTTCGGAATCTACCCAGTACGCGCCGTCACTCCTCGGCGTTATTTGCGCGGCACGCCTCTTGGTCCCATCCGTCAATTAACAGCATCATGCAGCAGGACCGGTACGATCCGCGTGCCCAAGCGCACGTAAGGCATTCAGAACAACGGCGACATCGATTGCCTCCTGGGTCAACGCCCCGGCAAGCGGTGGCAGATATCCGAGTGCGGCCAGCACCATCCCGGCAGATGACAGTGCCAGCCCGACGATAACGCTTTGCAACGCGATCGTGCGTGTCTGGCGAGCGACCGTCATGGCTTCGCCAAGGCGACTGATCCGGTCCACGAGCAGGACTATGTCGGCGGCTTCTGCGGCCGCAGCAGCACCACGCGCACCCATGGCCACACCGATGTCCGCGGCGGCCAGTGCCGGAGCGTCGTTGATGCCATCGCCCACCATCATCGTTGGCGCTTTCGCCTTGGCCTCGGTGACAGCATCAATCTTATGCTGCGGCGTCGCCTCGGCGATCACTTCATCAACGCCAAGGCGTTTGCCTATGTCGTTCGCAACAATGGCCTGATCACCCGTGATGAGAGTGACAGTGGCAACGCCACCGGCACGCAGCGCAGCAATCGTCGCGACTGCATCATCCCGCATGCTGTCCATGAAGATGAGACGCCCGGCGAAACGTCGATTGATCGCGACGCCCAGAACAGTCGAGCCGGGCGGCACTTCGCCGGGTGGAAGAGACATCGCGCCAACGCTTGAAGCGACGAAGTCAGGCCGGCCGATCACGACCGGGATTTGTGCGATCAGGCCTCTGACGCCGTCGCCAGGGATGTCCTCGACATCTGTCGGCGGTGTCAGCGCAATGTCGCGCCTGCGGGCCTCGGCAACCATCGCCTGCGAGATGGTGTGCTGCGACGACTGGGCCAATGACGCCGCCAATGCAATCAGATCAGTTTCCGTGATACCAGCAGCAGGCTCTATGGAGGCAACTTTCGGGTAACCGTCGGTCACCGTGCCGGTCTTGTCGAACATCACGGTGCGAATGCGCGGCAGCACCTCCAGAATGCGCGCCGACTTGAAGAGCAGCCCGCGCTTGGCGGCCCTCGACATGCCCGCAACAATCGCGACCGGAACCGCAAGGATCAGTGGGCAAGGGGTCGCAACCACCAGGACCGCGACGGCGCGGGATGCTTCCCCCGTCAAAAACCAAGCTCCGCCCGCCAGGGCAACCGTGACCGCGAGAAAGCCCAAAGCGTACTGATCGGCAAGACGCGCCACGGGCGCTTTGGAGAAGCGCGCCGCATCGACAAGCCTGACTACCGCTGCATACGTGCTGTTGGCCGCTGTGTGAGTCAGAAGCAGATCGAACGGGGCGCCGGCATTCGCGACACCGCTTGCGACCGTATCACCGACATTACGATGCACGGGCATGGGCTCTCCTGTCATGGACGATTCGTCCAGCAGCGCTGCGCCACCATGGACCTGCCCATCGGCAGGTATGATCTCACTCGCGCGCACGAGTAGCCTGTCCCCTGGTTGAAGTTGCTCGATGGGTGTCTCGACCAACCCCGTGCCCCGATAGACCTGCGCCGTGCGGGCCACGCGCCCCAGCAGCGCCGTCATCTCGCGTTGGGCGCGGCCCTGCGCATAATCCTCCAGCAATTGTCCGCCCGAATACATCAGCGCCACGACCACGCCGGCCAGCGCCTCATTGGCCAGCAATGCGCCGGACATCGAGAGTGCCGCGATAATATCGAGCCCGAACTCACCACGCGACAGACTGCGAACAATGCTGACGAGAAGCGCGATGAGCACCGGGACGATGCCTGCTGCGAAAATCCAGGCCGCCGCTTCGCCACCGGCCATCGCCATGGTGGCCAATCCCATGATCAGCGCCGTGGCCGGAACCGCTGCGAGTGCTATGGTTCGCCATTGCGATGCCATCCAGTCGCCCTTTGACGGTGTGACGGCCGAGGTGTTCATGGCGCGAACTGATAGGCTATTTGCGTGATCGTCCCGCGAAAGTACGGTTTGTCGCCGTCAGGAGTGGTATAGGCTGCTTCGCCCGTGAATGGCACGCACATGCCTTCCGTTCTCTGATAGTTCGACATGCGGCACTCCCATGGCATCGTCACTATGTTCCCGCCAAGGGTTCCCCCGCGCGCATCGGCGTGGATTGAGGCGATCAGGCCCTCAGCGCCGAAGCGAAACAGCAGCGTCAGGCTGATCGGCCCATCGGTCAAGGTGGCTTGCGCCGATGCGTCATCAACCGCCGTCCACGTCACGCCCTGACTTGGGAGCAACGCCGTCGGATACCAGACGGCTTCGGCCAAGAAGCGCATCAATTCTCCCCTGGCGATATCTCCTGTTCCGCGCAGATCGCCCAGGGCGAAAAGGCCAAAGATCGACGGGTGCAACAGTCCCTCGCCTGCGATGTAGGCGTCGTACACGAGGATGGGCACTCCTGGAAACATCATGATGGTCGCGTCCCAGAAGAAGCCCGGACGGTCGCTCGTGACATGCTGCTGCGCGGTGAACGGCTTCCATTGCGCGGTATCGAGGCTGAGATTGAACGTGCCAGTGGCGGCCAGATCAGCCGAACGGACGACGGCCTGTCCATCGGTCAGCGCCAGTTGGAAATACCGGCGCACCGGGACGGGCAGATCCGCGATTTCCGCCGCATCGTAGCGTGCTGACCTGGCGACGCCCTGCGAAGCATCCAGCCGCTCGACGAGGCTGCGCGCAGCCATTTTCCAGCGCCAGGCGCCGAAGGCATAGAGCCCGGCATAGACAGCGATCAGAATGATCGATGCCACGATGATGCATTGCAGGACAAGCATCACGCCATCACCGCTTCGACCGGTCGGCGCGCCGAAAACGGCATTTGCGCTCCGTAGCCGAAGCGCATCACGATGTCCGGCCGGCGACCTGGCATGTCGACCAACGCGGCGAGTTCCGGCCGCAGGCTGGTGACATCTACAGGCTGATTGAGAAAGGCATGCTTGAGCCCCAGCGCGGTCGCAGCCAAGGCGAAGCGCTGGCAGGCACGCCCGGCAAGAACCCAGTGCTCCGGATCGTCCCTCTCAGCCACAAACACGGCTATTCCTGCCGAAGATGCGATATGGCGGGCATATTTGTCGTTTTCCGAGCCTGCCTTGAAGACCAGATCGAACATCGACGGCCCAAGCCATTGCGGAAGCGGAGGATTGCCACTGGCTGCGCTGAACAATCCGTCGCCAGTTTTCAGGGCGTATCGCGGACTGAATCGCAGCCATGATTTGAGTTCCCTCATGAACGCGACGTCCGCAATCTGTTCGGTATTCCCGGCGACGACGAGATCGCGGATGCGGTTCATCCGGGGCCGATCCGAAATCAGGACGAGGTCGACCCCAGGCATCGCGGCAGCCTTTGCAAGCGTTACCAGATCGACAACGCTCACTGGCTTGCCGTCGAACAAGCCTCGCGTGGATTGCCGTTTCGGGATAGCGTCGAAGAGTGTCGGCTCTGCAGAAGCCCCGCCACCAAAGCCAAATGTCACAATCCCGCCCCTTCCGGGATCGAAGGTCAGTGCACCGGGTCTCCTGCGCATCCGGGAAGCAATGGCGAGATTTTCCACCGCACAACCAAGACTTGCAAAGAGGTGGTGATTGTCAGGATCAACGGCGGGAAGCTGGCGCGTAAGGTCCGGCTCGATATCGATCCCTCGCCCTCTGACAGCAAAGCGCCAGGGCTGGGTGTTGTGGCTGTTGGCCGCGAGCGTCGCATAGCGGATGGTGTCGCGCGTCTCCGGATTTTGCCTTAAAGCTGCGCGCATATCGGCGGCGGCGTCCGAGTACTCGGCCATTGCGCCCGTCTGACTTATGACGAGGCCGGCCGCGCCAGAGCCAACCAGGACCGCGCCGGTAGCGGCAAGAAGAACCGTCCGCCTGTGAATCATGCCGCCCCGCCTGTCTGACTGATGCCCTGAGTTTTTTGCGCTCATCGATCCGCAGGTTTAGCGGGATGCGGTCTGCTAGATCAGGTTCGGAACATACTCATTGGGTGATCACTCCGGTCGTGACGGAACTGACGGCAGGTTTCGCTTGTGGAACGGCGGGACATCAAATCTCTGGCGGCAAAGCGTGCTTTCTCGACATTAATCGTGCATTGCAACCAAGATCCGTGCTCGGATTGACGTAATCCGCTGTCGTGCGACACAGTCGCGACTTGTCTTGCCCGCGCCATTTGCTCCTGAAAATCAAGTCCAATTTAACCATTGAAATGTCGATATAAAAATGGTCGGAGTGGCGGGATTCGAACCCACGACCCCTAGTCCCCCAGACTAGTGCGCTAACCAGGCTGCGCTACACTCCGACAGGCGGCGGACCATAATCATGGCACCCCGGCTGTGCAAGCGGCGATTTGCGCGCCGGCCTACCAGCGCACCAGCGCCGCGCCCCAGGTGAAGCCGCCGCCCATCGCTTCCAGCAGCAGCAGGTCGCCTTCCTTGATGCGGCCATCGGCGACCGCCCGGTCAAGTGCCAGCGGGATCGAGGCTGACGACGTGTTGGCGTGGTCGGCAACGGTGAGGATGACTTTCTCGCGCGGAATGCCGAGCTTGTCGGCGGTGGCAAGGATGATCCTCTCATTGGCCTGATGGGGCACGAACCAGTCGATATCGCTTGCCTTCAGCCCTTCTTCGCCGAGAATGTCGTGGACGATGCCGGGCACCATGCCGACCGCCAGCTTGAAGACTTCCTTGCCTTCCATGCGCAGATGACCGGTCGTCTGCGTTGTGGACGGCCCGCCATCGACGTAGAGCTTGGATTTGTGGCGCCCGTCGGCGCGCAGCTTGGTGGCAAGAATACCGCGCCCGGCAAGCTCGGCTTCTTCCTCGCGCGCTTCGAGCACGACGGCCCCCGCCCCGTCGCCAAAAAGCACGCAGGTGGTGCGATCGCTCCAGTCGAGAATACGCGAATAGGTTTCAGCGCCGATCACGAGCGCCCGCCGGTGGGCGCCGGTGCGGATCATGGCGTCGGCAACGCTCAGGGCATACACAAAGCCGGTGCATACGGCATGGATATCAAAGGCCGCCCCCTGATCGATGCCCAGACGCGCCTGGACGGTGGTGGCGGTGGCGGGGAAGGTATTGTCGGGCGTCGAGGTGGCAAGGATCACCAGGTCGATGTCAGCAGCTGTGCGCCTGGCGCGGGCGAGCGCCCCTTCGGCAGCCGCAACTGCGAGGTCGGAGGTGAATTCGCCTTCAGCGGCGATGTGGCGTGTCTTGATGCCGGTGCGCTGGATGATCCACTCATCGGTGGTATCGACCAGGCGCGACATTTCAGCGTTGTCGATGACGCGTTTGGGAAGATAGGCACCGCAGCCGATAATGACGGAACGACGCATGATTTATGATGCTTCCGCGGCAAGTGGCGTGGGAACGGGCGCGCTCGTCAAATCCTGGGTAATGCGCCCGATGAGATCGCTCTCGGCCATGTCAAAACCGATATCGAGCGCGCTTGCAAAACCCACCGCATCGGTGCCGCCATGGCTCTTGATGACGATGCCGTTGAGCCCCAGAAACACGCCGCCATTGACATTGCGCGGATCGAGACGCTCGCGCAGCGCCAGAAAGGCGCCACGCGCCAGAAGGAAGCCAAGCTTGGTCAGCCAGGTTCGTCCCATGGCCTGGCGCAGGAAGGTCCCGATCTGCTTGGCGGTCCCCTCCGCCGTCTTCAGCGCGATGTTGCCGGCAAAGCCTTCGGTTACGACGACATCGACTTTGCCCTGGCCAAGATCATCGCCCTCGATAAAACCGGCATAGGCAAAACCCGGCGCATTCATGGCGCGCAGCCGCGCGCCCGCCTCGCGGATGGCTTCCAGACCTTTGATCTCCTCAACTCCGATATTGAGCAGGCCAATCGAGGGGCGCTCGATGTGGAAATGGGCGCGCGCCATGGCCGCACCCGTGATTGCCATCGTCACCAGATCGCCGGCGTCAGCACCAATCGAGGCGCCCACATCGAGCACCACCGATTCACCGCGCAGCGTCGGCCATAAGGCGGCAATCGCCGGGCGATCGATGCCTGGCATGGTGCGCAGGCAGAAGCGGGCCATCGCCATCAGCGCACCCGTATTGCCCGCCGAGACGCACACCCGCGCCTTGCCGGTCTTGACGGCATCGAGTGCCATCCACATCGATGATTTCCAGCGCCCCGTGCGCAAGGCCTGGCTTGGCTTGTCGTCCATGCGGACGGCGACATCGCTATGAATGATCTCGGCGCGGCCCTGCAAGATCGGGTGGCGGGCCAGAACCGCCGCGATCAGGTCCTGTTGACCCACCAGAAGAAAGGACAAAAAGGGATGCCGCTCGGCGGCTAACGCCGCGCCTGCAACCGTAACCTCAGGCCCGTGATCGCCGCCCATAGCGTCCACGGCAATTGTCAGCGCGCTTGTCATCGGCTTCTCTTATTGACGCCTGTTGCCCGGAACGATGGCGGGATGAGGACCCTAAATCCGTCAGGGACAATGGCAAGTGGTTTCTTTACCGATCCGCGTCTCATCTGCTCTCTCGGTCTTTCAGCTTCGAGAGGATAGAAAATGGCGACAGAGACGGTTGTTGCGTTGTTTCGGCCACAAGATCAGCACCCGGCTTGCGCGGGTAAGGATCAATTGCCAGCGACAGCGCCTCGGCAAGCATGAGGCCGATATCAGCGCCCTCGCATGCCATCAGCTGGGGCGGTTCATCGTCAGGCGAGAGTTCGAGCTCGCTCATTTCAGCCTCATCAGGCAGCGTCGGCAGAAACAGGCGCTCAACGGGCTCGCTCAGCTGGTGAACAAACGGCTCCAGCGAGCGGACGCAACGATAGGTGAGCGCGCAAGTGAAGTGCCCTTTGGCGTAAAGCCCATCCTGCGCGGGAGACATCGCCAGGTCGGCGGTAAAACTCTCGATTGATATCAGATCAAGCGCTTCGGCGAGACGGCTGCATTCTTCGGACGAGGCCTCGACCCGCCATTCACGCCCGGTATCAGGCACATCAGCGCGGCGGACAAACCGGTGAAAGGACAGGTCATTGCCCATCAAGATGCCGGGGTGACCACACAGGGCGGGAAATCGATGCGTCCAGCCAAAACCGTTTCGACGTCAAATTGCCTCGTCAGAATATCGTCGGCGGCGCGGAGATAATCGGCGAGCGCCATGACGCCGCCCGATCGATCAGCGAAATCGATATTGCGCCGCAATGTCTCGCACATGTCATCACTCGTTTTGCTCTTGAAAGCCTCGTCGTAGGCAGCAAAGCGACCGTAAATGGCCCCTGCCAGCTTTTTCATGCGACGCGGGACCGCCATGTCACCGATACCCATTTCGCGCAGAGCGCTGTCGAGTTCGGTAAACATCAGATCAACCACATCCTGCGCCAACGCTTCCATCTCGGGGCGATGGCGCGTCTGGCGCAGCAGGAGACAGGCGTGCAAGACGACCATTTCAAAACGACCCTGTGGCGTGTCGGGTACGGCGAAATCGCGATAAAATGTCTCCCGGCGACTGGCAGCAACCACCTCCTTGTAGAGCAGGGCTGGTATCGGTGATGACCGGGAGCGGAACAAGGACATGATCATCACCTGCTCCTAGCAAACTTTCGCTGACATGGGAAAGGTATGAGTGACAATCGCGCCGGCCTTAGTTTCGGCCATGAAGATTGCCATCAAGCCTCGCGATACGGTATCCATAATTGCAACCACGACCCGTGCGGATCAGACATCAACATGAACAGACCAGATCGCCCCCTCCGTTTTCCACCCTCGCGCCTTGTCATCATGGCGATGACCGCCGGGCTAGGACTAGCCGCCTGCAGCCAGGATAGCGGTCTGCGACCGGGGTCCTTCGTCCAGGTTTTCACGCGCGGATATGTTCTGCAGGAAGAAGCGCTCGACCAGGTACCGGTTGGCTCCAGCCGCGATCAGGTCAACTTCGTTCTCGGGACACCAACCACAACGGCGACACTGGATGGCGATGTCTATTATTACATCACCCAGAAGGTCGAGCGTATCCCGGGCGGCGATCCGACGGTGATCGACCAGCGGGTGCTGGCTGTTTATTTCGACAAGGCGCAGCGGGTAACACGCATCGCCCGTTATGGCCTGGAAGATGGGCGCGTCATCGACAGCGTCTCGCGCAAGACGGCAACGGGCGGGCGCGAACAGACCTTCCTGGGCCAGGTGTTCCAGAACCTTATTCGCAACTCCGGCAACTGAAACCGGCCAATTCCGGCCAAGAAAAAGCCGCGCCAGGCATGCCTCGCGCGGCTTTGTTGTGTTGAGGGTCGTGATCAGCCGAAATGAGCCAGAACGGCCAGCAGCAGAAGCGCCACGATATTGGTGATCTTGATCATCGGATTGACCGCCGGACCCGCCGTATCCTTGTAAGGGTCGCCGACCGTATCGCCGGTGACGGAGGCTTTGTGCGCATCCGACCCTTTGAGATGACGAACCCCGTCCTTGTCGACGAAACCGTCTTCAAACGATTTCTTGGCGTTGTCCCATGCGCCGCCGCCTGCAGTCATCGAAACGGCAACAAAAAGGCCGGTAATGATGACGCCGAGCAGAAGGGCGCCGAGAGCGGCAAAGGCTTGCGCCTTGCCGGCGATGAGGCTGACGACGAAGAACACCACGATGGGAGAGAGAACCGGCAGCAGAGACGGAATGATCATCTCGGCAATGGCGCGCTTCGTCAGCAAATCCACCGCCCGGGCATAATCAGGGCGGTCGGTGCCGGCCATGATGCCCGGCTTTTCGCGGAACTGGCGACGGACTTCCTCGACAATCGCACCCGCAGCCTTGCCGACGGCTGTCATGCCCATGGCTCCGAAGAGATAAGGCAGCAAGCCGCCAAGCAGCAGGCCGACGACGACGTAGGGATTTGACAGAGAGAAGTCGACGGCGCCAACGCCAGCGAAGAATTTGTAAGTGCTGCCATTGGCGATGAAGTAGTTGAGATCGGCGGTATAGGCGCCGAAGAGGACGAGCGCGCCAAGACCGGCAGAACCGATGGCGTAGCCTTTGGTAACAGCCTTGGTGGTGTTGCCGACCGCGTCGAGCGCATCGGTGGTGACGCGCACTTCCTTGGGCAGACCCGCCATTTCAGCGATGCCGCCGGCATTGTCGGTGACCGGACCGAAGGCATCAAGCGCAACGATGATGCCGGTGACTGACAGCATCCCCGTCACCGCAATCGCCACACCGAAGAGACCGGCCAGCGAATAGGTGGCGATAATGCCAACGATGATGATGAGAGCGGGCGCTGCGGTTGCTTCCATCGATACCGCCAGACCCTGGATGACGTTGGTGCCATGGCCGCTGACGGAGGCCTGGGCAATCGACACCACGGGGCGAAAGCCGGTGCCGGTGTAGTATTCCGTCACCCAGACGATGAGTGCCGTGATGACAAGGCCGAGAGCTGCGCAGATGAAGAGCGCCATGCCGGTAAATTTGAGTGCGCCGGCCGTAAAGACCGTCGCGAAGCCTTCCGGCAGGACAAGCTGCGTGACGATGGCGATACCGACCAATGACAGAAGCCCGGCTGCGATGAGCCCCTTGTAAAGGGCGCCCATGATCGAGTTGTTCTGCCCGAGCTTGACGAAATATGTGCCCATGATCGAGGTCAGGATACAGATGCCGCCGATCGCCAGCGGATAGATCATCGCCTGCCCTACCAGCGGTGCGCCAGCAAACGTGATGGCGGCCAGAACCATGCTGGCAACGATGGTAACCGCATAGGTCTCGAAAAGATCGGCTGCCATGCCGGCGCAGTCACCGACATTGTCACCAACGTTATCGGCAATCGTCGCCGGATTGCGCGGGTCATCCTCGGGAATACCCGCTTCCACTTTGCCGACAAGATCGCCGCCAACGTCCGCGCCCTTGGTGAAGATGCCGCCGCCCAGACGGGCGAAGATCGAAATCAGCGAGGCACCAAAGCCAAGAGAGACAAGCGCGTCGATCACGGTGCGGCCTGTGGCGGGAAGTCCGAGGCCGGAGGTCAGGATCAGGAAATAGACGGCAACTCCCAGGAGCGCCAGTCCGGCGACCAGCATGCCGGTCACAGCGCCTGCCTTGAACGAAATATCAAGGCCGGCCGCGAGCGACTTGGTTGCGGCCTGGGCGGTGCGCACATTGGCACGTACCGACACATTCATGCCCACGAAGCCTGCGACGCCCGACAGAATGGCCCCGATGGCAAAGCCGATAGCAGCCAGAATGCCGAGGAAATAGATCGCTAGAAGGAAGATAACCGCGCCCACGGCGGCGATCGTCACATATTGCCGGCGCAGATAGGCCGCCGCCCCTTCCTCGATTGCTTTTGCAATTTCCTGCATACGCGCGTTTCCGGCATCTGATTTCATCAATGCCGAACTCGTCACGATGCCGAATACGATCGCTGCCAAACCGCAGGCGATGATCAGCCACAATGCCGTCATATGATTATCCTCAACTGTTGCGCGGGCCGACCCCCTGCCACCCATTCGCCGCGGAAGCGACAAAGAGATGACTATCTGCCCTTGGCCCTCTAGGTCGGGCGCGGTGTAGCCAAGGAATAGCCGTCGCGCAACTGAATCACGCGTCTGTCAGCCGGCGCGAGCCAGACGGCGTTGCGATGTCAACAGGATCACGAGGGCTATCACAGCCAATCCCAGCATCGGCACAAGGGCTGACAGAACGGCGTGCCAGCCACCATAATTCTGCAGAATGCCCGACGCCAGCGACGCAAGAGAAACCAGCCCAAACACCAGAAAATCGTTTAATCCCTGCACTTTACCGCGCTCAGCTGGATGATGGCAATCGGCGACGAGGGCGGTTGCCGACACATAGGCGAGGTTCCAGCCAAGTCCGAGCAGCACGAGCGCTGCCCAGAAATGGGCGACAGAATACCCCGCATACCCGACAACCACGCACAGGCCGAGCAAGACCAGGCCCGCGCTCATCACTTTGATCTTGCCATAGCGGGCGATGAGCGATCCGGTGAAGAAGCTCGGCGCATACATGGCCACCACATGCCACTGAATTCCAAGCGTCGAATCGGTGATCGAATAGCCGCATTGCACCACCATGGCGACGGGAGCCGCCGTCATCACCAGGTTCATTGCCGCGTAGGACAGCATGCCGATAGCAACCGCGACCACAAATCGCGGCTGGCGGATGATCTCGCTCAACGGGCGGGATATCGTGGCCTCACGACTGCTTGTATCCATCTTCGGCCAGCGCGTCAGTGCGATGAAACCCATCGACAGAAGGATCACCAGCGTTGAACCGATGTAAGGCCCGACATAGGTGAGACCCGGCAGCGCATCCTTAGCGTTGATGACGATCTGCGGGCCGATAAAGGCTGCTGCCAGCCCGCCGGCCAGAACCCATGAAATTGCCTTGGGGCGAAAGGCCGGCGTTGCCGTGTCAGCCGCAGCAAAACGGAAAAACTGCGTCCATGACAGATATGAGCCGGCCAAAAAAGTTCCAAGGCAAAACAACCAGAACGAACTGGCAATCACGCCAGCAGCCGCGACAAGCCCGCCGGTCATGCCGATGACGCCACCCAGCAGGAAGCCTGGCTTGCGGCCGATGCGGGCCATCAGCAGGGAGGCTGGAATGGCGGTGGCGAGCGAGCCAACGACAAAGGCGGTGATCGGAAGTGTTGTCAGCTCACGGCTGGGCGCCAGCTGGCTGCCCAGAATGCCGCCCAGCGCGAAATTAATCGTCGAATTGGCACCACCGAGCGCCAGTGCCAGCGACAGACAGCGGGCGTTGTGACGGGCAAGCTTGTCGGGGTCACCATCTTGCAGCAGTGCGGCAGTGCTCATGACGTCAAACCCCGGAATGAAAACGGCAAGGAACATGCTGATAGCCCGATGAGGGGCTTTGCGGTCAAGTGCCTCGATCAGAAATGGCTGAAACTCGTGGTTGCGAACGACATAACGTCGCCCTCGTGGACAAATTGCGGGAGCGCGTTGCCTGCGACGATAGAGCCGATTTCGCTGACGGCAACATTCGCTGCGCGCGCTTCTGCCATGAGGGTGCTGCATCGATCCGGGGCGACGGTGAAGAGGATTTCGTAGTCATCACCGCCGCTCAATGCCAGTTCAAGCATATCGGTACCGGTGCCACACAGCGTGTGCGCGGCCGCCGACAACGGCACATGAGCGACATCGATCATTGCACTGACGCCGCTGGCGCGACAGAGCTTGGCGCAATCGCCTGCCAATCCGTCGGAAACATCCATCGCCGCGCTCGCCTGGGCCTGAAGCACGCGGGCAAGCGCGTGTCGCGGCTCAGGAAGAAGATAGCGCTGCAACAGGTGAGCCCGATGATCCGCCGCCAAATTCTCGAAGCGCTCGGGCTGAAGCCGCAGCCGGCAGCCTAACGCCGCATCGCCAATCGTGCCGGTGACGAAGACGCGGTCGCCCGCTTGCGCGCCTTTGCGACGGACCATTTTCCCAGCCGGTACAAGGCCTAGCGCAGTGATCGACAGCATCAGCGGCCCGGCTGCACGGGTTGTGTCCCCGCCAAGGAGGGCAATATCAAAGTGCTTCTGATCGAGATCGAGACCTTTGACGAAATCAGCAAGCCAATCCTCGCTCCACTCATCGGGAAGCGCCAGGGTCAACAGATAGGCGCGTGGGCGGGCGCCTTTGGCGGCAAGGTCCGAAAGATTGGTGCGCAACGCCTTGCGGGCGATGAGATCAGGCGGATCATCGGCAAAAAAATGCACACCGGCGACCAGCGCGTCCATCGTGATCACCAGCTCGTGTCCGGAAGGAACGGCCAGGCAGGCGGCATCATCGGTCAGATTGAAGGCGGCGGGATCGCTTGCCAGCGGCGCCAGGTGGCGGGCGATGAGGGTGTCTTCATCGGGGCGCGCAAGCATCAGGCGGAGCGCGGGGCAGCGCCGGAGAAATCCTCCGCCCTTTCCCGCCGGCCCAACGTGTCGAGGATGGCGTTGACGATGCGCGGCTCTTCACCGTTGGCAAAAAAAGCGCTGGCGATATCGACGTATTCGACGATGGCGGCGCGGGCCGGCACATCGCGGCGGTAATAAATCTCATAAGCGCCGCAACGCAGGATCTGACGTAATGTCGAGTCGATCCGCGCCAGCGGCCAACCCTCTTTCAAAACACCGTCAATGGCCGGATCAAGTGCTATCTGTTCGCGCACGACACCACCGGCGATATCGCGAAAAAAAGCGACATCCGCATCGCGGTAGACATCGCCATCGACTTCCTTGCCCAGTCGAAAAGCTTCGAATTCGCTCAACGTCGCAAAGAGGTCGGCGCCGGAAATATCCATCTGGTAAAGCGCCTGCACCGCAGCAAGGCGAGCGGCAGAACGCTTGTTGCCTGGTTTGGGCGGCCTGTTGTTTGCAGATACCATCAGTGGTCGTTACCGGCTGGCGGCGTCGGGCGCAAGGCATTGCCGAGCCGCCGCAGCATGTCGGGATCAAATCCGCCCGTCGCCGCATGGCTGGTGACGAGCGCCGGCTGGAGGCTCCATTTGCGCTGGAGTGCGATCATCGCCAGACAGGCCGATGCCGCGCCGCCGCCCTTGTCCATGTCGCTTTGGCGCGCGCGCGCCAGTGCCTGTTCCTCGCTCTCAACCGTCAGAATGCCGTTACCGACCGCCAGACCTTCGCCCGTTGCCAGATCCATCACCGCACGGTTCGATTCATTGGCAACGACGTCATAATGCGTCGTCTCGCCGCGAATGACGGTACCAAGAACGACGAAACCATCATAGGGACGAAAGCCATTGACCTCGCGCGCCGCCCGCACCGCAAGGGCAATGACGGCAGGAATTTCCAGCGCTCCGGGAACGGTCACGACGTCGATATCGGCGTTCGCCTGCGCCAGCCTGGCGCGGGCACCCGCCAGCAATTCGTCGGCGATATGCTGGTAGAAGCGAGCCTCGATGATGAGGACACGCGGTGGCGGGCCAGGAACATGCGCCGTAGCGACTGTCGGTGTTACCTGCATCGACGTTACGTCCTCTCTCCCGCCCCAGCCTGCCTGCCGGCCAGCAGGCGCGCCGCATAGCGCGCCATCAGGTCAACCTCAAGGTTTACCTCATGGCCTGGTTGCGTAGCCCCCCAGGTGGTGACACCAAGCGAATGGGGGATCAGCATGATGTCGAAAAGGTTTCCCTCGGCACGATTGACGGTCAGCGACGTACCATCAAGTGCCACCGAACCCTTCTCGGCAATAAATTTCGCCAATTCCGCCGGTGCCTCAAGGGTAAAGCGGGCGCAATCGTCCTCGTCAAGTCGTGTGAGGATCCGCGCCAGCCCGTCGACATGGCCGGTGACGATATGGCCACCAAGCTCGTCGCCCAGTCTGAGCGAACGTTCGAGATTAATCTGCGTGCCGACTTGCCATTGTCCCGCTGTCGAGCGGGTCAACGTTTCGGTTGACACATCGACATCAAACCACGGTGGCGTCCCTGAAGGCGCGATAGCGATGGCCGTCAGGCAGACACCCGAACAGGCAATCGAGGCGCCGATCGCCAGCCCGTCGACGCTGGTTTTCGGCGTGATACGCAGGCGTTTGGCACCGCCGCGATCAGCGATGGCTGCAATCGTTCCTAGATCAGTGATGATGCCGGTGAACATGGGCTATCTCCTGCGGCGATAATAGGTGGCGCTATCGCCGGCGAACAGCTCTTCCTCATTCCGCTCGAAGCGTTGCCCGGCGATGATGTCATCAAGCGGCCCTGGCGCCAGCGCGGCAATGCCCGTATCGCCGATCACGCGCTGCCCGCGCAGCAAAATGATTGTGTCGACGAGATCACGGGCCAAGAGCGCTCTGGCGAAGGTCAACCCGCCCTCGACAAAGAGGGTCGTCAAGCCAAGCTTGCCGAGTTCACGCAAGGCGATATCGAGGTTGATGCACCCGGCACTGAGCCAGGGTGGCGGTATAGGTTGGATATGGACGCCCAGTGCCGCCAGCGCATCCGCCTTCGCCTGTTCGGCATCGAGGCTCGTCACGACGTGAAGCGGACGGATACGGGCTTCAGCAACCAGACGCGCGCCAAGCGGCAGCCGCAGCCGGCTATCAAAGACGATGGGCATGGGCGAGCGCGAAGCAAGGCCCGGCAAGCGGACATCGAGCAACGGATCATCGCTGAGCACGGTGCCGATCCCGACAACGATGCCGTCTGACTGGCTGCGCCGGCGATGAACGACGGAATTCATCACTTCATTTGTAATGGCGATCCGTTGACCGGATATCCCCAACTTGCCGTCAGCCGACAGCGCCAGCTTCAGCGTGACGTGAGGCCGGCCAAAGCGCAGGCGCGCCAGATGACCTTCATGAACAATCACCGCCTGGGCACGCATCACGTCTCGGGTGATCGTGATGCCGGCTGCTTCCATGCGCGAAAAGCCGCCGCCAGCGGTGCGCGGATCAGGATCTTCGAGAGCGCAGACGACGCGCGATATACCCGCGTCGATCAAAGCCTGCGAACAGGGTGCGGCGCGGCCGATGTGGGAGCAAGGTTCAAGTGTCACATAGGCGGTTGCCCCGCGCGCCGCGGCACCTGCTTGAGCGAGCGCGTTTGCCTCCGCATGGGGGCGGCCGCCGGGTGAGGTCACGCCCTGCCCGACGATCAGCGGACCATCCGGACCTGCGCGGGCGATGAGGCAGCCAACCGACGGGTTCGGGCGTGCCAGCCCAAGCCCGCGACGCGCCAGCCGCAGCGCTGCCGCCATCAGGCGATGATCATCATCGGCGGCTTCACTCAAGCCGCTTTTTTGACGCCCCCGGGCGCGGCGTCTCCTCGGCTTGCAATTCATCGAGCACGGTCTCGAAGTCCTTCGCTTCCCGGAAATTGCGATAGACCGAGGCAAAGCGCACATAGGCCACCTGGTCGAGAACGCGCAGGCCCTCCATGATCAGTTCGCCGATGGAATTCGAGTTGATATCGACATCTCCTGAGCTTTCCAGCTGGCGGACGATGCCGCTCACCATGCGCTCGATGCGCTCATCTTCAACGGGGCGCTTGCGCAGCGCCACACGCACGGAGCGGTCAAGCTTGTCGCGATCAAACGGCACCCGGCGTCCCGACCGTTTGACGACGGTGAGTTCACGCAATTGCACACGCTCGAAAGTGGTGAACCTGCCGCCGCAACCAGGGCAACTGCGACGACGCCTTATGGCGGCGTTATCATCGGTCGGCCGCGAATCCTTGACCTGCGTGTCCTGACTTGCACAGTACGGGCAACGCATCATGAGCCTCAGTAAATAGGGAAACGGTCGGTCAGGGCGATAACGCGCTTGCGAATAGCTGCTTCAACAAGCGGCGCCTGGCCATCGCTGGACTGGGCCACGGCATTCAGGACTTCGGCAATAAGATCCCCCACCTGATGGAATTCGGCGATGCCAAAGCCGCGCGTGGTCGCGGCCGGCGTGCCAAGGCGGATGCCTGATGTGATCATCGGCTTTTCCGTATCGTGGGGAATAGCGTTCTTGTTGCAGGTGATAAAGGAGCGCACCAGCGCCTGCTCGGAGATGTTACCCTTGAGGCCCTTCGGGCGCAGATCAACCAGCATAAGGTGGTTATCAGTGCCGCCGGACGCAATCTCAAAGCCGTGACCTCGCAGACGCTCAGCAAGGGCTTTGGCGTTGGCGATCACGTGCCGGCTGTAGGATTTGAACTCAGGCCGCAATGCTTCACCAAAGGCTACCGCCTTGGCGGCAATCACATGCATCAGCGGGCCGCCCTGAAGCCCGGGGAAGACGGCTGAATTGATTTTCTTGGCCAGCCCCTCGTCATTGGTGAGGATCATGCCACCGCGCGGACCGCGCAATGTCTTGTGGGTCGTGGTGGTCGCCACATGGGCATGAGGGAACGGACTTGGATGCTCGCCTGCTGCCACCAAACCAGCGAAATGGGCCATATCGACCATGAAAAGCGCGCCGACTGCATCGGCAATCTGGCGAAAGCGTGCAAAATCCCAATGGCGCGAATAGGCCGAACCACCGGCGATGATGAGCTTGGGTTTGGCCTGATGAGCGATCTTCTCGACCTCATCCATGTCGATGATCTGGTCGCTCTTGCGCACGGTGTAGGGCACGGGCACGAACCATTTGCCCGACAGATTGACCGGCGAACCATGAGTCAGATGGCCACCGGCTGCCAGATCAAGACCCATAAACGTGTCACCCGGCTTGAGGAGCGCCAGAAACACCGCCTGATTGGCCTGTGCGCCCGAATGCGGCTGCACATTGGCAAAACCGCAGGAAAACAGCTCTTTTGCCCGATCTATCGCCAGTTGTTCAGCGATATCAACATGCTGGCAGCCCGCATAATAGCGCCGTCCCGGATAGCCCTCGGCGTACTTGTTGGTCATCACCGAGCCCTGCGCTTCCAGAACGGCGCGCGAGACGATGTTTTCCGAGGCGATCAGCTCGATTTCATGACGCTGGCGACCGAGTTCCGCTTTTACAGCAGCAGCGATGGCAGGATCGCGCGCCTCAAGGGAGGCTGAAAAGAAATCAGGAGAGCGGACAGAGCCGTCCGCCGCGCTGCTGGTAGCCATGAAAAGAGCCTCGGTATGATCTAGCGTTGAGGAAGCTGGAGCGTTCACCAGCCAAAAGACTCGCCTCGACTAGCCGAGAACGCCACCTGGGCGCAACCCGTCATCAGGAAACAGCGCAATCACTGCACGCGCGCGGCCCGCTTTTCACCCGGCACAAAGGCTTGCGGCCCGACTGAATCATAAGGCGTCGCAGGCAGCGCAAGATTGCCGACAAGCTGCTGTTCGTCACGCTTGTAGACATCGTCACGGAAATGGATGACGCCGTCCGCGTTCGCCCACGCCGTGATGTAGACCCAATAAACCGGGACCGGGCGCGTCAGCTTGGCGTCAATGCACTCATCGGTACGGATCGCCTGGTCGATGCGCACGCGCTGCCATTCAGGATTATCCGACAACAACCACGTCACCAGTTCGCGAACATTCTGAACGCGGGCGCAGCCCGAGGAATGGAAGCGCGCATCACCACCAAACAGCGATTTTTGCGGCGTGTCGTGCATGTAGACAGCTTCGGTATTGGGCATGCCAAGTCGCACATTGCCCAGAGAATTAATGCTGCCCGGATCCTGGCGGAAGCGGAAATTCACCGCTTCTTCGGTGCTCCAGTTGATGAATTGCGGCGACAGCTCGTTATTTGTCTGGTCAAAAATACGAATTTTGTTCTTGGCGAGATATTCCGGGTCCTTCTGCATCTTGGGGATAAGATCGCGACGGACAATGGAGGCCGGCACCGTCCAGAAGGGGTTGAAATTGATCTCGACGATACGAACCGCAAGTATCGGCGAGGGGCGGTCGATCTGGCCGACGACCGTACTGTGACGCTGAATAACCGCCCCGCCCTGCACTGCTTCGAGTTCGGCGGCAGGAATGTTCATCGCCACATATCGCTCGCCAAGCGGCACAGCCATGGTGCGCAGGCGCCCGAGATTGAGCGACAATTGGCTCAGCCTGCGCTCGGCCGGAACGTTCAGCGCGTGATAGGTCGGTGCACGAACAACCCCGTCCGGGGCGATCCCGTGGCGATACTGGAAGCGCTTGACGGCTGCTTCGACAAAACTGTCGAAAATTTCCTGCCGCCCGGTCGTTTGTTCAAGATCGCCGGAGGCTACCAGCCGACGGCGCAGCGCCAGCACGTTTTGGCTTGCCACACCCACGCGTAGCGCCGGCCCTTCCGGCACAGTCGGCCAGCCGCCGCGCGCGACGATATCATTGTAGCGCTGGATCGCGCGCTCGACATTGGCAACAGAGGCTGTTCCCAGAAGCGGGCTCTGGCGCGCCTCCGGCAGGCCTGCTTGCGGGGTCGATATATCAAAGCGTTCCCGCCACTCGGTGCCGGGAATTGTTGTGTTTGACACGAAACTCTGGGCTTTTGCGCTGCCACCAAGCATGGCCATGCCGGCAAGCAGGGTCGAAAAATTCCGGCGCGTCAGCCGCCTTCCGCTCGATTTCCAGTTCGATGTCGTCACAATTCTTTCCTTGATCCGCTCGCCTCTGACTGCCGATCCGGTTGATCAGATTGCAATCGATCAGGCAACAGCAATGTGATTCACGTCGGCAACCATGATTGGAGTGGCAGAGTGACGGTCAAATCGGTCAAAGCTGTGACGCGCGGCCACAAAAACGAAAAGAGCGGCCTCGCGCGCCGCCCTTCCCTGTCATCGTTCTCTTCTTCTTATTATGTCGTCATCACATGCGGTAGCGGATCTGGTCGATCCAAAAACGTTCCAGACGCTGGAGCGCTGCCGATAAACGATCGAATTCTTCCTGCGAAATGCCAGCCACCGCTTCGAGCGAATGCGTCTGGCGATCATAAAGCTTGTCGACAACGGCGCGGATTTCCTGGCCCTTGGGGGTCAGCTTGATGCGCACGGTGCGGCGGTCGACGCGGCTCTTCTGATGCAGGATATAGCCAAGATCGACCAGTTTCTTGAGATTATAGGAAACGTTCGACCCCAGATAATAGCCGCGCGTCTTCAATTCGCCAGCCGTCAGTTCAGCGTCCCCCATATGGAACAGGATCAGCGCCTGGGTGGCGTTGACATCGGAGCGACCGATGCGGTCGAACTCGTCCTTGATGACGTCAAGCAGGCCGCGATGGGCGCGCTCGACCATGGCCAGCGCGTCCAGATAGTGACGCTTGATTTCGCCGGCAGGCTTTGAAGTCTCGGTGGTCTTCGCCAGATTGCTCTTGTTGATCATTTTGCTCGTCTCACGCTTGCCCGGATTTTCCGGTGCATTCCCTGTATGAAACCAACATAGTCGCAATCTGTAGAATTCGACTTAAAACTCTAGATGAATACTTCATAACCTCGCACGCGGTTAACAGTTAACCTGCGCAGGTCGATATTTACTTTCGATTGACTCTAAGGTCGCCGACCAGCGCGGCGCCGATCAACGGCTTTTCGAGCAAGGTCTTGCACTCTCGCTGCCCAGCCGCTAACGCCTGTGCATGGAACAGTTGACGCAAGTCCTTGTGCATTTTGTGCGTGATAACCAGCACTGGGGACCGCCACTCGTCGGATTACTGGCGTTTTGCGAAAGTTTGGCTGTGATCTCCCTTTTTGTGCCGGCGACCTCGATTCTTCTGGGTATTGGCATTTTGGCAGCAGCGAGCAATATCGACCTGGTCCCGGTTATCCTGGGAGGAGGTATTGGAGCTGCCCTTGGCGACTGGCTATCGTACTGGTTCGGGTACCGCTATGGCAGTGAAGTCAAGAACATGGGGCCATTCGTTAAGCGCCAGGCCATCCTGGAGCGAGGCGAAGCCTTCTTCCGGCGGTGGGGCGCCGGTGGCGTGTTCATCGGCCGCTTCTTCGGGCCTTTGCGGGCGATTGTGCCATTGCTGGCCGGCATGAGCCGCATGCCGTTCTGGGCGTTCCAGACCGCCAACTGGACATCTGCCTGGATCTGGTCGGCCTTGCTGCTTGGCGGTCCGTCGCTGGGCTTCTCGATCTGGCGCTAGAGCCGTCACAACATCAGCTTGAAGGCCTCATGCGAACGGGCAAACCCCAGGCGCTCATAAAAGCGGTGGGCGGCCAGCCGCTTCTTGTTGGAGGATAACTCCATCATGCCAGCCCCGCGCCGGCGGGCCTCATCCAGCGCATGGCGCACCATCTGCTCACCGATGCCCTGGCTGCGGTTTTCCGCCAGCACATGAACACTCTCGAGCTTGGCGCGCAGCAGACCATGATTGACAAGGCCGGGGATGAAGGTGAGCTGGAAGGTGCCGACGATCTTGCGATCAACGAGAGCAACAAAGAGCGCGTTGTCGCTGCTTGCGGCAATACGATCGAAGACCTGCTCATAGACCGCCATGTCGGCGAGCCCGCGATATTCGGCGTGGCCGCCCACATCATCAGCCGCGAAAATCGCCAGTATGCCCGGCAAGTCAGCGCTTTCGGCGGGACGGATGGTCGCGTGCACTGTCATGCTCCGCTCATATCCCCAGCTTCGCCTTGAGGATATCGTTCACAGTCTGCGGATTGGCCTTGCCGCCGGTCTGTTTCATCACCTGGCCAACGAACCAGCCCAGCATGGTGGGCTTGGCTTTTGCCTGTTCGACCTTGTCGGGGCTGGCTGCGATCACCTGATCGATGGCTGCCTCAATCGCCCCGGTATCGGTCACCTGCCTGAGGGCGCGCGTCTCGACCACCTCACGTGGATCGGCGCTCTTCTCCTCATTGATGAGGATTGCCAGCACATCCTTGGCGATCTTGCCGGAAATCACGCCTTCGGCGATGAGATCGACGAGGCTGGCGATCTGCGCCGGCGTGATATGGGTGGCGGACACCGACACATTCTGGCTGTTGGCGAAAGCTGCCACATCGCCATTGATCCAGTTTGCGACCTGCTTGGCGTCGCGCTTTTTATCGCCGGATGTGACGGCGGCCTCGAAATAGTCGGCCGTTTCCTTTTCTGCCGTCAGCACGCTCGCATCATAGGGGGTAAGGCCGTAATCAGCGATGAAGCGCGCCTTCTTGGCGTCCGGCAATTCCGGCAGAGCGGCGCGGATATTTTCCACATAAGCATCGTCGAATTCGAGCGGCAGCAGGTCAGGGTCCGGGAAATAGCGGTAATCATGCGCTTCTTCCTTGGAGCGCATGGAGCGCGTCTCGCCTTTGCCCGCATCATAAAGGCGGGTTTCCTGGTCGATCTTGCCGCCATCTTCGAGAATGCCGATCTGGCGGCGCGCCTCATACTCGATCGCCTGCCCAACGAAGCGGATGGAATTGACGTTCTTGATCTCGCAGCGTGTGCCAAGCTTGGGGTCGCCCTTGCGGCGGACCGAGACATTCACGTCAGCGCGCATGGAGCCCTTTTCCATGTCGCCGTCGCAAGTGCCGAGATAGCGCAAAATGGTGCGCATCTTGGTGAGATAGGCCTTCGCCTGTTCGGTGGAGCGGATATCGGGGCGCGAGACGATCTCCATGAGCGCAATGCCTGAGCGGTTGAGATCGACAAACGACATGGTGGGGTGCTGGTCATGCAGCGATTTGCCGGCATCCTGCTCCAGATGCAGGCGCTCGATACCGATCTTGACGCTCTCGCCGTCGGCAAGATCAAGGCTCACCTCGCCTTCGCCGACGATCGGGCTCTTGTACTGGCTGATCTGATAGCCCTGCGGCAAATCGGGGTAGAAATAATTCTTGCGGTCAAACACCGAGCGGTTGTTGATCGCTGCCTTCAGGCCAAGCCCGGTGCGGATGGCCTGGCGTACGCACTCCTCGTTGATCACCGGCAGCATGCCCGGCATGGCCGCATCCACCAGGCTGACATTGGCATTGGGCTCGGCACCAAAGACGGTGGAAGCGCCGGAAAACAGCTTCGACCTGGAGGTGACCTGGGCATGGACTTCCATGCCGACCACCAGTTCCCAATCGCCGGTGGCGCCTTTGATGATCTGGTTCATGGGACTGCCCTCATACCTCACCCTCCGCCTCTTCGAGATCCTCGAAGAGGTCATAGGAGATGGCGGCCTTTTCGGCGTTGATCTTGGCTTCAATCGAGATGTGGCTCAGCTGCATCGCGTCATAGATCTTGCGCGCCTTGTCGAGATCATCGCCAAAGCCCGCTTCCTCGGCATCATAGTAATAGGCGATGCCGGTCCAGGCCATGATCTCCTGGCCCATGGAGCGGCCGCCACATTGCTTTTCGAAGTAATCGAGCTGGGCGTCAGAGATGGCGGTGGCGAAATCGACGAGGCTCGATTTCTCGAATCCCTTCAACAGCTCACGCCATTTGCTGAAAGCAGCACGGTAATAGTCGCCGACCGGCTGGTTCTCGCGCAGGGCCTCGATCGTGTTCATCATGGCGTCCACCATGCCGGCGGGGTGAAGCGACCGGCGGCGCGCTCGATGACGTCGCCGCAGCGAAACAGCGTTTCCTCGGCAAAGGGTCTGCCAATGAGCTGGAGGGCAAGCGGCAACCCCTTTGCGTCAAGCCCGGCCGGGATGGCGATGCCCGGCAGGCCAGCCATGTTGACGGTCACGGTGAAGATGTCGTTGAGATACATTTCAACCGGATCAGCCGATCCCTTTTCGCCAATGCCGAAGGCAGATGACGGGGTGGCGGGCGTCAGCACGGCATCCACCCCGGCGGCGAACGCCAGATCGAAATCGCGCTTGATGAGGGTGCGGATCTTCTGTGCCTTCACGTAATAGGCATCATAATAGCCAGCCGACAGCACATAGGTGCCGATCATGATGCGCCGGCGTACTTCCTTGCCGAAGCCCCTGGCGCGGGTTTTCTCGTACATGCCGGTGATGTCACCGCCCTGCTCGCGCAAGCCATAGCGCACGCCGTCATAGCGCGCGAGGTTGGAGGATGCCTCGGCTGGCGCGACAATATAATAGGCCGGCAGGGCGTACTTGGTGTGGGGCAGCGAGATGTCGACGATCTTTGCGCCCGCCTCCTTCAGCCAGGCAATGCCCTGCTGCCAAAGCGCCTCGATCTCGGGCGCCATGCCGTCGAGCCGGTATTCCTTGGGGATGCCGATGGTGAGCCCCCTCACCTCGCCGCTCAGTGCCTTTTCGTAATCCGGCACTGGCGTATCGACAGCGGTTGAATCGCGCTCATCATTGCCTGCCATCGAGCGCAGCATGATGGCCGCATCGCGCACATCGCGGGCAATCGGGCCCGCCTGATCAAGGGAAGATGCAAAGGCAACGATGCCCCAGCGCGAACAACGGCCGTAGGTGGGCTTGATGCCAACCGTGCCGGTGAAGGCCGCGGGCTGGCGGATCGAGCCGCCGGTATCGGTTGCGGTTGCTCCCGCACAGAGCCGTGCCGCCACTGCCGCCGCCGATCCGCCTGACGAGCCGCCAGGCACGAGGGCGGTCCCTTCGAGCGTGCCGGCGTTCGTGCCGACGTTCGATCCCGTGCGTCGCCACGGATTGACCACCGGCCCGAAGGCAGAAGTCTCGTTTGATGAGCCCATGGCGAATTCATCACAATTGAGCTTGCCCAGCATGACTGCGCCATCGCGCCAGAGCTGGCTGGTGACGGTCGATTCATAAGGGGGAATGAAACCGCCCAGAATGTTTGAACATGCGGTCGAGCGCACGCCTTCAGTACAGAAGAGGTCCTTGATGCCAAGCGGAATACCCTCAAGCGGGCGGGCATTGCCTGATGCCAGCCGCCGGTCGCTCTCAGCGGCCATGGCAAGCGCTTTCTCCGGCGTCTCGATCACATAGGCGTTGAGCACACGCGCCTTTTCGATCGCCGCGAGATAGGCGCTGGTGAGTTCGTGTGCGGTGAATGATTTTGCCGCCAGGCCTTCGCGCGCTTCGGCGATGGTCAGTGCGGTCAGATCGTTTGCCCCACTCATTCGACCACCTTGGGCACCAGAAAGAAATGATCATCGCTTGCCGGCGCGTTGGCGGTGATCTTGCCCGCCTCACCGCCTGCCGTCACAACATCCCTGCGCTTCTTCAGCGCCATCGGAATGACCGACGTCATCGGTTCGATGCCTGTGACATCAACCTCATTCAACTGCTCAACAAAGGCCAGCATGGCGTTCAATTCGCTTTGCAGATGCGGCACTTCGTCATCGCTGAGTGCGATGCGCGACAGGCGCGCGACACGCTTCACAGTATTAGAATCAACCGACATGGCTTTCCACTTCTCAAAATGAACGGCCTGATAGCATCAGCCCTTGCGCCAGCGCAATCAACCACCGCCGTCAGGCGCGACATTGCCTCTAGCGGGTGACGAGGCGAAAACGCTTCAGTTCGCGAGGCGACAGGACGCGGATCGTCGTCGGTTCGACGGAATGGGCAAGGGCGACCAGCTGCGGATTGGCGCCCATGAAGCGCAAATAGGTGCGCTCAAGATCACCGATCCGGTTGATATCCCACCCGCCGGGCTTCTTCCTGTCGAACAAGGGAATTCCAAAGAAGGTTTCCTCGATCAGGGTTGGACGGTGAACACCAAGGCGACTGGTCTGCGGCACCATGCGCTTCACCCCGCCCATGAATGTGAACACGCAAGCCGAATAGCAGATGCCGTTCACCGGATGCGCGTCACCCCATTGTTCGCGCTCTTTCTTCGCGGTGCGCCCCTGCGTCAGCAGCCCATGAGCCTCCAGCGTCTGCGCATTCACAAAGCGCCCGACATAAACAATCATGCCGAGGCGGCGGAACTCGATACCAAGGCGCATGCTGGCAGCCAGATCCCCGCCCGGCGAATGCAGCAGCACAGCGCGGCGGGCGCCTGGCTCATTGCCTTCGCGTTCGACAAACCGGCGGAACTCCGCTGGCGTATCATGCGAAATGGCGCCGACAGCCTCAAGCACCCTGGGGCATGGCACGCGCCCGCACCGCCCGTCGGCGCCCAACGACACCCAGCGAAATTCCATATCTGCTGCCCGCGCCCGATCAAGCGTGACGCCGGCAAGGGCGATGATGGTGGCGAGCACAAGGCGCAGCCTGCCCGGTAGTCGTCGGCTCTGGTCTGGAACACGCAGGCGCATCTCGTATAAATCCTCTCCCTTTGAGGAAGTGCGATGGTGGGCGGTGAGGGGATCGAACCCCCGACATCTTCGGTGTAAACGAAGCGCTCTACCGCTGAGCTAACCGCCCGTTGATTTACGATTAGGGCGCGACAAAGAAACACGCAAGCGCTGTTGGCGCCTACTCGCTCCTCGGATCAAGCGCATCGCGCAAGCCGTCGCCCAGAAAATTGAGCGCAAACAAAGTGGACACAAGAAAAAGTGCTGGAAATACCAACAACCAGGTCGCGCCTTCAATATTGCGTGCACCCTCGGCAATCAGCACACCCCAACTTGTCATTGGCTCCTGCACGCCAAGGCCGAGGAAGGAAAGGAAGCTTTCGCCGAGGATCACTTTGGGCACCAGAAGCGTCATGTAGACGATGATGACACCGAAGGTGTTAGGGATGATATGCTGCGCAATCACGCCTGCAGGCCTGACCCCGAGCGCGTTTGCGGCGATAACGAATTCCCGTCTTTTCAGGGACAAAGTCTGTCCGCGGACGATCCGTGCCATGTCGAGCCATTCAATGGCACCGACCGCCAAAAACATCAGCACGACATTTCGCCCCAGAACGACAACGAGCATGATGACAAAGAAGATGAACGGCAACGCATAAAGAATATCGACGATGCGCATCATCACACCATCCACCAGACCGCCGGCATAGCCAGCAATGGCGCCGTAGGCGACGCCAATCAGCAGGGCTACCGCCGTTGCCAGACACCCGATCAGGAGACTGACCCGCCCGGCGATCAGCGTGCGCGCCAAAAGATCGCGACCATTGCCGTCGGTTCCAAAGAAGAAATAGCGCTTGATGATCGGCACGCTGACGGAAAGGCGTCTGCCGCCATCGCTGAGTTCGATCGCCTCGGCGGCAGCAAAAAGATCGGAGCGCTCGAAGAGGGCTGTCAGGCGCCGGTCGATCGCTCGCTCGGCGGTGAGGGTGACCTCCACTCGCTCGCCGGATACCCATACACGCTCGACCTTGGTGCGCATGCGTGCAGCGATACGGTCGATAGCCGGCCCGATCTGATCGGGGCGCGGATAGGCCGTCAGGCTTGGCGGGGTGCGGACATAATCGGTGAAGACGCGCGTGAAGTCATGTGGCTGGAGGGCTGGACCGATAATTGCTGCAAGCGTCATGACACAGAGAAAGACGAGGCTTGCCATGGCCGCCTTGTGGCGCTTGAGGCGCGCCCAGGCGCGCTGGCGCGGCGAGCCGGGCTGCTTGTGGGCTGGCGAGGCTGCGGGAGAATGTCCGCTCATGATTCCTGCACCCGTGGATCAAGAAGAGCGTAGAGAATGTCGACGATAAGATTGAAGACCAGCACGAAAACCGCAATCAGCACAACGGTCCCCATCACCAGCGTGTAGTCGCGGTTGAGCGCTGCATCGACGAAATAGCGACCAATACCCGGCAGTCCGAAGACCGTTTCGACCACCAGCGAGCCTGTCAGCAGGGACGCTGCCGCCGGTCCCAGATAGGAGACGACAGGCAGCAGCGCACCGCGCAGCGCGTGAAGGGCAACGCCAGTCTGCGACAGACCATAGGCACGCAGGGTACGAATGTGGTTGGCGCGCAGTGCCTCGATCATGGATGCGCGCGTGAGGCGCGCTACAACCGCGATCTGCGGGAGCGCAAGCACGATCACCGGCATGATGAGGTTGCGGATGTTACCATTGTCAAAGCCAGCGACCGGCAGCCAGTGAAGCGTCAGCGCCAGCAGGATTTGCAGCAGCGGACCGATGACGAAATTGGGGATCGTCAAGCCAAGCGTTGCGCCGACCATCACCGCGTGATCCATGGTGCGGTTCTGGCGCAGCGCCGCGAGTGTGCCCAACACCACGCCAAGACCAAACGACAGGACCAAGGCCAGCGTGCCGAGCAGGATCGATACCGGCAGGCCGTGGCCAAGCAATTCGGCAACGGTAAAATCGCGCACGGAAAAGGATGGCCCGAAATCACCGCGCAGGAGCGATGCCAGGTAGTTGCCATATTGAACGATCAGAGGCTGGTCGAGCTGGTAGATGCGCCGCAGATTAGCGAGTACCTGCGGATCAAGCGGTCGCTCAAGGTCAAACGGCCCGCCAGGCGCCAGGCGGATCAGAAAGAATGACAGGGTGACGACGACAAACAGCGTCGGCACGCACGCGGCCAGGCGACGGGTTACATAACCGATCATCGGCTGGGACACCTGCCCTGACGATCAATTCCGGATCGACATGAAGCGCGTGGCGTTGGCGCCGCGCAAATTCGGCGTGAAGCCCGAGAGCTTTGGCGAGATCAGGATGCGGTTTGTATAAAACAGCAAGGGCGCAACGGGCGCCTCGGCAAGCAGCAGGGTCTCGGCCTCGCGCAGAATACCAGCACGCGCCGCGAGGTTAAGTTCACGTGCCGCTGATTTCATCAACGCGTCGTATTTTGCATGTGCCCAGCTCGGGTAATTGAGCCCGCCATTGCCGCCCTCGAACAGGAACAGAAAATTCTGCGGATCGTTGTAGTCGGCGATCCAGCCGGCGCGGGCGATGTCATAGGCGCCCTTTTCGCGCAGAAAGGCAAAATGAGTTTTCGCGTCCGTCGAGATGAAGCTGGTGTCAACGCCGATGCGCTTCCAGTCGCCCGCCAGTGCGACCGCAGTCGCCTTGTTGTTATCCGTCACATTGTAGCGCAGTTCGACCTTGAGCGGGTTTGAGGGGCCAAAGCCTGCCTCGGCTAGCAGTTTCCTCGCCGTTTCCTCGCGCTCGATCACCGACTGATCCTGCCAGGCAACGGCGCCGGGATTGCCATAATTGGCCGTGCCGGGTGGCACGAAGGAATAAGCGGGCACCAGCGTTCCTGCCCAGATTTCTTCCGACAGCACCTCGCGGTCGACCGCCATGGCAAGGGCAGTGCGCACCCGCTTGTCGTCGAAGGGCGGCTTCTTTGTATTGAAGGCGATGTAGTAGGTGCCAAGCAGCGGCGCGACATTGACCTGACTGCCAAGCTGCGTGCGCAGCGCCTTCAGCTGATCGGCTGGAATGTCATTCATCGACAGAATTTCACCAGCGATGAAGCGCCTCACGCCCGCAGCCGTGTCCTTGATCGGGATGTAGTTGACCTGGTCGATCCTGACATTGGCCGCGTCGTGAAAATGTGGGTTCTTGACGAGGGTGATCAACGTGTTGGGCAGGTTTTCCTTCAGCATATAGGCGCCGTTGGAAACGAGATTGCCCGCTTTGATGAAATCAGCGCCAAGTGCGCTCACGCTTGCTTCGTTCACCGGGCTTGGTGTCTGGTGGGTCAGGAGTTCAAGAAAATAGGGTGTGGCGTTTTCAAGCGTGATCTCCAGCGTACGATCATCAACTGCCTTGACGCCCAACGTCTCGACCGGTGCCTTGCCGGTGTTGATGCGCTCTGCCCCGGCGATGGGATAGATGATGCTGGCATATTTGGCGCCGGTTTTCGGATCAACGATGCGGCGGAAGGAAAAGACGAAGTCTTTCGCCGTGACCGCCGCGCCGTTCGACCATTTGCCGCTGGCGCGCAGCTTGAAGGTGTAGACCTTGCCATCGGCTGAAACCGTCCAGCTTTCGGCGGCACCTGGTACGACCCTGCCCTGTCCGTTATGGATGACGAGACCTTCATAAAGGTCGCGGACGAGGTTTGCTTCCGCCACTGTCGATGTCTTGTGAGGGTCGAGCGTCTCAGGGTCCGCATCATTGCCGCGATGATAGATGGTCTGGGCAAGAGCCGCCCCGCTGGTCACACCACCCAATACAAGAACGAACAGCAGAGATTTACACCGATCAATAAGGGCCATGGCTCACCTGTCCAGCACGATCAGGTGATCGAAGCACGAAGACATGGCAGGCGTCAAAGCGACATCTGCCAGGTCGCCCAGGGTCAGACCGCGCCAATGTCCGACGCTAGCGGGCGAGCTGCAGAAATCGCGTGGCGTTGGCGGCACGCAGATTGGGAATGAACCCGCTCAGGCGGGCTGACACAAGGTAGCGCCCTGTATAATGGGCGATCGGCGTCAATGGTGCCTCATCGAGCATCATATCTTCCGCCTGCCGCAGAAGCATAAAACGCCTGTCGGCATCGCGTTCACTCCGCGCTGCCTGCAGCAGGCGATCGAAGGGAGGAAAAGACCAGCGCGTCGTGTTAAGGCCACTGCCGCTTTCGAGCAGGAAAAGGAAGTTCTGCGGATCGTTGTAATCGGCGATCCAGCCGGCCCGGGCCACGTCGTAATCGCCCTTGTCACGGAGATAGGCGAAATGCGTGCGTGAATCGGTTGCGACGAAACGGGTGGTGACACCGACCTGTTTCCACATGTCAGCGACCGCCACCGCCATCGCCTTGTTGTTGTCGCTGGCATTGTAGCGCAATTCGACACTCAAAGGACGAGAGGCGGTAAATCCGGCCTCCGCCAGGAGCGCCTTCGCCCTGTCCTCGCGCTCGATGATCGACAGCGCCTGCCATGACGGATTGGCAGTTGTGGTGGCGGTTCCGGCAGTTCCCGGTGGAACGAAGCGCGCGGCGGCAATGATCGAACCGCTGGCGATGTCGTCAGCCAGCACGTCGCGATCAATGGCGATGGAGAGCGCCTGGCGCACACGCTTGTCGTTATAAGGTGGCTTGGTGGTATCAAAGCCGAAATAGATGGTGCCTTGCAGGGGGGCGATCATCAGCTGCTCGCCGTAGGCAAGGCGCAACGCCTTGATCTGGTCGCTTGGCACATCGGGCAGAAAATCGAGTTCACCGGCACGAAAGCGCCGCACACCGGCGGCGAGGTCCTTGACGAGGATATAATCGACAACATCGATGCTGATGGAAGCGGCGTCATGGAAGCGGATATTCTTCGTCAGGCGGATATGCGAGCCCGGTAGGTTCTCGGCAAGCACATAGGCGCCATTGCTCACCAGTTTTCCCGGTGCAGCGAAGGCAGCGCCGTGGGCAGCGAGGCTCGCGCGATGAACGGGGAGCGTTGTTTGATGGGCGAGCAAGTCAAGAAAATAGGGTGTCGGCGTTTCAAGGGTGATGATCAGCGTATGGTGATCTGGCGCGGCTATACCGAGCGTTTCGGGCGGCTTCGTGCCGGCACTGATCGCCTCGGCATTGCGCACGGGGTAGATGACATTGGCGTATTCAGCACCGATTGAGGGGTCGACGAGGCGACGCAGTGCGACAACGAAATCCTCCGCCGTGACCGGATCACCGTTTGACCATTGCCCATCATGCCTCAGCTTGAAGGTATAGGTCAGCGCATCGGCTGACACCGCCCAGCTTTCAGCGGCACCCGGCGCCAATTCGCCTGCCCGGTCCTGGATCAGCAGACCTTCGAAGAGATCGCGAAGGATATGGGCTTCAGCGAGCGTGGAGCTGCGCTGCGGATCGAGCGTTTCAGGTTCGGCGTCATTGCCACGATTGAAATGAACAGCGGCGCCCGCCGGCCTTGCCGGGAGCGCCGCTGTCATCAAATTTACCACGACAAACAGGGCGGGCGCGAACCATGCAAAGCAGAGCCGCGCCCTCGTCATCAATGGGCGACGAACATCGTCGAATTGTCATCATCAGCGGTCTTGGCGCCGCCGGCGATCACTTCACCCTCCTCCCAGGTCGTAGGTTCGGGCAGACGAACGAGGGCGTGCTTCAGCACCTCATCCATGCGCTTGACCGCGATGATGGTAAGGCCGTTCTTCACGTTGTCGGGGATTTCGGCGAGGTCCTTGACGTTGTCGTCAGGGATAAGAACCGTCTTCAACCCGCCGCGCAACGCCGCCAGAAGCTTTTCCTTCAGGCCGCCGATCGGCAGCACGCGACCGCGCAGCGTGACCTCGCCGGTCATCGCCACGTCGCGCCTGACCGGAATGCCCGTCATCACCGAGACGATGGTGGTCGCCATGGCGATGCCAGCGGACGGACCATCCTTCGGTGTGGCGCCCTCGGGGACATGGACGTGGACATCACGACGATCAAAGAGCGGTGGCTTGATACCAAAATCAATCGCCCGCGAGCGGACATAGGAGGCCGCTGCCGAAATCGATTCCTTCATCACCTCCTTGAGATTGCCGGTGACGGTCATTCTGCCTTTGCCAGGCATCATGACTGCTTCAATCGTCAGCAACTCGCCGCCCACTTCCGTCCACGCCAGCCCTGTGACAACGCCGACCTGATCTTCATCCTCAGCCGCACCGAAGCGGAATTTCGGAACACCCAGATAGGACTCAAGCCCGTCCCTGGTGACCTTGACGCTCTTGCGCTTGCCCTTGGAGGCGACCAGCTCCGTCACGCCCTTGCGGCACAGCCGGGCGATTTCGCGCTCAAGATTGCGTACTCCGGCTTCGCGCGTATAGCGGCGGATGACTTCCAGCAGCGCGTCGTCCTCAACCGACCATTCCTTGTCGCCAAGACCGTGGGCGGTGAGCTGATGAGGAATGAGATGGCGCCGGGCGATCTCGACCTTTTCATCCTCGGTGTAGCCGGCGATACGGATGATCTCCATGCGGTCGAGCAGCGCTGGCGGGATGTTCAACGTATTGGCGGTGGTGATGAACATCACATTCGACAAATCGTAATCAACCTCAAGATAATGATCGGCGAAGGTCGAGTTCTGTTCGGGATCGAGCACCTCGAGCAAGGCGGACGACGGATCGCCGCGGAAATCCATGCCCATCTTGTCGATCTCATCGAGCAGGAAGAGCGGGTTGGTCTTCTTTGCCTTCTTCATCGACTGGATGATCTTGCCAGGCATCGAGCCAATATAAGTGCGGCGATGCCCGCGGATTTCCGCCTCATCGCGCACGCCACCCAGCGATACGCGGACGAATTCGCGCCCGGTCGCCTTGGCGATCGATTTGCCAAGCGAGGTCTTGCCGACGCCTGGCGGGCCGACGAGGCAGAGGATCGGACCTTTCAGCTTGTTCGAGCGGCTCTGGACGGCGAGATACTCGACGATGCGCTCCTTGACCTTCTCAAGCCCGTAATGATCGTGCTCCAGCACGTTCTGGGCTGCGCTCAACTCCTTGTTGACGCGTGCCTTGCCGCCCCACGGGATCGACAGCATCCAGTCGAGATAATTGCGCACGACGGTTGCTTCCGCCGACATCGGCGACATCTGGCGCAACTTTTTCAGTTCGGCAATCGCCTTTTCGCGCGCTTCCTTGGACAGCTTGACGGTGCGGATCTTCTCTTCGATCTCGGCCAGATCGTCCTTACCATCCTCATCGCCAAGTTCGCGCTGGATCGCCTTCATCTGCTCATTGAGATAATACTCGCGCTGCGTCTTCTCCATCTGGCGCTTGACGCGGCTGCGGATCTTTTTTTCC
Organism: Raskinella chloraquaticus (SeqCode); assembly: GCA_002365175.1. Lineage (GTDB taxonomy): Bacteria > Pseudomonadota > Alphaproteobacteria > Rhizobiales > UBA4765 > Raskinella > Raskinella chloraquaticus. The sequence goes on from DEZK01000008.1 coordinate 37,829, forward strand.
ACCTGGAGGACCGAGATTTCGCCTTCCATAATACCAAGAATGCGCTCTAGGCGTGCCTGAACGGTCGGCAGTTCCAGCAGTTCCTGCTTCTCCGGGATTTTTACGGCAAGGTGCGCTGACACCGTGTCAGCAAGCTTGTCCGGCTCACTGATCTGCGTCACGGCAGCGACGATTTCAGCCGACAATTTCTTGTTGAGCTTCACATAGTTTTCGAACTCGGCAACGACCGAGCGCATGGTCGCGTCGACGGCCACCTTGTCACTCTTCCCATCGTCGATGAGATCGGCCCGTGCCTCGTAGAATTCCTGGCGCGGATTATAACTGACGACGCGCGCACGCGCCGTTCCCTCGACCAGAACCTTGACGGTATTGTCAGGCAGTTTCAGCAACTGCAGCACATTGGCGAGCGTGCCAACCTCATAGATAGCATCGTGCGCTGGATCATCATCGCCGGCATTGCGCTGGGTCACCAGCATAATCGGGCGATCGGTACGCATGGTTTCCTCAAGCGCACGGATTGATTTCTCGCGCCCGACAAACAGAGGTACAACCATGTGTGGAAACACCACGATGTCACGCAGCGGCAGGACGGCGTAAACGTCCGATTTCTGGATCGTCGGGGGTGTCTTGTTCTTGTCGCTCATTGTTCAATTCCTTTCCGCGCGTCGTCGCGTCGGCAGTCCCACAGCCCGGTTTCGAGGACGTCGTCACTGACGACACCGGGTGCTCGTGTTCGAGGGCAACGAATCTTTGAAGACCAGCTTACGCTTCCACAGACCTGACTGCCAGAGAGGCTGCCATCGTCTGTCTTGTTGAGGGCTAGGTGGTTACGGCCTTGTAAATTGTCAAGAATGCAATGCTGGCCGGTCAACATCACGAGCGCAAGGTAACATCATGGCAAAAACAGAATTCACGGGTTTATGCCGTAGCTGCGCACACAGGGCACATATGAACCGGCCCAGTAACCGCCATTTTGCGACGCGCACAGGCTTCGGATGTCCGCTGCCTCACTGGCGCCCCGCTGTTCGGCGCGGTGCTGCTGCAATACCGGGCTGCTGTTGACGCGGCGCAGAAAACCCTGAGCACTGGGAAGCAGCTGCGCGCAGCGGCGCGCATAAGGGCTGCCTTCGTTGATGCAGTCACGCAAATTACTGATGAGAGATTCCGAATTGTACTGACATTCGTCCTTATCAATCGCCGAGCGGGAGGCGGCGCATTGCTGGCGCGTGTAGGCGTATTGCCGCTCGGGATTCCATTGCGCTGCCGCCGGGTCTATCGACAGCTGCAGACAAGCCGCGACGACCACCACAAACACCGCCAGGTACCGCATCGCGAGCCCTCTATCCAGTTATCCCTTACCTTGGGGAATAGAATAGAAGGGGGCTGCTTTACAAGCCCTGTTTGCTTCAGGCGGTTGCGCCTTTTTCCTCGGGACGGTCGCTGTAAATATAGAGCGGACGTCCCTTCCCTTCGACAACCTCTCCCGACAGCACAACTTCCGAGACACCTTCAAGGCCGGGAAGATCGTACATTGTCTCCAGCAATATGCCTTCCATGATGGAGCGAAGTCCGCGCGCGCCAGTCTTGCGGTCGATCGCCTTGCGGGCGATGGCGCGCAGAGCGTCATCCTTCACGCTGAGATCGACCTGTTCCATCTCAAAAAGACGCTGATACTGCTTGACGAGGGCATTTTTCGGCTCGGTCAGGATTTTGATCAGCGCATCCTCGTCGAGATCGCCAAGGGTCGCGATGACCGGCAAACGGCCGATGAATTCAGGAATAAGGCCAAACCGCAACAAATCCTCGGGTTCGACCATGCGGAACAGTTCGCCGGTGCGACGATCCTCGGGAGCTGCGACGTTGGCGGCAAAACCGATCGAGGTCGAGCGCGAACGCTGCGAAATGATCTTTTCGAGGCCGGCAAACGCACCGCCACAGATGAAAAGGATGTTGGTCGTATCGACCTGCAGGAATTCCTGCTGCGGATGCTTGCGCCCGCCCTGCGGCGGCACCGAAGCAACCGTCCCTTCCATGATCTTCAGCAAGGCCTGCTGCACGCCCTCGCCCGAGACGTCGCGGGTGATCGAGGGATTGTCGGATTTGCGGCTGATCTTGTCGACCTCGTCAATATAAACGATCCCGCGCTGCGCCCGCTCGACGTTGTAATCGGCGGCCTGCAACAACTTCAGAATGATGTTCTCGACGTCTTCACCAACGTAACCAGCTTCCGTCAGCGTGGTCGCATCCGCCATGGTGAAGGGCACGTCAAGGATGCGCGCCAGCGTCTGGGCGAGCAGCGTCTTGCCCGAACCGGTCGGACCGACCAGCAGGATGTTCGACTTCGACAATTCTACTTCATTGTTCTTTGCTGCATGATTGAGGCGCTTGTAATGATTGTGAACGGCCACCGACAGCACCCGTTTGGCATGCTCCTGGCCGATGACGTAATCATCCAGCACCTTGCAGATCTCGCGGGGTGTCGGTATCCCGTCGCGCGATTTGACGAGCGAGGATTTGTTTTCCTCGCGAATGATGTCCATGCACAGTTCGACGCACTCATCGCAGATGAACACCGTCGGCCCGGCGATGAGTTTACGCACCTCATGCTGGCTTTTGCCGCAGAACGAGCAGTAAAGCGTGTTCTTTGAATCACCGGTTGCCTTGCTCATGCCCGTCAAGCTCCTGTTCTATCCTCCGGCTGCGCTGTGACAGACGCATTCCCAGAGGTGAATTACCGAGTTGGCATCCTAGACCCGAACGCCAATCTGACCATGGTAACCGATCGAAGATCAAGAAGGCTTTAATTCGATCAGACAGATTTCATAGCTCACACGATCACGTTCGCATGAGCGTCACATTGTCGCCAATCAGGGCTTTGCGCTCTCTTCCGGGCGTTTTTCCATGACCTGATCGATAATGCCCCAGCTCTTGGCGCCCTCGGCGGTCATGAAATTATCACGCTCAAGCGCCGTCTCGACTTCCTTGAGATTGCGCCCGCAATGGCGGACATAGATCTCGTTCAGGCGCAATTTCAGGCTCTCCACCTCCTTGGCGTGAATGAGGATATCGGTCACCTGACCCTGGTAGCCGCCCGAAGGTTGATGAACCATGATGCGCGCATTAGGTAGCGCAAAGCGCTGATCCTTGGCGCCGGCTGCCAGAAGAAGCGAGCCCATCGAGGCCGCCTGACCGACACATAATGTCTGCACGGCGGGGCGTATGAACTGCATCGTGTCATAGATCGCCAGCCCCGAGGTGACCACGCCGCCGGGTGAATTAATGTACATGGCGATCTCTTTCTTGGGGTTTTCAGCCTCAAGAAACAGCAGCTGGGCGACCACCAGCGAGGCCATCCCGTCCTCGACCGGTCCGGTGAGGAAGATGATGCGCTCTTTCAGCAGCCGTGAATAGATATCATAGGCGCGTTCGCCGCGTGCGGTGCTCTCGACCACCATGGGCACGAGATAACTACCATATGTTTCAACAGGATCGCGCATGTTTCCTCGCCTAAAGAATCGGGATGTTTCCGGCCTCGCGCCGGAAATGTCCGCCGATATTGAGAGTGGGCTCGATCAGAGCCCGACTCATTCGCAGATGGGTATTATGCCGCCGTTGTGTAAGAGGCTGCAAACATTCTTGCGCAACGAGGCTAACGGCCAGCAGTCGTGAGGGCCGTTATTCGGCCTTCTTGCGGGTGCGCTTGGGTTTGGGTGCCTCGGCCTCAGCCTCGGTGCCGGGCTCACCTTCCTCAGGCGCGAAAAGAGCCGCACGCTCAATCTTGTTCTCGCTCACCTTGGCAAGTTCGAGGATATAATCGACAGCCTTCTCTTCGAAGATCGGAGCGCGCAATTCCGCCAGGGCTTCCGGGGTCTTGCGATAGAATTCGATCACTTCGCGCTCCTGACCGGGAAACTGGCGGGCGCGCTCGAAAAGGGCGCGGTTGATCTCTTCATCCAGCACCTTGATCTGGTTGCGCTCGCCAATTTCAGCCAGCAAAAGGCCGAGACGCACGCGGCGCTCGGCAATCTTGCGATAATCGGCCTTGGCCTCTTCCTCGTTCGTGCCCTCGTCGGCGAAACTGCGGCCGGCGCGCTCCATATCGGCGGTGAGATTGCGCCAGATGGCGTCCACTTCCTGATTGACCAAGGTTGGCGGCAGATCGAATTTATATTCACCATCAAGGACATCGAGAAGGCGACGCTTGAGGCGACGGCGCGACTGGGCGCCGTCCTCGCGGGCGATCTGATCGCGCACCGCCTCTTTCAGCTTGTCGATCCCTTCAAGCCCCAGCGTCTTGGCGAAATCATCATCCAGCTTGAGATCGCCAGGGGCAGCCACTTCGGTGACCGTGACGGCAAAGCTTGCCTCCTTGCCGGCCAGATGGGCGGCCTGATACTCGGCCGGAAACGTCACCTTCACGGTACGCTCATCACCGCTTTTGGCGCCGATCATCTGGTCTTCAAAACCGGGAATGAAGCTCTTTGAACCCAGAACCAGAGAAATACCTTGCGACGTGCCTCCCTCGAAGGCTTCGCCGTCGATGGTGCCGACGAAATCAATGGTCAGACGGTCCCCATCCTTTGCCGTCTCTCCTGCATCGCGGGCAACAAACGGCCGATTCTGGTCGGCAATGCGCTGGACAGCCTCATCGATGTCCTTGTCGCTGACCTCCGTCACGTCGCGCACCAGCGAAATCGACTTGAAATCCATCAATTCGATGGTCGGCAGGATTTCCATCGCCATCGTATAGGACAAATCGCCGCGCCCTTCGATGACTGCGGTGAGTTCATCCTGATCCTCGGGGAAATTGAGCTTTGGTTCGCTTGCCAGCTTCAGCTTGTGGTCAACCGTGATCGTCCGGGTGGCTTCGCCCACCGCGTCATTGACGACTTCAGCCATCGCCGACTTGCCGTAGACACGCTTCAGGTGCGCCAGCGGCACCTTGCCGGGGCGGAAACCGGGGATGTTGGCGCGCGCACGCATCTCTTCCAGGCGCGCCGACAGCTTGCTGCCCAGATCGCCAGCGGTGACGACGACCTTGAATTCACGCTTCAGGCCATCGTTCAGCGTTTCGGTAACTTGCATGGAATTCGTCCTCGGATAATGCGCGCAAAACCCAACGTCGCCATTTTTCAAGCGCGGCGGCGCGGATACGCTTCAAGATCGCGCGGTGCTACAGGAGTGAGCGAGGTTTTTCAAGGCGGCTGCATCCGCCAAAAGAATGTTAGGTGGTGCGGGCGGAGGGACTCGAACCCCCACGACTTGCGCCGCTGGAACCTAAATCCAGTGCGTCTACCAGTTCCGCCACGCCCGCGCGGGGTGCTGTATATCATGGGTCATGGGGAGCCGCGCGTGGAAAATCGATCTTATACCCACGACTTTCCCCAATGGTGACTTAACGTCGATCAGTCATCAGCAACACCGTCTGCAGCACGAGAAAACCGGCAGCCATGGTCAAAAAACCAGCTGCCTGTGCATCATGCCCTGCATAATGGTCAATCGTTGCATAAAATGCGACGAGAACCGCAAGGCCAAAGCCAAGGACGGTTTTCGACATGAGACACCTCCGTTTCAAAACGGGACATCGCCGGGGCGTGATATTGCCCCAGGCCATGACTAAGCCAGATGCATGCCAGATGGGCACGACATCGGGTGTCAACCGCCGCGAGGTCATTGGAGGCGGGCTGATGCTCGCGCTCCTTGCCATGGACCGCGCGCATGGCGAGCCGGGCTACCCGCCGGCGCTGCGCCCTTCACCCCAGACGCTGACCATCGAGCAAGCCCGCGTCCAGTTATTGCCAGCGCCGGCGCTTGCGAGCGAGTTGCTGTCGATAAACGGGCCTGCCGGCGATCAGGCTTTGAGATTGCGGGCCGGCAGCGAAGACCGTGTGATCTTCAAAAACACCCTCGATCATCCGGTGTCGGTGGTGGCGCGCGGCTTTCGCGGCGACGGGTTTGCAAGCAGTGGCGAGACCATCGCGCCCATGAGCGAGCGCATGTTTGTGGTGCGCCCTCATCGCGGCGGCTCATGCCTTCTGGTGCCATCGCCGCTCGAAGCACAACTCAGCGAGCGCGGCATGGCGAGCCTGCTGATCGTCGAGGACAGGGAACAGACCGCCGCTGACAATGATGTCGGCGTTCTGCTCAAGGATTTTCGCCTGTCGCCCAATGGCTCGATTGTGCCCGCGACCGGGCCACGGCTCGGTAATGCGCTTGCGGTCAATGGCCGATTGGAACGGTTTGATGTGCCGATCCGCCGCCATGAAAGGCTGCGCCTGCGGCTTGCCAATGCGTCGACCGTCCGCATTCTCGTGCTCGAGATGCGCGGGTTCGTGCCGCGCATCGTCGCGCTCGACGGGGCGCCGTGCGAGGTTTTCGAACCGGCTGGCAATAAAATCGTCCTGCCGCCCGGCGGGCGGGTCGATCTGCTGGTTGAGATCAACGCCAGACCGGACGCTCCACTCGCCATCTCGACGCGGCTAGGACCGATTGATGTGGACCTGATCGGCCTGCCTTTTGTCGGCGATCACCCGTTGCGACAGGGCTTGCCTGAACCCTTCATCGCCCTGCCGGAGGTGAAGGCACCGCGGCTTGATCTGGCAAAAGCCCTGCGCGTCACCGTGTCGCCCGGGGGGCGGCATTGGCTTGGAGAGGCACAAGCCAGCGCCCTCGCAGCCCCGTTGTTTTCTGCCGCCCTCGGCCGCACGATCGTCCTGATCGTCGACAATTTGCGCCCCGCCCCTGCCGTGCTCCATTGCGACAGCCAGCATCTGCGCCCGCTCGATGGCCTTGATGATGGCGTCAAGCCCTGGGTCCTCGACACCATCCTTCTGGAGCCTGGCGAGCGCCTGCTTTTGGCCTTCGTTGCTGAACGCCCGGGACTTCACCGTCTCTACTGGCGCGATCTGGCAGCGCCGTTTCGCGGATTTGCCAGCAGCTTTTCAATTACGGCGTAGAAAATAAATCTTATATTATAATTTTATATATTTAATTATCACATCAATTAAAAACATGTTCTATATATAGTATTATTCGACACAAATATAATTACATACAAAATAAAAATTTGTCTATTTTATACAATCGACAGCAACATATTATGAATACACTATGTCATGCCCAACCCATCTATTTATTACATTTTTGTTCAAGGAGTCGCATATCGATGTTATCAACATTCCAACTTCATCCACAGCCCAAATCAGCCCTCACCCTCGCGGCATTGCTGCTGAGTGTCGCACTGCCGACGCCCGCCAGCGCCCAAGCAAGCCCCGCCACACCACAGCAGACGTCGCGCATTTGCGCGGCACTGCAATCAAGTCTGCCTGCATCCGTTTATCAATCGATATGTGGTGCAAATCCAACCTATTCGATCGGATTGTTGCCGAAGTCCGGTTCTACCGCCTCAACACCCACGCGCCCTCCGGGTGAACCGCAAGGGGCTGCGCCGGCTGTTCCGACTTATCCGCAGGAATGTCTGGCCGCCACCAATGCTCACCGGGTTGACGAATTCGGCGCCTTTGTCGCGCAGGACACGCGGCCTGCAGTGATTGCCGCCAACGCGGCTACGGTGAACAGCGCCATTGAAACCTTGGGCGCCAAGGGCGGAGGAACGATCTGCCTCCCCGAGGGCCGCTATACGCTCGGCTTCAAAACAGGATTCCCCTCCAACGCCAATGTGACGGCTGCTATCGTCATTGCCCGCGACAACATCACGCTGTGGGGCGCAGGCCCGGGCCGTACGGTCCTGCTGACGCCGCCGGAATATCAAGTTGTCAACGGCAAGGTACTGCGCGGGCGCGGCATTCACGTGCAGGGCACGAACAAAGCAACCGCGCCGCGCGTCAACATCACGCTGAAGCGTTTCGAACTCGACGGCCAGGCGGGATGGACGGGTAAATATTATTTCCCTGCGGACACCGGAACGGGCGATGGCTGGGACATCACCCACAAAGGCATCGTGCCGTCGCAGGACACGCAGGTCGACAATGTCGTGCTCGAGGATATTTATGTTCATCGCTATCGCGGCGAGGTCATTTATGTCGGCGGTCTCGGCATGAAGCGGCTGCATCTCAACCGCGTTAAATCAGAAGACACCAACGCCTCGACCTATAATGTGACGGCCGATGCCATCGTCGAAAATTCGGAATTCGGCCTCAGCCGCTTCTGGATCGAAATCGGCACGGCCTTCCAAGGCAAGTCCGGAACCTTCCGTAATAATATCTTCCACAGCGCCCGCGGAGGTCAGGGTATCGCGCTTGCGCAGGGTGACGGCCTTGAACAGCCCTACACCTTCATCAATAACCGCTTCTCCGATTGCGTCGGCGTCTTCGGCTTTTATGGTGGCGTCGGCGGCCCCATCCGCATCACCAACAACACCGCCAGCAATTGCCCGACGGGTAGTTTTGTCCAATTCGGAACGGCTCCCAATACCGTGGTTGCCGGGCTGAGGATCAACAAGAATATCGTTGTTCAGGACAATTCTGTCTCCGGTTTCCGTCAGTTTGTAACGCTTGGCGGTCAGGTGGACAATTTGCTCGTACAGACTAACACTTTCCGCAGCGCAGATCTGGCGACCTCTAGCAGCGTTGTCTATGGTGCGGCAGGTGATTACAAGGCAATCAAGATTGCCAACAATCAGTTCTATGAAACACGCCCTCCATCGTTAAATGCCTTGAATTTTGTCGGCACGCGCCCCCTGTTCTCAGGCAACAGCTACAATATCCTGTCTGGGCCCACCTACTCGAATGTGGTCGCCAACGGTACCGTCGTGACACCGGTCTATGAACTTTTTCGGGTCCACGCTGGGAGTTCACTCGTGACAGCTACCCTCAACACCAGCCAGTATAGCGACGGCCAGGTCATCAAGGTGAGCGGCGGGTCGCCTACGGCAAAGGTCGTGTTCGCGACCGGTAGCCAGAATGGTTACGCTGTGCCGGCAACTCGCACCTTCACCGGCACGCAGACGATGGAGCTTCGTTATAATTCGGCCGCCAAGATCTGGAACGAAATATCGTTCTCGGAAACCGGCGTCACGGCGGCTCGCTAGACGCGCCCATCAGAGCAGATTGCGATTACCCTGAATCGCAATCTGCTCTTATCTTATTGTTTTCGCATGCTGTTACAGAAAATCCAGTTTCTACGTTTTTACAGCATGCTCCAAACCATGCGACGAGACGGGCTCCTGACACCGGTAGCCCGTCTTTTGCGTCGCAGGCGACAGGCTAACGGTCGATCAGAACCTGTCGTTATGACCGACGATCCCCGCGCATCTGTCACAGCCCTGCGACGCGTGCTATCGGACAAAACATCTGTATAATTTTTGTGCAAATTGCCCTTTTTTTAGGCAATTATTGCCGGACACAACAAATATCGATCCGTTTACCGGCCGATCATCCGATATTTCCTCGCCATTTTTCGTCTGGCAACTGGCACGCCCCCTGCTAGGGTGAGCGCTGAAAGTGGCGCCGAAAGCGGGCGCCGCTCATAAGACATTGTGGTTTAAAAGGCCGGGGAAAGCTCAGGACAATTTTCATGAAAAAAATCGAGGCGATCATCAAGCCCTTCAAGCTCGACGAGGTGAAGGAAGCGCTGCAGGAGGTAGGGCTTCAAGGCATCACAGTCACTGAAGCCAAGGGTTTTGGCCGCCAGAAGGGCCATACAGAGCTTTATCGTGGCGCGGAATACGTGGTCGATTTTCTGCCGAAGGTGAAGATTGAGGTGGTTCTGCGGGATGATCAGGTCGAATCATCGATCGAGGCTATCCGCAAGGCGGCCCAGACAGGGCGCATCGGCGATGGCAAGATTTTCGTGTCGACCATAGAAGAGGTTGTGCGCATCCGTACCGGAGAGACTGGCGAAGACGCGATTTGAGGGTTTAGAGCGTGGACTAAGGATGTTCACCGCCATCCGGGCCGACATCCACCGCGCGCTGTTTGCAGAAGGTTCCGCAACCGGAGCCATGAAAAGGGGAAAACTATGAAGACTGCAAAAGATGTCCTGAAGCTGATCAAGGACAAGGATGTGAAATATGTCGATTTCCGCTTCACCGACTATCGCGGCAAGTGGCAGCATCTGACGTATGACGTGACAATGGTTGACGAGGACATGTTTGCGGAAGGCATCATGTTCGACGGTTCGTCGATTGCCGGTTGGAAGGCGATCAATGAATCCGACATGATGTTGATGCCAGACCCCTCCAGCACCACGGTTGATCCCTTCTTTGCCCAGACAACGATCTCGGTGGTCTGCGACATTCTCGACCCGATCTCGGGCGAGCATTACAATCGCGATCCGCGCTCGATTGCCAAGAAGGCGGAAGCCTACGTCAAACAGCTCAAGATCGGCGACACCATCATGTTCGGCCCGGAAGCCGAATTCTTCATCTTCGACGATGTGAAATACGCCGCCGACCCCTACAATACCGGCTTTCGCGTCGACAGCATGGAATTGCCGACCAATACGGATGCCGAATATGAGTCGGGCAATCTTGGTCACCACATCGCCACCAAGGGCGGTTATTTCCCGGTCCCGCCGCTCGACAGTTGCCAGGATATCCGCTCGGAAATGCTCGCTGCCATGGCGCAGATGGGCGTGACGGTTGAAAAGCACCATCACGAAGTGGCTTCCGCCCAGCACGAGCTTGGCATGAAGTTCAACACGCTGGTGACCATGGCCGATCAGCTGCAGATCTATAAGTACTGCATCCACAACGTCGCCCAGGCCTATGGCAAAACGGCGACTTTCATGCCCAAGCCAGTTTATGGCGATAACGGGTCAGGCATGCATTGCCACCAGTCGATCTGGAAGGATGGCAAACCGCTGTTTGCCGGCGACAAATATGCCGGCCTGTCAGAAGCCTGCCTGTTCTACATCGGCGGCGTCATCAAGCATGCCAAGGCAATCAACGCCTTCACCAACCCGACGACCAATTCCTACAAGCGTCTGGTTCCGGGTTTCGAGGCCCCCGTGCTGCTCGCCTATTCGGCGCGCAACCGCTCGGCCTCCTGCCGTATTCCGTGGACGAATTCGCCCAAGGCCAAGCGCGTGGAAGTGCGCTTCCCCGATCCGGCCGCCAACCCCTATCTCGGTTTTGCGGCGCTGCTGATGGCCGGCATTGACGGCATCGTCAACAAGATCCATCCGGGCGAAGCCATGGACAAGGATCTCTATGATCTGCCGCCGCGCGAGTTGAAGAAGATCCCGACGGTGTGCGGGAGCTTGCGCGAGGCCCTCGTCTCGCTCGACAAGGACCGCAAATTCCTCACCGCTGGCGGCGTCTTCTCCGATGACATGATCGACAGCTATATCGACCTCAAGATGGGCGAAGTGATCCGCTTCGAGCACACGCCGCATCCGGTCGAATACGCGATGTATTATTCCTGCTGAGCGCGTTTGTCAGATACCGGAAAAGGCGGCTTCGGCCGCCTTTTTTGTTGAATTGACAAGGTAATGCCACACTCACTGACGATAAACCTGCCATCACGGGCTGCACGGAGGGTGGCTGCGATCCTTGTCCCGGCAACGTCCTGTGAAGACCAGCGCACAGATGACCATAACATGCGATTATCATCGCAGTGATTCGGGACGAAGCCCCGGCCCTCCAGGAGACCTGCCCGATGGCACGCGACAATTCGGCAAAAGTGCCGGATCTCTTTGCCAGCATTGAGCGAACCGCGCCCGCCGCGAAGCCGGCGCGTGTGGTGGCGCCGGCGAGTGACGGCACCTATAACGCTTCCGCCATCGAGGTCCTTGAAGGTCTGGAGCCGGTGCGCCGCCGCCCCGGCATGTATATCGGCGGCACCGATGAAAAGGCGCTCCACCATCTCTTCGCCGAGGTCATCGACAACGCCATGGACGAGGCGATTGCCGGTCATGCGAGTTTCATTGAAGTGGAGATGAGCGCTGACGGCGTGCTGGCGGTGAGCGATAACGGGCGCGGTATTCCGGTTGATCCGCATCCGCGCTTTCCTCAGAAATCGGCGCTGGAAGTGATCATGTGCACGCTGCACGCCGGCGGCAAATTCGGCTCGGGTGCCTATGAGACATCAGGCGGCCTTCACGGCGTTGGCGTATCGGTCGTCAATGCGCTTTCCGAAATGCTGGAAGTCGAAGTGGCGCGCGGGCAGATGCTCTACCGCCAGACGTTTTCGCGCGGGCTGCCGACGAGCGAGCTACAGACGCTTGGCAAGGTCACCAACCGGCGCGGCACCAAAGTGCGCTTTATCCCGGACGCTGACATCTTCACCAAGGGTGCGCGCTTTGATCCGGCCCGTGTCTTTCGCATGGCGCGCGCCAAGGCCTATCTCTTTGCCGGCGTTGAAATCCGCTGGCGCTGCGATGCGGCGCTCGCCGAGAAAGACAAGGTTCCGACCGAGGACACTTTCAAGTTTCCCGGCGGGCTTGGCGACTACCTGCAAAGCCGGCTTGATACCAGCCTGCAGGTGGTGCCGGCGCTCTTTGCCGGGCGCAGCGAGAAGCGCAGCGGCCATGGCGCGGTCGAGTGGGCGGCGGCCTTCGTCGTCGACGAGGCGCAATGCTCATCCTACTGCAACACCATCCCGACGCCTGAGGGTGGCACCCATGAGGCGGGCCTGAGGCTGGCGCTGCTCAAGGGCTTCAAGGCCTATGGCGAGCTGGCGGGCAACAAGAAGATCGCCCAGGTGACGTCGGATGATTTGGGTGTTGCCCTGCAGGCAATGGTCTCGGTCTTTGTGCGCGAACCGGAATTCGTTGGTCAGACCAAGGACCGGCTGGCAACGATCGAGGCTGGACGGATTGTCGAGAATGCGGTGCGCGATGCCTTCGACCATTGGCTGGCGGATGACCCGGCACGCGCCAACCGCGTCGTCGATTTTCTCATCGACAGGGCCGAGGATCGCCTGCGCCGGCGCGCAGAAAAGGAAACGCTGCGCAAGACGGCCACCAAGAAGCTGCGCCTGCCGGGCAAGCTTGCCGATTGCGCCCAGGCGGGTCTGGCCGGGTCAGAACTATTCATCGTCGAAGGTGATTCCGCCGGCGGTTCAGCCAAACAGGCGCGCAATCGCGCCACGCAAGCCGTGCTGCCGCTGCGCGGCAAAATCCTCAACGTTGCCGCTGCCGGCAAGGACAAGGTACGCGACAACCAGCAGCTCTCCGACCTGTTGATGGCGCTGGGGGTGGGCACGGGCCATGCCTACCGCGAGGAGGATCTGCGCTACGAGAAAATCATCATCATGACGGATGCCGACGTGGACGGCGCCCACATCGCCTCATTGCTCATCACCTTCTTCTGGCGCCAGATGCCGAAGATCATCGAGGGGGGGCGCGTTTTTCTTGCCGTCCCTCCCCTCTATCGCCTCAGCCAGGGCGGCAAATCGGCCTATGCGCGTGATGATGCGCACAAGGATGATTTGCTGCGCACCATGTTTTCCGGCCGCGGGCAGGTCGATATCTCGCGCTTCAAGGGCCTTGGCGAAATGATGCCGGCGCAGTTGAAGGAGACAACCATGGATCCGGGCAAGCGGATGCTGCTCAAGGTGATGGTGGCGCGCGAGGATGTCGAATTGGCCGAGGCGGCTGTCGAGCGGCTGATGGGCAACAAGGCTGAATCGCGCTTCACCTTCATCAGCGAACGGGCGCCCTATGCGAGCGGGCTGATCGATATCTAGACCTCATGGAAGCGACCACAGCCGGAGGTTCAGCAGTCCGCACGACCACGTGCAGCGCCGGCAACCCGGAAATGATATACATTATAGACAATCGCGGCGCCTGCGCGTCCGCCTGTTGGCATAATGAACTCCGGGTTATTCTCCGGGGAACCATGTTTTTGAACCAGGATGCAATCCTTTGGTTGTATCATCAGGTTACAAGAACAGAAGGGGGCATGAATGGCCCGTATCCTCGTGCTGGTTATCGCCCTGGCTGCAACATTGGCGATTACGGTTGATTTTTCTTGGCTTCACAGGGGCGCTGCCCCCAATGCCGATGAAATCCGGCTGGCTTTCGACCGTGGACTGGCTGCTGCACCTGACGGGCAGATCCAGACCGTCATCACCCAGCTCGATCCGTCGCGTTGCGTGGCGCGCAGTTCGCCGATTTATTCAGGCGGGGTCTATCGCTGCCGCGTGCGGCTGGAAACGTCGCTCTCCACTGGCGAGCGGCATGGCGCCGATGCCTCGCTCACCATCGCGCCCTTTGAGCGGGAATGGACGGTGATTTCGCTCAGCACGCTTAAGGAATGAGCGCGTCGGAAAGCCCTTCAAACCCACCAACCAGCCAATAGCCGCGTTACCGTTTCCGGTTTTTCGAGCGTGGAGAGATGACCGCAATCAGGGATGATTTCAAGCCGCGCGCCGATAATTCCATGAGCGATCTCTTCGGCTTGCGCCAAGGGTGTTGCGCTATCCTCGGCACCGACAATAACCAGCGTTGGAACGGCGATCGCTGGCAGGATCGGCAACGCTGACTGCCGTGTAGCAATTGCCATCAACTGGCGGACGAACGCATCGGCTCCGGTCTCGGCCATCATGTCAAAATAAATCTGCCGCAGATGGTGGTCTTCATGGCGTGCGGGATGGACGTAACCTGGATAAAGCGCGGCTGCCGCGCTCATCAGCTCTCCTTGTCCGACACGCGCAGCAAGCTTGCGGCGGGTTTCCTTGCGCTCTGTGCTGTCTGCAACCGCGTTGGTATCGAGGAGCGCCAGGCGGTTCACCCGCTCGGGCGCCAGGCGCATGATCTCGAATGAGATATATCCGCCCATCGACAGGCCAGCGAGCGCAAAGCGAGGGGGCGCATGATCGAGAAAGCGCCGGGCAATCTCGCGCATACTGCTATCAGCGCGATGATCGAGAACCATCACTTCGCCATGCGGTTTCAGTGCCAGAAGTTGCGGTTCAAACAGTCTTGAGGTGCATCCGAGGCCCGGCACAAGAACCAGCGGTGAATGGGCCACGATCAATATCCTTTTTGGGTTTTTTATCGCCGGGCGGCGCGCAGAAAGATTGACTTTGCACGCCCTGTCTCTATGTTACTAGAGAGCGTTTGGACTAATTCAAGCGGTCATTTCGTCGCGAAAGCCTGACGTTGCTTCGCGAACACTCTGTCCAAGAAAAGTAGCTTCATGTCATTTTCCGACCTCGGCTTGTCCGAAAAGGTCCTGACCGCAGTAAGTGCTGCCGGTTATAGCGAACCAACCCCCATCCAGTCCGAGGCCATTCCTCACATTCTACAGCGGCGCGACCTGATCGGCATCGCCCAGACCGGTACCGGCAAGACGGCAGCCTTCACCTTGCCGATGCTGACGCTGCTGGAAAGCGGGCGGGCGCGGGCGCGCATGCCGCGAACACTCATCCTTGAGCCAACGCGCGAACTGGCGGCGCAGGTTGAGGAAAACTTCTCCCGCTATGGCACCAACCACAAACTCAATCTGGCGCTCATCATCGGCGGCGTGTCGTTTGGTGATCAGGATACCAAGATCAATCGGGGCGTCGACGTCTTGATCGCCACACCCGGACGTCTGCTTGATCATATCGAGCGCGGCAAGCTGCTGCTGACAGGCATCGAGATCCTGGTGATCGATGAAGCGGATCGCATGCTAGACATGGGGTTCATTCCCGATATCGAGCGCATCTGCAAGCTGGTGCCGTTCACCCGGCAGACGCTGTTCTTCTCCGCCACCATGCCGCCCGAGATCAAGCGGCTTACCGAAAATTTCCTGTCAAATCCGGTACGTGTCGAAGTGGCGCGCCCGGCATCAGCTGCCGCCACCATCACGCAAAGGCTGATTGCCACGGGCGGCGAGGCGCATGAAAAGCGCGAAGCGCTGCGCCAGCAGATCGCGCAGGCAAGCGGGCTGAAGAACGCTATCGTCTTCTGCAATCGCAAGCGCGATGTTGCCGTTGTCTTCCGCTCCCTGCTCAAGCATGGCCTCAATGTCGGTTCGCTCCATGGCGACATGGACCAGTCCTCGCGCACGCAAACACTCGACAAGTTCCGCTCAGGCGAGATTACTCTGCTCGTTGCCTCCGATGTGGCGGCCCGCGGCCTCGACATTCCAGATGTGAGCCATGTTTTCAATTACGACGTGCCGCATCATGCCGAGGACTATGTGCACCGCATCGGGCGAACAGGACGGGCAGGACGAGCCGGCCATGCGGCCATGCTCGTGACATCAGCTGACAGCAAGACACTCGCCACTATAGAACAGCTCATCGGTACCAAGATCGAGTGGGAAGGCAGCTCAACTCCACCCGCCAGCGAGAATGAGCCGGCAACGCGCAGCCGGCAACGTCGCGGCTACAGCGAGGATCGTCATGGCGAGGCATCGCAAGGTCGCGGCGAGCGCAGTGGCAGATCCGCCAAGCGACGTGACAAAGGACACGACAGCACTGGCGACAAGGTGAGCCGGCCCAAAGATGCCGCCTCCGAGCGCCCGGCAGATGCCGGCGTGGCGCCGCGTCGCGAGCGGCCCGACGAGCGCCCCGCTCGCCAATCCGCGCCGGCAGTGACGAAGGAACGGCCGGCACAACGACCAAGGCGCTCGGACACCAATGAGGTTCACAACGAACCGCGAGGCCTTGGCGATCATGTTCCAGCGTTTTTGCTGCGGGCTGTGCGGCCACGCTAGCGGGGTCACGCTGCATTTTGCGATCAGATTACGCAAAATTGCGTGGCCAGAGGCCGTACTGCTGGAAACATTAAGAAAAAATTAGGCTTGCGAAATCTAAAGTCATCAACCTGCACGCTCGGTGTCGCGTTGATAAGCTTTGGAGCCATGTTTTGGACCAGAAAGATGACTTCCTCCGCACGATTGGCTACGGCGAAGCAGCAATCGGGCATCTCAAGGCGCATATAACGCCCGCCTATCCGCGCAATTACGAGATTTGGTACACCTATGCTGCTGGCTATAATCAGTCTCTCAACAAGGCATTGAATGCGCTGTTGCGCAATTCCGAGATGATCTCGGCTGAAGATACCGCACGGATCTACGAGGAGTTTCTGGCCCCGCACCGGTTCGGTGATCGGGTCGAGCGGATCGGCGGCAAGCTGTCAGGCGAGCTGCGCGATGTCGTCAACGCCATCGATACGGCGCGCAAGGATGCCATCGCCTACAGCGAAACCCTCGAAGGGGCCTCGGGCGATCTGGCGCGTTCGGCCAAGGATGAGGATGCGCTGCAGCGCATCGTCGAGACGCTGGTGAGCGAAACGAAGGATATGGCGACGCGCAATGTCGATCTTGAGGAAAAGCTCCGCGATTCCAAGCGCCAGATCGAAGAGCTGCGCGTTTCGCTTGAAACCATCCGCAATGAAACATTGACCGACCCGCTGACCGGCCTTGCCAATCGCCGCTGTCTTGATCAGTCGCTGGAGCGCTGCATCATCGACGCGCAGTCGAACAACATGCCGTTGTCGCTACTGATTTCCGACATAGATCATTTCAAGAAGTTCAACGACGTCTATGGGCATCAGACCGGCGATCAGGTCCTGCGTCTGGTTGCCACTGCCGTCAAGCAGAACGTCAAGGGACAGGATATCGCGGCGCGCTTTGGCGGCGAGGAATTCTGCATCCTGCTGCCGCGCACCGATCTTCCAGCCGCTCTGAGGGTGGCGGAACATGTCCGCCAAAGCGTCATGGGCAAGGAACTCATCAAGCGCTCAACGGGCGAGCGTCTGGGCCGGATCACGATTTCGATTGGCTGCGCCGTGCTACGTCCAGGCGACACGTCCGATATGATCATCGACCGTGCCGATCAGGCGATGTATCTGGCGAAAAGGCAGGGGCGTAATCGCGTCTGTACTGAACTCGATGTTGCTCAGCAAGAAGGCTCACAGGTCGCCTGATTGCCGGTGACGTGTTGGCAGGTTCAATCGCTCACCGCCTCTGCCGCCGGTGTGATCGCAACGGATTCACCGCAACCGCAGGCACTGGTCTGATTGGGGTTTTCAAAGACAAATCCCGACGTCAGCTTGTCACTGCGAAAATCCATGGTCGTTCCCAGCAGAAACAAAACGGCTTTGCTGTCGATGAGAACCCGCACACCCTTGTCCTCGATGATCTCGTCATGGGGTTCCGCCTTCTCGGCATAATCCATCGTGTAGGACATGCCGGCGCAGCCGCCATTTTTGACACCCACGCGCACGCCATAAAGCGGGCGCTCGGAGCGCGCCATGATATGGCGTACGCGCTCGGCTGCGGTCTCCGTCAACGTCACCACGGACATACGCGGGCGGCGGCGCGGGGGTAGCGAAGATGCGGATGTCTCAGCGGTCATATCGTTTCACCTTCTGCCCGCGATCGATCAAACATCATTGAACGGGCGTCGCGATTGTCGAGAGTACATGGGCACTACTAAAACATATTCAAGGCAACCCGTGCCTCGTCTGACATGCGCGAAGGATCCCATGGCGGATCGAAGACCATCTGGACCTTGACGCCGGAAACACCGGGAACCGTCGATACGGCATTTTCCACCCAGCCCGGCATCTCGCCAGCAACCGGACAGGCGGGAGCGGTCAACGTCATGTCGATGTCGACAAAGCGATCATCGTTGATATCGACGCGGTAGATCAGTCCCAGCTCGTAAATATCGCAGGGAATTTCCGGGTCATAAACGGTCTTGAGGGCTGCGACGATGTCGTCGGTCAGGCGATCGATATCGCTGCCCGATGGTGAGACCGCCGTTGTCGCAGGTGTTATCGTATCCTGGCTCATTCGACCCTCATGCGAAAAAATCCTGCGCCTTGCGCAAGGCCGCGACCAGTTTATCGACCTCGGCCGGCGTATTATAGAGTGCAAAGGACGCACGGCAGGTGGAGGTGACGCCAAAACGCTTCAGCAGCGGCATGGCGCAATGCGTGCCAGCTCTTACCGCCACACCCTCACGGTCGATGACGGTTGCCACATCATGGGCGTGGGCCCCGGTCATTTCAAAGGCGATGATCGCCCCCTTGCCCGGCGCAGTGCCGATCATCCGCAGCGAATTGATTTCGCTCAGCCGCTGGTGCGCGTAGGCGCTGAGCGCCCGTTCGTGAGCGGCGATCGTCTCGCGCCCGACGCCCATCATGAATTCGACCGCAGCCCCCAGACCGATCGCTTGCACGATCGGCGGCGTTCCGGCCTCGAAGCGATGCGGCGGATCATTATAGGTCACGCCCTCCATCGTCACCGTTTCGATCATCTCGCCGCCACCATTGAAGGGCGGCATGACGGCCAGATGCTCCTTCTTGCCGTAGAGCACGCCAATACCAGTTGGCCCGTACACTTTGTGGCCGGTGAAGATGTAGAAATCGGCATTGAGATCCTGCACGTCGACATCGAGATGGACGGCCCCCTGGCTGCCATCAACAACGACCGGAATGCCACGCGCGTGGGCAGCGGCAATCATCTCTTTCAAGGGCGTTATCGTCCCCAGCACATTCGACATGTGAGTGATCGCAACCAGCCTGGTTCGCGGCGTCAGCGCGGCCTCGAACGCAGCCAGTGTCAGCGAGCCATCATCGGCGACCGGCACCCAAACGAGATTGGCGCCACGCCGTTCGCGATGGAAATGCCAGGGCACGATATTGGAATGATGTTCCATGATCGACAGGACGATGTCATCGCCCTCACCGATCCGCAGCCCGCCGAAGGACTGGGCGACAAGATTGATTGCCTCGGTCGCCGAGCGCGTGAAGATTACCTGATCAACGGATGGCGCGTTGAGGAAACGGCGAACACTCTCGCGCGCCTGTTCAAAGGCGTCGGTCGCCGCATTTGCAAGATAATGCAGGCCGCGATGGACGTTGGCGTATTCATGCTCATAGGCATGGCGCATGCGGTCAAGGACAACGCGCGGCTTCTGGGCAGAGGCGGCATTGTCGAGATAGACGAGCGGCTTGCCGTAGACGCTCGTTCCCAGGATCGGAAACTCACTGCGCATTGCCTCAACGTCATAAGTCATGACTTGTTCCTGTCCGCGAGCGTCTGGTCGAGCCATGCGCCAACCCGCTCGGTCAGCATGTCGCGCAGGGCATCATCACTGACCGCTTCCAGCGCCTCGCCGACAAAGGCTTTGACCAGCAGCGCCTTGGCATCGGCTTCCGACAGGCCGCGCGAGCGCAGATAGAAAGCAAGATCCTCGTCGATCTGCCCGGCCGTCGCGCCATGGGCGCACTGAACGTCATCGGCGAAGATTTCAAGCTCCGGCTTTGCGCTGAACTCGGCCTCATCTCCCAGCATGAGGCCACGGGCACTCATCCGTCCGTCGGTTTTCTGGGCATCAGGGCGGACGATGATCTTGCCCTGAAAAACGCCGTGAGCATTGCCGCCCAGGACATATTTGAACGTCTCGCGGCTGTTGCAGCCGGCAGCCGCATGATCAACCTGAAGCGTCGTGTCGAGATGCTGGCGATGACGCGCAAGCACCGCGCCATTGAGCGCGAGGTTCGCTCCCTCGCCGGTCAGCCGGACCGAGAGGGCGCGCCGCTGGAAGGCTGTCCCTTCATCAAGCGCGAAGGTCTCGTAGTAGGACCCCTGCCCAAGCTCGACAAAGCCATGCGACAGCGCAAGCGCTGCATCGCCCTCCTTCTGCACCGTCACATGTGTCAGGCGCGCATGGGCGCCGACGATGATCTCGCTTGCCGCATGCGACTGATAGGCCGCGCCATCGGGACCGACATGGCTCTCGACGATGGTGCATTGCGCGCCCTCGCCTACCAGAATGAGAAGGCGCGGGAAGACCGAGGCCTGCGCACCGGCAAAGCGGAAATCAAGATGGATCGGCGCCTCGATCTTCGCATGAGGGGCTATGCGCAGCACAGCTCCCCCTTGGGTGAAAGCCGTGTTGAGCGCCAGTGCGCTGTCGCGATTTCCAGCCGTCAGCCGACCGAAATGGGCTTCGACATACGCGTCTCCGCGCTCAAAGGCCTGCGTGAGATCACGAAAATAGATATCGGCCGGCAACTGTCCTTCACTCAGCGACGGGACATAGCGGCCATTGACAAAGGCAAGGCGGGCAAGCGGCGAGATATCAATGCCGGGCCGACCGCTTTTAGCCGCCGCGATATCACCTGCACCCGGCAGGCCAGCTGGTTCAGGAAAACTTTTCAGCGCGGCGCGCAGATCGGAAAATTTCCACGCTTCGCTGCGTCGCGTCGGCAGTCCGTCCTGAACGACGAGGTCGAGGGCGGCGGCGCGCTCGCGCGGATAGGCCGCAAGTTCCTTGCGGCGTGCTGAGAAGGCTTGAAGGATGGCCTCTTCGCCGGCGGTATGCCGGATACGCGGTTCCATGCTCATGACGTTCCGGCTTACGCCGCCTCCCCATACCCGGCATAGCCGCTGGCTTCGAGTTCGCGCGCCAGATTGGCATCGCCCGAGCGCACGACCTTGCCCTTGGTCAGGACATGGACGCGATCGGGCACGATATAGTCGAGAAGGCGCTGGTAATGGGTGATGACGAGGATCGAGCGCTTGGGCGAGCGCAGCGCGTTCACCCCTTCGGAGACGATGCGCAGCGCGTCGATATCAAGGCCGGAATCAGTCTCGTCGAGGACCGCGAGCTTTGGCTGGAGGAGCGCCATCTGCAAAATTTCCATGCGCTTCTTCTCGCCGCCCGAAAAGCCGACGTTGAGGCCGCGCTTCAGCATCTCATCGGAGATCTGCAGCGATTTCGACACCTCCCTCACCTGCTTGAGGAAGACGCCAGCGGCAATCTCATCCTCGCCGCGCGCCTTGCGGTGGGCATTCACCGCCGCCTTGAGGAAGGTCATGGTCGAGACGCCGGGAATTTCCAGCGGATATTGGAAGGCGAGAAACAGCCCGGCGGTAGCGCGCTGATCAGGCTCCAGCTCAAGAATCGACTGGCCGTCGACGAGGATATCGCCATCGGTGACCTCGTAATCCTCGCGGCCCGCCAGAACATAGGACAGCGTCGATTTGCCCGATCCGTTCGGACCCATGATGGCATGCACCTCGCCATCGGGCACGACAAGATCAACGCCATTGAGGATCTGCTTATCCTCGATGCGGGCATGGAGATTGCGAATTTCTAGCATAATCAGGAATCCTTTTTGGCGGGTTGGCCTTCACCATCCCAGTAATCGACAGCGCCGTCGTGACGGCCGATGAAGCGGAAAGGGGCAGTCATAGGCGAACCGTCGGGAGCGCCTGAGATGACGGCAAATTTGTTTGAATCAGGATATTCCACGATCTCGGGTTGTTCACGCCGATTGGTCGAGAGCCCGAGATAACGCAGTTCGCTGTCGCCCGTATTGATGATTTGATGTGGCTCGCCCGCTGATCCAGCCGGCGCAGCCAGCACATCGCCGGGCTTCACTGAAAAGGTCTGCGCGCCGAAGCGATACTCGCCCTTTCCTTCAAGAATAAAGAACATCTCATGGGTCGCGTGATGATGATGAAACGGAAAAGCCCGCTTGCCGGGTGGCACGATGGTGAGCATGCAGCCAAGCCCGGTCGAGCCAATCAACGGCGCGATACGGCCGAGCTTGGCCTCGAAAATCTCTCCCTGACGCAACTCAAAGAGCGGCACGTCATCAAGGTTGATCACGGGCGATGACGCCTGGCCGTTCTCGTTCATCGTCCGCCTCCGCCCATCGCCGCTACTTCCTCAGCCTTCAGCAGGCCGCGCCAAAAAGCGCCATCGCCATGTGTGAATTCGACCATCGCCATCGGCGTATCACCGGCTTCAATCGATACCACGCGTCCCTCATCGCCTGCCGCGAGATCACATGGCACGGGCGCGCCGCCAAGCGCAGCCGCATAGCCCGCAAACAGACGTTCCATCTCAATATCGGCCACGAGGCGAACCCGCATATCCGCAACCAACTCCGCCCCGTTAGCGTCCCGCATAGCGAGCATCACCCGACACTCCCCTGAAGGTTAATTGGGGGCCTCATTTTACAAAAGACCCGATTGCCGGACGCCAGAGCGCCGCGATGGGCGAGGTTTCGCCAGAAAAGAATGTGGATTTTTACCATGATGTTGTTCCTTCTGACGGTTCAAGGCCGCAGAGTCGAGAATGCGTTGAGAACTCCGCGACGGTCACTCGACCAAATCAAGCCTTTTCTCGATACGTTCAAGGCGCGCTTTTAATGCCGCAATATCTGTGTGGTCGTGCTCCTGGAGCGTCACGATACCGGAGACATGATGACGGAGCGCTGTCATCTCGGAGCGCACGGTGCGCATGTCATCCGCAAGTCGCGTCATGTCACCGCGAATGGCCCTTAGATGCTCAAGCAGGAGGTGTTCGACCTTGTCGTTCATGTTGCCGTGACCTGTTCAGATTGCGCTATCGTTCCCTGATGAAACACCATTTGCCACCCGGTTTGATTTTTTTGCCAAATTGAGCTTCGCAGGGCACCCGTAATCGGATTGCCGGCTTCCGACCGATAGGTCACCAGCGCCACATTATCCGATAGCACATCGCATTTGAACGCTTTGACATCAATTTGCTTGTGATCAACATCTTCAAGCAGAGCCGAAATGACTTGCTCGCGGTTATAAACGCGCCCCGATTTGCCAAACTCCCGGAACCCTGGCGCAAGCAGCCTGTTAAGCTCAAACGCTGACTTTCTGACAGATGGCGTATGGAGCGCGATCTCGCGAGCCCGCAGCAATTCGCTTAACTCACTCACCCGACACTCCCTTCAAGGCTGACCGCAATGAGCTTCTGCGCCTCCACCATGAATTCCATCGGCAGGTGTTGCAGCACATCCTTGACGAAGCCGTTGACGATCAACGCAATGGCATCCTCCTTGGTAAGGCCGCGCTGCATGGCGTAGAACACCTGGTCATCCGATACTTTCGAGGTCGTCGCCTCATGCTCGAACTGGGCGGAGGAGTTCTTTGCCTCGATATAGGGCACGGTGTGGGCGCCGCAGCGGTCGCCGATGAGGAGGCTGTCGCAATTGGTGAAGTTGCGGGCGTTGCGGGCTTTGCGATGAGCGTAGACCTGGCCGCGATAGGTGTTCTGCGAGATACCGGCGGCGATGCCCTTGGAAATGATGCGGCTTGAGGTATTGGCACCCAGATGGATCATCTTGGTGCCGGAATCGACCTGTTGCGCGCCATTCGATACGGCGATCGAATAGAATTCGCCACGGGAATTATCGCCGCGCAGAATGCAGGACGGGTATTTCCAGGTGATCGCCGAACCGGTCTCGACCTGGGTCCACGAAATCTTCGAGTTGTCACCCCGGCAATCGCCGCGCTTGGTGACGAAATTATAGATGCCACCCTTGCCGCTGGCGTCTCCGGGATACCAGTTCTGGACGGTTGAATATTTGATCTCGGCGTCATCCAGCGCCACCAGTTCGACGACGGCGGCATGGAGCTGGTTTTCATCGCGCATCGGCGCCGTGCAGCCCTCCAGATAGGAGACGTAGGAGCCCTTGTCAGCGATGATCAACGTGCGCTCGAACTGCCCGGTATTACGCTCGTTGATACGAAAATACGTCGATAATTCCATCGGACAGCGCACGCCCGGCGGAATGTAGACGAACGAGCCGTCGGAGAACACGGCAGAATTCAAGGTTGCATAGAAATTATCGCTCACCGGCACGACGGAGCCCAGATATTTGCGCACCAGCTCCGGGTGCTCGCGTACCGCTTCGGAAATCGCGCAGAAGATAACGCCGGCTTTCGCCAGCTCTTCCTTGAAAGTGGTGACAACGGATACGGAATCAAACACCGCGTCGACCGCGACACGGGCACCCACGACGCCCGCCAGAACCTCGCGCTCGCGCAAGGGGATGCCGAGCTTTTCATATGTCCGCAGCAGTTCCGGATCGACTTCGTCCAGCGATCTCGGACCCGACGTGCTTTTTGGCTGCGAATAGTAGTAAAGGTCCTCGAAATCAATCCGCGGATAATGCACGCGCGCCCATTGCGGCTCTTCCATCGAGCGCCAGCGTTCATAGGCGTCAAGGCGCCAATCGAGCAGCCATTGCGGCTCGTCCTTCTTAGCCGAGATATAGCGCACGATATCGGTGCTGAGCCCCTTTGGCGCACGCTCGGATTCAATATCGGTGACGAAGCCGTACTTGTACTGATCGACGTCGATTGCCTTGACCTGTTCGATGGTTTCCTGAACGGCTGGCATGGACAACTCCCTGGATTGCGGCCGGCGCTTCGACCTGTCGGTTAGGCGGCGGCGCGCCCGGCAATGCGGTTACGGTGGGCGGCAAAGGCCGCGATGAATTTGTCGATATCGTCAGGCGTCGTCGCCCAGCCGAGGCTGACACGCAAGGCCGAGCGAGCGTGAGCGTCATCAAGCGCCATGGCCTTGAGCACATGGCTCGGCGCGACCTTGCCCGAAGCGCAGGCCGAACCTGTTGCCACTGCGATACCTGCCAGATCAAGCGCGATTACCGCCGTCTCGCCGATGATATCGTCGCACATCACAAGACTGGTATTCGGCAGACGCGGCACATGCTGACCCATGATATGGGCGCCTGGCAGCGCTGCCACAAGGCGCGCTTCCATGTCATCGCGCATGGCTCGAATGCGCCCGTTCTCAGCCGCTCCCAGGCGGGCCAGATAGTCGCAGGCAGCGCCAAGACCAGCAATGCCGCTGACATTCTCTGTTCCCGCCCGCTGGCGATGTTCCTGCGCCCCGCCACGGATCAGCGCCATGCCAAGGCGTACGCCCTCACCAAGGATGACGGCGCCGCTGCCCTGAGGCGCGCCAAGCTTATGACCGGAGACAATGATCGCGTCCGCGCCCAAAGAAGCGATATCGACGGGCATCTTTCCGGCGGCCTGCACCGCATCGCAGACCAGCGAGGCGCCATGCCTGTTGCCAAGGGCCGCAACCTCGGCGACCGGCTGGATGATACCCGTTTCGTTATTGGCAAGCATCACGGCCACCAGCGCCGGGCGCGCTGACCCAGCCAGCAGCCCATCAAGGGCGGCAAGATCAATCACCCCATCGCCCGTCACCGGACACACCGCCACGTCGGCTGGTGCGAAGCGGCCAGCGCTCAGCACCGCTGAATGCTCGATGGCCGAGACCACGAGCCGCTCGGCCGGCGCTTTCCCCGTGCCGCAGAAGCCGGGGGCCAGCACCATCGCCGCACCCTCGCTGCCGCCAGAGGTGAAAATGACATTCCCGGCCTGGCCATTGATCAGGCCGGCAATCGCCAGCCTTGCCTCTTCAAGGAGACGGCGCGCCCGGCGCCCTTCCTGATGGACGGCGGACGGGTTGGCGGCAAGCTCAAGAGCAGCGAGCGCTGCCGCCCGCGCCTCAGGGCGCAGGGGAGCGGTCGCATTGCAATCAAGATAGGCGCGTCGTCCGTCCATCAACCACCCTGGCTTTCGCATCGCTTGAAGCTGGCTTTATACGCTCCCCTCACCCTTTTCGGTGACAGGCACGCCCCGGCGCATCACCGCCTGGAGAGATCGAGCCATCTTCAACACACGCTTGCCGGCAGGCCGGAGGTTGCACGCACGCCTTGCGTCCGCCGCTCCAGTCAATTACCTAGAGCAACGAGACTTCGACGGTTCCCGGCAATGCCGGTTGCCCGTGACGATCTGGCGCCCGTGCGGTCCCAACTGACCGCACCAGCAGATTTACCCTTCTGTTCTAGGGAGCGGCGGCGCCGGCGTCAACGCGTGTCGGTGTCACATCATTATCACCGCCTGCCAGAGAGGCTGGCGCGGAAACTGGAGCAAGTGTCGCGATTATGCCTGAAGTGATTTTCAACGGACCTGCCGGACGTATCGAAGGACGCTACCAGCAGGCGAAAAACCGTGCCGCGCCGATAGCCATTGTTCTGCACCCGCACCCGCAATTTGGCGGGACGATGAACAATCAGATCGTCTATAATCTCTTCTATATCTTCGCAAAAAGAG
This sequence comes from Raskinella chloraquaticus (SeqCode), assembly GCA_002365175.1. Taxonomy (GTDB): domain Bacteria; phylum Pseudomonadota; class Alphaproteobacteria; order Rhizobiales; family UBA4765; genus Raskinella; species Raskinella chloraquaticus. The sequence continues at coordinate 64,659 of DEZK01000008.1, forward strand.
GCTTTTCCGTTCTGCGCTTCAATTTTCGCGGGGTTGGCCGCAGCCAGGGTGCGTTTGATCACGGCCAGGGCGAGCTGTCGGACGCAGCGGCTGCCCTTGACTGGGCACAAACGCTCAACCCGGAATCGCGCGCCTGCTGGATTGCCGGCTTTTCGTTTGGCGCGTGGATCGGCATGCAGCTCCTCATGCGCCGCCCCGAGATCGAGGGTTTCATATCGATTGCGCCGCCGGCCAACCTTTATGATTTCAGCTTTCTTGCGCCTTGCCCGTCATCGGGCCTGATTTTGCATGGCGACAAGGATGCTGTGGTGCCTTTGGCCGATGTACGCACGCTGATTGAAAAGCTCAAAACCCAGCGCGGCATCATCATCGACCAGACGGTCATTCCCGGCGCCAATCATTTCTTTGAAAGCCATATGGAACCGCTGGTCACCAAGGTCAGCAGCTATCTCGACGGGCGGCTGGGGACAAGCGAAGACGCTGCGTGAGCTAATTCCACGCGCTTTGCTGTAAAAATCCGCACATCCACGTCGGTTCTCTGTGTTTCCACCCGCGCAAACCGATCGTGTTAATTTGTCGCACCAAATAATTTTGCGCTGACTTGCTATTGGGCAGTTCCCTGCGACGGCGATCTTATCCGCCTGAACGGGCTCAAAACGGCTATTTCGGCGTTGATAAGCAGCGCATTGTGACGCGAAATTGACTAATATCCGCCGCTGTCTCTATTATATCACACTTTTTTCCTGTGTGATGTTCTACCCTTCGTTTTAACAATTAGATAACAATCGGCTGGGTTGTCGGATTCTGACATGGCGCTCTGCGCGTTTGATCGAGAAATGAGGGTTCATGGCGCATATTGATCACCGGGCCGCCGCACATTTTGCCATCCTGCCTTTTGAGCGTGGCGGGAAACAAGGGTTTGGAGGCGCGCGACGGGCGGCTTTGCTCAGTGGTGTGGCTCTCGCTGCCCTCACGCTTGCAACACCGGCTGGGGCGAATGCGATTCTATGCCCCGGCAATCAATGCGTGGTCAACACGTTAGCCGACACGCTCAACGCCGGCAACAACCTGTCGCTGCGCGATGCGATCATCCACGCCAACGGCAATCCCGGAACGATAATCACCTTCGCGAACACGCTCGCGAACGGTACAATCACCATAGGCAGTTCCGGCCTCAATGAATTGCCGCTGATCCTCGGCAACAATACCCGCATCGATGGCGGGGCGAACAACATCACGGTGAGCGGCGGCTCGACCAGCGCGGCGACGGGCCAGCGGGTGTTTTTCGTCGGCAGCGCCGGGCAGGCGATAAACGGCCAAGCCGCCACGACCGTCACCGCCACCATCCAGAACCTCACCATCGCCAACGCCAATGCCCGTGGCGGGGCGGGCGGCGATGGCGGCGGCGGC
>DEZK01000008.1:66173-66315 GCA_002365175.1 Raskinella chloraquaticus (SeqCode)
GCGGCGGCGGCGGCGGCGGCCTTGGCGGGGCGGTGTTCGTCAGTTCGACGGGCGCGCTCACCCTGTCAAACGTCGCGCTCACCGCGAACGCCGCGACTGGCGGCGGCGGCGGCCTAAACGCAGGCGGTGGCGGCGGCGGCGG
>DEZK01000010.1 GCA_002365175.1 Raskinella chloraquaticus (SeqCode)
CGAAGGGTACGGCTATCCCGGGCGGAAATTCAGGAGAGCACCTAACGACCAATCGGCAATGGCGCTGGAAAACGAGCTTCAGACCGCCAAGCGATCTTGCCGCGTAAGGTGGTGAGAGGGGCGCGCGGCGAAAAGCGTGATGGCGGAAGGGGTGGGATTCGAACCCACGGTAGACTTGCGCCCACGGCAGTTTTCAAGACTGCTGCCTTAAACCGCTCGGCCACCCTTCCTTGCCGCGCCGTTCATAGCGGCGTTGGCGCGCTGATGAAAGCGCGATTTTGCCCACGCGCCCAGCAGATGACGGTGCCGCCTCAGGCGGCGACACGCACCCGCTTGATGAAGGCATTGAGTGCGGCATCTATATTTTCCGCACAGGCCGACAATTGCTCGGATGTCTTGCCGAGCGAGGTCACGGAATTCTGGGTCGACTGGGCGCCGGACACGACATTGCCGATTGACGTTTTGACGATGCTCGTCTGGCCACTTGCGTCATCGATGGCGCGGGCGATTTCGGTTGTGGATGCCTGCTGCTCATCGACGGCGGCAGCGATGGCGGTCGCGATCTGCTTCATGGTTCCGATCGTCTCGCCGATAGAGCCGATGGCGTCCACGGTCTGGCCGGTGGCCTGCTGCATGCGGTTGACCTGTGCGGCGATCTCTTCGGTCGCCTTGGCGGTCTGACCCGCGAGTTGCTTGACTTCGGAGGCCACCACCGCAAAGCCCTTGCCGGCTTCGCCCGCGCGCGCCGCCTCGATCGTGGCGTTCAGCGCCAGCAGATTGGTCTGGTTGGCGACATCGTTGATGATGTGCACGACATCACCGATCTTGCGGGCGGCTTCGGCCAGCTGACCGATCTGGTTCGATGTATTTTCTGCTTCCTGCACCGCCTTCTGCGCCACTTGCGAGGAGGATGATGTCTGGTGGGCAATCTCGCCGATGGAGGCACCGAGCTGCTGGGCGGCGTTGGCGACGGCCTCCATGCTGTTTGCCGCTTGCGTTGTCGCCCCGGCTGCCGACCCGATTGTATCGTTGACGGCTGTGGCGGCGTTGCTCAGCTCGTTGCGGTTGAGCAGAATGTTGCGAGCGACCTGTTGAGTTTCGCGGATCTGCCGGGTCATGTTCGCTTCAAATTCGTGAATGGCGTCGTCGAGTTCCTTGGCACGATTACCGCGCTTTTCGGCGTCTGCAAGACGGTCGCCTTCAGTGGCACGAGCCGATAACGCCTTGTCGCGCAGGACACTGACCGCTCTCACGAGCGCACCGATTTCATCAGCACGGCTGGTGTGTTCAATCTTTATGTCGAGATTGCCAGCGGCCACTTCTTTCACTGCGTCTGTCGCGCACAGCAACGGCTTCAGCCCGATGCGCACCATGACAAATGTCGCCACGGCCATGATCGCCATGCTGAAGAGGCTGAACAATCCGAGGTTGAACATGAGCGCATATAATTGCTCGGAAAATTTCTCGGTGGGGACGCCGACATAGAGGATGCCCTTGACCTTGCCGTCCTCGCCCAGGAACGGCTGATAGGCAGTATAGAAGGAGCGTCCGAACAGGACTGCCGGACCGTAATACGGCTTTCCCTGGTTCACAAAGGCTTGCGCGGGATGATCGGGCGCCAAAGCGGTGCCGACAGCCCGGTCGCCATTTTCCTTTTTGACATTGGTCGTGCGGCGAATGAAGGTGCCTTTATCGTCCACCAGGAAGATCGTCGCAGTGCCCCCGACCGACAAGGTGGTGTCGTCAACGATGCCGTGATCAGCGAAGTCCGGCAGTTTCGACATCCGCACCTCGGCTACCCGCGCGCCCTCAAAACTGATCTTCGCTTCCGGATAGGAATCACGGAGCTGAACTGTCAGCGTCCGCAGATTGGTCTCGGCTTCCATTCTGGCGCGATCGACGTTGGACTGCATGAGCATGTACCAACCAAGACTGGCCGACATCACTGCGGATGTCGCGAGAAGAAAAAACACGCACAGAAGTGATTTGGCCGTCAGATTCAACCGCGACAGCAGACTTAACATTCGCAACCTCATCCTTATTTTGAATGGTCGATTTTTAATGATGATCAATCGCTTGAATTTGCTGAAGAATGGTTAATTTTGGATTGGAGGCTGTAAAAAATCGAGTGGTGCCCGCCGGATCAAGCACAACATCCAATGCGGGACTGGTGTCGTAGGATGACTGCAGAAGAGGGAGGATGTGATGCGTTTTCGGGTTTGCGCGGTGCTCGGCATTTTTGCTCTTGCGACGGCAGGCTTTGCGCAGTCGCCGGGCGACACACCCATTTCGGGTCGCGATATCAAACCCCTCATAGAAGGGCGCCGGATCTATCTAAAAGTACCCGCTGGCGGTGAATTTCCACTCTATTACCGCCCTGGCGGCGTTGTTGACGGCACCGGCAAAGCTGCCGGCCTTGGCATTTTCGCGCGTGTCAGCGATGAGGGTAAATGGTGGGTGAGTGGTGATCAGCTCTGCCAGCAATGGCAGACATATGAGAATGGCAAACGCTTCTGCTTCCGCCTCTACCAACGCGATGACGGGCAGCTGTCCTGGCACCGCGATGATGGGCTCAAGGGGCTGGCTCGCATCGGTAGCTAAGGCTTGTCGGACGCAAATTTGTCAATTTGCTGAGCCATCTCATCTGCCGGTCGTTTCGCGATTCGTAAAGATGCCGGCTTGATTAACCGAATTGTAATCACTTCAGGTCGATTTTCGTGACAGCGGGCTTCATCCGTCACGGAGCCGCGCGCGTTCGGGTGTTTTGCGTGATTGGTTTTATCAGAATGTCTTTGCAGTCCCGACGGCGCGCTATGGCGGGCTGTTCTGTTGCCATGATCGCGCTGACGCTTGCGGCATGTTCCAATCCAGCCCGTCAGGAAACAGCAAAAAAAGGCTTCTCTCCGAGCGAATACGGCGTTGCCGCCAGCAAGCGTGTCGTTGAGCCGGGCACGCCGGTGCCGCGCGGGGGAGGGGTCTACCGTGTCGGCAAGGCCTACAAGGTCCGTGGCAAATCCTATCAGCCCAAATTCGATCCAAGCCATGATGAGGCCGGGGTCGCGTCCTGGTACGGCGATGATTTTCACGGGCGGCGGACCGCGAATGGCGAAGTCTACGACATGCATGCCTTCAGCGCGGCCCATCGCACGCTGCCGCTGCCCTCTTACGTCCGTGTGACCAATACAACGAACGGGCGTTCGGTTGTCGTGCGCGTCAATGATCGCGGTCCATTTCACAGCGATCGCATTATCGATCTGTCGAAACGCTCTGCCCAACTCCTCGATTTCCATGGTCGCGGTGTTGCCCGTGTGCGGGTCACGTATGTCGGCGCAGCGCCGCTTGATGGCAATGATGATTGGCTGGTGACGACGGTGAAGGCCAATGGTGTGCCGGTGCCGCCGCAGGAGGTTGCGCGGCTAGCCCCCATTCCCGACTGGGCGGTCCATCCGGTCGGGCAGAAATCACCGATCCAGCTGGCGCTCGCCGATACGCTGGCGCCCTTGCCGCAACCACGCCCGCGTGAGGAGCCGGTGCAGCTTGCCTCGGCTGGTGCGTTTGTCCCGACATCGGCGCCCCGGCCGGCACCGCTGGCCGCCACACCCCAACCGCCCGTTCCGGCGCTGGCAGCGCCTGTCAACGCCCCGGTGATCCTCGCTTCAACCGCGCCGGCGGTGCTGTCGGGGGATCATGAGCGCAAGGGCGGTCAAAGGCTCATATTCGGCGTCAATGCGGGGTCGTTCCGCGATCCAGCCGAAGCATTTCGTATCCGCGATGGTCTGTCCCCCCTGGGGCAAGCGGTGGTCGACCCTGTCAATGTCAGCGGCATCACCTTTTACCAGGTGCGGCTCGCGCCTCTGTTCGGTCAGCCGGCGGCTGAAAAGGCCGTCGAGAGTGCGCGAAAACTGGGCGCTGTATCGGCACGCATATTGCCGTTGTAAACCAGTAGAACGTCGATTGCCGCCGCTACCCAGGCTTGGTACCTTGGCAAATGGTGGGTACCGGGGGGTCAATGAATCGATCTAAGCTGACGCGCCTTTCAGCGGTTGCCCGGCTCGTGACGTTGTCGTGGGGTGTTCTCGTTGCGCCGGCGCTGGCCATTGCCGCAGGTCCGCCTGCCCCAGCCGGCGGTATCGACACCAGCGCTGAATTCGCCATCATGGTCGACGCCGATACGCAGACCGTCCTCTATGAGAAAAACGCCGACCGGCTCATGGCGCCCGCCTCGATGGCCAAGTTGATGACACAGGAAGTCATTTTCAACGAAATCGCCAATGCCCGCCTTACCATTGATACGGAATTTTCTGTCAGCGAATATGCATGGCGCACCGGTGGTGCGCCCTCCGGCGGCTCCACCATGTTTGCCCAGCTCAACAGCCGCATCAAGGTTGGGGATTTGCTGAAAGGTGCGATCATCGTTTCGGCCAATGATGGCTGCATCGTTCTGGCTGAGGGCCTTTCCGGTAACGAGGCGGCCTTTGCGTCGCGCATGACAAAACGGGCGCGCGAACTCGGATTGACGCAGTCAATCTTCTCCAATTCGACCGGACTGCCCGATCCGGGGACGCGGATGACAACGCGGGAACTGGCACGGCTTGCCGTTCACATCATTAAAACCTATCCGCAATTTTACCCCTGGTATGGGGAGAAACAGTTTCAGTGGAATGTGCGCAAGGCGCAGGAGAACCGCAATCCGTTGTTGCGCGAAGTGCCGGGAGCGGATGGGCTCAAGACGGGCTCAACGAGCGAATCGGGCTTCGGGCTTGTCGGATCGGTCCGGCGCGACGGGCAGCGTCTGGTCGTGGTGGTGAACGGCCTCAAAAACAGCAAGGAGCGAGCAAGTGAATCGCGCAAGCTCATCGAATGGGGGTTCCGGTCCTTCCGCAGCCGGATGCTGTTTGCCAAAGACGATATCGTCGGCGAGGCGCGCGTCTTCGGCGGCGCAAGCGGCTATGTGGCGCTGACGCCCAGGGACGATGTCCGCGTCCTGGTGCCGCGCGAGGCTGATCCGCGCGATCTGAGAGCGCGCGTCGTTTACAGCGGGCCGCTGCGCGCACCCATCGCCAAGGGTCAGGAAGTGGCAAAATTGCAGATATACAACGGTTCGGTTCTGGCAACGGAGCGGACGCTGATCACGGCGGAAGATATCGGCCATGGCTCACTGCCGCGCAAGGCCGTGGACGGGGCGTGGGAGCTGGTGAAGAGCCTGTTTCGGAGACATTCGTGAAACCGACATTGCGTGGTCGTCCCGGCGTCTTCCTTACGCTCGAAGGAGGCGAGGGGGCTGGCAAGTCGACTCTTGCCCGCGGGTTGGCCGAGCGGGCGCGGGCGGATGGCGTTGACGTTGTGGTGACACGTGAGCCTGGCGGCACGGCGGGCGCGGAAGCGGTTCGTCACGTCGTTCTCTCCGGGGCTGCAAAGCGCTTCGGCGCCTTCGGCGAAGCGCTGCTGTTTGCGGCCGCGCGGGCTGATCACGTGCGCGCGGTTATTCGCCCCGCTTTGGCGCGCGGCGCCCTCGTTATCTGCGACCGGTTCAGTGATTCAACGCGAGCCTATCAGGGGATCGCTGGCGGTCTTGATCATGACATTCTCCATGCGCTTGAGCGCGTGGCGATCGGCTCAACCGGTCCCGACCTCACGCTGATCCTCGACATTGATCCACACGACGCGGTAGCGCGTCGGCATCAACGGGCTGGCACCGGGGATCGTTTCGAAGATGAAGGTTCAGCCTTTCATGTGAAGCTGCGCGAGGCTTTCCGCCAGATCGCCAGGGACAATCCGCAGCGATGCCGGCTCCTTGATGCCGCGCAGAGCAAAGACAAGCTTGGCGCTGAAGCCTGGGGGCTGGTTGAAGGTGTGCTGGCAGCCCGGACAATGGCAGTCCACGCGTGACACGTGATTTTGTCCTGCCAGAGGATGTGGACGCGATCGCCGATGTGGCGCTGCCGCGCGCCAATCAGCTGCTCTTCGGTCATCACGAGGCAGAGCAATCCTTCCTCACATCGTTCAATGCCGGCCGGCTGGCGCACGCCTGGCTGATTGGTGGCGAGGAAGGGGTTGGAAAGGCGACGCTCGCCTTTCGTCTGGCGCGCCACGTCCTTGCGCAAAGTATTGCGCCGGAGCGACGCAGAGATGTCGATCAGGCTATTGCAACGCTCTCTCATCCTGACCTGGTGGTGATAAGGCGGGCCATTGATCAGAAGCGCAACGTCATCCGTCCTCAGATCAGGGTGGAGGATGTCCGCAAGGCCATGCAACGCGTCGTTACCACGTCGACCGGCGATGGATGGAGGGTGGTCATCGTCGATACGGTCGACGATTTCAATGATTATTGCGGCAATGCGCTTTTGAAGACCATCGAAGAGCCACCGGACCGCGTGCTCTTTTTCCTGCTGGCGCATCGACCGGGAAAAGTTCAGGCGACCATCCGCTCGCGGTGTCGCCGTCTCACGCTGGCGCCTCTGTCAGATGGCGCGATGCAGCAGGCCGTGACGGCGCTGCTGCCGTCGGCTGCGAGCGACGTGGTTGCCGCAAGCATCCGCTATGGTCATGGATCGCCCGGCAGAGCTTTACGGCTTATCGCCAAGAACTGGCTTGAGCTTGTTGATGATATGGACCGCCTTTTTGACAATCTGGGAGCGATGAGCGCACGCGATCTGGCGGCGTTCAGTGACCGCCTCGAGGGGCGCGCCAAGGATGACGCGTTTCGCCTGTTTCGTGAAACTCTCAGCGGATTTATTGCAACCAGGGCAGCGAGCTTGACACGTCGAACTGATGGAAGTGAGCGCGCCGCACGCCTGGCTGCGGTCGGTCAATTCGCGGACGCCCAGTTTGCTTCCGGCACCACCTTCAACCTGCCGCGTCGGCATATGATTATCGCCTATCTGGAGGAATTGCAGCGCGCGCTCTAGGGTCAGGCCCCAGACACAGAGCCGCTTGACAGCCGCCCTTGGCAACGCGAGGAGTTGGGTATGTCGAACAGCTTCTACATCACTACCGCCATCTCATATCCCAATGGTCCGCCGCACATCGGCCATGCCTATGAATTGCTGGCAACCGACGCGATTGCCCGCTTCATGAGGCTGGAGGGAAAAGATGTCTTTTTCCTCACAGGGACTGATGAGCATGGGCAGAAAATGCTCCAGACTGCTGCCCGCGAGGGCATTCCGGTGCAGGCGCTCGCCGATCGCAACGCGGCGCGCTTTGCCGAGATGGGACGCGCGCTCAACGTCTCGAATGACGCTTTCATCCGCACGACCGAGCCGCGCCATTACGCGGCCTCGCAGGCGTTGTGGAAACGCATGGAAGCGGCCGGTGATATCTATCTCGACAGCTACAAGGGCTGGTACTCGGTTCGTGATGAAGCCTATTACGATGAAAGTGAAACGACACTGCATGACGACGGGATCCGCCGTTCGGCCAGCGGTACGCCGGTTGAATGGGTGGAGGAGGAGAGTTACTTCTTCCGCCTGTCGGCATTCGGCGACCGGCTGCTGGCTCATTATCGCGACCATCCCGATTTCATCGCGCCCGAGAGTCGGCTGAACGAGATCGTCTCGTTCGTAAAGTCGGGTCTGCAGGATCTGTCGATCTCGCGCACGACGTTTGACTGGGGCGTGCCGGTGCCGGGGGCGCCAAAGCACGTCATGTATGTGTGGATTGATGCGTTGACCAATTACCTGACCGGGGTGGAAGCGCTGGCAGGCGGGGAGAGGGCACGGTACTGGCCGGCCGACGTGCATATCATCGGCAAGGACATCGTGCGTTTCCACGCAGTCTACTGGCCAGCCTTCCTCCTGTCAGCGGGCGTGGCGCTGCCCAAGCGTGTCTTTGGTCATGGTTTTCTCAATGTACGTGGCGAGAAGATGTCGAAATCGGTTGGCAACGTCGTTGACCCGTTTGACCTCGTCGCGCGTTACGGCGTCGACGCGGTGCGGTATTTCTTCCTGCGCGAGGTCGCCTTCGGCCAGGACGGTACCTACAGCCATGAGGCGATCGTCAACCGGCTCAATGCCGATCTTGCCAATGATCTGGGCAATCTGGCGCAACGCTCGCTGTCGATGATCGCCAAGAATTGCGGCGGCGTGCTGCCGCCTCCCGGTCCGTTGACGGCTGCCGATGAAGCGATCCTCGCATCGGCCTACGCCCTGCCTGGCGCGGCGCGCGCGGCGATGAAGGATTTTGCCCTCCACACCTATCTCAATGCGGTGTGGGCGGTGGTGGCCGACGCCAATCGTTATTTTGCGGCAGCCGAGCCGTGGGCATTGCGCAAAAGCGATCCGGCGCGCATGGGCAGCGTGCTGTGGGTGACGGCTGAAGTGTTGCGTGTGATCGCCATTCTGGTGCAGCCGGTGGTGCCGGCCGCAGCTGGCGCCTTGCTGGATTTGCTGGCAGTGGCGCCGGAGGAGCGCAGTTTTGCTTCGCTGGGGCAGGGGCATGCCCTTAGAGGCGGCACGGCTCTGCCTGTACCTCACGGCATATTTCCGCGCTATGTCGAGGAGAGCGAGGGAGGCACATCGCGTTGAAGCTGATCGACAGCCATTGCCATCTTGATTTTCCTGATTTCGCCGATGACATCGCCGGTGTTCTGGAGCGCGCTGGCGCAAATGGGGTGACCCGTCTGATCACGATCAACACAAGGGTGCGGCGCTTTCCGGCATTGCTGGCGCTTGCCGAGCGCCATCCCGGCGTATTCTGTTCGGTAGGCACTCATCCGCACAATGCCGGCGAGGAAGACGGCATCACGGCAGCCGACATTGCCGCTCTGGCGGACCATCCCAAAGTGGTGGCGATTGGCGAAGCGGGTCTTGATTATCATTACGACAAGGCGCCGCGCGAGGCGCAGGCGAGGGGGTTTCGTGCCCATATTGCGGCTGCGCGCCTGACGGGCCTGCCCCTGGTCATTCATGCCCGCAATGCCGATAACGACGTCGCCAGCATATTGGAAGATGAGTATGCCAGGGGGGCGTTCACTGCCGTTCTTCACTGCTTTTCCAGCGGCGCTGATCTGGCGCGGCGCGGTCTTGCGCTCGGGCTCTACCTCTCGTTTTCCGGCATATTGACGTTCAAAAACACCGATGAACTGCGCATGATCGCGCGTGAGGCGCCTGCAGACCGCCTCCTGGTTGAAACCGATGCGCCTTATCTGGCGCCAGGCAGATATCGTGGCAAGCGCAATGAGCCTGCCTACGTGGTCGAGACAGCCAAGGTACTGGCGGAGCTGCGCGGCATCAGCCTTGAGGCGCTCGCCGTGACGACCAGCCGCAATACGGAGCGCTTGTTTTCCAAATTGACAACGGACGAGCTTATTTCTGTGGCTGCGGCATGAGCTACGATATAACCATTCTTGGCTGCGGTTCGTCAGGCGGTGTGCCACGTGTTGCCCTTGGCTGGGGCGCCTGTGATCCGGCTGAGCCAAAAAACCGCCGCCGTCGCTGTTCGATCCTGGTGGAGCGTCGTGGCGAGGGCGGCACAACCCGCGTCCTTGTCGACACGTCGCCGGATATCCATGGTCAGCTTGTCGATGCCGGCGTCGAGGCGCTGGACGCGGTGCTGTTCACCCACGAGCACGCCGACCATACGCACGGCATCGATGATCTGCGCGGTCTGGTGCTCAGGCGGCGTTCGCGCCTCGATGTCTACAGCGACGAGGCAACCGCCGAAATATTGCACCTGCGATTTGGCTATTGTTTTGCTACACCGCCTGGCAGTGATTATCCGCCGATCCTCAACGACCGGCGGCTCCATCATAATCGCGACGTCGTCATCAACGGCCCGGGTGGTCCGATCACCGCTACCTCCATCCTCCTGCAGCACGGCACCATTCCGGCGCTCGGCTTTCGGTTTGGTGCCATCGCCTACACGCCCGATGTCAGCGCCATCCCCGATATGAGCCTCGGGCTCCTCAGTGATCTTGATGTGTGGATCATTGATGCCTTGCGGCCCAAGCCGCACCCCAGTCATTTCTCGCTCGATGAAGCGCTCGCATGGATCGACCGCCTGAAACCGAAGCAGGCGATCCTCACCAACATGCACAGCGACCTCGATTACCGCCAATTACTCGCCAGCCTGCCAGCGCATGTAGTGCCGGCCTATGACGGGATGCGGATAACGCCCGAATAAATGCCGCAACGGCGCAGCATCCTCCGCTTAAGGTCATAGGGCGGCGATAATAAAATGTTCCATAATATATCTTATGCGAATTTGATATTGCGCCGTTCTGTTGTGGCAATCTGCGGGAGCGGCGACGTCAACGCCTGCGCGCTCGAATGTTTCGTTTTTCTGGTGCTTTTGCTCGTGGTCTTTGGTTGTCCCACCTGCGCTAGTGTCATGCGCGCCTGATAAATGTGTCTCGTTTTTTCTGTAATCTGATGTTACATTGCGTGAGTGTGTCGGCTGAACCAAATGGCTGCGCGCCCCTGATCACGCGGGTGCCCGCTCACGACATTCTTCGACAACACAAACGTCACGAAGCGGCATTTCTTTGGTGCCGTGTTTCCCTGTTAGCGAATATGGAAAGACTGATATGATCACGGGCACGGTAAAGTGGTTCAATGCGCAAAAGGGTTTCGGCTTCATTCGACCTGACGCTGGTGGACCTGACGTATTTGTACACATCAGCGCCGTTCAACGCGCTGGCATGCATGGCCTCGACGAAGGTCAGAAGATTTCCTATGAGCTCGTGCCCGATCGCCGGACCGGCAAGTCGGCTGCTGACAATATCCGCCGCGTTGACTGATATCACGTAACCGGCGGGGTTCGGGGTTCTCATGCCCTGCCCCGTCAAGTGATGGTCGTCGACCTCACCTGCCAGTATCGCAAGCCCCTGACCGCTGGTAACAGCGGTCAGGGCTAGATGCGTGCACGGCACCGCGCGCTAACTTTCTTTCAACTGGCCTGGGCCATTGCCGGGCCATCTGTAAGGTCGGTCATTGATGTCGTTGCGCGCCCGCAATATTCATTTTTCAGTTCAGGAATTTGCCGACCGTCAAGCCATCACCCGGGGTCAGCTGGCGGCGCGCGGCCTTGATGGGCTGTTGATGTTTCGCCAGGAGAGTATGTATTACCTGAGCGGATATGACACGTTCGGCTATGTGTTTTTCCAATGCCTGGTGCTCACCGCCGATGGGCGCATGGTCCTGTTGACGCGCTCGGCTGATCGGCTTCAGGCCAAGTTCACGTCGGTTATCGATGACGTGCGTATCTGGACTGATGGACCGCAAGCCAACCCCGCTGTGGAACTGAGAGATATCCTCGCTGAATTGGGATTGCGCAACGCTCGGCTCGGGGTCGAATTTGATGCCTATGGGCTGACGGCGCTCAATGGTCAGAAACTGGTCGCAGCGCTTGACGGTTTTGCCACGCTGGTTGACGCATCTGATCTCGTGACGCGTCAGCGCGCGGTGAAGAGCCCGGCTGAGCTTGTTTATGTACGCCAGGCGGCGACGCTGGCTGACGCCGCGCTTGAGGCTGCCAATCGCCTCGCCCTCCCCGGGGCCTTCGAAGGTGATATTCTGGCTGAGATGCAAAGTGCGGTCTTTCGCGGTGGCGGCGACGACCCGGCCAATGAATATATCATCGGCTCCGGCCCCGGCGCTCTGATGTGCCGTTACTTCAGCGGCAGACGTCATCTCGACGCCAATGACCAGCTGACGCTCGAGTTTGCTGGGGCTTATCGCCATTACCACGCCGCGCTCATGCGCACGATTCTGATTGGCACGCCCTCCCCGCGCCTGGTCGAGATGCACAAGGCTGCCCGCGATGCCTTGCTGGCGTGTGAGGCGCGACTGACGCCAGGCACGCCTTTCGGTGACGTGTTCGACACCCACGCGGCAGTACTGGACGGTGCGGGTCATCGCGCGCATCGCCTCAACGCATGCGGCTACAGCCTTGGCACGACGTTTGCGCCGAACTGGATGGACTGGCCCATGTTTTATCATGACAACCCGGCGCTCATCGAGCCGGGAATGGTCGTCTTTCTGCACATGATCCTGTTTGATGAGGAAGCGGGCATGGCCATGTGTCTGGCGCGCACCAGCGAAATCACCGCAAACGGCGCCATGCCCCTGTCGCGCCTGCCGCTCGATCTTGTTGTCAATCACTGAGCCACATCACCCGGAAGGAACCTCCATGTCGTTTTCACTTTACGAAGCGTCTGTTCTCACATTCACCGCCAGTCTCGATGCGATATCGGGATGTCTTGACAAGGCGGCCATGCATGTCGAGCAGAGGAAGCTCGATCCGGCTGTTTTCCTGACCTTTCGTCTCTATCCCGACATGTTTGATTTCACCCGCCAGGTGCAACTGACCACGGATTTCGCCAAAGGCGCAGGTGCACGCCTCGCCGGTGTCGAGATTCCCAAATATGATGATGTCGAAAAAAGCTTTGGTGAATTGAAACAGCGCATTGCCCGCGCGATCGCGTTTTTGAATGCGCTTGATCGCAACGCAGTCGAGGACGGGGCGGATCGCGAGATCGTTATGCAGATCCGGGGCCAGACACAGACGTTCAAGGGACGCGATTTTCTCATGCACCGCGCCATTCCCAATTTCTTTTTCCACGCAACGACCGCCTACAACATCCTGCGCCATAACGGCGTTGATCTGGGTAAATCCGATTTCGTCGCCAAGCTGTGAGCGATAGCGAGGATAGGCATGCGCAATCAGCGATGGCGCCGTCGCGTGATATCGCCCGCCTGATCGAGGTCATGGCGGCGTTGCGAACGCCCGACACCGGCTGTCCGTGGGATCTGCGTCAGGACTTTGCCTCGATCGCGCCCTATACGATCGAGGAAGCCTATGAGGTCGCCGACGCGATCAACCGTGGTGATCTCGATGATTTGCGCCACGAACTGGGCGACCTGTTGCTGCAGGTCGTCTATCACGCCCGCATGGCCGAAGAGGCCGGCGCCTTCGCGTTTGGTGATGTTGTGCAGGCGATCACTGCCAAGATGATAACACGCCATCCGCATGTGTTTGGCGATCTGCGCGGCGCCGACGAGGCGGCAGTCCAAGCAAATTGGCGCCTCTTCAAGGAAGCCGAACGCGCCGGCAAAGCGCAGGCTGCGACGCCCGCCGGTGTGCTCGCAGGCGTTGCGCTTGCTCTGCCTGCATTAACCCGCGCCCACAAAATTCAGGAACGCGCGCGCGATGTTGGCTTTGACTGGCCGGATATGAGCCAGGTCTTTGACAAGGTGCGGGAGGAAGTTGACGAAGTTGCCCAGGAATTGGCGGGCAAGAGCAACAAAATCGGCGAGGAAATCGGCGATCTTCTGTTTGCAGTCGTCAATCTCGCGCGCCATGCGGGGGTTGATGCCGAGCAGACGCTGAAGGCGGCGACCGGGAAGTTTGAGCGCCGCTTTGCTGGCGTCGAAATGATGCTCGCCGCACGAGGTTTGACACCACGTCAGTCAACGCTCGAGCACATGGAAGAACTGTGGAATGAGGTAAAGGCGGGCGAAAAAAGCCCTGATGTTCGTTAGAGCGTCCTCGCGAAACAATTGCAGTCAGCTGCCTTCTGTGATCGCGAAGCGCTGACTGATTTCATCTTGGCGCGATGGATCGATGCGCAGCGCGATCACCGCTGTCCCGGTATCATCGTAGGCTGTGGATAAAACTTCCGCGTGACGGTGAAGCCAGGCAAGCGATGCGGCGTCACCGGCCGGTATGGTGAGGGTCAGGTTCACCCGTGTCCGCGCCAAAACCTCTTCGAGGCGGACTGATAACACCTCCAGCCCCTCCCCTGTGATTGCTGAAGCGACCACCGGGCGTTGCTCGGCTGGTTGGCGTCTTGCTGCTTCACGAAAGGCATCCCGTTCATTATCCGGCAGGCGATCACACTTGTTCCAGACGTCGATCACCTGGCGTGATGATCTGATATCGATATCAAGGCGAGCAAGAACCTCGGCAACATCATCGGCCTGCGTTTCCCAGCCGGCATGAGAAATGTCGTGGACATGCAGGATCGCGTCGGCGCCAACCACTTCTTCCAGCGTGGCGCGGAAGGCTGCAACCAGATGCGTCGGCAGGTCGGAGATGAAGCCGACGGTATCGGAAAGAATGATCTTCATGCCGCTTGGCAGTTTCAGAAGACGCAACGTCGGATCCAGGGTCGCGAACAGCAGATCCTTGGCGAAGACATCAGCACCGGTCAGGCGGTTGAAGAGAGTTGATTTGCCGGCATTCGTGTAGCCGACAAGGGCAACGACGGGATAGGGCACACGGCGGCGATTGGCGCGATGGAGGCCGCGCGTGCGTTTGACGCTGTCGATATCCTTTTCGAGCCGCGAAATGCGATCCTGGATGAGACGGCGATCAAGCTCGATCTGGCTTTCGCCGGGGCCGCCGAGGAAGCCGAAGCCGCCGCGCTGGCGCTCAAGATGGGTCCAGGAGCGCACAAGCCGGCTCTTCTGATAGGTCAGATGCGCAAGCTCGACCTGCAACACACCTTCACGCGTTCTTGCTCTTGCACCGAAGACCTCAAGAATAAGACCCGTCCGGTCGATGACCTTGGCATGAAGGGCGCGCTCGAGATTACGTTGCTGGCCAGGCGACAACGAGGTGTCGATAAAGACGAGGTCGATGTCATGGGTCGCAACCAGATCGGCAAGCTCGGCGACCTTGCCTTTGCCGAAATAGGTCGAAGGCCTGACTTCGGCAAGGCCGATGATCAGGCTGTTGACAATGGTGAGGTCAATCGCCCGCGCCAGACCATCGGCCTCGTCGCGCCGCGCCTCGTGATCGGTCGCATTCTGCCCGGCGGCACGCCGGAACGGCGTGACAACGATGGTTCGTGTCGGTTGCCGCCTGGTCTCATGGAGCGCCCGCCCGGATGATGTCGGGGTAACCTCGTCGTCGGTTATACCGTTCACTCCTTGCCTGTGTCGAAAGGCTCTTCAAGGCCATCGAAGAGCTGCACAGGCTGGCCTGGCATCACAGTTGAAATCGCATGCTTGTAGACAAGCTGGGAGTGACCATCGCGGCGCAGAAGGACACAGAAATTATCGAACCAGGTGACAACGCCCTGCAGTTTGACCCCGTTGATCAGGAAGATCGTGACGGGCGTCTTTTGCTTGCGGACATAATTGAGGAACGTGTCCTGAAGGTTTTGCGTACGCTCTGCGGCCATTGATTTTATCCGATAATTGTTGGCGGATACCGGCGCGCATCCATCGTGAGGATATCATGCGGCGGCTCAGCACATATTAAAAGCCATAATCCCTGTCGTTGAGCAAGCATGGAATGTGTGCTCGGAAACCCGCAGGGTTGTTGAAGGTGGTGATGCCTTGGACGCAAGAGAATATCCGCTCGCGCCGTCGTCTAGTTCAGCCCCAGCATCTTGAGCTTGCGGTGAAGGGATGATCGTTCCATGCCGACGAATTCGGCTGTCCGCGAAATATTGCCGCCAAAACGGCTGATCTGGGCGCCGAGATATTCACGCTCAAACACTTCGCGCGCCTCGCGCAGCGGCAGGGCCATAATGTGCTCGGAACCGACGCTGCTCGGCATGCTTGGCAGGAGGGAACCGACCTCCGGCGGCAGCATGTCAGCGGTGACGGCAACGTCAGGGCTGCCGGAGGCCAGAATCATGACCCGCTCAATGTTGTTACGCAATTGCCGGACGTTGCCAGGCCAGTCATGCGTTTGCAGGATGGCCATCGCATCATCGGCGATCTTGCGTCGCGGCAGGCCTGTTGCCTGCGATACCTGAGTGAGAAAATGATCGATGAGATCGGGTATATCATCGCGATGTTCGGCAAGACCTGGAACACGAAGGGGCACGACGGACAGGCGATGAAACAGGTCTTCACGGAACTGCCCTGCCCTGATCTCCGCTTCCAGATCGCGGCTGGTCGACGAGATGATACGGACATCGACATGGACGCGGGTGGCGCCATTGACGCGCGTGAAATTCTGGTCGACCAGAACCCGCAAAATACGGCTCTGCGTCTCGCGCGGCATGTCGGCTACTTCATCGATGAAAAGTGTGCCGCCATGCGCTTCTTCCAGCGCGCCGACTTTGCGGGTCTGGCCCTGGGCTGCCTCAACGCCGAATAATTCGCTTTCCATCGCCTCAGACGTCAGAGAGGCGGCATTCATGATGATAAACGGGCCTTGCGCACGGTTCGACAGCCCGTGGATTGTGCGCGCGACCAGCTCTTTACCGCTGCCCGGCGGCCCCGAGATCATGATCCGGCTGTTCGTGGGGGCGACGCGATCGATCACCGTGCGCAGCTGATTGATGACGGTTGAGCGACCGACAAGGTCGTCCGTGATCGTCGAGCGCTGGCGCAAATCGCGGATTTCGCGACGCAGTTGCAACGCTTCGAGCGCACGGGCCGCAACCAGCAGCAGCCGGTCGGCGTTGAATGGCTTCTCGATATAATCATAAGCGCCGCGCTTGATCGCCGCGACCGCCGTTTCGATATTGCCGTGGCCCGAGATCATCACCACCGGGAGTTCGGGGTGCTGCTCCTTGATGGCGTCGAGTAGTTCAAGCCCGTCGAGCCGGCTCCCCTGCAGCCATATGTCGAGAAAGACGAGCGAGGGCCGGCGCTGCACGATCGCTGCCAGTGCTTCATCGGCATGCTTGGCGGAGCGCGTCCCATGCCCTTCATCACTCAGGATGCCCGCGACCAATTCACGGATGTCACGTTCGTCATCAACGATCAGAATATCAGCAGCCATGTCTGAGCCTTACTGGGCAGATGCCGGGGCAGGATTTGCCGCGGCAGCGAATTGTGGAAATACGAGGCGAATGAGCGCGCCATGGCCTCCGCTGGCGACATCGGGCGCGTCATGGAGTTCGATACGCCCTGCGAGTTCCTCAACAATCTTGGCAACAATCGCCAGACCAAGGCCAGTCCCCTTCTCTCGCGTGGTCATATAGGGCTCAAGCAAGCGCTCACGCTGATCTTTGGGCAGGCCGATGCCGTTGTCGGTCACCTCGATAATCAGCTCATCGGCCCGTTTTTCGAGGCGAACAGTCACCTTGCCGCCACTCTCCACCTGAGTGGGGATCGCGGTCACGGCTTCGACCGCGTTCTTGATGACATTGGTCAGTGCCTGACCCAGCAGCCTGCGGTCAAAATCGGCCTCGATACGGTCGGGGGGCAGATCAGCGACGATATCCACATTGGGGTTGCCAACCCGCATCAGGAAGATCACCTGCTTGATGGTATCGGTCAGATCGTCGCGTGAAATCTGGGCGGTTGGCATGCGGGCAAATGAGGAAAATTCATCCACCATGCGGCCGATATCACCAACCTGCCGGATGATGGTGTCGACGCATTGATCAAAGACCTCCCGGTCTTCGGTGATCCGCGATCCGTAGCGACGCTTGAGCCGCTCTGCTGACAGCTGGATTGGTGTCAGCGGATTCTTGATTTCATGGGCGATCCGGCGCGCCACATCTGCCCAGGCAGCCGAACGCTGGGCGAGGACAAGATCGGAAATGTCATCGAGCGTCACCACATATCCATGCTCGTGTGCAGGACTTTCCTCGCTGGTCACCCGCACGAGGAAGACGCGGGGGCGCCCCCGGCGCTCAAGTCCGACTTCGCGCATTGCCCGGCGATTGCCCTCACTTGCATCGGTCAGGATAACCGCCAGTTCCGGCACGACATCGCCAAGCAAGCGGCCCACCAGACTGCCTTCCTCAAGATCGAGAAGCTGATAGGCTGAGCGTGTGGCAATCGTCACCACAAGATCATGATCGAGACCGATCACGCCGGCCGAAATGCCGGCAAGCACCGCCTCGGTAAATCGCCGTCGCTGGTCAAGCTGCTCATTGGCGCTCATGACTTCGTCGCGCTGCTGGCGCAGGGCCGACGTCATGCCGTTGAAGGTCTGCCCGAGATGCGCGAGATCGCCTTCACTGGGTTTCACAGGTACCTGCACGTAATAATTCCCGCGCCCGACCTGATCAGCCGCACCGATCAGGCGGCGTATCGGCTCGACCAGCCGATTGGCAAATGACACGCCAAACCAGATGGCTGACAGCAGCAGGATCAACGCAACTCCCGAATACATCAGCGCAAATGCCAATTGCACACCGGCGCGGCGGATCTGCGCGATTTCGTAATCGGCGGAGGCCGATTCAGCCTCAGCCAGATAGCCCAGTATGCGCTTGTCGATGCTGCGGGCGACGTAGAGAAAAAGATCAGGATTATTGGCAACCGGCACAACGGCGCCGATCATACCACCTGTTGGCCCTCCTCCAGGCGTCAGGATGAGCGGCTCTGACTGGGTTGCCTGTTCGAGGACCTGCTCAGGCGGCAGAGGCAACTCGGTGGAGAACCCGGTTTCGGCTTTTTGAACCACCGAGCGGTTTTTACGGATGAGATAGGCCACCGGCAGACCGCGCAGATTGGCCTGATTGGAGAAGAACAGGTTAAACCGCTGCGGCTCGGTGACAAGCAAAGAGCTTTGTGTGGCAACATCAGTTGCCATCGCCAACGTGTCACCGGCCAGTTTGCCCGCATTCTCGTTGAGATAAGCCCGCCCAACCAGGGTAGCGTTTTCGATGATTGCTTTCGTGCGCTCAGAAAACCAGCGATCAAGCCCGCCCGACAATGTCAGCGCCGACACGATTGCTACAACCACCGCCGGCACGGCCGCGACGAGGCTGAACATGGCGACGATGCGCCCGTGAAGACGGACCGCCGCCTGCCCGCGGCGATGGGCGATCCATAACGGCCAGATTTCACGAATAATCAGGGTGAAGAGGAGAAGACACAGGATGGCGTTGATCGCCAGAACAGCAACCACCACCTCGTGAGACGGAATGATCGGTGTATGCCCGGTGACAATGAGAAAAGTCGCAAGCGCCGAAAGGAGCGCCAGGGTCACGGTGATTGCACCCAGCCAGCCACTCATCCGGCTGGTGGATGGCGATGAGGAGGTCAGGGCAATCGGCGACACGCTGATCTGGTTCACATCCGGGCTCGTTCAATCCAGCGGCGGCTGATATGATGCATTTTAAGCACATCGTTGCAGAAATGCGACATTTATATGACATGCCGCTAGGTCATATTTGGCAGCCAAATCCATCCTCGATCCTCGTTCAGCGGTCTTTCTAGCCGTGATCACCGCCGGCTGAGAAATGACGGGCGATTGGCAAAGGCAATATCGATTTACCATCAAAGAGAGCGCTGAATTGCGGGTTGCTGATCGCTTCGTCGACACTGTGCACAAGGCTGACGCAGCAATCAGATTGCGCAAATCGGGCCATCCATACGTCGCTATCCTCGCTGGCGATGATCGCGCGGAGGCGTTTATGGCTCGCCGCTGGTGTGGCATAGTCGTCGCGCAATTGCTCCTCAAGATCCGTGATGGCGCAGACATTGCGCCAGAATCGATCTTCGAGTGCGGCGATCGCCAGCATCCTGCCATCGCGGGTGGGATAAAGATTGTAGCGCGCCAATCCGCCGGTCAGCATGCCGGCACCTGAAGGGGGCGATGATTGCCCGCTCAACACCTCGGCGAGCGCAAAAGGCATGAGCGCGAACGTCGACTGACTCATCGCGATATCGAGATGGGTACCGCGCCCCGTCTTGTCGCGTTGCAAGAGAGCCAGCAGAATATTGATCACGCTCGGCAGGCTGCCGCCGGCGATATCAGCGATGAGAGCCGGTGGCAGGACCGGCGCGTCGCCACCTCCCCGCGACAGGCTGAGCAGGCCGCTCTCGGCGATATAGTTCAGATCATGCCCGGCCTTGTGCGCCAGCGGGCCGTTGGCGCCATACCCCGTGATCGAACAATAAATCAGACGCGGGTTGAGCGCTGACAAGGTGGCATAATCCAGCCCAAGGCGGGCCATGACGCCTGGTCGGAATTGCTCGACAACGATATCGGCGCTGGCGAGCAGGTGACGCAGTTTGGCCGTCTCTGCCGGATTTTTGAGATCGACAGTCTGACAGATCTTGCCGCGATTGAGCAGTTCGAAGGGTAATGATTTTCCGTCAACGAAAGGCCCGAACTGGCGCATCTCATCGCCCTCAGGGCGCTCGATCTTGATAATTTTTGCGCCGGCACGAGCCAGCATCAATGTCGCGAGCGGGCCCGGCAACAGCGTCGTGAAATCGACAACTACCAGGGATGACAGCGGTTGCGTCATCGCTCACGAACCAAAGACTGAAACAGGGATCAGTTTGTTTTCCAGCAGAAACAACCAGACGAGCAGCGTCGGTATCGAGACGGCAGTACCGACCAGAACGGCGGTCGAGGACCGGTCGACATAGGTGTTGTACTGGGTCGCCAGAACAAACACCGACAGCGCCGGCGGCAGGGCGGCCATCATGATGGCTGTGTACACCCACACACGATCATAAGGGCCGGTCAGCGAAACAAGAAAATAGACGATCAGAGGGTGCAGCAGCAATTTGATCGCGAGCGCTGCCGGCATTTCGGCTGGAATGCGCCCGAGCGGGCGCAGCGCGACCGTCACCCCCAGCGCAAAAAGCGCCGAGGGTGCAGCTGCACCCGTGAGAAAGGTCAATGTGCGGTCAATCGCCATCGGCAGCTTCAGGCCGGTGAAAGCGGCTGCCATGCCTAGAAACGTCGCCAGAATGAAGGGATTGAGGAGGACACGGCGGGCGATGGTCTTCAATGTTTCGAGGAGATTGGCGCGATCTTCGTGAAGGGCCAGTAGAAACGGTATAATGGCGAAGAAAAGCACACAATCGCCGCAGAAAATAATCGCCATCGGTGCCGCAGCTTCGTTGCCGAAGAGCGCCAAAGCCAGACCGGGCCCCATATATCCGACATTGCCATATCCGCCGATCCCGCCGGCAACGACTGCTTCCCGGATTTTGCCCTTCAGCAGAACAAACGAGATGCCAAAGGCAAGAGCAAAGGCCGTGTAGGATGAAAAAAGTGTCGAAAACGCAAACGTGAAATTGGTCAGTTGCTGCGGTGGTGTTTTGGAAATGAGCTGATAGAAAATCGGCGGCAAGGCGACGTAGATGACAAAAAAATTGAGCCATGCCATGCCGTCAGCCGGCCGCTTCAGGGTCTTCCCGGCGATATAGCCGACGATGATCGGGCCAAAGAATGGCAGTGCCAGGATAAGAAGTCGTTCCATGTCATTTTGGCCGTTCGATGGTCGATGGCATCGCAGATGCGCGACATTTTGTCGGGACAGTCGTTGTGCCGTAGTTAGCCGCAGGTTTGCAAGGCTGTGCACGACTGGTTGCGCTGCAGCAAAAAGAGCGCTAGCAGCGGTAGAAAAGGTGAGCATATGAAACTATCGCGCAATTTCTATCGGCCTCTGGCGCTGGGTGCGCCTGCGCCGATACGCGAAACGCCGGTGCGTGTCGAGCGCATGATCCATTTCGTGCCTCCGCATATCGAGAAAATGCGGGCGAAACTGCCTGAGCTGGTGCGCAGCGTCGATGTGGTTCTGGGCAATCTGGAAGATGCGATTCCTGCTGATGACAAGCTTGCTGCGCGGCAGGGGTTTATTCACATGGCGCGCAACACCGATTTCGGCGCGGCCGGGTTATGGACGCGGATCAACGCGCTCAACAGCCCGTGGGCGCTTGACGATATCGTCGAGATCGTTGCGGCCGTCGGCGACCGGCTGGATGTCATCATGCTGCCCAAAGTCGAGGGGCCGTGGGATATCCATTACATCGATCAGCTGCTCGCGCAGCTTGAGGCACGTCATCGCCTGAGCCGGCCGATTCAGGTCCACGCCATCCTTGAGACTGCCGAAGGGGTGATGAATGTCGAGGCGATTGCCGGCGCCTCCCCTCGCCTGCACGGCATGAGCCTTGGCCCAGCCGACCTTGCGGCCTCGCGCGGCATGAAAACGACACGGGTTGGCGGCGGGCATCCCGATTATGTGGTTCTCGCCGATGGCAGCGCGGGGACCGAACGGCATCGTTTTCAACAGGATTTATGGCACTATACGATCGGGCGCATGGTCGATGCGTGCCTTGCCCATGGCCTGAAACCGTTTTACGGCCCCTTTGGTGATTTCAGTGATCCGCAAGCCTGTGAATCGCAGTTTCGCAATGCCTTTTTGCAAGGATGTCTCGGTGCGTGGTCGCTGCACCCTACCCAGATCGAGATTGCAAAACGGGTATTTTCTCCTGATCCGCAGGAGGTTGCGTTTGCCCGCCGCATTCTCGACGCGATGCCTGATGGCTCCGGTGCGGTGATGATCGATGGCAAAATGCAGGACGACGCAACGTGGAAACAAGCAAAAGTGATCGTCGATCTGGCAAGGCTGATAGCTGCGCGCGACGAAAAGTTCAAATTGCTCTACGACTTGTAGCGCGTTGATCCGTATCTATCTATTCTCAGCGTCGATTCACCCGGCCATGGGCTCGCCCATACTGGCCTACGGAACCTAGTCATGACTGGAAAGATCAGAACCGCCCGATACAGGATTGGCGACATTGTTCGCCATCGCTTCTTTTCATTTCGTGGCGTTGTGTTCGATATTGATCCGATTTTTGCCAACACAGAAGAGTGGTGGCAGGCCATCCCCGAGCACGTCAGACCGTCCAAGGATCAACCGTTCTATCATCTTCTTGCCGAGAACGATGACACGGAATACGTCGCTTACGTCTCAGAGCAAAACCTGTTGCCGGACGACAGCGGGTCGCCGCTGCGCCATCCCCAGATCGATGATTATTTCTACGTTGACCCGCAGGGCCGCTACAAGACGCGCTCGACCTCTGCCCATTAGGCAGGATGGCGGCGACCGGTGCGCGACCGGCCGGACGCCACGCGCTGCGAACCGTCCTGACCCTAGTTTTTGGTAGCGTCGGCTGGTGCTGGCTGCGGCGCCGGCTGCTGGTCGTTTAATGGCTGCTGCTGTTTGGCTTGAGCACGCGATACAAGGCTGCCGATCCACTGCTTGTGGATTTCCTCACTTTCGCTGATGTTGGCTGGCGCGCCATCCATCGCGCTTCGGAAACTCTCGAGCGGCAAACTCACTTCCACCGGCTGATTGAACGCATCCCACAAGGTGACGATGGCCATCTGCCCCGATCGCATCTGAGAAATCAGATCCGGCGTCGGATCAAGTGCGCCAAAACAGCCATTGTTGAGACAGGTTCCATAGCGCGCGTCGAAGACTTTTCCCTGATCAACACGCAGATTCAATTCGCTGGGCAACCACGAGCCGAGCGGAACGCCAATGGCGATCCGCTTGCGGCCACCGCCTGCCGGCTCCTGAAAGGCCAGTGAGATCACAAAATTCCCGCTTTCGTCGCGTATTTCCTGCTGTGTCACGCAGGCCAGAGCCGGCGGCGTGCCCACTTCGGCGCAATGCCGGATCCAGCCCAGAGTGATGCCGGACACCTGACGGATCTTGGGGGCTTCCGGCTTTTGCGGAGCCTTTGCAGGTGGTGTCTGCCGGCGCGGCGCCTGGGTCGCAGGCGGCGTGGCGGGCGCCGGCTGGGCGAAGACATCCGTTGTCGTCCCCGCGACGACGGCGGCAACAATCAATGTCACCTTCGCCGCAGCGCTCAAGACGTTACGGCATGCTGACATGCGCGATGATGCTTGGAATAAACGGACTAACACCACTGGCCCTCCTTGGCCTTCCATTGTCGTCGTGATCTTGCGGCGGTCGCAGGCGGAACCTTACGCCGTCTGGCCTGCGGCTGCCCAGTCGAGATCAGGGTTTGGCCGCTGGTGCTGGCGCGGCGCCGGGTGCCGGGGTCGCCTGACCTTGCTGCTCCAGAAGCTTCTGGCGGGCTTCGAGCGCGCGCTTCTCCAGCTCTTTCTCAAGCTGGCGCTGTTGTTCTTCGACGACTTTAAGGTCGGTCGCTGGACCTTGATGTACCTTGACGAAGTTGGCGAGCGGAACCGTCAGATCAAGCGCGATCCCCTGCGCGTTGCGCACGGTAACGAGCAAATTCTGACCCTTGTTCATCGCCGCCAGAAGATCGCTGCCAACATCGATACCGGCAAAGCAACCATTTTGCAGGCAAGTACCGAACTTGGCCGGCACCGCACGCTCCTGATCAACGCGCACCAGCAGGCCGGCCTGCAATGCCATGCCGAGCGGCACGGCCAGGATCAGCTGCCGGCGCGGCTCGCCAACGACTTCCTGCAGGGCGATCGAGGCAAGAAAGGCGCCGTTATCCGCCCGCACTTCCTGAGAAACGACGCAACCTTCCTTGTCCGAGGTACCATCAATTTTCTGACAGACCTTGACCCAGCCTGTGGTCGTGCCGGTGATCTGGCGCGGCGTCACCGTTGCCTGCTGATCCTGCGCGGGCGGCGCGGCTGGACGCTGGCCCTGGGCGGGTTGGGCTGGCGCAGGTTGGGCGGCGCGGGGAGCGGCCGGGCGCTGCTGGGCTGGCGCTGCGGGTTGCTGGGCAAATACGACGAGCGGGGCGGTGGTTACTGAAACAAAAAGAGAGCAGGCAGCGGCGCGAGCAAGCATCAGCTTGAGGGTCATGAGGAGTGGGTCCCTGTTGGTCGGCTGACGCTATTGCGGCCGATATGACTGAAAGGTGCGAACGATCGCGGCAAGAGAGGTAGCAAATGCGGCCTAAGCATGTCGCGCGCCGTGACATAGCCGCGTTTGCCAGCAAAATGAAGAGGCAATCGGTAAATTTCTCAGCTAGTTTCGCGCAATGAGTCGCAACTTGCCTTTTGGTCTGATCGGGGGTTTGGCGCCATCGCGCCTGTCGCGGTCACATGGCGTGCCCCCTGGTCAGGCCGCATTGATGATGCGCGCGGGTGAAATCGCCAACCCGTCGCGCCGCGCTGCGCTGGCGGGAATGTTGGGCCTGCTTGGCCTTCATTTCAGCGGCCGCGCTTTGGGCCAGGAGACCATCGCCCGCCACGGGATCGCGATGCACGGTGAGCCCGCCCTGCCGCCACATTTCACCCACCTGCCCTACGCCGATCCAGCGGCCCCCAAGGGTGGTCGCCTGACAATCGGCGTGGTCGGTTCTTTTGACAGCCTCAACCCCTATATCGTTCGCGGACAGTCGGCCGGCGAAGTCCAGACTTATGTGTTTGAACCGCTGCTGATCCGTAGCCTGGACGAACCGTTCACGCTTTACGGTCACGTGGCGCAAAGCGTCGAAATGCCGGATGACCGCTCGTCGATCACCTTTACACTCAATCCTGCGGCGCGGTTTTCAGATGGCGTTGCGATCAGTGCTGAAACGGTGGCGTTTTCGCTCGATATCCTGAAGCGGCTCGGTTGGCCCAACCTGCGCAACTATTATTCGAAAGTGGAGCGCGTCGAAATTCTGGGTCCGCGGCGTGTACGTCTGTCGTTTCCCGCAGCACAGGACCGCGAATTGCCGCTGATCCTCAGCCTGCTGCCGATGCTGCCGCAACATCGGCTCGACGACACTCGCTTCGACCAGACGACGCTTGAAGCGCCCGTCGGCAGCGGACCTTACATTGTCGGCGATGTTGATGTCGGAAAGTCGGTCGTTTACAGCAAAAATCCCGATTGGTGGGCTCGCGATCTGCCCTTCACCAAGGGTCTGCATAATTTTTCCGAGATCAAAATCGAATATTTCCGTGATGACAACACGATGTTCGAGGCGCTGAAGAAGGGCATCATTGATCTGCGGCCGGAGGATAATCCGACGCGCTGGCAGACGGGCTATGATTTCCCTGCGGCGCGTGAGGGACGCGTGATACGCGAGAGCTTCACCTCGGGTCTCCCCAAGCCGATGTTCGCTCTCGCCTTCAATCAGCGCCGCGATGTGTTTGCCAGGCGCGAGGTGCGCCAGGCATTGACGGCCCTGTTTGACTTCGAGTGGATCAACGCCAATCTGTTCTCGAACACTTACCGACGAACCCACAGTTATTTCGAGGGCTCCGAGCTATCGGCCATCGGAGTTTCGGCGTCTGCCGGCGAGAAGCGGCTTCTGGAACCGTTCATGGACAAGATGCCCGCAGCTGTGCTTGGCGGCACATGGCGCGCGCCGGTGAGCGATGGGTCCGGGTTTGATCGTACCCGCGTGCGCGAAGCGCTCGATTTGCTGGCTGGCGCGGGATATCTGCCGAAAGACGGCAAATTGCGGGATCGGCAAGGGCAAGCGCTGACCTTCGAAGCGATGGTCAATCTTCACGAGCATGAACGCCTTTTGCTGGCCTGGCGCCGCGTACTCGACCGGGTTGGCATTGATTTGCGCATCAGGGTGATCGACAGCGCCCAGTTCGAACGGCGCCGCCAGAACTATGATTACGACATGATCCCGTGGGCCTGGGGGGCGTCCTTATCACCCGGTAACGAACAGGCTTTCCGCTGGGGCTCCAAAGTGGCCGACCAGCCCGGGTCCTTCAATCTTGCCGGCGTCAAAGACCCGGCGGTCGACCAGATGGTTCTGGCTTTGCTCGCGGCCCGCCAGCGCGAGGACTTCGTCGATGCCGCGCGGGCGCTCGACCGGGCGCTGATCGCGGGAGCCTATGTGTTGCCCCTCTACCATCTGCCGGAACGGCGGATCGCACACGCCTCCTCGTTAGGTCATCCCCAGAAAACGGCGCTTTTTGGTCCGACATTCGAGAGCTGGTGGCGCAAACCCGCCTCGCCATGACATAATGCGGCTGATGATCGATTCTGACCCCAACGCTCAATCCTATGCCGATGTCGGCCTGTGGGGCCGCGCCACGCTTGATGCCCTGTTCAAGCGCAATCTGGCGCGCGCGCCGGACCGCCTGGCGATGTGTGATGGCACTGAGCGCAAAAGATGGTCAGGGCGACCGGCTCTTCGCCTGACCTTCCGCCAGGCAGACGACATCATATCGGCTCTCGCGGGTCGTTTTATCGAATTGGGGCTGCGGCAGGGGTCGGTGGTTGCGGTGTCACTGCCCAATTGCGTTGAAGCCTTCCTGACGATCCTTGCCTGCGGGCGCGCCGGTCTGGTGCCTGCGGTGATGCCGTTTTTGTGGCGGGCGAGCGATGTGTCGCGTGCGCTCGAACCGCTGGCCGCCAAGGCGTTGATCACCATCACGCGTGCTGGCGATGACATGCCGGCTGATTTCATGCGCTACGCGGCCGCCGAACTTTTCGCCGTTCGCTATGTGATGGCTTTCGGCGCTGATGCGCCTGACGGGGTCATGTCGCTTGATGAGTACCTGAACGGTGTGCATCCGCGCGACGTGCGCTTTCCCCCCTCATCCGACGCGCCTGCTGATCAGGCAGCGCTCATCACATTCGCCACCCAGCCATCCGGGCCTATCGCGATTGCCCGCAGCCACAACCATTGCGTGTGTTCCGGCCTGGTCAATGTGCTCGAAGTGGGGCTTGAGCCTGGCGATGTCATCGCGACGTCATTGATGCCGACGGGAATTGCCTCCTTGTCGTCCAGCCTGTTTCCCTGGCTGCTGACGGGTGGCACCCTCCTTCTTCATCAACCCTTTGATCTGGCCGGCTTCAATGCACTCATCGAGCAGGAAAAAGTGAAGCATGCCGTGGTTCCAGGCGCGTTCCTCGGTGATCTGGCACCACGCATCGGTGATGGGTCGCATCGTCTTTTGCGTACGCTGATCGGCGTTCATGGTGATGGTGCGCGGGCGGGCGCGTTTGATCCCGTCGAATGCAAGACGGATATTGTCGATGTCGTTGCCTTCGACGAGTTTGGCGTCGCGGCACGGCGGCGGCGCAAGGGCGTAGCGCAGGCGTTGACTGCCGGCCCGCTTTATCATCCAGCTGACAGCGAGAGCGGCCCAGTATTGATCGAAACTAAAATCGGTGGCGATGGAACGGTGATGGTCAAGGGACCGCAAGTTCCCTATTCGGGAAAATTCGGCGAGGGCTATCGCCCCACGACATTGCGCGTTGGCAAGCACGACACGTCGCTTGCCGTGTTAAAGCGCCTCACAGGCGTCGCCTATGTCGGCGGCCTTGGCGTTGGCACCGGTGAAATCGAAAAGCAATTGCTGGCAAGCGATGATGTCGACGCGGTGAAAGTAACAGTCGTCCATGATCCCCTGTTCGGCCAACGGATCGAAGCGCAGATCGCTCCCCGCCTTAATGGAGCAACCCAGGGGGAGGCTCTCGTTCAGCGCATTCAGGCGCGTTTCGCAAGCGCTGGCATTGCAGCCTACAAGACACCAACGATGATCAGGATCGAGCACCGCCTTCGTGGCGACATGCATGCGCGCCAGCGCGGCGTCTCGCAAGGCAGCTAGTCGTGCGGTCAATCGAGCGTATGCAAGCCGCGCTGAAACGGGCGCAGATCGCCCTCAATCTGCCGGCAGACCCTGACACTGAAGCAGGCACGCTGCGTATCGTTGCCTTATGTCGCGGTACGATGTTCAGCGCGCTGAACCTGACGCTTGCGCCACATCAGATTGTTTGCGCGCTGTCGGAAAAAGCGGCGATCGACCTGGCGCTGGGCGATGTTGCCGAAGGTCTGGTCATTGATGCAACCATGACCGGCCTGTCGGCGATCGACTTCGTTGAGAAGGTACGGGCGCATCCTGACCTCGCCGACATTCCACTGCTGGCGTTCGCGCCGACTTACGAGCATCAGGGCCTGCTTGACGCGGGTATTGACCGGATCGTTACCGCAGCAACGATCGGCAATGATGCGCTCCCCCTATGCCATGCTTACCGCGACGTTCGTTCGCTGCGGGCAAGGTTGCGCAAGACGAAATCGTCTCCCGGTGCCCATGTGATCAGCACCGAGGCAGACGCGCTTCGCCATATCACGCTCGCGCTTGATGACGAGCATGCCTCCTTCACCCTGGCGGGGCTTAGCGCCGTACGCGTCGAAGACCCTGCAGAGCAGGTGACAGACCCAACGGT
The DNA here is from genome assembly GCA_002365175.1 of Raskinella chloraquaticus (SeqCode). GTDB lineage: Bacteria > Pseudomonadota > Alphaproteobacteria > Rhizobiales > UBA4765 > Raskinella > Raskinella chloraquaticus. Next base: position 28,742 of record DEZK01000010.1, read on the forward strand.
TTGTCGTGCCGTTTTCCAGATGCTGGCAAGTCTGACGCGCGCTGAAGACGTCGTTCTTGATTGTGGCGAGGCCGGACTTTTATTGATCCTGCCCGATGTATCGGCGCAACTGGCGTTGCCGATCATCTCCCGCCTTGACGGCATTGCGCGACACTCAGCCTTCCTCAAGAGCGATGGTACGGTTGTGGATGGCGTGTCATTAGAGTGCCGGCTTGTTACACCTGCCGACTTTACGTCGGCTAAGGCCATGTGGGACACAGCCTGCTCTTTTGTGTGATTTTGGTATGATCAAGAGGTGTGCTCCATGCAAAAGATGCGGGTGGATATCGTTTCTGACGTCGTTTGCCCGTGGTGCTATATCGGCAAGCGGCGCCTTGAGACAGCGATGAAGGCGTTTCCTGACGTCACGTTCGACCTGCATTGGCGCCCGTTCCAGCTTGATGGCACCATCCCGCCCGAGGGCATTGCGCGCCACACTTACCTGTCGCGCAAATTCGGTTCAGATGAGCGCATCGCGCAGATTTATGACCGCATCAGCGACGAGGGTCGTGGCGAGGGTATCGCCTTTGCCTTCGAGAAGATCGACATTTCACCCAATACGCTCGACATGCACCGCCTGTTGCGCTGGGCGGAGGCATCCGGCGTGCAGAACGCTTTGAAACAACGATTGTTCGATCTGTTCTTCATCGAGGGTGCCAATCTGGCTGATACCGACACGCTTATTTTAGCGGCCGGCTCGGTTGGCATGGATACCAAGGGTCTGGCTCAGCGCCTGAAAAGCGATGACGACAAAGACGCCGTCAGGAACGAGATTGAAGAAGCACAACGCATGGGTGTGACCGGCGTGCCGTTTTTCATATTCGATGCTGCACTCGCCCTGCCCGGGGCTCACCCACCGGAGACCATAGCCGAAGCCATTCGCCAGGCGCTGGCACGCCAGGGTGGCGTACAAACGACGCCAGCGGGCTGATCAGCATCGGTCTGATCACGCGGCCTTTCCCAGTTCCGCATCACCAATCGCGGCCAGACGGCGCATGAGCGTCATTGTGCCTTTCACGCGGTCATTGTCGCTCTTCCAGTCGCGCACGAGAACGAGCTTCTGATCGGGGCGCAGGCGCGCCAGTTTTCCCTGCTCGCCAATGAAGGCAATAAGCCCCTGCAGATTGGGCGGCGTGTTGGCGCGAAACGAGATGACGACCCCCTTGGGCCCGGTATCGAGCTTGTCGATGCCGGCGCGCCGGCACAGCGACTTGATGAGCATGACCTTGAGCAAATGCTCTGCTTCCGGCGGAAGAGGACCGAAGCGATCAATCAATTCAGCGCCGAACGCATCGATGTCGCTTTCCTCACGCAGATCGCCCAGCCGGCGATAAAGCGACAGCCGCAGATTGAGGTCGGCGACATAGGTCTCAGGCAGCATCACCGGCATGCCGAGCGCGATCTGCGGCGACCATTCCTGATCGGCCATGACGCGGGTGCCGGACTGGATTTCGGCAATCGCATCCTGCAACATCTGCTGATAGAGTTCATAGCCAACCTCGCGGATATGACCTGACTGCTCCTCGCCGAGGAGGTTGCCACCGCCCCTGATGTCGAGATCGTGGCTTGCAAGCTGGAAGCCGGCCCCAAGGCTGTCGAGCGATTGCAGCACCTTGAGGCGGCGCTCTGCAATTGGGTTGAGCTTCTGCTTTTCAGAGGTGGTGAAGTAAGCATAGGCGCGGGTTTTCGAGCGCCCGACGCGACCCTTGAGCTGGTAGAGCTGGGCTAGTCCGAAAAGATCGGCGCGATGGACGACCAGCGTGTTGGCGGTCGGAATATCGAGTCCCGATTCGACGATCGAGGTTGAGAGGAGAACGTCATATTTGCCGTCGTAAAAGGCATTCATGATGTCTTCGAGTTCCGAGGCTGCCATCTGCCCATGGGCAACAGCGACGCTCACCTCGGGGACGTGCTGGGCCAGAAATTCCCGCCGCTCGGCAAGATCAGCGATCCGCGGGCAGACATAGAACGCCTGGCCGCCTCGATAGCGCTCGCGCAACAGGGCTTCGCGTACAATGAGCGCATCAAAAGGCGTGATGAAGGTGCGCACCGCGAGGCGATCAACCGGCGGTGTCGCAATGAGCGAGAGCTCGCGCACGCCTGAAAGCGCCAATTGCAGGGTGCGCGGAATGGGGGTCGCCGTCAGCGTCAGAACGTGCACGTCCGAGCGCAGCTCTTTCAGCTTTTCCTTATGGGCCACACCGAAATGCTGCTCCTCGTCGATCACCAGCAAGCCAAGATCGCGGAAGGCGACTGATTTCCCCAGCAGCGCATGCGTGCCAACGACAACGTCCACCGTGCCATCGGCGATACCGCGCTTGGTGTCAGCCAATTCCTTGGCCCCTACCAGTCGCGAAGCGTGACGGACGTTGATAGGCAGGCCGGAAAAGCGGCTTGAAAAGGTGCGAAAATGCTGGCGCGCCAGAAGCGTGGTCGGCACCACCACGGCAACCTGCTTGCCGCTGATGGCAACCACAAAGGCCGCGCGCAGCGCCACTTCCGTTTTGCCGAAGCCGACATCGCCGCACACCAGACGATCCATCGGCTTGCCGGTTGTCAGATCATCGAGGACAGCGGCAATCGCCGCCAGCTGGTCGTCGGTTTCCTCGTAAGGGAAGCGGGCGCGGAATTCGTCCCAGGCGCCATCGGGTGGCGTAAACGTCGGCGCCAGGCGAAGCGCCCGCTCGGCGGCAATGGCAATGAGCTTGCCCGCCATTTCGCGCAGGCGCTCCTTCATTTTCGCCTTGCGCGCCTGCCACGCGCCGCCACCGAGGCGATCGAGTTGAACCTCGGATCCGTCTGAGCCGTAGCGCGAAAGGAGTTCGATATTCTCTACCGGCAGGAAGAGCCTGGTGTCGCCGGCATAGTGCAGTTCGAGGCAATCATGGGCGGCGCCCGTCACCTCGATTGACCTCAAGCCGACAAAGCGTCCAATGCCGTGATCGAGATGCACAACCACATCGCCCGGCTGAAGGCTGGTGACCTCGGCGATGAAATCAGATGCCCGGCTGCGACGCTGGCGCGGGCGAACCAGACGGTCGCCCAGAATGTCCTGCTCGGATATGATCGCAAGCCTGCCGGTTACAAAGCCGCTTTCAAGCGGCGCGACGCCAACCGCGACCGTACCGGCGGGCAGATCGGCGAATTGCTGCAGGCGCTCGACCGAGCGCGGCTCTTTCAATCCGTGATCTTCCAGGACCGGCAACAGGCGGTCGCGCGCGCCTGCCGACCACGACGAAATGAGTACCGACGTGCCGGCATCGCTCAGCTGGCGGATATGCTGGCACACCGCTTCGAACACGCCGCCGGGGGCTCCCGCCCGCTCCGGTGCAAAATTGCGACCTGCGGCAATCGTCAGGTCGATGCGGCGGCTGTTTGCCGGCACGTCGTCAAAGGATGACAACGTGACAAGAGGGTGATCAGCGCATCTCTTGTTCAGTTCGTTGTCGCCAAGATAAAGACCGGCAGGCGGCAATGGTTTGTAGGAATTGCCGTCGCTGTCGCGGCTTGCGGCTTCGCGCCGCGCTTCATAATGATCGGCAATCGTCGTGAACCGTTCACCTGCCGCTTTTTGCGCCAGATGGTCGAGAACGAACGGCACGTTCGGGAGATAATCAAACAGGGTGTCGAGATGCTCGTGGAAAAGCGGCAACCAGTGTTCCATGCCCTGATAGCGCCGGCCCTGCGAGACGGCTTCATAGAGGGCATCGCCATGGGCCGCACCGAATGTCTCGACAAAGCCGCGACGAAACCGTGTGATCGATGTGCTGTCGATGGTCAGTTCTGACAGGGGCACCAGTTCGATGCGTGACAGCGAGCGCAGGGTCCGCTGGCTTTCCTCATCAAAACTGCGGATTGATTCAAGCGTGTCGCCGAAGAAATCGAGCCGCCACGGCTCAAGACTGCCGGGCGGAAAGAGATCAACCAGGCCGCCGCGCACCGCGTATTCGCCCACTTCGCGAACGGTTGAGGCGCGCTGGAAGCCGTTTTCTTCCAGCCAACGGGCGAGGATTGCCGGGTCAAAGCGCTCGCCTGTACCAGCCGACAGGCTTTTGGCGAGCAGCGAGGCGCGCGGCGGCACGCGCTGAATGAGGGCGTTGACGGTTGTCAACAGCAGCAGCGGTGTTTCTGCCTGATCGGCCCGCGCCAATCGCGAGAGCGAGGACATGCGCCGCCCCAGCACGTCAGGATTGGGGGACACGCGATCATAGGGCAGACAATCCCAGGCAGGAAGTTCGAGGCGGGGAATGTCAGGCGCGACGAAATCAAGCGCGCGTGCGAGCATCGACATACGCTCGGCATCGCGCGCCACAAAGACGCAGCCGACACCACCTGACACATTCTTGTCGGCGCGGGCGCGGGCATAAAGCTCGCTGAGGACAAAGGCGGTTGCCGAATCCGGAACCTTCACCAGTCCCAGCGGTGTCTCATCATCAAGCAGGCCAACCGCAAAGGAAAACATCTGTTCAACCGAGATGGAAGGCCTTGAGGCGCTGGAAAAGCGGCGTGCGGTAGGCCTCGGGAACCTCGCCTCCCTTGACGATCCACGAAAACAGCTCAGGATCGCCGACGTCGATCAATTCCTCAAACAAGTCAAGCTCGTGCGCATTCATGCCCTCAAGCTCTGCATCGGCAAAGCGACCCATGATGATATCCATTTCCTTGGTGCCGCGATGCCAGGCACGGTAACGGGCGCGCCGACGCCTGAGCGTCAGCGGATCGGCGGATGCGACGCCTTCCGTCATGATGATATCCTTCCACCGGCTTGATCCGCTTCCTCTAACGCGACTGGTCACAGGCAGCAATGGCAGAAAACAAATTCACCAGAGGGCAATTGCCGATCGCTGCAGAAGATCCGCGCCCGGCGGTTCTTGATGGCTATTTCGCCCCTCTCGACACACTCAAGGGATTCGGCACCAAGCTCATCGCGCCGTTGAAGGGGTTGATTGGTCCTGAGAACGGCACGCCGGCGCGCGTCGTTGATCTTCTGTTTCACCTGCCGACCAGCACCATCGACCGCCGGTTGCGCACGACAATTGCTGATGCGCCGGAAGGCGCGATAGTCACGCTGATTGGACGGATTGAAGCGCACCGCCATGCCCCGCCCGGGCGCAGCCGGATGCCACACCGGGTCGTGGTGGGTGATGAGAGTGGGGAACTGCTCCTGGTCTATTTCGGCCAGGAGACAGGATGGATCGAACGATCAATGCCGGTTGGCAGCGAAAGGCTGATCAGCGGCGTCATCGAGAGCTTCGACGGGGTGAAGCAGATCGTCCATCCGGCTTTCGTGGTTGATCCGCAGAAGCCCGGCGGTTTCAGCGCCATCGAGCCGGTCTATCCGCTAAAAGCGGGGGTGACGTCTCGCTTTCTCCACAGGGTTGTCCGGCAGGCTTTTTCTGTCGTCAAAGAGCTTCCTGAATGGCTATCGCCAGAGAATGTTGCCGGGTTCCCGCCGTTTCTGGGGGCGCTGCGGAACGTCCATCAGCCCTCGACGCCTGATGAGGGTGCGGCAAGTTCAGCGGCAGGACGGCGGCTTGCGGTTGATTCCTTCTTTGCGAGCCAACTCGCACTTGCTTTGCTTCGCCGCCACACACGGCAGCGCCATGGCCGGGCGATGAGCGGCGATGGCCAACTGGTCGAACCGCTCATTGCTGCCCTGCCCTACACGCTGACAAGCGCGCAGGTGCGCTCGCTCGCAGCTGTTCATGGGGCCATGGCGGCGCCGCAGGCCATGCTGCATCTGCTGCAAGGTGATGTCGGGTCGGGCAAGACGGTGGTGGCGATGCTGGCGATGGCACGTGCCATCGAAGCCGGTCATCAGGCTGCCCTGATGGCGCCAACCGATATTCTGGCGCGCCAGCACCATGCGACGCTGACGCCTCTTCTGCGTGGCGTCGGCATTGAGCCGGTCCTTCTCACCGGACGCGAGCGCGCTGTCGCGAAGGCTAAAGTTCTCGCCGGCCTTGCGGATGGACGCATTCGGCTCGTCATCGGCACGCACGCTCTCTTCCAGGAGGATGTGCGCTTTGCCGATCTGGGTCTTGCGGTCATCGACGAGCAGCATCGCTTTGGCGTCAATCAACGTCTGGCTCTGACGACCAAAGGCGAAGCGGTCGACCTGCTGTTGACCACAGCGACACCGATCCCTCGCACGCTCGTGCTCGCCTACTACGGCGACATGGATGTCTCGAAGCTTGATGAAAAGCCTCCCGGTCGACAGAAAATCGCGACGCGCGCAATGCCGCTCACCCGCCTCGATGAGGTGATCGACGGGCTTCGCCGCGCGCTGGACAAGGGTGCACGTGCCTATTGGGTGTGCCCGACAATTGCCGATGAGGGCGAGGAGGAAAGCGGCGTCGAGCAGCGCGCAGCTTCTCTTGAAGCGCATTTTCCCGGCCTCGTCTCTCTCCTCCACTCTCGACTGCCTCAGGCGCGGCGGGAAAAGGCCCTGTCTGACTTTTCAACAGGCGCCAGCCGCGTTCTGGTAGCGACGACCGTCATCGAGGTTGGCGTCGATGTGCCGGATGCGACCATCATGATCATCGAGCAGGCAGACAAATTCGGCCTGTCGCAGCTCCACCAATTGCGCGGAAGGGTTGGACGCGGCACGCAGGCTTCCTCATGCGTGCTGCTCTACGATCCCGATCTCAGCGAAACGGCAAAGGAGCGCCTTCAGGTCATTCGCGACAGCGAGGACGGGTTTTATATCGCCGAAGCCGATCTGCGCCTGCGTGGGCCCGGCGAAGTACTGGGAGCGAGACAATCCGGCCTGCCATCCCTGCCGCTGGCGACATGGGAGGCGCATGTCGATCTATTGCCAACGGCCAGAAGCGAAGCGCGCGCGCTCATTGCCGCCGACCCGCTTCTCACCAGCCCGCGCGGACAGGCCGCGCGACTGGCATTGCATCTGTTTGGCCAGCAGCGCGCGCTGCGTTACCTGTTGGCCGGATGAGCGCTATTCGACGGTCACGCTCTATTATTCGACAGTGACGCTCTTGGCGAGACTTCGCGGCTGGTCGACATCGGTGCCCATGACGACCGCCGTATGATAGGCCATGAGCTGGATGGGAATGGCATAAATCAGGGGGCTGATGAAGGAATGCGCGGTCGGCACGATGATGCTGGCATAGACATCGCCGGCCTCTTTGGCTCCTTGCGCGTCGGTGATCAGGATCACCCGTCCGCCCCTTGCCGCGACCTCCTGCATGTTTGACACGGTCTTTTCAAACAGATGGTCGTAAGGGGCGACCACCACCACGGGCATCGTCTCGTCAATGAGTGCGATGGGTCCGTGCTTCAGTTCACCTGCTGCATAACCTTCAGCGTGTATATAACTGATTTCTTTTAATTTTAATGCACCTTCAAGCGCAATCGGGAAGCTCGTTCCGCGCCCCAGATAGAGCACATCACTGGCTTTGGCCAAACTCTTGGCCAGACGCTCGATCTGCGGTTCGATTTTGAGCGTTTCAGCCATCAGACGCGGCACTTCCATGAGCGCCTTGACGAGATCGTGCTCTTCGGCCGGATCAATGACGCCGCGCGCCTTGCCGGCGGCGAGCGATAAGGCCGCAAGTGCGGCAAGCTGGCAGGTGAACGCCTTGGTGGAGGCAACGCCAATCTCTGTGCCGGCATGCGTCTTGAAGATAACGTCACTCTCGCGCGCCATGGTTGAGCTTGGGACGTTGACGATCGCACCGATCTTGAGCCCGGCGCTGCGGCAGTAGCGCAGGGTCGCGAGCGTGTCGGCGGTTTCTCCCGATTGCGAAATCATGAGCGCCAGGCCACCTGGATCCAAGGGCGCCTCGCGATAACGAAATTCGGAGGCAATATCGATGTCGACAGGCAGGCGGGCATAACGCTCAAACCAGTAGCGGCCAACGAGCCCGGCGTAAAAAGCCGTGCCGCAGGCGGAAATGGCAAGCCGCGACAATTTCTTGAAGTCAACCGCCTCGAGGCTGGCTGGCGCAATAGTACCGGTCGTCAAATCGAGATAATGGCTCAGCGTATGCGACACCACTTCCGGCTGCTCATGAATTTCCTTGGCCATGAAATGCCGGTAATTGCCCTTGTCGATCAGGTTGCCGCTGATCTGGGACAGGGTGATGGCGCGCTGCACGGGCTGATCATTTTCGTCGAAAAAGACCGCGCCGGCGTGCGTGAGGATGACCCAGTCTCCTTCTTCGAGATAGGAGATGCGGTTGGTCAGCGGCGCGAGCGCGATCGCGTCGGAGCCCAGGAACATCTCACCCTCGCCGTAGCCGACCGCGAGCGGCGGGCCACGACGGGCGCCGATCAGCAGATCGTTTTCTCCTGAAAACAGGAACGCCAGGGCAAAGGCGCCGCGCAGCCGCTTCAACGTCGCTGCCACCGCCTCCTTTGGCGATTTTCCCTCCTCAAGCGCCTGCGTAACAAGGTGAGCGACAACTTCCGTATCGGTCTCGCTTTCCATACGAGCACCCTTGGCGGCAGCTTCCTCGCGCAATTCACGGAAATTCTCGATAATGCCATTATGAACAACGGCAACACGCGTGGTGGCGTGCGGGTGGGCGTTGACCTCGTTGGGGCGACCATGGGTGGCCCATCGCGTATGGCCGATGCCGACATGGCCGGAAAGCGGTCTTTCTGACAGAACGGCGTCCAGATTGTTCAACTTGCCGGGCGCCCTGCGGCGCAGAATGACGCCCCCTTCAAGCGTGGCGATCCCGGCGGAATCATAGCCGCGATATTCAAGGCGGCGCAGTGATTCAACGATCTGCCGGGAAACGGCAGTTTTGCCAATAATGCCAACGATTCCGCACATTCAACCTAGCCTTATGATCAGCGTTGTCCGCATCCGGACGCTTTGTTTGACCGTCACATAGCCGCAGGCGCTCGGGAACGCCAAATGACTGTCTGTTGCAATTCCTAACAGCTTCAAGCGCCGCGTGCCTTGCGCGCGGCGCGTTTGGCTTGATTGGCAATGACCCTATCGCGCCCCTTGCCATCGAGTTCGCTTTGCCGCGCGCGTCCGAAAGCCAGCGCTCCATCGGGCACGTTTTTTGTCAGGGTCGAACCGGCGGCGATCAAGACTTCATCGCCGATGGTAATCGGTGCCACCAGCGTTGAGTTAGAGCCTACAAACACATCGCGCCCGATCCTCGTATGGTGCTTGTCGGCGCCATCGAAATTGCAGGTGATGGTTCCAGCGCCGATATTGCTGCCGCGTCCGACCTCGGCATCGCCGACATAAGCCAGATGATTGGCCTGCACATCGGCGCCGAGTGTTGAGCGATTGATTTCGACGAAATTGCCGATGTGACTGTTCTCCCCGAGTACCGTTTGCGGGCGGATGCGGGCGAACGGTCCGATGCGGGCGCCCGCAGCAATGCGGCAGCCGGCGAGATGGCTGAAGCCGAGAATTTCCCCCGGTCCTGCCATCGACACACCTGGCCCGAACACCACGTGCGGCCCTATCCACACATCATTGCCGAGCACGGTATCGTGCGAGAAAAAAACCGTGTCGGGTGCAACCAGAGTGACACCTGCCTCCATTGCTTCCCGACGCAGACGCTGCTGCATCAAGGCTTCGGCATCAGCGAGCTGGGCGCGGGTATTGACGCCGCGCAATTCATCTTCATCAACCACCACGGCGCGGGCGATCACGCCTTCGGTGCGCGCCGCTTCAACGATATCGGTCAGATAATATTCGCCCTTGGCATTTGCATTGCCGACCTGTTTCAGCAAGCGCAGAGCATGCCTGGCTGAAATTGCCATCAATCCACCGTTGCACAAGGTGATCTGGCGTTCTTCGGCGGATGCGTCCTTTTCCTCGCGGATGGCGATCACCTGATCGCCCTGGGCCAGGACACGGCCATATCCAGAGGGATCAGTGGCCGTAAAGGCGGCAATAGCGATGTCCGCCCCTTCTCGCAGCGATTGTCGCAAGGCTTCAAATGTCGCCGGCGTCAGAAGCGGCGTATCACCAAAGGCAATCATGACATCGCCGCTGGCAGCTTGCAGGAGCGCGCCCGCCTGCAAGGCCGCATGCGCGGTTCCCAGACGATCGGTTTGTATGAAAACATCCAATTTGATGTCGAGTTTGCCAGCAAAGCGTCGGGCCATGTCAGCCACATCGTCGCGGTCAGGGCCGATGACGACGGCGAGGGCTGACGAGCCGGCAGCGCTTGCAGTCTCCATCACATGGGCAAGCAGCGGCGCACCCGCGATCTCGTGAAGGACCTTGGCGCGAGCCGATTTCATCCGCGTTCCCTCACCGGCAGCGAGGATGATAGTGGTTAGTTCGCGTGACGCCATCGCTGTCTCCGTCCAGCATTTAACCCGATTTTGGTAATTTATATCGTGCGGCGTTAACGAGCCGCGCGATAATATGTCATTGCACGCGATTCGCGGGGAGGCCATGCCACGCAAGACGATGAAGGTAAAGCAGACCTTGCAAAGTGACGATGTACTCGATCTGGGGGCTGCGCAGCACCGGGTGGGGTCAATTCGTGATTATGGCCGGGCTGAAAACATCTGGCGAGACATTCGCTTTCCCGCCGTCTGGGCCGCATCGGCGTTTTTTGCCCTCGGTCTGGTGGTCTATACCAGCACAACCAACCGCGGGGGAGAACGTCTCGCCGCGCTGCCAGGCGCGCTTGGCGAACTGATCGGGCAGGCCCAGGGCCCCTCGCCTTCGCAACTGGCGAGTATCGTCAATCAGGAAGTCGATACCGTGCGCGAGGAAACGCGCAGGCTTGTCGCCGAGCGGGCGCGACTTGAACAGCGTCTGGCGAGGCTTGAACGTGATGTTGATGACGTGACAGGGTCAACCAGACGCAGCAATGATGTTACGGGTAGCATCGCTCCAGGCGAGCCGCGCGCGAAAGCGCCGGAAATAACCTCTCTTTCGCCGCCTGTTGCACGAGACGGCGGGCGCCCGAGCGAACCGCTAATCGCGCGTAGCGGACAAGGCAGCGCCGACAGTGATCTGGCATCGGCGAGCGGCGGCATCACGCTGGCGACGCGTAGCCAGTTCGGGCTTGATCTGGGCAGCGAGACGACGATGTCAGCATTGCGCCTTCGCTGGCAACGAATGAGCGAACGCAATAAAGCGACCCTTGGACGCCTGGAGCCGCTGGTCGCCATCCGTGACGGGATCAATGGGCAGCCGATTCTTTATCTGGTTGCCGGCCCGGTCAACGATGTCGCTGATGCCGCCACGCTGTGCGCCCAATTGCGCCAAGCAAATGTCAATTGCCAGCCAACTGTCTATGATGGGCAGCGGCTGGCACTGCGCTGAGGCATTTCCATCTATTCGCGCTTTATGTGTCGCCGGTGCTTGACCCCCGCCAAGAGCATCCATAAGGTCCGCGCGCTTTCATCAGGGCCCGTAGCTCAGTGGTAGAGCATTCGACTTTTAATCGAATGGTCGATGGTTCGAATCCATCCGGGCTCACCACTCCCCTTTTCTGTCTGGCTTCAGGCAAAGTCCGTGTGCGGCGTGAGCCTGAGGCTGTTCTCTCAGCGCCGCTGTCGGCATCGGGAGCACGGTCGGCCAGACGAGCGCTTGCTCTGATCGCAATTGGCGCGTTTGATGTGGCCAATGCCGGCGCGACCGGTCGTAGCGTTATGATCTGCACGCGGCGCAGCTATTGTCACGGTTAGCAATATGGCTTTCTTTCATGAGATGATTTAGCACGCGCAATGATTCTGCCGTTCCGTTCAGACAGGAGACCTGCTTATGCCCAGCCCGTCCATTCCGCATTTTCTCGTTCACAGTCCCAAGGACAATGTCGGCGTTGTTGTTGTCGAGGGGCTGGCTGCCGGAACGAAGATGAGAGGCATCATCACCGAGACCGACACGCCGATTACCGGCAAGGCCAATCATGACATTCCGGTCGGGCACAAGGTGGCGCTGAAGGATATGAAGAAAGGCGACACCATCATCAAGTATGGCGAGGATATCGGCAAAGTTGTCGCCGACTTCAAAAAAGGCGATCACGTCCACGTCCACAATCACAGAACGAAGCGCTGGTGAGGCCGGCCGCCTATCAATTCTCATTCAAGACGATCACGGTTCAAGGCGACAAGGACGAATATGATGGCCACCAAAACTTTAAAAAAACGCAGTTCACCAGCAAAGCATAGCAATCTGCATTTCACCGGCTGGCGCCGCGAGAATGGTCGCGTGGGGGTGCGCAATCATGTCATCATCCTGCCGCTTGACGATCTGTCGAACTCGGTGTGCGAAGCGGTCGCCAACAACATCAAGGGCACGATGGCCATCCCGCATGCCTATGGGCGTCTGCAATTCGGCAAGGATCTCGATCTGCATTTTCGTACCCTCATCGGCACCGGCTCGAACCCCAATGTGGCCGCAGTGGTCGTGGTCGGCATCGAGGATGGATGGACGAAGCGGGTCGTCGATGGCATCGCCAAGACCGGCAAACCGGTGGTGGGCTTTGGCATCGAAGGTCATGGCGACATCGCTACCATTGCCAAGGCGTCCTATAAGGCGAAGGAATTTGTCCAGTGGGCATCCGAGCTGAAGCGCGAGGAATGCGGGATCGCCGATTTGTGGGTATCAACGAAGTGCGGTGAGAGTGACACAACAACGGGCCTCTCATCCTGCCCGACGGTTGGCAATATGTATGACAAACTGATCCCCAAGGGCATTTACGGTGTGTTCGGTGAAACCTCGGAGATCACCGGGGCGGAGCACATCTGCCGTGAACGAGCGATCAACAAGAGCGTCGCCGACAAATGGTACAAGATGTGGAAAGCCTATCAGGAAGAGGTCATCGAAGCGCATAAGGATGGCGATCTGTCCGAGAGCCAGCCTACGAAGGGCAATATTGCTGGCGGATTGTCGAGCATCGAGGAAAAGGCGCTGGGCAATCTCGAAAAAATCGGCCGGCGCTGCCGCTATATCGATGCGCTCGACGCAGCCGAGGCTCCCGCCAAGGGCGCGGGGCTCTATTACATGGACACCTCCTCTGCGGCCGCTGAATGCGTGACGCTGATGGCAGCCGGCGGCTGGGTGGTGCACACCTTCCCGACCGGTCAGGGCAATGTCATCGGCAATCCGATTGTTCCGGTGATCAAGATTTCCGGTAATCCGAAAACCCTTCGTACCATGCCAGAGCATATCGATGTGGATGTGACGGGCGTGCTGCGCCGCGACCAGACGCTCGATACCGCCGGTGATGCGTTGATCGACATGATCATCCGCACCTGCAATGGCCGCCTGACGGCTGCCGAAGCGCTCGGGCACCGCGAGTTTTCGATGACGAAGCTGTATCGCAGTGCGTGACGTTGGCGGTATCGCTCGATTACCGTCGCACTGACCGATGCTGGAGGCTGCATGCTCGGCTCCGGCATCGGCCATCATGGCATGATCCATCCTGAGTTGTCGCATGGCGTCGGTTTAATGCAATTTTGCGCTGGCATATCGGTTTTCCGGCGATTAGCGTCCGGGTCTGATGTCCGTTTGGCCAAACAATCCGTCGTTGCAACAGGCCGGACCGCGCTTGCTGATCATTGCCTGCGGGGCGCTGGCGCGCGAGCTGAACATGCTGCGGCGCGCCGATTGCCGAATGGTGTTTGATGTCACCTATGTTCCAGCCATCCTGCACAATCGGCCGGAGCACATTGCGAGCGCCGTCAAAGCGCGGATCGATGCGGTGCGAGGGCGCTATCACCGTATTTTTTGTGCCTATGGCGATTGCGGCACAGGCGGCGCGCTGGACGAGCTGTTACGTGCAGAAGGGATCGACAGGTTGCCCGGCGCGCATTGCTATGAGTTTGTCGCCGGTAATCAGCAGTTTTCCGCCTTGATGAGCGAGGAGATCGGAAGCTTTTTCCTCACCGACTATCTGGCCCGCCATTTCGAGCGCCTGGTGTGGCAAGGCCTTGGACTTGATCGCCATCCCGGCTTGCGTGACGATTATTTCGGGCATTACAGGCGCGTCGTCCATCTCGTCCAGGCGCCGGATAAGGCAGTTTCGGACAAAGCTGCGGACGCTGCCCGGAAACTGGCCCTGCCCCTGAAAACAATGTTCACCGGGCTTGAGTTGCTCTCCTCGCATCTTGAGGCGGCCAGCATTGCGTCCCCCCATGGCTGAGCTGACGGTGATCTATTGGCGCGATATTCCAGCCCAGCTGATCGCGCGCGCCGGACGCGCGAGCGCCAAACGCGAACTCGCTGCCCGCTTCCATGAAGCGATCGATCACGCCGCAATGCGAAGTGGTGCCAAGGATTCAGATTCCTATCTGTCGGCGTGGCGACGCGGGACGCCATCGCCCTGCGGGGATGATCTTGAAGCAGCGATCGCGGTGGCGCTGCGCCAGATCGAGGATGACTACGATCCCGCGCGTCTGCGGCGCCTCGTGCAAAACGGCGGGCTCGATCACCCGCCGCCGGCAACCGAGCCGCTGGTGTTCTTTGCGCCGTCGGGCAAGCGCGGCCGCATGGCCATCGGCACGACCGTGCTCAACGCTGCAAGATCACTCGGGGTTGATCTTGATTCCGTATGTGGCGGGCGGGGTATCTGCGGGCGCTGCCAGATTGAAATCCAGCATGGTCGCGACGCCAAGCTTGGCATTTCATCACAAGCAGATCATTGCAGCGCGCCTAACGCCGTTGAAGCGCGCTACCGCAGCGCGCGGGGGATGGCAGTGTCCCGCCGGCTGGGGTGCCAAACCGAAATCACCGACGATCTGATCGTTGTCGTTCCCGAGGACAGCCAGGTTCATCGCCAGATCGTCCGCAAAGACACCTCTGATCAGGCGATCATCGTTGACCCTGTCGTTCGCCTGCACTTCATCGAGGTCGAAGAGCCATCGCTCGACATGCCGCGCTCGGATGTTGATCGCCTGCGCGCAGCGTTGCGCGCGCAATGGGCAATCGGCGATGTCACCCTGCCGCTGCCGCTTCTGGCGCATTTGCCATCGCTGCTGCGTGCTGGCGGCTGGAAAGTAACCGTGGCACTGCGCCACGGCCGCGAGATCGTTGCTATTTATGCGGGGCTTAAAGAACAGATCGCCGGCATTGCGGTTGACATCGGCTCGACAACCCTTGCGGCTCATCTGTGCGCGTTGGGCGATGGGAAGGTGCTTGCGTCAGCGGGCGTCATGAACCCGCAGATCCGTTTTGGCGAAGATCTCATGAGCCGCGTCTCGTATGCCATGATGACGGAGGGCGGCGCGGCCGAGATGACAGCAAGCGTGCGCGGCGCGATCGACGCGCTGATCGGCGATTTATGCGCTGAGGCTGGTCTCGCGCGCGGCGATGTCGTCGACATGGTGATGGTGGGCAATCCGGTGATGCATCACCTGTTGCTCGGGATTGATCCGCGCGAGCTTGGCAGCGCCCCCTTCGCGCTGGCAATTGACGAAGCGCTCGACGTGTCAGCGGCAAACCTTGGCTTGAACGTGGCGCCTTGCGCTTACGTCCATCTTCTGCCCTGCATTGCCGGCCATGTCGGGGCTGATGCCAGCGCGATGGTACTGGCTGAAAGCCCGCAGGCGCGCGAGGAGATCACTCTTCTGGTGGATGTTGGAACCAATGCCGAGATCGTGTTGGGAAACCGCCATCGGCTTCTTGCCTGCTCATCGCCGACCGGCCCTGCTTTTGAAGGGGCGCAGCTCACCAGCGGGCAGCGGGCCGCTCCCGGCGCCATTGAGCGAATTTGCATTGATGCGGTGTCGCTTGAGCCGCGTTTCAAGGTGATCGGCATCGCACCATGGTCAGATGAGGCGGGGTTTGCGGATGCCTGTGGATCAACCAGGATCACCGGTCTCTGCGGGTCGGGGATCATCGATGTGGTCGCCGAACTGGCGCTCGCCCGTGTCATACGGCCTGATGGCGTCTTTGACAGCGACGTGGCGACGCGTTCATCTCGCCTCGTTCCGGACGGGAGAAGCTTCAAATATGTCATCTTCGCCGGAGAACCCGAAATTGCCGTGACGCAAGGCGATATCCGGGCGGTCCAGCTTGCCAAAGCAGCACTGCATGCAGGCTGCAAGCTGCTGATGGCGCGTCTGGGAATCACGCACATCGACCGCATTCGCCTTGCCGGTGCGTTCGGCGCGCATATCGACCCGCTGCATGCGCTGGCGCTCGGCCTTATTCCCGATTGCGCCCTTGAACATGTCAGTGCCGCCGGGAATGCCGCCGGGCATGGCGCGCGCATTGCTCTTTTGAATGCCCGGTCGCGGCTCGACATCCAGAAGATCGTTCAGTCGATCGAAAAGATCGAAACTGCGCTTGATCCCGATTTTCAGAGCGCTTTTGTGGCCGCGATGGCCATACCACACGCTGATGATGATTACGCGTTGACGGGCAGACATGTGCACTTTGCGCCGAAATCATCCCGTGGCACCATGCGGCGCCGACGCGCCATGCCGCTGAGAAGCGATCAATAAACAGGCAGAGATTTCGCTGGTTGCGCGAGATTAAGATCAGACATAATAAACATTGACGCCGGGTTCACGCGGAACTGAACCGGCGTCATCAGCAAGCGCACGGCGCTCCAGCCAGAGGAAGACGATCCGTATGAAGACCAAGGCGCGGGCGGTCATTATCGGTGGTGGGGTTGTCGGCGTATCCGTCCTCTTTCATCTCGCAAAGGCCGGATGGCAGGACCTGGTGCTCCTTGACAAGAACGAGCTGACCTCAGGCTCGACATGGCATGCGGCAGGTGGCGTGACGACGCTGAACTCGGACGCCAATGTCTCGCGCCTGCAGAAATACACCTTCGATCTTTATCGCGAGCTGGAGGCAACGACCGGGCTGTCATGCGGTATCCACCACAATGGCGGCATCTATCTGGCGACCAGCGATGGGCAGATGGATTTTCTCAAGCTGATCCATTCGCGCGCCAAATATCTCAAGATGGATACCGAGCTGATTACGCCGGCTGAGGCCAAAAAACGCAACATTCTGATTGCCGAAGAGTATTTCAAGGGCGCGCTTTGGCGCGAGGATGGTGGCTATGTCGATCCGTGGCTGGTGACGCAGGCTTACGCGACAGCGGCGCGCACGCTTGGCGCCGAGATCAACCGATTCACCAAGGTCATTGCGCTGCACCAGCGCAGCGACGACAGCTGGGAGGTCGTGACCGACAAGGGCACAATCCATGCCGAGCATGTCGTCAATGCCGGCGGATTGTGGGCGCGCGAGGTTGGCAAGCTCGTCGGCCTGTCGCTGCCGGTGCTGGCGATGGAGCATCACTATATTGTCACCGAGCCGGTGCCTGAACTCGCCGGGCTCGAGCGTGAAATCATCAACACATCCGACTTTACCGGAGAAATCTATCTGCGCCAGGAAGGCCAGGGTGTGCTGCTTGGTACCTATGAGCAGAACACGCGCGTCTGGGCGCCGGAAATGACGCCAGATGATTTCCACAGCCAGCTTCTGCCTGATGATCTGGAGCGCATTACGCCGGAACTTGAGCGTGGTTTCCGGCATTTCCCTGCCGCCGGAAGAGTGGGCATCAAGAAGGTGATCAACGGCCCGTTCACCTTCTCGCCTGATGGCAACCCGCTTGTTGGACCGGTGCAGGGAAAACGTAATTTCTGGCTCGCCTGCGCTGTCATGGCCGGTTTCAGCCAGGGCGGTGGTATCGGTCTCGTGCTGTCGCGATGGATGAGCGAGAATGATCCGGGGCAAGACGTGCTGGCGATGGATGCGGCGCGCTACGGTCTCTTTGCAACGCCTGCCTATACGCGCGTGAAGGTCGAGGAAAATTACCGTCGGCGCTTTCGCCTTGCCTACCCCAATGAGGAAATGCCGGCTGCAAGGCCTTTCCGGCGCACGCCTGTCTATGAGCGTTTCAAGGCGCGAGGCGCGGTGTTCGGGGCCAATTTCGGCATGGAACAAGCCTTGTGGTTCGCGCCACAAGGCGTCGAACGTGTCGAGGAGCCCACCTACCGCCGCTCAAACGCCTTCCCGCATGTGCGTCATGAGTGCATGGGCGTGCGCAAGGGTGTTGGCATCTACGAAAGCTCGAATTACGCGAAATACGAGGTCGCCGGTGCTGGTGCGCGCGCCTGGCTTGATCGGGTTTTTGCCTGCAGGATTCCGAAGCCCGGCCGTATGGGCATCGCACCGATGCTCAACGTCAACGGGCGCATCATCGGCGATCTGTCGATTGCCTGCCTTGCCGAGGATCGCTACCTCATCGTCGGGTCAGGTTTTGCTGAAACCTTCCATATGCGCTGGTTTGCCTCATCGGGCATTCCCGACAATGTGCAGGTCCGCTCGCTCTGCTCGATGCTGACAGGGTTCGCGCTTTCAGGCCCGCAAGCGCGCGATGTGCTGTCACGACTGACGTCAGAGGATGTTTCCTCGCCGGCCTTCAAGTTCTTTGCCGTACGCGAGATGGCGATTGGCATGTCGCCGACGATTGTCCAGCGCTGCGGCTTCACGGGTGAACTTGGCTACGAGTTGTGGGTGACGCCGGATTATCAATTGCAGCTTTACGAGGATATTCTGGCCGCGAGCGAGGGGCTTGATCTGGTGCATTATGGAGGGCGGGCGATCACCTCGCTGCGCCTTGAAAAGAATTATGGTTCCTTCAACAAGGATTTCCGGCCCGATTACACGGCGGGCGAAACCGGGCTTGACCTCTTTATCGACTGGAACAAAACCGGCTTTGTCGGTTATGAGGCAGCGCATCGCGAACGTGAGAAAGGGCCAAAGCGGCGCTTTGTTACCATGGTTGTCGATGCCCCGCACGCCGACGTGGTCGGCTATGAGGCGATCACCAAGGATGGCATGGTGGTCGGCAATGTGACCTCCGGTGCCTACGCGCATTTTGTCGGCAAGAGTCTGGCGGTTGGTTATGTTGAGGTTGCGCTGGCGCGCGATGGCGAGGAATTTTTCATCGATATCCTCGGCGAGCCGTGCAAGGCCGTGGTGACCGCCAAGCCGCTTCATGATCCGCAAGGATCAAGGCTGCGATCATGAGGCTGTGGAGCAGTGATGGCCATTGAAACGCCCTGCCAGAATTTGTGCGTACTGGACAGCCTCACGGGCCTGTGCATCGGCTGCGGACGCAGCAGCGATGAAATTGCCAATTGGCTTACTTTGTCGCCGGCCGAACGCGGAGCACTCATGGTGCAGCTACCGGCGCGCATGGAAGAGATGACAAAGCGTGGGGTACGCGGCGGGAAAACCGGCAATCGATCGCGAGAGGTGGGGCCATGAACAGCTTCAGCGATCTGCTTGCCAGGCGCGGGGTCTTGCTGGCTGATGGCGCCACGGGCACAAACCTTTTTGAGATGGGTTTGATGTCAGGCGAAGCTCCGGAGACGTGGATCAATCTTCATCCTGATCGCATCCAGACACTGCACCGCTCCTTTGTCGATGCTGGCGCGGACATCATCCTCACCAACAGTTTCGGCGCCAATGCGCGTCGTCTGATGCTGCATGACATGCAGGCACAGACCTATGCGCTTAACAGGCGCGCCGCCGAGATTGCAAGGGAAGTGGCGGACAAAGCCGGCCGGCCGGTGATCGTCGCTGGATCAGTGGGACCAACCGGCGATCTGCTGGCGCCACTTGGCCCGCTCACAGAGAACGATGCGTGCGATGTCTTTATCCAGCAGATGGAAGGCTTGCGCGATGGCGGCGCTGATGTCGCCTGGATCGAAACGATGTCGGCGCTCGAGGAAATGCGGGCGGCGGTGACGGCAGCGGCTAGGGTCGGGCTCGCCTGCACACTCACCGCCAGCTTTGACACGGCGGGGCGGACGATGATGGGCATCAAGCCGGACGCGCTGGCTGTGTTTGCAGCCGGACTGCCGCAACCACCACTGGCGGTCGGATCGAATTGCGGTGTCGGCGCGGCTGATCTTGTCCTGTCGATCCTGGGCCTCAGCGTGTCGTCTGCCGGACTGCCGATCATCGCCAAGGCCAATGCCGGAATTCCGACCGTTCATGGAGACCATACGCATTATTCAGGAACCCCCGAGACGATGGCGGCCTATGCGCATCTGGCGCTCGATGCCGGCGCGATGATCATTGGCGGCTGCTGCGGCACAACGCCCGCCCATCTTGCCGCCATCCGCCGGGCTATTGACCATCACCAAGCCGGCGTGCGGCCGACACAGGCCGATATCGTGGCGCAACTGGGTGCGTTGGTATCGCCGCCCAGTGACCATATCGCGCCGCGTGGGCGTCATCATCGTCGCGCGCATTAGGGTCAGGACCCATTAATTTAGGCAAAACGGCATGGCACGAATGGATAAAATGGCAGGAGAAGCCCGAAAAGCATACCCTTTGGTATGGTTGAGGGC